>CAZIOH010000038.1:29263-60300 GCA_964540815.1 uncultured Myxococcales bacterium | reverse complement strand
CGCACGTCCCCGCGCCCCTCTCGCTCCGCGCGGCAAAGCCGCGCTACGCTCGCCTCTTGGCAGCGCCGTCCCCGGAATGAAGTGGGCCCCTCTCCCTCACCCTGCTCCGCGGGGCGAGGGGACGAGAGCACGGGGACGGGGCCCGCGTTTCATTCGCACGGGAGCTTCGAGGTTCAGAGCCATCCTTCAGGCTCACTCGCTTCGTGCGGTTGATCGGAGGTTGGCTTTGCCAACCGGAGAAGACACCCGCAAAGCAGATCCGGGCCCGATTCCCGTCGTCCGTCGGGAGGGGCCCGCGGGGAGGGGTCCGCCCCTTCCCGCGCTCCGGTCCGCCCCTTCCCGCGCTCCGGTCCGCCCCTTCTCGCGAGCGCCGAAGGCGCGATCACTCCATGCTCCGGATGATCGCGTGCAGGCGATCGGTGTCGAAGGGCTTGTCGAGGCGGGGGTTCGGCACGCGCTCGAGGAAGCTGGTGGTCTCGGCCGTGAAGGCGCCGCCGGTCATGAAGATCACCCGCGCCGCCAGGTGCGGCCAGGTCGACTCGATGAGGGCGAAGAGCGCGCTGCCTGCGAGCTCGGGCATCATCAGATCGCACAGGATGATGTCGAAGTCCTGGTCACGCGCCATGAGCTCCGCCGCCTGCCGTCCCCCGTATGCCAGCACCACGTCATACTCCCGGGACAAGGTTCGCTCGAGCCCCTGCGCCACGCGCGCCTCATCGTCGACGATCAGCAGCCGGGGACGGCGCGGCAGCGACGTCCCCGCCATCCGGGGCGGCGGCACCTGAGGCGACGAGACGCTCCGGGCCGGGGGCAGGGTGATCTGAAAACGCGCCCCCCGCCCCACCTCGCTCTCCGCCACGATGTCTCCCCCCATGGCGCGGATGATGCCGTGGCAGATGAACAGCCCGAGCCCCGTCCCGAGCCCCACCGGCTTGGTGGTGAAGAACGGATCGAAGATGCGCCGCAGGAGATCGGGGGCGATCCCGACGCCGGTGTCCTCGATCACCACCCGGACCCGGCCAGCCTCGTCGGTGCCGCTCACCACCCGGATCTGGTTGGACGACGCGTCCCCTTCGCGGATGGCCTGGGCGGCGTTGAGGAGCAGGTTCAAGAAGACCTGGCCGAGCCGAGACTCGTTCCCCTCGACGTCCGGGACCGGTCCGAGCTCCTTGACCAGGCGCGCCCGATGCCGGATCTCGTTCCAGACCATGCTGATCGACGATTCCAGGTTCTGCCGAACGTCGATGATCCCGTAGCGCTCGTCGTCGCCGCGCGCGAACACCTTCAGATCACGCACGATCTGCCGGATGCGGACCGCGCCCTCTTGCGCCTCCTCCAGCGCCGCGCGCACCTCGGCCAAATCCTCGGCCGACTCATCCGCCGACCTGGGCAGGACCCTGTCGCTCGAGGACGGACGCGACAGGCGCTCGGACACGTAGCCCACGTTGGCCATGATGTACGTGAGGGGGTTGTTGATCTCGTGCGCGACCCCGGTGGCGAGGGTGCCCATCGAGGCCAGCCGCTCGGCCTGGATGAGCTTGGCCTCCATCACCTTGCGCTCGGTGACGTCGAGCATCGAGCCCAGCATCCGCACCGCCCGCCCCCGGCCATCGCGGGTGATGAACCCGCGATCGAACACCGAGGCGTAGGTCCCGTCGCCCCGCTGAAAGCGGTACTCGTCGTTCCAGCCGCTCGCGGCCGCGGCCAGCGCCGACTGCATCGCGACCACCACCCGCTCGCGATCGTCGGGGTGGATGCGCTCGCGCCACCAGGCGATGCCGAGGACCTCGGGTGGCCCCGGGTACCGCAAGACCGTGGACAGCGCCGCGTTCCAGGCGATCTCGTCGCGCTCGATGTTCCAGTCCCGCACCACGTCGTTGGTGGCGCGGGCGATCACCCGGTAGCGGGCCTCGCTCTCCTGCACCGCGGTCTCGAAGTGAACGCGATCGGTGACGTCGACCGCGAGACCTATCACCCCCACGATGGCCCCACTGGCGTCGCGCAGGGGATCGAGCCGGCAGCGGTAGGTCCGATCCTCGAAGCGCGCCTCGGTGGTGCGTGCCTGCCCTTCGAGGGCGGCGCGATGAGCCTCGATGTGCAAGGCGCCGTGTCGATCCCGCGAGAAGAAGTCCGCCAGCGACAGATCCAGCACCTCGGGGCCCGTGAGGTGCAGGGCGGTCAGACCGGCCCCGCCGGCCCAGGTGAAGCGCAGCAGCAGATCGGTGGTCCACAGGATCACCGGGAGCTCCTCGATCACGAAGGCCAGCTTGCGCAGAGCCTCCGAATCGTCGACCGGCGGCCGCCAGCTCGCCGTGGTGCCGGCGCCCGGCGCGAGCAACAGCTCGCCGAAGGTGGCGGCCAGCCCGGCCAGGTTGTGCACCTCGCGCGGCGAGAGCCCGCGCGGCAGCGGTGACATGAGGACGAGCCCCCCGAGGCGCACGCCATCATGCGTCTCGATGGGCGCGCTCGCATAGAAGCGCACGGCGGTCGGACCCGAGACCAGCTCGTCGCCCCCCAGCTCGGCCAGCGCCGCAGCGTCCGGACAGACGAAGGTGTCGGGCTCGCGCAGCGCCGCATCCCCGAGCGTCCCGAGACGGGGCGTGGTGTGCAGCACGAAGCCGTGGCGGCCGACGAACCAGCAGGCGTCCACGCCCACGATCGAGATCGCGGCCATGGGCACGTCGAAGATGCTGGCGGCCCGCTCGGTCAGGGCGTGCAGTCGGGGACCGAGCGCCGCGTGCAACAAGCCGTGGCGATCGATGGCGGCCAACCGACGAATGTCATCCGAATCCTGCACGCCCGTGCTCCCAAGTGGTCGGCACAGTAACACCGATATCGAGGCGCGCGCACCTGCCGCACCGCATTTCGAGGCCGGCAGGGGCCTCGCAGCGACTTGCGTCAAAATCCAGCCGACGGCTGGATTCGGTGGGCGTCTCGGCCTATGTTTTTCCCTCTGCCGATGCTGTGTCCCATCTGCAAGCGCGCGTTCGGGGCGGATCCCAAAGGGGATCCCAGGGCTGATCCGATGATGCCCCCGCGGCCCCGGTTCTGCTCGGAGCGCTGCCGGACCATCGACCTCGGCAACTGGCTGTCGGGCAGCTACGCCGTCACCGCGCCCATCAACGAGGATGACGTGGATCCCGACTTCGCGGGCAAGCCCACCTCGCACGACCGGGAAGACGCGTGATTCCCCCCCCCAACGTGCCGCCCCAGGCGCGCTGGGACGCCAACGAAGGGGCGTGGTCCCTCGACGAGGGCGACGACCTCGACCGCCGCCCGCGTGGCGCGCCCTCCGCCGCCGGAGCCGTGCTGACGAGCCCGCTCGGCCTCCTCCCCGGAGGCGCGGTGCGTATCCGGGCCTGGTGGCCCGATGGGGCTCCGAAGACGGTGGTCGCCCGGGCCGGGGCGGGCCGCGCCGCGGCGCTGTTCCGGTTGCATCCGGACGGCGCCCTGTACCGGGTGGGCCCGTTGCTCGACGGCGTGCCACACGGGACCCACCGCGCCTACAGCACCGACGGCGAGAGCCCCGAGGCGCTGCAGGTGTGCTGCGTGCCCCCCGGAGCGTGGCAGCTGGTGCAAACCTACCGGCGCGGTGAAGGTCAGGGCCAGGCCTGGTACAACCGCTCGGGGCTGCGGCTGCTCGGCAACGGAGCGCCGTTCCCCGAGCGACCGGGTGGCGTTCCGCCGAGCGCCGAGTACAACGAGCTCACCGGGTTCTTCCAGGACGGGGTGCCCCTGTACTCGGCCCAGCCGACCGGGAAGCGCAGATCCTGGGATATGAACGGAGTCCTGCGTTTCGAGGAGGAGCTGGTGGCCGGCCAGCACCACGGGCGAACGCGTGTCTACGACGTCGCCGGGCGGTTGCGGAGCGATGCGTGCTTCGCGCGCGAGGTGCTGGACGGACCTCACGCCGAATGGCCGGCCGGTCCGGAGCCGCACTTTCGGCTGCCGGCCATCGCCGGGACCGAAGGCCAATGCGCCGAGGGACAGGCCGTGGGGCTGTGGCGCTACGTCGACGCCGACGGACGGGAGGTGGCGCGCCGCGATCTCGGCTCTGCCGCCGCCACCACCGCGCTGACACGCGAACAGTGCCCCGTCCTCGCGGACGGCGCGCGCACGCCCGAGGCCTGGCGCGCGCTCGGGCACGAGCTGCACGCGGAGGGGCGCTTCCTAGAGGCCGTCATCGCCATGGCCCGCGCCGCGGCGGCCGCGGTCAGCCCGGCCCCGCTCGTGGAGGCGCTCGCGGCATGGACGGTGGCGCTCGCGCCGGGACCAGCCGCCGAGCAGGCCCGCGCCCTGGTCAAGTCGGCCGAGGGAGATCTCGCGCTCCTGCTCGATGGCGTGAGGCGCGGCGCCGATCCGGCTTTCTTGCTCTGGACCGCGGGCCGGGGTCTGTCGCACGCGGATCGGGCGGCCCTCGACCTCGTGAACGCCGCCATCCTGCTGCGGGACGCCGCGCCCGACGACCGCCTCGCCGACCCGGTCGAGCTCCGCGTCACCCGCGCGCTCATGCTGGGTGCGCTCGGTGAGCCGGAGGCGGCCCTGGGCGACGCCGATTCGGTTGCGCCGCTCTCCCCCGATCAGGCGGAGTTCCTGCGACTCTTCGTGCGGGTCTATTTTCCACGGTTCGACTTCTGGCCGGCCCGTGAGGCCTTGACCGCGAGCCCGGCCGATCCCGAGCTCGCGCCTGCGCAGAGCCTCGACGAGATCAACCGGATGATTGCGCGCCTGGCGACCCGCCTCACCATCCTGCGCGAGCGGCTCTGCGCCCGGGTGCCGGGCGACGTCCCGTTCATGGTGCCGAGCCTGACGGAGCTGCTCCCCGACGGTCCCGTGCCCCTCGGCGCGTGGTCCTTCACGCTCTCCGAGGCGGAGTACTCGGGCGACGCCTCGGAGGGAGAGGCCGCTGATCCGGAAGGCGAGGACCCCCGGAGCGTCGAGATCCGGGTGGACGAGCAGATGGGCCTGCCCGCTCCGACCGACGGCGTGCTGGCGCTGATGCGCCGGGCCCGGGCCGACTGGGCGGCGCTGACCTGGCTGTGCTGGGCGGTCGGCCTCGATCGCCCTGCCCTCGCCACGGAGGTTCGGCCACCCGCCGCGTTCGCCCGGGCGGCCCTCATGTCCATGGAGCGCGCGTGGCGCTGTCGGGACAAGCGCAACTCCGGTGGGCTCCTGGCCCTCACCAAGGGGATCCCCAGCTTCGACTGGTCGGGGACCGCCATCGATTTCGTGCCGGGCGTGCTGGTCGAGGTCGCCATCGACGAGTACCTGGAGGTGCGCGCGGTGTTCACCTGGCTGTGCGATCCCTTCAACCGGTCGCTGTGGCAAGCCGACCTGCGCGAAGGACCGTGACGGGCGATTGTATCGATTGTATCGGGGAAGTGGCTCGCTGCCGCTCGCACGTCCCCGCGCCCCTCTCGCTCCGCGCGGCAAAGCCGCGCTGAGCTCGCCTGAACAGCGAGACCAGAACATGATTCGCGGTACCGCAAATGAAGTGGGGCCCTTTTCCCTGGCGCTCCCGGGCGGCCGGATCAGCGGGCGGGGCGGCGCATCTCGTGGAACCAGGGTCGGTATTGTTCCATGCGCGCGCGCTGATCGGCGGGCGCGTGGCGCTTGCACGAAGACGCCTCGGGCGAGCCGGCCGGGGCGCCCCAGCGCACCTCGACGCAGTCGTTCGGGTTGTAGGCCATCTCGAGGCCGACCTTGCGGGCCACGATGTCCGCGATGCTGAGCTTCTGCGGCGTCCCGTCGCTGCGGACGTAGGAGATGTCCCGCTCCCCTATGCTGGTGGCGTGCAAGCGCTCGATGGCGGCGCGGGCGGCGGCCGGGCTCTCGCTGCCGAGGTTGAACGTCTCCGGGTGCGCCACGATCCGTTGCGGCAGGGATTCGAGGACGTGGATGGCGATGAGCAGCCGCAGGTCGCGCGACGGGGTGGCGTAGTCCTCCCAGGGCCCGATGGTCTCGAAGATCTTCGGGCCCTCGGGCATGGGCACGACCGGAGCGTGGTTCTCGCGCATGAACTTCTCTCCGTTGTCGACCGAACCCACCCGGGTCGTGACCTGCTCGACCAGCGCGTCCAGGGTCTCCCCGTAGGCGGTGACCGGGGCGAGCCCGCGGGGATGGATCACCTGGCTCATGCGCGCGTAGAACCGGTCGCGATCGAGGCTGGCCTGCTCGGCCGAGAAGGGCGCGAAGCGCGCGTCGTGCGCCAGCGCCGCGTTGGAGAGCGGGGTGAGCTTGCCGTCGGGCGCGGCCACCAGCGGGCGAAATGCCTTGAACCCGGGGCCGGCGCCCACCACGTCGTTGGCGTAGAGGAACGTCCCCTCCCAGAAGCGCTTGCGGCCAATCGAGTTGTCGGGTTGCCCGTCGACCGCCAGCAGCATGCCCGAAGCGCCGCCGCCGCCGCCCGCGGCACCGCCAGACGTCTGATCCACCCAGTGGACCAGCATGAGCACGTGCCCGTACGGATCGGCGAAGATGGTCCCCGGACGCAGGGACGCCCGGTTGAGCGGGACGGGATAGGTGTCGGTATCGTCGTCGGTGAGCGCCGTCCGCGCGCTGCCCGAGTGCACCTTGTTCGCGAGCAGACGCAGGAAGCGCTTCATGGCCTCGAGGCTCCCGGGCGGGGGGCTCGCGCCCGTCAGGGGCGTCTCGTTGGTGATGAGCTCGTGGCAGCGCGGCGGCCGGGACTCGGTCCCCCGATCGCAGTCTCGCATGCCGAAGGGAAGACCCATCTTCCAGCTGAAGTAGGCCCGGAGAAAGTACGGGAGATCCGCGCAGTCCGGCTCGGCGGTGAGCGCGGTCTTGCTGGGCTTGCCAGGCTTGTCCGATTTGCCGGGGGCGGGGCTCGGCGCACCGTCCTCCCCGAGCCCGAGATCGTCGAAGAGAAAGTTCCGGGCGGGATCGCGCAGCGCCTGGGCGAGCGGGCGGAACCCGAGGCTCTCGGTGACGGGCGCATCGAACAGCGATTCGATCCAGGCCGCATAGAAATTTTCGGTGTCGCCATCCCAGGCGCGGGTGGTGGCCCAGGCGCCGTGGCCCGGGCCGGCCCCGCTGCCCGCAGGCGGACGCGCCCCGCCCGTCCGCCCCACCGCCACCGTGTGACACGCCACCAGCTTGTCGCCGCGCCACCATTCGAGCGCGTACCCTCCGGCGGCGCCGAGCGACACCGAGGCATCGAACCCGAACGGGGGGCCACCGCGCCGCACCGCCGACAGATCCTGCCGCCGCCCGTCCGGCGCGACCAGGGCCAGCCGCGCCGCGAGGAGATCGACCGCGGCGCCGGCCACGGGACCGATCGATTCGGGGCGCTCGGAGACCACCATCACCCGCAGGTGCCCGCCGGCGATCGGGGCCGCGGGGGCCGTCCAGATGCGGAGGCCATCGGCGCGCGGGAGGTCCCTCGGACACCCGGCGCCGCTCGCCTTCCGCGCGTCGGACCGGGCCCCGCCACCACCCCCAGCCGCGGCCGCGGCTGGCTGCCACGCCGGCGGCAGCAGCAGCACCGAGGCGACCAGCAGGAATCCGAGCCGGCGCGGCGACACCCGTCAGAGCCTGATCTTCTCGAAGTGGACCAGATCCGCGAAGGCGGCGAAGCGCTCGCGGATCTGACCGAGATCGAGCGAGCGAAACCGGTCGAGGCTGAAGTCCTCCACCGCGAAGGACGCCAGCACCGAGCCGAGGATCATCGCGGTGCGGATGTTCTCCGGGGTGGTCGCCCCCGAGCGCGCCAGCCAGCCCATGAAGCCACCGGCGAACGAGTCGCCCGCCCCCGTCGGGTCGACCACGTTCTCGATCGGAAAGGCGGGCGCCGAGAACACGCCGCCCTCGTGAAACAGGAGCGCGCCGGCGTCGCCGCGCTTGATGATCACCGCCGAGGGGCCGAGCCTGCGAATGGCCCGGGCCGCGGCCGGAAGGTTCGATTCACCCGACAGCTGTCGGGCCTCCTCGTCGTTGAGCAGCAACATGTCGACCCGCTCGAGCAGGGCCGCGAGCTCCGCACGCTTGCCGGTGATCCAGAAGTTCATGGTGTCGCAGGCCACGAAGCGTGGGCGCTCGGTCTGCTCGAGCACCCGCAGCTGCAACACCGGATCGATGTTGGCGAGGAACACGTACTCCGAGCTCCTCCAGGCCGACGGCAGCTTGGGGTTGAAGTCCGAGAACACGTTCAGCCGCGTGTCGAGCGTGGTCCGGGTCAGGAAGTCGGCCGAGTACACCCCCGACCAGCGGAAGGTCTCGCCCGGCACCCGCTCGAGGCCGGCGAGATCCACCCCGTGCCGCTCGAAGAGCGCGCTGTGGCCCTGGGGAAAATCGTGGCCAACGATGGCCACCATGCGCGGGGCGGCCAGAAAAGAGGCCGCCACCGAGAAATACGAGGCGGCCCCGCCGAGAACGCCGGTCCGCTTTCCGTTGCGGGTCTCCACGTCGTCGAGCCCGACGGACCCGACCACCAACAAGGAATGGGGCTTGCTCATCCTCACAGACACGTCGGTCACAGATACGTCGGTCACAGATACCTCCCGTACAGCAGGTGAAGGCGCGCGCGCGCCTCGGGTGAGATGCCCTCGCGGGCGGTCAGGATGGCGCGCTCCGCGGCGCGCCCGCATTCACAGCTCCGCGCCTGGGTCGCGGCGTACGGCGCGAGATCGCGCACGATGTGCGAGGCACGCGCCACGTTGGCCCGCAGCACCGCCACCACCGACTCGGCGGTGACGGCGGCCTCGTCGGTGCGCCAGCAGTCGTAGTCGGTCGACAGCGCCAGCAGCGAGAAGCACATCTCCGCCTCGCGCGCCAGCTTGGCCTCGGGCGCGGCGGTCATCCCGATCACGTCGGCCCCCCACCCCCGGTGCAGAAGAGACTCGGCCCGGGTCGAGAACTGCGGGCCCTCCATGCAGACGTAGGTTCCGCCCCGGTGGAGCGGAGGCGGAGAGGACGGCGACGGTGGCGGTGGCGGGAGGTTCCTCGCCTCGCGGGACGCGAGCGGATGGCCTCGCCGGGCGGCGACGGCGGCCACGGCGTCGTCGAGCTGCGGACAGGTGGGCTCCGCGAAGCTCACGTGACCGACCACGCCACCCTCGAAGAACGTCTTCTGGCGCAGGTAGGTGCGATCGATGAGCTGGTCGACGACGACGAGGTGGCCCGGGGGGATCCCTTCCCGCAGCGAGCCCACCGCCGACACCGACAGCAGGCGATGAACGCCGAGCTGCCTCAAGGCATGGATGTTCGCCCGCGAATTGATCTCGCTCGGGCCGAGTCGGTGATCGCGGCCATGCCGGGCCAGGAAGACCACCTTCACCCCATCGATGAGACCGGTGACGAGCGGCCCCGACGGCGCGCCGAACGGGGTGTCCACCACCTCCTCGGCGCGCCCTTCGAGGCCCTCGAGATCGTAGAGACCGCTGCCGCCGAGGACGCCCAGCGCGGGCCCGGAGCTCGCGACCGGAGCCCGCGGCGACCCGTCGGGGTCGGGGGCGAGCGACGACCGAGCGGGCGCGACCCGGGGTGGAGCTTCACGCGTGCTCATGAATGGCGGGTCCTTGCTACCATGAAACGGGAGCCCGCGCGCATGTCCGAAACCTTCACCCAGGGGTCCAAGGCTGGCCCAGGGAACCAACCCGGCCAGGCGCCCGCCCCGGCCACCGACGGCGCCGCCACCGACAGCGCCGCCACCGACGAGCCGGTCGAGGACGATCCGGTCGCGGCCCTGGTGCGCCAGGGCGAGCACCCGGCGGCGGCCCGGCTCGCCGTGGGCCGGGGCGAGCTCACGCGGGCGATCGCGATCTACCAGAGGCTCTGGCGCTACGCGGATGCGCTGCCGCTCGCGCTCGAGCTCGGAGACACCGGGCTCGCGATCGAGCTCGCGCTCGACGCGGGGCTGGTGGACGAGGCGCGTCGGCTGGCCGAGGGCATCCCGCGCGAGGACCGGGCCGGGCTGGTCCGCAGCGCCGCGCTCTTCGCCCGGCGCGGCGCCCACCACGAGGCCGGCCAGCTGGCCGAGCGCGCCCAGGACTGGAAGGCCGCGGCCGAGGCGTACCGGCGCGCCGGGGATCACCTCGAGGTGGGACGCATGGAGGAGGCCGACGGCCGCCTGCGCCAGGCCGGGGTCGCCTACGAGCTCGCGCTCGAGACCGCGGGCGACGCCCACGCCGCCGCCAGGGCCGACGAGGCCCTCGGGCGCCTGCTCGGTCGCCTGGGACAGCACCGGCAGGCGGCGGGCGCGCTGCAGCGGGCCGCCCGCGATCCGCGGCTGCGGCCTGGCGCCGAGCGCGCGCTCTTGGCGGAGCTCGTGGCCCTCGATCTGCCGGCGGCCGCGACGGCCCTCGGGGCCCGCATTCACCGGACCCACCCGGGACATCCGAGGGACCCGACGGCCATCCTCGCGCTCGACAGAGCCGAGCAGGCCGCGCGCCAGCGCGATCCTCTGCAGGGGCCTCGACCGGGGCCCGAACGCGAGGCGGGGGCCGAGGGCGGGCTCGTTCAACGGCGGTTCCGCGTGCTGCGCCTGCTCGGGGCCGGCGCCACCAGCCAGGTGTTCCTGGCGGAGGACACCCTGCTCGGGCACGAGATCGCCCTCAAGCTTCTGGTGGTCGGGACCCACGCCGCGGGCGCCGAGCGGCTTGCCTACCAGCGGTTTGCCCGCGAGGCCGAGGCGGTCGGTCGCCTCCGCCATCCCAACATCGTCGCGCTCTACGATGCGGACGCCTCCGCCGGGATGTTCGTCATGGAGTACCTGCCCGGCGGGACCCTCGCCGATCGCCTCGCGCGCGCGGCTCCGCTCGCCCCGGGGGTGGTCCGCCGGCTGGGGCTCGACCTCCTGTCGGCATTGACGGTGGCCCACGACCACGGCCTCGTCCACCGCGACGTCAAGCCGGCCAACATCCTCTTCGACGTGGCCGGCAACGCCAAGCTCGCCGACTTCGGCGCGGCCCACCTGGCGGACTTCGGTCAGACCCAGACCGGCGGGCTGATGGGGACCGTCGCGTACATGTCACCCGAACAGATCACCGGCTCGGGTATCGGGCCGGCCGCCGACCTCTACGCGGCAGGGGTCACCCTGTTCGAGGCCCTGACCGGACAGCTCCCCTTTCCAGGCCCGGACATCGTTGCCCAGCACCTCGGGGAGCCCGCCCCGGCGCCGAGCGGCGTGCGCGCGGCCCGCGGCGGGGCGGGAAAGCTCGATGCACGCCACGACGCGGTCCTCTGGCGGGCCCTCGAGAAGGATCCGGCCCAGCGGTTCGCCTCGGCCGAGGAGATGGCCGAGGCGATCCGGGGGTGGCCGGAGAGCGGGGCGGAAAGCGGGCCGGAGTTCGGCCTGCTCGCCGCGGCGGTCGCCCCCCGGCCCGGTCTCGAGCCTCCCGGCGGACCCGCGATCTCCGACGCCGCGCGTACCGAGGAGCTCCGGCTCGGCCGCTCGGCGAGCGGGGGGACGCTCTACCGGCGGCACGACCCGCGCCTCGAGCGGACCGTCCTCGTCGAGCGGCGCACGGCCTCCCTCGACGAGGATCCCGCGGCTCTGCAGCGCGTCCGGAATCTCGCGAGCGCCGGGGGTCCGATGATCCAGCGGGTGCTCGGCATCTCGCCGGATGGACACGCCATCGTCTACGAATGGATCGACGGACCACGGGTGGCCATCGAGGACCTCGAGCCACCGTGGGGGCCGACGATGGCGCAGCTCGCCGCCTCTCTCGCCGCTGACCTGTCTCCGGACGCCGCCTCGAACGTCGACCACGGCAGTCCAGGACGGAGCGGGATCGCGGCCATCACGGCTGCAGGTCCAGTCCTCCTCGTGTGCGAGCCGCGGGACGACCCCGGCGAGCCGTGAAGCGCCCCCCGGAACACTCAAACTGGGCCGGGCTCGGTCGTGCCAGTGCCATGAACTCTTGTTCACCTCCCGCTATTCAGGCGAGCGCAGCGCGGCTTCGCCGCGCGGAGCGACGCGCGGAGCGACGCGCGGAGCGAGAGGGGCGCGGGGACGTGCGAGCGGCAGCGAGCCACCTCCCCTGTCAGATGATGACACCGCTCACGGCCCGCAGCGTCGGACGGCCGGGGGCCACGCCCCAACTGGGCCCGCCCCACCGACGCGTCATTGCCTTTTTCTTCCGGGCGTGTCATTCCAGCCAGGCCCCGTCGCCCGCCCCGCCCCGACTCGCCATGGCGACGCCCCCGGTGTCCCCTCGTCTGTCCGGAGCCCCCACGTGAAAACCACCAACACGCGCGACCCGAGCTATTTCCACAAAGTCGTGGACTGCCAGTGGGCGTGCCCCGCCCACACCAACGTGCCGGAGTACATCCGGCTCATCGCCCAGGGACGCTATTCCGACGCGTACCTGGTCAACCGGCAGTCGAACATCTTCCCGGGCATCCTCGGTCGCACCTGCGACCGACCGTGTGAGCCCGCCTGCCGCCGCGGGCGCCTCGAGCAAGAGCCGGTGGCCATCTGCCGGCTCAAGCGCGTGGCCGCGGACCTGCGCGACGACGCCGAGGTGGCGGCGCGGCTGCCGACCGCGCCGGCCACCAAGAACGGCAAGCGGGTGGCCTGTATCGGCGCCGGCGCCGCCTCCCTCGGCGTGGCCAACGATCTCTTGCCGCTCGGGTACGAGGTCGTGATGTTCGAGAAGAACGCCAAGCCAGGCGGGCTCATGCGCACCAACGTCCCCTCGTTCCGCTTGCCGGAGGCGGTGCTGAACCAGGAGATCGACACCATCCTCGGCATGGGCGTGGACATCCGCTACGAGACGCCGGTGAACAGCCTCAAGACCCTGATGCGCAGCGAGTTTGATGCGATCTTCGTGGGCTCGGGCGCGCCGCGCGGCAAGGATCTCGACCTGCCGGGCCGACGCGAGGGCGCCGCGCGCATCCACATCGGCCTCGACTGGCTGGAGGGGGTGGCCTTCGAGCACATCAAGGCGATCGGCAAGCGCGTGATCATCATCGGCGTCGGGAACACCGCGATGGATTGCTGCCGGACCGCCCGCCGCATCGGCGGAACCGACATCAAGGTCATGGCGAGGCGCGGACGCCAGTTCTTCAAGGCCTCGCCCTGGGAGCTGGAGGACGCCGAGGAGGAGCTGATCGAGATCGTCACCAACCACGCCCCCAAGCGGTTCGTGGTGGAAGGCGGGCACCTCACCGGCATGGAGTTCGAGCGCCTCGAGTGGGCCGACGACGGGCGCGGGGGCGCGAGGTCGACGGTGGTCGGGACGGTGTTCATCCCCGCCGACGACGTGATCCTGGCGATCGGCCAGGAGAACGCCTTTCCCTGGATCGAGCGCGAGCTCGGCTTGCAGCTCGACAAGCACGGCATGCCGGTGGTCGACCCGGTGACCTTTCAGTCGAGCCTGCCCGGGGTGTTCTTCGGGGGCGACGCTGCGTTCGGGCCCAAGAACATCATCTGGGCGGTGGCCCACGCCCACGAGGCCGCCATCTCCATCCACAACCACTGCCAGGGACAGCCGGTGACGGCGCGGCCGGCGCAGGGGATGAACCTGCTGACCCAGAAGATGGGCCTTTACGAGTGGAGCTACAGCAACGACTACAACCCGGTCGAGCGCGCGAAGATGAAGCACGTGGACCTGCGCGAGAGGTTCGCCAAGCTGAACCTCGAGGTGGAGCTGGGGTTCGACGTGGAGCAGACCGCGCGCGAGGTCGAGCGGTGCCTGAACTGCGACATCGAGACGGTGTTCACCGCTGACAAGTGCATCGAGTGCGACGCCTGCATCGACATCTGTCCGGTGCAGTGCCTGACCATCACGCCCGAGGCGGATGAGGCGGCGCTGCGCACCAAGCTGACGGTCCCGGCGGAGAACCGCGAGCAGGCGCTCTACGTCTCGACCGGGTTGCCACAGACCAGGCGGGTGATGGTGAAGGACGAGGACGTATGCGTGCATTGCGGCCTGTGCGCCGAACGCTGCCCGACGGCGGCCTGGGACATGCAAAAGTTCGAGCTCATCCTTCCTCAAGCGGGGCAAAGCCAGTGCACCAAGAACGAATAGTCCGGACCAATGACTTTTCGCTGAAGCTCGCCAACGTGAACGGAACCGGCTCCGCCAGCGCGAACAGCCTGCTCATGCAGGCCATCTTCCGCATGGGCATCCCGGTCTCGGGAAAGAACCTGTTCCCGTCCAACATCCAGGGCCTGCCGACCTGGTACGAGGTGCGGGTGAACAAGAGCGGCCACACCGCCCGCGCGCTCGACTACGACCTGATGGTGGCGATGAACGCCGAGACCTACGCCCGCGACATCAAGGAGGTCCGCTCCGGGGGGTATGTGCTCTACGATTCATCCTGGCCGCTCGATCCCGAGCTCTTGCGCCCGGACGTGACCTTCCTCGGGGTTCCCCTGGCCGCGATGTGCAACCAGATCTTCAAGGAGCCGCGCGAGCGGATCCTGATGAAGAACATCGCCTACCTCGGCTCGCTGATGGCGCTGCTCGACATTGATCGCGGGATCGTGGATCGGATGCTCGAGGAGAAGTTCTCGAAGAAGAAGGCCCTCATGCAGTCGAACCACCGGGCCCTGGCCGCCGGGTTCGAGTACGCGCGCGACCACCTCGACTGCCCGCTGCCCTTCCGCCTCGAGAAGCAGCCGGCCAGCGACGACCGCATCCTCATCGATGGCAACACGGCCGCCGCCCTCGGGTGCCTGTACGCCGGGGCCACGGTGGCCGCCTGGTACCCGATCACCCCGGCCACCTCGGTGATGGACGCGTTCAAGGGGTTCTGCGAGGACTACCGCAAGGATCCCGAGACCGGCAAGAACAACTACTGCATCCTTCAGGCCGAGGACGAGCTGGCGGCCATCGGGATGGTGATCGGGGCCAACTGGAACGGGGCCCGGGCCTTCACCTCCACCGCCGGACCTGGGATCTCGCTGATGGGGGAGCTCCTGGGCCTGGCGTACTACGCGGAGATCCCGGCGGTGATCATCGACGTGCAGCGGACGGGGCCCTCGACCGGGATGCCGACCCGCACGCAGCAGTCGGACATCCTGGCCTGCGCGTACGCTTCGCACGGGGACACCAAGCACATCCTGCTGTTCCCGGCCAACCCGCACGAGTGCTTCACCATGGCGATCGAGGCCTTCGATCTGGCCGAGCGCTTCCAGACGCCGGTCATGATGCTGTCCGATCTGGACATCGGCATGAACGACTGGGTCTGCCCGCGCCTGCGCTGGGACGACAGCTACCGGCCGGATCGTGGGCGGGTGCTCACGGCCGCGGAGCTCGAGGCCGCGGCGGCACCCTTCGCGCGCTATTCGAACGAGAACGCGGATCAGGTTGCGGCGCGCACCCTGCCCGGGGTGAGCTCCAAGGGCGCGTTCTTCACGCGCGGGTCTGGCCACAACCGGTTCGGCACCTACACCGAGATCCCGGACGAGTACCAGGAGGTGATGGATCGGCTGCTGCGCAAGCACGGCGCCGCCGCCCACGCCGTCCCGAAGGCGGTGCGGCTCGATGCACCCGCGCCGTCTTCCACTTCCACCTCCGCCCGCACCCGCCCGATCGGAATCATCACGCTCGGGGGCTGCGATCCCGCGGTGCGGGAGGCCATCGAGGCCCTCGGCGCCCAGGGCATCCCGGCGGACTACCTGCGCATCCGGGCCTTCCCGTTCGGGCCCGAGGTGCTGGCCTTCCTCGACGAGCACGAGCGCATCTTCATCGTCGAGCAGAACCGCGACGCCCAGCTGCGCACCTTGCTGACGGTGGAGACCCCCGTCTCCAAGGACAAGCTCCGCTCGATCCTGGTGTACGGGGGCTTCCCGCTCAGCAGCCGTCACGTGGTCGACGGGGTCCTCTCACAGGTGGAGCACTGAGCCATGGCCTCGATCAAGAAGCCGGTCGTCCAGCACCCGCACGCCCGCCCCAACGCGCTCGGGCTCACCTTGCGCGACTACGAAGGCGCGATGTCCACCCTGTGCGCGGGCTGCGGGCACGACTCCGTCACCGCGGCCATCGTGCGCGCGTTCTACGAGCTCGACATGCCGCCGCACATGATCGCCAAGCTGAGCGGCATCGGCTGCTCGTCGAAGACCCCCACCTACTTCGTGAGCGGCGCCCACGGCTTCAACTCGGCCCATGGGCGCATGCCCTCGATCGCGACCGGCGCCGCCGCCGCCAACAAGCACCTCGCGTACATCGGGATCTCGGGAGACGGTGACTCGCTGTCGATCGGGCTCGGACAGCTGGCCCACGCCATCCGGCGCAACGTGGACATGCTGTACGTCATCGAGAACAACGGGGTCTACGGCCTCACCAAGGGGCAGTTCTCGGCGTCGGCGGATCTCGGGACCAAGAGCAAGCGCGGCGAGGCCAACCGACAGAGCCCGATCGATCCGGCGATGCTGGCGCTCAGCCTCGGCGCCACCTTCGTGGCGCGCAGCTTCTCGGGGGACAAGGAGCAACTCGTGCCGCTGCTCAAGGCCGGGCTCTCCCACCACGGGTTCGCCCTGATCGACGTGATCTCGCCCTGCGTGACCTTCAACGATCACCCGGGGTCGACCAAGAGCTACCTGCACACCCGGCAGCACCTGCTCCAGGTCCTGCAGGCCGACTTCGTCCCTCCGGCCGGGGAGCTGACCGCGTCCTATCCGCCGGGCAGCGTCGAGGAGGTCATGCTCCACGATGGCAGCCAGCTCCGGCTCTCGAAGGTCCCCGAGAGCTACGACTTCACCAACCGCCAGGCGGTGGCGGACACCCTGCAGGCCATCCAGAAGCGCGGCGAGGTCCCGACCGGGTTGCTCTATCTCGAGACCGGCACCCCGGACATGCACGATCTGAACGCGACCACCGATGTGCCGATGTCCCGCATTCCTTACGAGAAGCTCTGTCCAGGCAGCGCTGCCCTCGACGCCCTCATGGAGGAGTTCCGCTAGCCGGAGGCCACCGGGGCCGGTCCGAGGTCGCCTCAAGTCGCACAGGCGATCCGCCGATCCCCCGGGGAGGCCTTCCCGTGTCCCGCAAGAGGCCTACGTTCATGGCCGTGAATCGCAATCTTCGGGTCCTCCACGTCGTGCGAATCCCCGAGCGGCGACTCGCGACCCTCCTGCTGTGCGGGGCGGCGTTGATCGTGGGGTGCGCGGGGCCCGAGCCCTTCTTCGTGCGCCTCGATGGCGGACCGAGTGCCCCCGACGGCGCCGGGGTTGCAAGCGGAGGCTCAGGGGGAGGTGGCGGTGGAGGTGGAGACCCGGTGGGCGCGGGAGGCGCAGCGGCTGGAGCCGGCGGCCAAGCCGGCCAAGGCGGGACCGGGGGGACTGCTGGAGCCACCGGAGGGGCAGGAGCAACAGCCGGAGGAGCAGGAGGGTCGCAACCGAACGGAGGCGCCACCGCGGCGACCGGCGGATCGGGACCGGGAGGCGGGGGCGCAGCGGGCAGCGGAGCCGGTGGGAGTGGTGGCCGCGGAGGGACCGGTGGCTCCGCCGGGGCTCCGGCCAGCGGCGGTGCCACCGCTTCTGGGGGGCGGGTGGGAACCGGCGGAGGTGGCGCCGGGATCGGTGGCCTCGCCGGAACCATGGGCAGCGGCGGGATGGGCGGAGCGGGTCCGCCTCGACCGTGCACCGGGCTGTGTGCGAACCCGGGCCAGGTGCCGGTGAGGACCGCGCAGACCCTCGGGACCGGTGCCACGTGTGATGAAGTGGTCGGGACGACCATCACCGGGCTCGTCTGTGGAAATTTTCAGGCGCCGCGCACCTTCTCCGTGAACGCCGCCCCCATCGACTGCGTGGCCGGCGGAACATTCCCCCTGCCCCGGCCTCGCAATGGCGGTTTCTGCATGCAGGCATCGGCCGGCGGCGCTTCGTTCGCGTACTTCAACACCTACTGAGCCGACGCGGCCTCCCATCCGGGAAGCCGTCGGTCGAGGGCCGACCCAGCCACCCCGGGCAGGGCGCATCTCTCATTAGAGACATTTGTCTTTTTCATTGACACACCCCCGGGGCTCCGCTACGGTCGCTCGCCGAAAGGGAACCGATGCGGACATACGCGATTCTGATCTTGCTTGGCACGTCGATGGGACTCTCGTGCAAGGACTCCGGAACCACCTTCACCTTCGCGGGTGCTGGAGGAGGTGGAGGCGTCGGAGGCGGAGGCGTCGGAGGCGGAGGCGGCAAAGGAGCAGCCGGGAACGGTGGAAGCACGAGCCAGCCCGACGGCGGGGTCGCGGGAGCGCCCGTCGCCACCGGCGGAGCTGGCGGCGGAACCAGCGGAGGAGCCGGGGCCGGCGGGGCCGGCGCGGGCGGGGGCGGGGCCGGAGGCGCCGGGGCCGCGGCGGGAGCCCCTGGTGATCAGGGCGGCGCAGGCGGCGGGCCATGACCCCTAAGACTTCCCGAAGCGAACTATCCCGAGGAGAAACCTGGATGACCGACACGACCGTAGTGCCCGCCCTCGTCCCCCATCCGGCGGTCCATCGCCGCCCTTCCCCCTCGCCCTTCGAGAGATCGCTCGCATTCGCCACGGTGGCCGTCGGGTTGATGCTGGGGCCGGGGCTGGGCGCCGTCAGGGCCGAGGAGCCCCTGAGCGTCGCTCAGGCGGCACCCGAGGCCGCGCCACCCCCGACCGCGGTGGAGATCCCTGCCACCAGCATCCCCACCCCGGCCGCCTCCCCCCCATCGGCCCCTGGCCTCGCGGTCTCACCCGAGCTCGCGCGCCGGCTCGACGAGACTGACCAGCTGGCTCGGATCACCGATCGCAAGCTCGAGCTCCTCGAGGAGAAGATCGAGGCCAGGAACAAGGAGACCCCGGTGGTGAACGCCGCGGAGAGCGGGTTCTTCCTGCGGAGCGCCGACAAGCAGACGTTCGTGCAGGTGCGCGGCCTCCTGCAGCTCGATACCCGCTGGTACTTCGGCAACGACACGGTCTCGAACAACGTCGCCTTCAACGACAGCGACAGCATCTTGATCCGGCGCTTCCGCCCTGAGGTTGGCGGCACGCTCGTGGGCCTCGCGGACTTTCTCTTCAGCCCGGACTTTGCCGGGGCATCCGCCACCATCTTCGACGCGTACGTCGACGTCCACCCGTTCCCGTGGCTGCGGCTGCGGGTGGGAAAGCAGAAGACCCCGCTCGGCCTCGAGCGGTTACAGTCCGAGGGCAGCTTCCCCTTCCTCGAGCGTGCGCTCGACCAGAATCTGACCCCCGGCCGGGACATCGGTGCGGCGCTGTGGGGCGAGATCGCGGGCGGCATCGTCACTTACAACCTCGGGTTCTGGGATGGATTCCCCGACAACGCCAACAACAGCGGCGGTAGCTCTCCCGACGGGGACACCGACCACGCCAAGGACTTCATCGGACGGCTCCTGCTGCAGCCCCTCAAGACCCTCCCCGACGTGGGGAGCCTCGGCCTCGGCTTCGCCGTCAGCACCGGCAACCGCAAGGGTCGCCCGCCGGTCAACGGCGGCGTGTCGCTGGTTCCCACCTATCGGTCCGCCGGTCAGCTCAGCATCTTCACCTACGCGGTTGGCCCGGCCACGGACACGACGGGGGCGCAGACCACCTTCGCGCACCTGCGCGAGACCCACCTCAATCCGCAGGCTTACTACTACCTCGGGTCCTTCGGGGTGCTGGGGGAATACGTCTGGGCCAAGCAGGGCGTGCAGCGGGGCAACAGCACCGCCGATCTCACCAACACCGCCTATCACGTGACTGCCAGTTACGTGCTCGGAGGCACCGCGTCCTACGATGGCGCCACGCCCGATCACCCCTTCGATCCGGCGGCAGGCCACCTCGGAGCGCTCGAGATCGCGGCTCGCTACGACGTGCTGCAGATCGATGACAAGACCTTCGACAAGTCCAACCCCGCCGGAGGAAGCTACGCGAAGGGCTATGCCAACCCCACCGCGGTGGTCTCGAAGGCCGAGGGCTGGACAGGCTCGCTCGTCTACAGCCCGTCGCGGACCTTGCGCTTCCTGGTCAACTTCGAGCAGACCTTCTTCACCGACGGCGGTGCCGCCGATGCCACCACCAAGGTGGCGACCGATCGCAAGACCGAGAACCTCCTCCTCGCCCGCGTCCACGTGAAGTTCTGATCGCCAGGTGAAGTGGGGCCCGATGTATGAAGCGGGGACGTGGCTCGCTGCCGCTCGGAAGTCCCGCGCGGCGATCGAATCGGGTGCTGCTCGCACGTCCCCGCACCCCTCTCGCTCCGCGCGGCAAAGCCGCGCTTCGCTCGCCTGAATAGCGGGCGGCCTCGGCCCGGCGGGACTCTTCGGACGGATCTCAGCCCTTCTTGCCGGGGTCCTTGTTCGGGCCGGTCAGGCTCCAGACGTGGCCGAATGGATCGCGCATCTTGGCGTTTCTCCCATAGAACTCGTCCTTGGGAGGACGAAGCGCGGACATCCCGGCCCGGATGGCGCGCTCGTACCAACGATCGACGTCATCGACCGCCAGCGAGATGGTGATGGTCGTGCCCCCCAGGGTCTTGGGCGAGAGCGTCCCCACCACGTCGCGGTGCTCGGGGAACTCGTCGGACAGCATGACGTCGGCGCCGTTGATACGCAGGGTGACGTGCCCGACCTTGCCCGCGTGATCGTAACGCTCCGACGCTTCGGCCCCGAAGGCGCTCTTGTAGTGCTCGATGGCGGCCCCTCCGTCGTGAACCATCAGGTAAGGCGCGACGGGTGAATATCGATGCTCGTGCTCGGCCATGATTCCTCCCTCCGGACCTTGGTAACACAAACCCGCCTCCCTCACGAGATCCAGACGAGCTCAGGTCGATTCCCGTCCGCGATACCTGAGGCTCCTCGTCTGAGGGAGCGAAGCCCAATTCTCGGATGGGCTCAACTCCCCGCGTTCACGTCCCTCCATGCGGCGGATCGGAGGTGGGCTTTGCCCACCGGAGACCGCACCAGCAGAGCAGATCCGGGCCCGAGTCGTCCCCGGGGAGGGGCCCGCGGGGAGGGGTCCGCCCCTTCCCGCGAGCGCCGAAGGCGCTAGTACGGCATGCCCGGGAAGTTCATGTGCATCTTGAAGACGCCTCGCTGCATGTCGTTGCCCTGTCCGGTGATGTAGAGCATCCGGTGATCGGAGCCACCGAAGGCCGCGTTGGTGACCGCGCTCGGGCCATCCACCACGATGGTCCCGAGCTTGGTGCCGTCCGGGGCTATCACGAACAGGTTGGTGCTGCTCACCACCGGCACGTAGAGGTTCCCCGCGCAGTCGAGCACCATCCCGTCGGTGTTGATGTTGGTCACGTCGGGGGGACCGAAGGGCGTGCCGGTGCTCGCGACCACTCCGCCCGTGATCGGATACTTCTTCACGCCGTCGCCCCCGTCGACGATCAGCGTTTGCTCGTCGAGCGACAGCGTGATCCCATTTGGCTGGTTGATGTAATCGGTGATCACCGTCGCGGTCGACGCCCCCGGCAAGAGCTGATAGACCCGGGTCCCCTGCGAGGGCCCCCCCTGGGGCGGGTTGGCCTCGTTCTGGTGCGTCGGATCGGTGAAGTAGATCGTTCCGTCGCTGCGAATCGCGAGATCGTTCGGGCAATTGAACGGCTTGCCGTTGTAGGTGGACACCAGGGTGGTGGGCGTGGCGTCGGGCATGTGGAACCGCACGATGCCCTGCTTGCCGTGGTTGGCCGTCACCAGGTTGCCGGCCATGTCGACCGCCAGGCCGTTCGAGCCAGAGTCTGCGATGAAGATCGACACCACGTCCGACTCGGTGATCTTGAGGATCCGCGAGGGCGGAAGGTCCCCGTTCTTCATGTCGCTGAAGTACAGTCCGTCGCCCAGCCAGACCGGTCCCTCGACGTTCCCGAAGGCGTACATGTTGAAGGCGTCGGCGGTGGGCGGCGCGCCCACGATGCGCGTCGGCACCGCGCCAGCCGGAATCGGGTTGCCGCTGAAGGTCCCGGCCGGACAGCGCCACACCTGGCTCGCACCACCACCGTTGCCACCCACACCGTTCCCGCTGCCCGCCGCGGCCCCACCGGTTCCCGGGCCGTCACTTCCCCCTGAGCCTCGGGCGCCCGCACCCATCGAACCACCGCTGCCGCCCGGGCTCACGCCCCCCGACCCGCCGCCGTGATTGACGGAAGCCCCACCTCCCGTGCCGGCGGTAGGGTTGACGACGCCCCCTCCTCCCGTTCCGGAGTGCCCGCCCGTGGCCCCGGTGGTGCTTCCGCTCCCTTGGCTGCCCCCGCCCGTCCCGTCGGGAACGGCGCTGCTCGGGCCACAACTTCCCATCGCGACCACCAGGCACCAGCTCCACCAGCGCGGCAATCCCCGCCGCCGGGTGGCCAGTCCGTCCATCGAGACGAGGCCTCTCTCCCTGCTCACCACACGGTCCTCCGACATCGCGCCCATCGCTCGCCCTTCACCACTTGGAGTTCTTGGCGAGCTCGATGGCGCGTTCTTGCCACCAAGCTCCCGCCTTCGGACCTCCCCCGCACTCGCCATCGGACTCGCCGGGCTTCTTGATCCACAAGAACGCGTCACACAGAGGTTCGCCGGTGTCGGTGGTGGGCGCCGTGCCGAGAGCGCGGCCCGGTGGGTTGCACCACGACGCCTCACTGTCGATGGCCGCGTCCGGGCCCCCGTTGCCGTTTCGACCGGTGTCGAGCACGAAGTGCGCGCCACCGAGCAGCCCGGACAGCTTCTTGCCATAGGCCAGGAGCTCGGCGGTCGGCCGATAGTTCGAGACATTCAGCGAGAAGCCATCTGCCTCGTCGATCCCAGCCGCCTTCAACCTCGGCGCCATCTCCGCGGCCGACATCCACGCCGAGTGTCCGGCATCGAGGTAGACCCAGGTCTGGGGCAAGGCCTCGAAGGTGTGGACCGCGAACTTCACCAGCGACGTCCTCAGCTGCTGATCCTCCGGGGAGAGGCACTTCGTCAGCGAAGGCAACGCGTCGGGCTCGAGGATCACCACGGCCTTGTGGTCGCCGATCGCCCGCGCGAACGCCGAGATCCACTCGCGGTACTGCTGGCCGCCCCCGGCTCCTCCCTTGGAATAGAGGCCGCAATCCCGCTGGGGAATGTCGTAGGCCACGAAGAAGGGCAATGCACCCGCCTTCTCCAGCAGGGCGATGCGCTTCCTGACCCAGTTCTCGACGAACGGCGTCCAGTCACCGACCCAGTCGGCGCCACCGTTGCGGGCAATCTTGTCGAGCAAGGCCGAGAGCTCCGGATCCGTCTTCTGCGCGCGGAGCGACCGCAGGTGCGCCTGGCCATAAGGATCCACCCACCACTTCACGCCCACGAAGGGGTTCTCGCCCCTGGCGTGCTTCTTCACGTTCGATGGCCCGGGAGCCGCTGGCGCCGAGCCCGCCGGCGCGCCCACGGTGGTGGCCACCGGCGTTCCCGGGGTGCCACAGCCACCGAGGAGCCCGGCGCCGACCAGCGCCGCCAGCCCGACGCGGGACACCAGAGCGAGCCCGACCGAGCTCGACGCCGCGACGCAACCGCGCGCGCTACGCGGCGCGGCAACACCGCGCGCACGAGTGAGTGAGGACATGCACGAACCTCCGGAGGATTTTGGGGGGATTGGGGGGGTGAGGACCGTCGGGCAAACGAATAGCACAACGAATGGACGCCCGCGCCAGCGGAATGCCAGTTTGTGCCCGACCCGAAGCCCGCCGTTATATAGTGAATTTCCGGGTCGGCGACCGCTTCGGCACCTCGCCGACCCCGCGTCCGGTCCCGCGATCCGCTGACCGACACCCTCCCACCCCTCAGTTCCACCCCCCACCCTCAGTTCCCCCCCCACCCTCAGCTCCCCCCCGCGCCCCCCAGCGCTCCATTCGAGGAGGTCCCCCGTCATGTCCGCAGCACCCTCCACCCTGCCCTGCCCGCCTTCGCGTCACCGATTGGCGCCGTTGCAGTCGACCTCGGCGTCGTCGCCCAGCGCCCCTGACATCCGCCGCACTTCCGGCGAACGCCGACGGCGGGCCTGTCTCGGGGCCGCGGCGTGGCTCGTCCTGCTCCTCGGCTGCGCCAAGGTATCGACCCCGGGCGGCGGCTCCGGCACCGGCGGCTTCACCTTCGGGACCTCCACGGGCGGCATGGGCGCGTTTCCCGGAATCGGCTCCGGCGGGAACTCGGCCTCTTCCGGCACGGGAGGCAAGGCCCTCATCAGCAGCAACACGGACGGTGGAATCTGCCAGGAGGCATCCTACACGTTCGTCCCCAAGAACCCGACCGTCTATGTCGTCGTCGATCGCTCGGGCAGCATGTTCGACTGCATCTCGACCTCGAACGCCGAGCCGAGCTGCCCCGATGTCAACGACACCAGCTGGACCAAGCTCAAGAATGGCGTCCTCCCGGTGGTCCAGATGCTGGAGAAGGAGGTGCGGTTCGGGTTCACCACCATCTGCGGGACCAACCCCAATCCGAGCTACAAGGGCACCTGCCCGATCATGGACAAGGTGGCCCCCGCCCTCATGAACTACGCCGCCATCTCGACCCTCTACAACTCCCTCCAACCTGGACCGAACAGCACCCAGCCCGGCGTCAAGTTCGAGACCCCGACCGAGCTCATCCTCGGCCTCGTCGGCAAGGAGTTGATGACCGACACCACCCCGGGAGACAAGTACGTCCTCTTCGTCACCGACGGCGAGCCCGACTACTGCGGCGACGGGAACCAGCTCTGCGCGCCCGATGGCGTGGTCGGACAGCTGCAGACCCTGAAGGCCGCCGGCATCACGACCATCGTCTTCGGGATCATGGCCACCTCGATCCAGACCCTCGCGCCGGGCATTCTTCAGGCCTTCGCCAACGCGGGCGCGGGCGAGCCCACCTTGGCCCCGCTGCGCGGCACCAACCCTTCGATCAACGACTTCTACGATCAGTGCTTCAACACCGGCGCGCCCGCCGACGACGCCGCCGGCGGATGGACCCGATCCTTCATGGCCACCGGCAAACCGATGATGCGCGGCCAGACCATCGGGACCTACGCCACCGCCGCCGGTCCCACCAAGCCGTACCAGCCCAACATCACGAACCAGGCCGACCTGGTCAACCAGATCTCCGCGGCGCTGGCCGGCGTCAAGAGCTGCATCTTCGACCTGAACAACGTCAACGGCAAGGCCCTCAAGGTGAACCTCCAGCTGCTCGTCAAGGCCCACGTCCTCATCCAGGGCACGGACATCCCGCTCGACGACACCAACGGCTGGAAGATGACGACCGAGTCCCAGCTCGAGCTCACGGGTACCGCTTGCACGCAATGGCGGCAACCGGCGAACACGATGATCGACTTCCAGTTCCCCTGCGAGATCATCGTCCCCCAGTGATCGGCCGGTCGCGTCGGGTGGCGCTTGCGCACCGCCTCCCACTCGTGATTGTCTAGGCCCCGCCGGATTTGCGACCCACCCCAGCGATGTCGGGGTCACCGGCCTGCCTCCCGGCGTGTCCGGGTGGCAGCCCCCCAACGACGGTGTCTCGGGCCCCGTCCCTTCCAACGGAACCACCAACATGGATAGACCTCGCATCGAAGGTGCCGTACGCACGTCCGTCGCCACGACGCCGGCGACCCCGCTCGCCGCCCTGTTGCTGTTCGCGGCCGCCGGGTGTGCGCAACCCGCGGCGCCCTCGCCTGCCGCCGAACCGCTGTTCACTGCCGGCACCTCGACCCCGACCAAGCCATCTGGCTGGGGCGACGCGCCCGTCGACGGCTCCCCCGGGGTGAATCCCCCCGTGGTGACCGGGCACAACCTGATCCTCAAGGAGACCTTCAAGGATGGCAAGAGCCTGCCCTGGACCACCTCCTTCTCGGAGCCCGGCGCCGGAACCTCGAGCGTCCAGAACGGAGAGCTGTGCGTGGCGGTGACCAACAAGGGCGTTAACCGCTGGGACGTGCAGCTCCGCCACCGCGACATGGTCATCGAAAAAGGCCACACCTACAGCGTCAAGTTCACCATGCACGCCACCCAGAAGACCGGGGCCATGGTCAAGGTGGGCCAGTCCGGACCGCCCTATCGCGAGTACTGGGCGACCGCCATCGCCCTCGAGCCCGGCCGCAAGACCTTCCGGGGCGTCTTCACCATGCAGGCCGAGGACGATCAGACCCCGGAGCTCGCCTTTCACCTCGGCGGCAACATGGCCAAGGACGCGACCGTGCCCTTCACCGTCTGCGTGGACGATGTGCACCTCGAGGATCCCAAGTTCTCCCCGGCTGGCAACGCCGAGGCCGCCCCGATTCCGAACGTCTTCGTCAACCAGACGGGATACCTGCCGTACCTGACCAAGGTCGCGACGGTCAAGGCCACGGGAGCAAAGCCTCCAGCCGAGCCGGCCAAGTGGGAGCTCCTCGACTCCTCCCACGCGGTCGTCGCCACCGGCACCACGACCGCCTTCGGGGCCGACGCGGCCTCGGGCGACGAGGTGGCCGTCGCCGACTTCTCGACCTTCACCAAGCCGGGGAGTGGCTACACCCTCAAGGTGGGGAGCGACGTCAGCCACCCGTTCGACATCGCGCCCGATCTCTACCGCAAGCTCAAGTACCAGGCGCTGGCCTATTTCTATCACAACCGGAGCGGCATCGAGATCAAGCTGCCCTTCGCGGACGGGCCGCAGTGGGTGCGCCCGGCGGGGCACCTGAACGTGGCGCCCAACCAGGGTGACAAGAAGGTCCCGTGCCTCCCCGGCTCGGGTTGCTCGTACGCGCTCGACGTGTCCGGCGGCTGGTACGACGCCGGCGATCACGGCAAGTACGTGGTCAACGCCGGCGTCTCGGTGTGGACCTTGCTCGACTGGTGGGAGCGGGCCAAGCACCTCGGCACGTCGTCGGGAGATTTTGGCGACGGCAAGCTCAACATCCCCGAGAAGAAGAACCACGTGCCGGATCTGCTCGACGAGGTCCGCTGGGAGCTGGAGTTCGAGCTGCGCATGCAGGTGCCCGATGGCGACAAGCTGGCCGGCATGGTGCACCACAAGGTGCACGACAAGGTCTGGACGGCGCTCGGCCTCGCGCCGCACGAGGATCCGATCGAGCGGTTCCTGTATCCGCCGAGCACGGCCGCCACGTTGAACCTGGCGGCCAACGCCGCGCAGGCCGCGCGAATCTGGCGCACCACCGATCGCGCCTTCGCGGACCGGTGCCTGGCGGCCGCCGAGAAGGCCTGGCTGGCCGCCAGGGCCAATCCGGCCCTGTTCGCCAAGCCCGGGGGCGTGGGGGGTGGCCCGTACGACGACACCAACGTCTCCGACGAGCTGTACTGGGCGGCGGCCGAGCTCTTCATCACCACCAAGAAGCCGGTGTACCGCGATGTGGTCGTCGCCTCGCCCTACTTCAAGGCCGTCCCGGCCAACTCTACCGCCGGTGGCGCCGATCCGGGCATCGACACTCCCCTCACCTGGAGCAATGTGCAGTCGCTGGGCTCGATCTCGCTGGCGGTGGTGCCAAACGGCCTGCCGAAGGCCGACATCGAGGCCATCAAGAAGAACCTGGTGGCCACGGCCGACACCTACCTCGACATCGAAGGCAAGCAGGGCTACCGCGTTCCGTTCAAACCGGGCGCCTCGGGCTATCCGTGGGGCTCGAATTCGTTCGTCCTCAACAACCTGATCGTCGTGGCGCTGGCGTACGACGTGACCAAGGACCCCAAGTATCTGGACGGGGTGGCCGAGGGAATGGACTACATCCTCGGACGCAACCCCCTCGACCAGAGCTACGTCACGGGTTACGGCGAGCGCCCCGAACAGAACCCGCACCACCGCTTCTGGGCCTACCAGGCGAACCACAAGTTCCCGAAGGCCCCTCCCGGAATCGTCTCGGGAGGTCCCAACTCGGGCCTCGAGGATCCGTACGTTCAGGCCGCGGGGCTGAAGGGCTGCGCGCCCGAGAAGTGTTTCGTCGACAACATCGAGGCCTGGTCGGCCAACGAGATCACCATCAACTGGAACAGCCCCCTCGTGTGGGTCGCGGCCTATCTCGACGAGCACGGCACCAAGAAGCCCAAGCCCGCCAAGAGCGCCGGCAAGGAGAAGGGAAAGGAAAAGGGAAAGGCAGCCGCCGGTCAGGCGAAGCCAGCGGAATAGGGTGGGCCCACCGTTGATTGTATCGGGGACGTGGCCCGCTACCGCTCGCACGTCCCCGCGCCCCTCTCGCTCCGCGCGGCAAAGCCGCGCTACCCTCGCCTGAACAGCGAAAGGTGAACAAGGTACTTCGCGGCGCCGCCCCCGGAATGAAGTGGGACCCTCATACTTTCATCCGTAGGGATGGGCCGGCACGGCCCACCGGGACTCTCCCGCTTCGCGGGGCGAGGGAATGAGGATTTTGGGGCAGGGCTCGCCGTTCATCCGAGGGATGGACACTCTCCCCGGAGGTCCGTGGCTCCAGGAGAGGACGAGCTCCGCGCCTCTACTATCCCCTCGCCCCGCGGAGCGGGGAGAGAGGGTCAGGGTGGGTCAGGTTGGGTCAGGGAGAGGGGCCCACTTGTTTTCATTCGCAGAGCCGGGCCGCCATGGTCCACCCGAGCTCTCCTGACGGGGTAGAGTTCCGCGATGGGCTCCGTCCCGTCAGATCCCGCGCCGCCCAGCTCCTCCTCCAGGGCTCCGACCGGGGAGGCCACCTTTTCCTTTCATTCGGTTGCCTTCGTCGAGAATCTTTCGCTCAAGGAGCTGGCGCCCTCATTTCCCGAGGGGCGCCGGACCTTGCGCGAGATCCGATTCCGCCTCCCGGCTGGCGGGGAGGTCTTCGTCTACCCGTTCGGTGCCGTCTCGTTCATGAACGTGTCCGCTCCGGAGCGGGCGCGCGCGATTGCGCGGCTGCGGGCGGCCCGGCCCAACCTCAGCGACCCCACGGTGGATGGCGAGCAGCTCACGGTCAGGGCCGATCCGGAGTCCCACCCCGGCATCGACGAGGGGATCCTGCGCCTCGACCGCATGACCCCGGAGCGCGCCAACGTCATCGCCCTGACCGTCGCCCAGAGCGCCGCCATGGAGTACTACGAACGCATCGTCGAGGCGATGTTCGGCAAGACGGACCGGCTGGTCGAGCGCCTCGAGGCAAGGGGAACCGTCTCGTTCAGCACCAAGCCCCTCCACCGCTTCATCGGGGCGGCCATCGGCACCCGAAACGAGGTGCTGTCGGTCCTCCACCTCCTCGACAAGCCCGACGAGGCCTGGGACGACCCCGAGCTCGACCGGATCTACAGCGAGCTGCGCGCGGAGTTCGACCTCGTCGACCGCTACCAGGCGCTCGAGCTCAAGCTGCGCAGCGTGCAGGAAGCCCTGGAGCTGGTCCTCGACGTGGCCCGCGACCGCCGCCTCGTGCTCCTCGAGTCATCGGTCGTGCTCCTCATCGTCCTCGAAATCGCGATCACCTTCGTCCGTGCCCACTGATTGGCTGGCACCAATGGTGCCTGTCAGGCGGAGGGCGTGCGGCGGAGCCAGGGGAGAGTCTCCTCCTCCTCGTCCTCTGGCCGCTCGAGCCGCTCGAAGCGGCCCGTCACCGCCTGCTCGAGGCCGTTGAGCTCGGGCTTGAAGAAGAGGGGCGCATCCACCGAGACGGCCATCATGGGGTTGTTCGTCCCGGTGATGGCGAGGATCGGTATCAGGCGCCACCCGGGGTGCGCTCGCAAGGTGGACAGCAACATCCGACCGTCCGGGAAGTCCACGTCGATGACCAGGAGGTTCGGCGGGTCCTCGGCCAGAAGTCGGCTCGCCTCTTCGGCTCCGGGCGCGCAGAAGAGCCCGTAGCCCCGCTCCACCGCGATCTCCATGAGGAGATCGCGCGTCACCGGGTCGTGAACCAAGCCCAGGATCGCGCTGCCGCGAGCCTCGGGCTCCGGATGGGGGTGCGCTCCACTCGCCGATTCGGAATCGGCCGCCAACACGGTCTCGGACACCTTCTGCTCGCCCACGGGTGAAATTCAGTATGCGCCAAGAGTGTTTCGGTGTCCTTTCGCTCTAATCCCGCATTTGTAAATTCGGCGATGTTTCCGAAAGGTCATCGATCCGTCGGCACCAGGACATTCTCCCTTGTCATGCTCCGCTGCACATGAACATGAGCATGACGAACGGGTGTGCGCAGCACCCCCCCCCAAGAAGGAGATGTGTGTGATGTTTGATTTCGATGTGCGGGACGTCCATGCGGGCGCGCTCTTTGCCAGTGACCCACGTGAAGCCGAAGACAGAGGGGTCGAGCTCCAGTCCGGGTCACAGCGCCTCTTCGATCTCGAGCAGCCGCTCGACGTCATTCCGCGCCGGCCCCCGCTCATCCTGGCACCCACCTGCAGCGCCAGGGACGCCCTGGAGGCGATCGGGGACCACGAGCAGGGCCTGGCCATGGTGGCATCGCACGGCTACCTGCTCGGGACCCTCACCGAAAAGCGGCTCCTTCGACACCTCCGCGAGGTCCGCGCCTGGTCGCCTTCCACGGCCATGGACGACCACACCGCCGCCACGGCCGGCCGGCTCCCGGTGTGGCGGCTCATGCAGGTCGAGCCGGAGACCCTGCGCGACACCGATTCGATCGGATATGCGCTGCACAAGCTGCGAGCGCTCGACGTCCTGGCCATGCCCGTCCTGAACCAGGCGGGGGCGCTGGTCGGGGTGCTCGAATGCCGGGATCTATTGGCCTTTTTGGGGGTCCGCGCGGGGGCGTCGAGGTCGGATTCGGTGGGACAAGGATGACGACACAACTACATATAACTATTTGATTTTTTCCGATTTTCGAAAAGCCGAATCGGAACGTGCGCCGGGCCCGAACCCGTGATAGGAACGACCCACGATGGCCTGGGGATATAGACTGGGGATGCTGCACGGCCGGGAAGGAATTCGGCCCCGCGGGTCGGAACGAAAGGCCGAGTCACAGGTGTGCTCCGTGTCGCGGTGCGACGCCGCGCCGCGCTACCTGTCGGCCTATCGTTACTCGCGGGCGGACGGGCGCGCGGTCACGGTGACCCGCCCGCTCTGCACCCACCACGCCCGGCTGTTCTCCATGAAGTACACGCTCGCCTGGCCGCACATGCTCCGCCGGTCCAACCGGCCACCGGTCGCCGCCTGGACCGCCCTCGCTGCCTGACGCGGGTGGCCACGGCGGCGTGCGGAGTCTGGTCCCCGCCCAGGCGAAGTGGGGCGTCTCACGCCGGCTCCCAGGGCCCGCACGGGG
>CAZIOH010000038.1:7451-29163 GCA_964540815.1 uncultured Myxococcales bacterium | reverse complement strand
TCCCCGCCCAGGCGAAGTGGGGCGTCTCACGCCGGCTCCCAGGGCCCGCACGGGGCGGGCCCTCCCTTCCTTCGCTTTCCGCCCAGCCTCAGAGGCCGAGCCGGATGGCGAAGGTCTGAAGCGCGAGCCCGTCGGCGTGAAACTTGCGAATGCCGTCGGACAGCTTGTTCACGGCCATGGCGTCCTCGTTGTGCATGAAGCGGAAGGTCTTCTCGTCGAGGTGGAGCAGGGTCGCGTCGCTCTGCTTGGCTCCCTCGGGTGACAGCCGCCGCGGGATCTCGCCCTCCCGCTGGGCGAGCTCCCCGAGGAGCTCGGGGCTGATGGTGAGCAGGTCGCACCCCGCCAGGTTCAAGATCTGGTCGATCTTCCGAAAGCTCGCCCCCATGATCTGGGTCCTGTAGTCGAGCTTCTTGTAGTGGTCATAGATTCGCCGCACCGAGGCCACGCCGGGATCCTGGTCGGCGGGGATGTCCGCACCCCGCTCCTTGACGTAGTAGTCGTAGATCCGTCCGACGAACGGGGAGATGAGCGTGACCTTGGCCTCGGCACAGGCCACCGCCTGCGCGAACGAGAAAAGCAAGGTGAGGTTGCAGTGGATCCCCTCCTTCTCGAGGGCCTCCGCCGCGCGGATGCCCTCCCAGGTCGACCCGACCTTGATGAGGATACGATCCTTCGAGATCCCGGCCTGCCGGTAGAGCTCGATGTACTCGCGGGCCTTGGCGATGGTGGTCGGCGTGTCAAACGAATGGATCGCCGCCACCTCGGTGGAGACCCGCCCCGGGATGGCCTTCAGGATCTCGCATCCGAAGTTCACGGCCAGCTTGTCGGCGAACGCCGCCGCCCGCTGGGCCTCTGCCCCGGGGCGGCCCTTGGCGTACTTCACCGCCTCCTCCACCAGGAACTGATACTGCTTCTGCTGCGCCGCCTTCAGCAAGAGCGACGGGTTGGTCGTCGCATCCTGTGGCTTGTACTTGACGATGGCCTCGAAATCCCCGGTATCGGCCACCACCACCGTGAATCGACTCAGCGACTCGAGCGCGTTCATGCCAGCCTCCCCGATTGTGACTCATTGGTGGACGACATGATCAATACCCTCATCGTTGTCGCTATCGCTACCACTGGCTGGGACATCTCGTGGTCTCCGTTCGTGTGAGTGGAACTTGTGGATGCTCCCGGCAGTTGTCAATCCCGAACCCCGGGCCGCGCGGTCACCCTGGGGCGGTCAGACGATCATCCGAGGGCCCGCACCGCCATGAGGACGGCGTCCTTGGTCATGCCGAGATTCTGCAGGACCAGGTTCCCGGGCGCGCTCTCCCCGAAGCGATCGATCCCGATCGACCGTCCCCGGGTACCGACCCACCTCTGCCACCCCATCGTCACCCCGGCCTCGATCGAGACCCGCCGCTCGCAGGTCGGTGGCAGGACCGAATCCCGGTACACGGAGGGCTGGCGCTCGAACCGCTCGAAGCAGGGCAACGAGACCACCCGGGTGCCCGGCCCGAGCTCCTGGGCCGCCGCCACCGCCAGCTGCACCTCGCTGCCCGCCGACAGCAGGATGGTCTCGAGCGGGGCGGTCTCCTTGACCAGGATGTAGCCACCCCGGCGAACCCCCTCGCGCTTGGCGTCGGCATGACCCGGCAGCATCGGCACGTTCTGCCGGGTGAGGGCCAGCACGCTCGGCCCGTCGTTGCGCTCGAGCGCAACGATCCAGGCCCCCGCCGTCTCCTCGGGATCGGCGGGGCGGATCACGTCGAGGTCGACGATGAGGCGCAGGCCCATCACGGTCTCGATCGGCTGGTGGGTGGGGCCATCCTCCCCCACCGCCACCGAGTCGTGGGTGAGGACGTAGATCACCGGCAACCGGGACAGGGCTGCCAGCCGGATTGCCCCGCGCATGTAGTCCGCGAAGACCATGAAGGTCGCCCCGCTCGGTCGCAGGCCTCCGTGGTAGGCGATGCCGTTCAGCACCGCGCCCATGCCGTGCTCCCGGATGCCGATGCGAATGTTGCGGCCGGTCGAGTTGTCGCGGGTGAAGTCGCCCCCGCCGGCGATGTAGTTGAAGGTCGAGCCGTAGAGATCCGCGCTGGCGCCCATCAGGCTCGGCAGCTCGGCCGCCACCACCTGCAGCACCGCCTCGCCCGCCTTCCGGGTGGCGAGCTTGGTGTCGGGGGCGAACGGCGGGATCTTGGCGGCCAGGTCGACCGGTACGTGATGCAGGATCGCCTCGTCGAGCCCTTGCGCCAGCTTCGGGTTCTTGCCCCTCCACGCGGCGTAGGTGGCGGCCCAGGTCGCATGGGCCTCGGCCAGGGCCTTCCCCCGCTCCGCGAAGAAGGTGCGGACCTCGGGTGAGACGAAGTAGCGCTCCTCCGGCAGGCCCAGCTTCTTGCGATCCTCCGCCACGAACTTGGCGCCCCCCTCGCCGTGGGCCTTCTGCGTGCCCGCGACCTCCGGGATTCCCTCGCCGATCAGGGTATGGGCCACGACCAGCCGAGGCCGCCCGCTCCGCGACGCCCGCGCCCGGGACAGCACCTCGCGGACCGCATCGATGTCGTTGCCCCGCTCGAGCTGCAGCACCTCGAAGCCGTAGGCCTCGAACCGCTTGGCGGTGTCCTCGCTCTGCGAGGCGGAGGCCATGGCGTCGAGCGTGACCTTGTTGTCGTCGTAGATCAGGATCAGGTTGTCGAGCCGCAGGTGGCCAGCCAGCGCCGCCGCCTCGGACGCCACGCCCTCCTGCATGCAGCCATCGCCGGCCAGGGCCCAGATGGTGTGATCGAAGATGGTGTGCTCCGCGGTGTTGAAGCGGGCGGCCAGCATCTTGGCCGCGATGGCCTGCCCCACGGCGTTCCCCACCCCCTGACCGAGCGGTCCGGTGGTGGCCTCCACGCCGGGGGTGTGACCAAACTCCGGATGCCCGGGGGTCTGCGAGCCCCACTGACGAAAGCGCTTGATCTCGTTCATGGTCAGCGGATAGCCGCTGAGGTGCAACCACGAATACAAGAACATGCTGCCGTGTCCCGCCGAGAGGATGAAACGATCGCGGTTCAGCCATGCGGGATCGGACGGATCGTGGCGCAGGAGCTCGCCGTAGAGGACCGCCCCGATCTCGGCGGCGCCGAGGGGGAGCCCGAGGTGCCCCGAGGCCGCTGCGGCGACGGCATCCATGGCGAGGCCGCGGGAGATGGTGGCCGCGGCTTCCAACGTCTGGGTGGTGGTCATGCGCCTGAGCATTTCATGTTCGGCGGCGGTCTTCGAGCCGATTCTTCCATCCCGGCGGGATCTCGTTCGATTGTCACGCGGGATTGTGCTTCGGAGCGGTCGGGTATAGTACGCCGCGGAAAACAGAGGAGACGCAGATGCAAATTGGGATGATCGGCTTGGGGCGCATGGGCGCCAACATGGTCCGCCGGCTGACCCGGGGTGGGCACGCGTGCGTGGTTCACGACGTGTCGCCGGTTTCCGTGAGCCAGATGGTCAAGGAAGGAGCCGTGGGGTCGTCGTCGCTCGACGAGCTCCTCGGCAAGCTCACGCAACCGAGGGTGGTCTGGCTCATGATCCCGGCGGCCTTCGTCGACCAGACCCTGGCGGACCTGGCCGGGCGCCTCTCCCCCGGGGACATCGTGATCGACGGCGGCAACTCGCACTACCGGGACGACATCGACCGCGCCAAGCGCCTCGCGACCCGTGGCCTGCATTACGTCGACTGCGGGACCAGCGGCGGGGTCTTCGGCCTAGAGCGCGGCTACTGCTTGATGATCGGTGGCGAGCCGGAGGTGGTGCGCCGCCTCGATCCGATCTTCGCCACGCTGGCGCCTGGCGCGGGGGATCTGTCCCCGACGCCGGGACGGCAGGGGCGACCGGGCACCGCCGAGCGCGGGTACCTGCACTGCGGACCGAACGGCGCCGGGCACTTCGTCAAGATGGTGCACAACGGGATCGAGTATGGGCTGATGGCGGCCTACGCCGAGGGCCTGAACATCCTGCAGAAGGCCAATATCGGCAAGGCCACCCACGTGGTCGACGCCGAGACCACCCCGCTGCGCAACCCCGAGTACTACCAGTTCGACTTCAACCTGGCCGACATCGCCGAGGTGTGGCGCCGCGGGAGCGTCATCGCCTCGTGGCTGCTCGATCTCACGGCGTCCGCGCTGGCGGGGGACGGGCAGCTCGAGAAGTTCGCCGGGCGGGTCTCGGACTCGGGGGAAGGTCGCTGGACGCTGGAGGCCGCCATCGACGAGGCGGTGCCCGCCCACGTCCTGTCGGCGGCCCTGCTCGAGCGCTTCAGCTCGCGCGGGCAGGCGGACTTTCAGAACCGGGTGCTGTCGGCGATGCGCTTCGAGTTCGGCGGCCATCACGAGCAAGGGGGGGCCAAGTGAACCGCCCCCGCTCGGATGCCCTGGTGTTCTTCGGCGCGAGCGGCGATCTGGCGTTCAAGAAGATCTTCCCGGCGCTCTACGCCATGACCCGCCGGGGACACCTCGACGTGCCGGTGGTGGGGGTCGCGCGCGCCGACTGGACCGTGGAGCAGTTTCGCGCCCGGGCCCGCGAGAGCATCGAGGCCCAGCACGGAAAGCTCGACGATGGGGTCTTCAAGAAGCTCGCGAGCCACATCTCCTACGTCCGCGGCGATTATGCGGATCCCGCCACCTACAAGGCGCTGCACGGCGCCCTGAACGGGGCCTCGCGACCGGCCCACTACCTCGCCATCCCGCCCAGCATGTTCGCCACGGTCATCGAGGGGCTCGGCAAGTCCGGGTGCGCCACCGACGCGCGGGTGATCGTGGAGAAACCCTTTGGACGGGATCTCGCCTCGGCGCAGGCCCTCAACCACACCATCCACGCCGTGTTCGACGAGTCGGCGGTGTTCCGGATCGATCACTACCTCGGCAAGGAGCCGGTCCAGAACCTGCTGCTGTTTCGGTTCGCGAACACCTTCCTCGAGCCGATCTGGAACCGGAACTACATCGAGAGCGTCCAGATCACCATGGCCGAGCGGTTCGGGGTGCAGGGCCGGGGTCGCTTCTACGAGGAGGCCGGGGCGATCCGCGACGTGATCCAGAACCACCTGATGCAGGTGGTGGGCTTCCTGGCCATGGAGGCCCCGATCAGCACCTACGAGGAGGCCATCCGGGACGAGCAGGCCAAGGTGTTCCGCGCGATCCGCCCGCTCAGCGCCGACAACCTGGTGCGCGGGCAGTTCCGCGGCTACCGCCAGGAGGAGGGCGTGGCGCTGGATTCGACCGTGGAGACCTTCGCGGCGGTGCGCCTGCAGGTGGACTCCTGGCGCTGGGACGGCGTGCCCTTCTTCATCCGGGCGGGGAAGTGCCTGCCGGTCTCCACCACCGAGGTGCTGGTGCGGCTCAAGCGGGCGCCCCTGCGGCGGCTCGGACCCGAGGAGCCGAACTACCTGCGGTTCCGGCTCAGCCCGGACGTCAGCATCGCGATCGGGGCGCGGGTGAAGAAATCGGGCGACAACATGGTGACCGAGCCGACCGAGCTCAAGGTCGTGCATCAGCCCGACGGGGACGAGCTCGACGCCTACGAGCGGCTGCTCGGCGACGCGATGGACGGCGACGGGACGCTGTTCGCGCGTCAGGATGGGGTGGAGGCGGCGTGGGCCATCGTGGAGCCGATCCTCGGTGGGGTCACGCCGGTCCACGAGTACGACCAGGGCACCTGGGGTCCCCCGGACGCGGCGCGCCTCACCGCCGACGTGGGTGGCTGGCACCCGGTGCAGTGAGGCGGGCGGCGCCATGGGGCCGGTAGACGGAGGCGACGACGCGGGCGCTCTCGAGGCGGTCGCAGTTCGGGCGCTCGAGCTCGTCGAGGACGGCGCGCGCCTCGGCCTCGGCACCGGAAGAGCGGCGGCCGCGTTCATCGCCGCGCTCGGCCAGGCGGTCCGTGACGGGCGGCTCTCCGGGGTGAGCGGGGTGGCCACCTCCGAGAGCTCGGCCAGCGCGGCGCGAGCCGCCGGCATCCCGGTCGGCGGGCTCGAGGAGGGACGCTTGCTCGACCTCACCGTGGATGGCGCCGACGAGGTCGCCCCCAACCTCGACCTCATCAAGGGACGCGGCGGGGCCCTGGTGCACGAGCGCATCGTGGCCGCGGCGGCGCGGCGCCAGATCATCCTGGTCGGCAGCGACAAGCTCGTGCGTCGCCTCGGCGAGCGACACCCCATCCCCGTCGAGGTCATCCGGCTGGCTGGACCGTTCGTGCTGGGCCGGCTGCAGGCGCTCGGCCTGTCGCCAGTGGTGCGTGCCCTCCCGGGCGCCCCCACACCTGCGTTGACGGAGAACGGCAACCTCACGCTCGACTGCGCCCTCGTCGGCGGCCCCCTCGCCGGGGCGCAGACGGCGCGAGCCCTCGAGACCGCCATCCGGGCCATCCCGGGGGTGATCGACACCGGTCTGTTTCTGGGCACCGCCGAGCGCGTCCTGGTGGGTTTCCCCGATGGCCGGGTCGAGATCCTGACCCGCCAACCAGGTTCATCCCCCTGACCCGCCCGTCTTGCCCCTCTTGTCCCTCACGCCCGTCCTCGTCCTCGTTCCCCGATCGCCCGCGACGGGAGGGAGGACGAGGACGGGGCCAGGGAGGACGAGGACGGGGCCAGGGAGGACGAGGACGGGGCCAGGTTTGAAAGGTAAGCTCCCGAGATGAACGTGATCCCCGATGACTCCCCCTCCTCCTCGCTCGAGCGACTCGGGGATGCGAGAGCCCTCACGGACCGGGCCGCCGAGCTGGTGATCGCGGCGGCGACCACCGCCATCGCCGCCGCCGGCCGCTTCACGCTGGCGCTGTCGGGGGGGAGCACCCCTCGGGCCCTCTATGCCCGCCTGGCGGAGCCGGCCCAGGCCACCCGGATGGACTGGGGCCGGGTCCACCTGTTCTGGGGGGACGAGCGCTGCGTCCCGCCCACCGACGGCAGCAGCAACTACCGCATGGCAAACGAGGCGCTGCTCTCGAAGGTCCCCATCCCTCCCGCCAACGTCCATCGCATCCACGGCGAGGACGAGCCGCGCGCAGCGGCGAACGCGTACGAGACGTTGCTCCGGTCGTGTTTCGCCGGGGCGGCGACCTTCGATCTCGTGCTGCTCGGGATGGGCTCGAACGGGCACACCGCCTCGCTCTTTCCAGGCCTGACCGCGCTCGACGAGACCGAGCGGTGGGTGGCCGCCGAGCTCGTCCCCGAGGTCGGGATGTGGCGGGTGACCCTGACCGCGCCCGCGATCAACGCCGCCGCGCGCGTGCTCTTCCTCGTCGCGGGGCGCGACAAGGCGGCCACCCTGCGCGATGTCCTCTCGGGCCCGCGCGACCCGCGCCGCCTCCCTGCCCAGCTCATCTCCCCCTCCCCGGGACGCCTGACCTGGCTGGTGGACGAGGCCGCCGCCGCCGAGCTCGGCGGCGCTGGTTCGAGGTGAGCCCCGGCGCGAGCCGGCGTGGCTTTCTCCTGGCGAAGTCGCGTTGCCCTTCTACACTCACGGTCGAGGAGAAAGGGGTGCAGCGATGAAGTATCGTCCACTTGGCCGAACGGGCCTGCGCGTTTCGGAGTTGTGCTTTGGGACCATGACCTTCGGTGGAGAGGGCTTGTTCAAGGCCATCGGGACCACCGCCCAGAGCGAGGCGGACCGCCTGGTGGGCCTCTGCATCGACTCCGGCGTGAACTTCTTCGACACCGCGGACGTCTACTCGGCCGGTCTGGCCGAACAGATCCTCGGCAAGGCCCTGGCGCCGCGGCGCAAGGACGTGGTCATCGCCACCAAGGTTCGTGGGCGGATGGGCGTGGGCCCGAACGCGGTCGGCCTGTCGCGCGGCCACATCCTGCAGGCGGTCGACGACAGCTTGCGCCGCCTCGGCACCGACCACATCGACCTCTACCAGATCCATGGCTTCGACGCCCACACGCCCTGGGAAGAGACCCTGCGCGCGCTCGACGACGTGGTCCGCGCCGGCAAGGTGCGCTACCTCGGGGCCTCGAACCTGGCGGCCTGGCAGCTGATGAAGGCCCTCGGCCTCAGCGAGCGGGACCACCTGGCGCGCTTCGAGACCCTCCAGTCCTACTACTCGATCGCCGGGCGGGACCTCGAGCGGGAGATCGTGCCGGTCCTGCTCTCGGAGGGCGTGGGCCTGCTCATCTGGAGCCCCCTGGCGGGAGGCTTCCTCAGCGGCAAGTTCTCGCGCCAGAACCAGACCCCCGGCGACACGCGCCGCGCGGAGTTCAATTTTCCACCCGTCGACCTCGACCGCGGCTATCGCGTGCTCGACGCCCTCGGAGCGATCGCCAAGGCGCACGCGACCAGCGTGCCGCGCGTGGCTCTGGCCTGGCTGCTCCACCAGCCTGCCACCACCAGCGTCATCGTCGGGGCGCGCGACGAGGCCCAGCTGCGCGACAACCTGGCCGCCGCCGAGCTGGCGCTCCCTGCGGAGGACCTGAAGGCGCTGGGCGACGCCAGCGCGCTGCCGGTGGAATATCCCGCCTGGATGCTGGCCATGCAGGGCCGCGACCGCCTCGAGGCCCTGTCCCCGGAGAAGCGCTTCGAGAAGCTCACGTAGGAGCGGCCCAGACCCGCGGCCGTGATCGTGGCCGCAATCGTGATCGTGACCGCCCCCGTGGTCCTGGCCGTGCACGTGCACGGGAACCCCACCGTGGTGGGCGTGATCGAGACGGGCTCCAGCAGATTGAACCATGTCCATCACGATCACGGGGGTCGTTGCCATTCACGTGCACGGCAACGACCACGGGTTTCGGCCAAGATCACGGCCACGATTCACGATTCCCGATCACGATGAAGGGATCGTGACGTCAAGGAACCGTGTGCGCCTCGTAGATGTCCGAGACGCCGCTGCGCTGGGAGTCGAAGAGGATGTAGGTCAGATCCTGCGAGAGGGTCGGGTCGGAGTCGTAAGCGGTCGGCGAGTTGAGGTCGACGAGGGGCAGCGGGGTGGCGAAGGGCTCGGTGGTCGACTGGCGCACGGACCAGTAGAGATCCCCCGCCCCGGTGCGCGACGAGGTGAAGTAGACCTCGAGCCCGCCCTGAGCGACGAACGGCTCCCGTTCGTCGAAGGAGGTGTTGATGCCGGGAACGGGGCGCGGGACCGACCATGGAGCGCTGGTGTTCGGTCGCGTCGAGAAGAACAGATCGTAGCCCCCGACCGAGCCGGGTCGGCTCGATCCAAAGAATATCGTGGTCTCGGCGGCATCGAGCGAGGGTCCGAGATCGTTGCCGCTCACGGCGGCGAGCTCGGTGACCGGTTGTGGGGCGGCCCAGGGAGCGGTGCGGGTGGCCCGCGACGCGAACCAGATGCGCCGCCCCGCACCGTCGCGGTCGGTGACGAACCAGATCCGGCGACCATCCAGAGAGATCGACGGACCTTCCTCCGGGAAGGGGGAATTCAAGGCCGCAACGGTGGTGGGATCTCCCCAGGGATCGGAGCTCGATGCCCGGCGCGAGGTCCAGATGTCTCGGTTGCCGCTGCGATCCGAGAGGAAGAACATCTCGAGCAAGTCCCCCGTGACCGTGGGATCCGCGTCGTAAGCCGTCGGATCGGACACCGCCGTGACCAGCTGCGGCGCGGAGAGCTGCGGTGCGCGACTTCCCCCGGCCCCCGGGCTGGCCCCGTCCGGCGCGAGCCCGATCGTGCCGAGCAACTCCCCCCGACCTCCGCAGGCAGCCGTCCCCACGGAGGCGCCCAGGATCGAAAGCGCCGCTGCCAGCTGGCCGAGACCCCCTGCGATCGTGCGGACCTTCATCGACGTGGCCGCAACTCTAGCTCACCCGGCGCCGGCGTGTCCTTACGCGCCTCGGGTCGAACCCGGGAGCTGGGGGGCCGCCGGGGGGTCAGCCTTCGCTGACCACGGGGTACGAGTCGGCCAGACGGTAGCCGGTGCCGCGGACCGTCTCGATGAGGACCCCGGCGCTCCCGAGCTTGTCGCGCAGGCGCTTGACGTGGGTGTCGACGGTCCGGGTGGAGACCCCTGGCTTGTACCCCCACACGTCCTCCAGCAGGTCCTCGCGGGACCGCACCCGCCCGCGGTGCTCGATGAGGTACACGAGCAGGCGCATCTCGATGGCGCTCACGTGGATCTCGTTCTGCTTGACGTAGACGTAGTGGCCGTCCACGTCGACCTTGAGAGGACCGACCGCGTACTTGCGGCGTGACTTGGTCACCGGCACCACCGGCGCCGTGCGCTTGTCGGTCACCACCGCGGGGACGCCGCTGCGACCACGCAGCACGGCGTTGACCCGCAGCAGGAGCTCTCGCACGCTGAACGGCTTGACCACGTAGTCGTCCGCGCCCACCTCGAACCCCACCACCCGATCGATCTCCTCGCCCTTGGCGGTGAGCATGATGATGGCGGGTTGCGCCGTCTCGGTCCGCGAGCGAATCCGGCGGCAGACCTCGGTGCCCGAGACGTCCGGGAGCATGAGGTCGAGCAGCACCACGTCGGGCTCGAACTCGTCGACCGCCACCAACCCGAGCTGGCCGGTCTCCACCGACCTGACCTGATAGCCCCCGGACTGCAGGTTGTAGCTCAGCAGATCACGAATGTCCGCCTCGTCTTCTATCACCAGGACACGACGCTCCGAGCTGCGTTCTTCGGTCATCATTGCAGCGCAAGCTAGACGAACGGCGTGACGAGGCCGTGACGTCGCTGCAACTTCCTGGGCAACTTCCGCGCGGCTGCGAGCTGGGGAGCCGGCCCCGGTCGCTCAGCGTCCTTCGAGCTTGCCGGTGTGGCGGATGTCCTTGCCCTTGACCATGAACACCACCATCTCGGCGACGTTGGTGGCGTGGTCGCCGATCCGCTCCAGGTACTTGGCGATGGACTGCAGGCGGGTGGCCCGGTAGATGTTGCGAACGTCCTCCATCATGTAGGTGAGGAGCTCGCGGAAGATCTGGGTGTAGTAGGCGTCGATGGTCTTGTCGCGCTCGACCACCTCCTGGGCCCGCTCGGGATCTCCCGCCACGAAGGCGTCGAGGGCCTCCCGCAACATGCTCTGCACATCCTCCGCCATGCGGGGCAGATCCACGTAGGGCTTGAGGGGAGGCTCCGCGTTCAGCTCGACCACCCGCTCGGAGATGTTCACGCACAGGTCGCCGATCCGCTCGAGGTCGGTCACCAGCTTGAGGGCCATGGTGATGAACCGCAGATCCGAGGCCACCGGCTGGCGCTTGGCCAGGATCAACAGACAGAGCTCGTCGATGTCCACCTCCATCTGGTTCACCCGGCGATCGAACTCGATCATCCGGGTGGCGAGGGAGGAGTCACGGTCGATCAGGGCCTTGATGCTGCCCGCGATGATCTCCTCGACCATGGCGCCCATGCGCAGCAGCTGCTCGCGCAGCCGCCTCAGCTCTTGTTCGTATTCACGGTTGGTGTGGGCGCGGGTGGCGATGGGCATGGGGATCCTCGACCAGCGAAGGCTGTGCAGTCACGTGGGGTGGACACAGAAGCGGGCGGGCGCGCGGTCGGGTCAACCGAAGCGACCCGTGATGTAATCCTCGGTCTTGGCCTGGGTGGGTTTAGTGAAAATGCTGTTGGTGCGGTCGAATTCCACCAGGTCGCCCATGTAGAAGAAGGCCGTCCAGTCCGAGACCCGCGCCGCCTGCTGCATGTTGTGTGTGACGATGACCACGGTGTACGTGCTGGCCAGCTCGTCGATCAGCTCCTCGATGTGGGCGGTGGCGATGGGATCGAGCGCCGAGGCCGGCTCGTCCATCAGCAGGACCTCCGGCTCGACCGCCAGCGCCCGGGCGATGCAGAGGCGCTGCTGCTGGCCCCCCGACAGCCCGAGGGCGTTGTCCGCCAGGCGGTCCTTGACCTCGTCCCACAGCGCCGACTGGCGCAGGGCCTTCTCGACCCGGCCGGCGATCTCGCCGCGGTCCTTGATCCCGCCGATCCGGAGCCCGTAGGCCACGTTCTCGAAGATGGACTTGGGGAAGGGGTTTGACCGCTGGAAGACCATCCCGATGCGCCGCCGGACCACCACGGGGTCGATCCCGGGACCGTAGATGGCGTCCCCGTCGAGCCGCACGTCCCCCATCACCCGGCAGGACGGGATGAGCTCGTTCATGCGGTTGAGCGATCGCAGGAAGGTCGACTTTCCGCACCCGGACGGGCCGATCAGGGCGGTGACGTTCTTCTCTGGCAGGTCGATGCTCACCGGCGCGAGCGCCCGCTTGCTGCCGTAGTAGACCTGCAGGTCCCGCACCTCCATCTTCATCTTGGCGTCCCCCGTGGTCGACATCGGCATCAGTGTCCCGCTCCAGCGAAGCGCTTGCGCATCCTCGAGCGGACCACCACCGCCGACAGGTTGAGGACGAAGGTCAGGATCAGCAACACCAGCACCGTGGCGTAGAGCAGCGGCTTGGTGGCGTCGACATCCGGTGACTGGGTGGAGAGCACGTACACGTGGTTTCCGAGGTGCATGAACTGATCGTGCAAGGTGGCGGGCAGCCTGGGCAAGAAGTACGCGACCCCGGTGAACAAGATCGGGGCCACCTCGCCCGCGCCGCGGCTGATGGCCAGGATCGTGCCGGTGAGGATCCCGGGCAGGCCCTGGGGGACCACCACCCGGAAGACGGTCTGGAACTTGGTGGCGCCGAGCGCCAGGGACGCCTCGCGGAGCTCGCGCGGAACCGAGCGCAGCGCCTCCTCGGTCGCCACGATCACCACCGGCATGGTCAGGATCGCCATGGTCAGCGCGGCCCACAGCAAGGCCGGTTGTCCGAAGACCTTCTGGCCGCCCATGAAGATCCGATCCATCCCCGCGCCGACGAACTGGATGAAGAACCCGAGACCGAACAGACCGAAGACGATCGATGGCACCCCCGCCAGGTTGTTCACCGCGATGCGTACCGCGCGCGTGACCGGCGAGCCGGCCGGCGCGTACTCGTGCAGGTAGATCGCGGTCGCCACCCCCACCGGGACCACCGCCAGCGTCATCAGCACCACCATGGCCACCGTTCCGAACAGCGCCGGGAAGATCCCCCCGGCGGTCATGCCCTGTTCGGGGGCCGAGGTGATGAACCTCAGGCTGAACCGGGCGCTCCCGTGGATGATCACGTCCCCGATGACCACGAAGAGGATCAGCAGCACCAGGGCCATGGCCGACCCGGTGGAGATCGCCAGGGCCAGATCGCCGAGCCGGTTGCGGACCTGGCGCACGAAGGGCGACTCCGCCCCGCGCGCCTGCCCTTGCGCGCCCTGGGACAGGGCCGGCGGGCCCCCCGGCGGTGGGGTCGGGAACGCCACCACCTGGCTCATGACGACATCCCGAGGCGGCGCTTCATGCGCGCGATGATCCAGTCGCCCGCCGAGTTGACCACGAACGTGCTGATGAAGAGCAGGGTCCCGAGATAGAAGAGCACCGTGTAGTGTGCACCGCCGAAGACCACCTCGGCCAGCTCCGCCGCGATGGTGGCGGCCAGGGTCCGGACCGACTCCGTGAGGCTCCCCGAGAGGATCGCCGCGTTCCCCGAAGCCATGAGCACGATCATGGTCTCCCCCACTGCCCGCCCGAGCCCGAGGGCCACCCCGGCCGCGATCCCAGGGCTCGCCGCCGGGAGCAACACCCGAACCACCGTCTGCCAGCGCGCCGCGCCCAGCGCCACCGAGGCCTCGACGTAGCTGCGGGGGACCGCGCCGAAGGCCTCCTCGCTGATGGTGAAGATCACCGGGATGATCGCGAAGGACAGGGCCACCCCGGCCACCAGCGAGTTGAGGCGCGACTCGAGGCCGAAGGCGTCTTGCATCCAGGTCGCCATCACCATGAGCGCGAAGAAGCCCAGCACGACCGAGGGGATCCCGGCCAGGAGCTCCACCACCGGCTTGACGATCTCCCGGACCCGCGGTCGGGCGAACTGCGACACCCACAGCGCCGCCCCGATCCCGAGCGGCGCGCCCACCAGCATGGCGATGAAGCTCACCTTGATGGTGCCCACCACGAGCGGCCAGACCCCGTACTTGGGGATCTCGGACACCGGCTGCCAGATGTGGTCCGGCGCGTCGTAGCCCGGCCACTGCTGCGCGAGCCACATCTGACGCAGGGTCACTTCCTTGTGGATGACCGCGTTGTAGAAGAGCGGGAGGGCTTCCTTGGCCACGAACACGAAGATCAGGATCACCGCGGCGATGGCGGACAACGCCAGGATCTTGATCAGGGTCTCGGCCATCCCGTGCCAGCGCGGAGGCCGGGCCAGCCGCAGCCGCCCCAGCCCCGACAGGCTGGTGGTCGAGACTTCGGGTCCGCCATTGGTGGTCGGCATGGGCAAGGCTCCGTCCCTCGTAGACACGGGCGAAGAAGAGCACTCACGCGTGCCAGACTGGTGCCACGATTGTGACAAATATGCGACGAAGCCCGGGGCCCGACCGACCACTCCGCGCGGGGTCTCACTTGACCGGGAAGTAGCCGACCTTGGTCACCACGCCCTGCCCCTCCGCCGAGAGCACCCAGTCCACGAAGGACTTGGTCTCGCCCGCGGGCTGGTTCCGCAGGTAGAAGAAGAGCGGCCTCGAGAGCGCATAGGTCCCGCTCTGGACGTTGGCCAGCTCCGGCAAGACGCCCGGCGACGCGTCGTCCTTCTTGACCTTGAGGATCTTGATGCCCTTGGCGTAAGCCGCGCCGCCGTAGCCGATCCCGAACTTCTCCTTCGATACGGCGTTCACCACCGCCGCGGTGCCCGGCATGGTCTGGGCGCGGGGCGAGTAGTCCGCGTTCTTGAGGACGTGCTCCTTGAAGAACACGTACGTGCCGGAGCTGTTCTCGCGCGAGTAGATGACGATCTTGGAATCGGCCCCCCCGACCTCCTTCCAGTTGGTCACCTTGCCCGTGAAGATCAGCTTGAGCTGGTCCATCGAGATCTCGGTCATGGGGTTGGCGGCGTTCACGTAGACCGACAGGCCGTCCCGCGCCACGGGGATCTCGACCCCGGTCGTCGCGTATCGGTCGCGCAGCTTCTCCTTCTCGGGGGCGCTCATCGCGCGCGAGGACTGACAGACATCCGTGGTGCCGTTGATGAGCGCGCTGATGCCGGTTCCAGAGCCCCCCCCCGTGACCTGCAGGGTCACGTCGGGGTGCTTCTTCATGAACTCTTCGGCCCAGCGCTGCCCGAGGATCACCATGGTGTCCGAGCCCTTGATGGTCACGGTGCCGGCCGCCGCCGCACCGCCGGCCACCCCCTGCCACACCAGCGCCGCCAGTCCCAGCCATCCGAATCTCTTGATCGCGTGCATCGTGGTCTCCTTGTCGTTTTTGATTCTAGAAGCGCGCCTGAAGCTGGGCCGTGAAGACGTCGTTGGCGATGGTGATGCTCTGCTCGGCGACGTGCTCGTAGGTGAAGGTCGCCTTGACGTTGCTGGATGGGAAGATGAGCGCCCCGAAGCCGTAGGTATTGACCCGATCGCCGAGGCCCTTGGCGATGTCGAGCGTGCACGAGTCCGGCAAGGCCAGCGTGACGTTGGGATCGAAGGAGTCCACCCGCACGACGAGCCCCGCGTAGTCGCCGAGGTTCTGGACCGCGGTGATGATCCAGCCGAGCTGGGTGCGGTCGAGGCAGGGGTTGGCTGGCGTGGTCCCCAGCGCCCGGTTGCTGTCCTTGGCGTAGATGAGCTCGCCCTTCAGCGCCAGGCCGCCGAGGCCCGGGATGTCGAAGTAGGTCTGCACATCCGCGCCGAGCCGCAAGAGCCCATACGACTGATAGGTGGCGGGGCTGGCCGGGGTGGTGGTGACCTCGTCGGGGGTGAGCATCTTGTCGCCGTTCTTGTCGGTCCACACCGTGGTGAGGGCGGTCGCGGGTTTCCCGTCCAGGCGGCGCCCGTAGTACCCCGAAAGGCCACCCACGATCCAGCCGAAATCGCCGCCCACCCGGCCGACCAGATCCTTGAAGTCGTTGCGATCGGTGGTGCCGTTGGGGACGTTGCCGTTGACCAGCGCCGCCGCGAAGCGCAGCCACTCGTAACGCGCGGTCAGGCGGACCCCGCGATCGCGCTCGCCGGGGAAGAGGCTGCGAATGACGAGGGCCCGCTCTGGCATCTCCCGATCCCCCGAGGACTGGAGGATCTCGTAGCCGAATGGCCACTTGAACTGGCCCACCGTCAGGCGCAGCCCGAAGGGCGACCAGGTGTCGACGAAGGTCGCCTCCGCGTCCTTGAGGACCACGCCGCTCGGGGTCGCGTCGATCTGCAGCAGGTATTCGGCGTTGGTTCCGTCATAGATGACCTTCAACCGACCACGCCGAACCAGGAACTGACTCTTCACCTTGGAGTTCCCGCTCGCATCGACGGTGTCCGACGAATCCCCGTGCCACTCGTATCGGCCCTGGATGTAGCCGCTCAGCTTGATGCGGTTCAGGCGGTCCACGATCGAGCGCGTGGCCGAGGCCGCCTCGTCGAGCCCACCGACCTTGCCCTCGAGGTTGCCGAGGCGCACATCCGTGGGCTCGGGGGGCGGGACGGCGCCGGGATCATCGCCCGCCGGCGAGGCCGGCTGCGGCGCCCCGCCCTGCTGGTCGCTGGCGGCAGGGGGCGTCGGGGCCGGCGCCGGTCTGGCCTCGGTGGGCCCACCCTCGGCAGGCGCCGGATCCTGCGGCGGGCTCGGGCTCGAGGAAGGGGGCTCGGACCCGGGCGCGACGGCGGGCGCCACTTGGCCGCCGGGGGGGACGCTGGAGGAGGGGTCCCCCGCAACGGGTGGCTCGTGGGCCGGGGAGGATGCTGGCGGAGGCGGAGGTGGAGCCTGCGCGAAGGCCGGCATCCCGCCCGCGACCAACAGCAGGAGCGCCGAGATCGCGCTCGACCTCCTAGCAGCCCGTGGTGAAAGTTTCCGCGTCGCCGAAACGGGCGGGGCGCCCATTTCGGCTCGGTCCGACTTCCACCACGGGCGGCTCGATGAACGAAAGGTTTGCTCAGGTCGCATGGGTGAAGTCACTGGGGTCATTGGGCGTGGACCATAGGTGTGCGCTGTGACACGTGTGTGTCGAGACCGTAACGCTTCCGGATCTCGCATGAGGCCGAACCGCGGCGGAGGGGCCACGCCCCGGACATCAACCGCTCGGCACCCGCCGGGCCGGTCGCCGCCCTCGCCCCCGAGCTCGGGTCACGGCGACCCGGAGGGCGGCGGCCTCGTCTCGGCGGACTCGGACTCGGCCTCGGGCGCGGGCGCCGCGAGGTCGGGCGCAGGCGCCAGCTCCATGCGCGCGAGCGTGAACCAGAAGGTCGTTCCGCGCCCGGGCGTGCTCTCCACGCCGACGTGCCCGTCCATGGCTTCGACCAGATGCTTGACGATGGACAGCCCCAAGCCGGTGCCCCCCATGTCGCGGGAGCGGCCCTTGTCGGCGCGGTAGAAGCGCTCGAACAGGCGCGGAAGGTGCTTGGGCTCGATGCCGGGCCCGGTGTCCTCCACGGCGATCCGCAGCAGGCCGTCCTTCTCGCGAGCGCGCACCGCGATCGATGCCCCCTCGGGGCAATACTTGACGGCGTTCTCGACCAGGTTGGTGAGCACCTGCTCGATCCCCCGGCGATCCCCCCGCGCCCGCGGTGTCCCCGCCGGGATGTCGCACTCGAGCCTCAGACGCTTGCGCTCGGCGGCGTCCCGGAACAGCGCCAGCACGCTGCCCACCGCCGGCGCGAGCTCGATGTTCTCCACCTGGGGGCGAAACTGCTTGGATTCGATCCGCGACAGCTCGAGCAGATCCTCGACCAGCTCCTGCAGGCGGCAGGCGTTGCGCTCGATCATGTCGATGAAACGCAGCGCCGCCTCGGGATCCCGGCCGACGGTCCGGCGCGCGGTCTCCGCGGCCGAGCGCACCGCGGTGATCGGGGTTCGCAGCTCGTGCGACACATTGGCCACGAAGTCCTTGCGCATGGACTCGAGGCGACGGATCTCGGTCACGTCCACGAACACCACCACCAGACCCCGCGGCTCGCCCCCCAGCGGGGTGGCGTGCACCATGAACCGCCGCGGCATCAAGCCGGACAGCTCGACCTCGCCGGATGCGCGGGCACCGTGGGTGGTGGCGCGATCGAGGATGGTCTGCAGGTCCGCGTTGCGGATGGTCTCGATCGGCAGCCGCCCAGCCACGTCGGCCCCGAGCAACAACATCTCGCGCAGGGCCGGATTGACCAGCAGGATGCGGAGCTCGCGATCGAGCACCAGCACCCCCTCCTGCATCGACTCGAGCATGCGCCCGAAGAGATCGCGCTCGCCCCGCAGGGCGGCCAGGGTCTGCGACAGGTTCTCGGCCAGCCCATCCAGCGTGCGCCCGAGCTCCCCGACCTCGTCGTCTCCCTTGATGCGGGTTCGCGCGCCGAGATCCCCGGCCGACATGCGACGGGCCGCCTGGGTGATGTCCCGCAAGGCCTGTGACATCAACTGAGCCGCCACGGTCGACATGAGTACCGCGACCGCCATAGCCAAAAGACCACCCAATAGCAAGAGGCGGCGCAGGCGGGAGATCGCGTTGTCGATGCGTTCGAGCGGCGTCGCCAGCCGGGCCACCGCCACGATCCTCCCGCCCGCGGCGAGGGGCAACGCGGCGTACGACAGGCGCCGCCCCACCGTGGCGCTGGTCCGGGTTGTGAACCCCGGCTGACCGGCCAGCGCCTGCCGGATCTCGGGGCGATCGAGGTGATTCTCGACCCGCGCGAGCTCCGCCGCATCGAGCTCGGAGTCGCCCAGCACCTTGCCGTCGGCCCGCACGAAGGTCACGCGCGCGCCGGCCCTCGAGGCAAACTCGTCCGCCAGCGCGTCCCACTCGGCGAAGGTTCGCCCCTCGGCCCCCGGCTGCACGTCGCGCTGGATCAGGGTCAAGCGCGCGAACAGCTCGACCTTGATGGTCTCCACGATCTCGCTCTCGATCAGGGGCCGAAGGTAGGCCTCGAGCACGAAGATCGACACGGCCAGGATGGCCAGCGACACCAGGACCAGCTTGGTCCTGATGTCGAGCTTCACGGGGTCTCTCCCGGATCGGCGGCGGCGTCGGGTGGCCGTCCGACGAAGCGGTATCCGACGCCGCGGACGGTCTCGACGTAGGCCCCGACCTCGCCCAGCTTCTCGCGCAAGCGCTTGACGTGGGTGTCGATGGTCCGGGTCATGTTCTCCTGGCTCGCCCCCCAGACGTCGTCGAGCAGCACCCCGCGGGATTGCACCCGGTTGCGCCGCTCGTGCAGGGTGCACAGCAGCTTGAACTCGAGCGGCGTGAGGGCGATCTCGCCATCGTCGATCCAGACGCGGTGTGCCCCGGGATCGATGGTCAGCCGTCCGAAACGAATCTGTTGCGAAGGCGGCGCGACCTCCGCCGGCGGCGTGGCGCCCCGCCTCAGCACCGAGCGCAGCCGGAGCAGGAGCTCGCGCACGCTGAACGGCTTGACCACGTAGTCGTCCGCGCCGAGCTCGAAGCCCACCACCCGATCGATCTCCTCGCCCCGGGCGGTCACCATCACCACCGGGATGTTCCGGGTGGTGTCGGCCGCCTTCAGGATCCGGCACACCTCGAGGCCCGACATGTCCGGCAACATCAGGTCGAGCAACACCACGTCGGGACGCTCCTCGGTGGCGAGGGTGATCCCCCGGCGGCCCTCGGCGGCCACGAACACCTCGTGCCCGGCGTCTCGGAGATTGTAGGCGAGCACCTGCCGCAGGTCGGGTTCATCCTCGACGACGACGATTCGGGCCATGCGCGGCCGAGGCTAACCGCAAAAGAGCAGGAGTTCTAGAGCACCGCACGGTTTGCGGGAGACCCGGGTGTCGCCGCCAGCCGGTCAACCCCGAAACGGGTGGCCGCGTCGACGCAGATACGCGTCCTCGTAGAGGCGCTGGTAGTCGCCGGCGGCCCGCTCCCAGGACCAGTCGCGGGCCATGGCAGCCTGGCGCATGCGGCGGATGTGCCCCGGGCGATCGAAGTAGGTGGAGAGCGCCCACCCCACCGTGTTGACCAGGCTGGCCGGGTTCAGATCCGCGAAGACGAAGCCCGTGCCCGAGCCGGACGCCTCCTCGTAATTCTCCACGGTGTCCTTCAGCCCCCCGGTGGCGCGCACGATCGGCAAGGTGCCGTACCGCAGGCTGTACATCTGGTTCAGCCCGCACGGCTCGAAGCGGGAGGGCATGAGGAAGAAGTCCGCGCCGGCCTCGATGCGGTGGGCGAGGCCGTCATCGAAGCCGACATAGGCACGAAACTTGTCGCCCCGCTGGTAGGCGAGCGCCGAGAAGTACCGCTCGGCCTCGGGATCGCCGGACCCGAGCAACACCACCTGGAGATCCCAGGTGAGGAGCCGATCGAGCGCGTGGGCCAGGATGTCGAAGCCCTTCTGGGAGGTCAGGCGGCCGATCGCCCCGAAGAGCGGCACGCCGGGCTCGGCGGGGAGGCCCACCTCGCGCTGCAGCCGATCCTTGCAGGCGAGCTTTCCCGAGAGATCCCCGGCGTGAAACGGGCGCGGCAGATGGGGATCGTGGGCCGGGTTCCACTCCTCGAAGTCGATGCCGTTGAGGATTCCGCGCAGATCGGCCCGGCGGTTGCCGAGCACGCCTTCGAGCCCCATCCCGTACTCGGGGGTCTGGATCTCCTCGGCGTAGGTTGGGCTCACCGTCGAGAGCAGCGTGCTGTGCACCAGGCCCGCCTTGAGCAGGTTCAGATCCCCGAGGTGCTCGAACTCGTCGGGGTTGAGGTGCTGCTCGCCGAGGCCGGTGATGAACATGCCCCCGCGATCGAAGTTGCCCTGGTAAGCCAGGTTGTGGATCGTGAACACGCTGGCGCTCCCGTGCAGCGGCTGCGCCCACTCCACGGTGTTGAGATAGGCGGGCACCAGCCCGGTCTGCCAGTCGTTGGCGTGCACCACGTCCGGGATGAACCCGAGGGCCTTGCACAGCTCGAGCGCGGCCCGCGAGAAGAGCGTGAAGCGCTCGAGGTTGTCCGGATAGGCCTGCCCCGGCGGACCGTAGAGATACGGTCGATCGAAGAAGCGGTTGTACTCGATGAAGTAGATGGGGACCTCGCTGCCGGGGAGCCGACCCATTCGCACGCCGGCGCGCGCCGCCCCGAAGTACATGGGGACCGCGAGCGAGCCGTCGAGGGGCTCGAGCTCGGACCAGCGCACACCGGCGTAGAGCGGCATGACCACCCGGATGTCGATCCCCCTTTGTCGCAGCGCCTTGGGCAGCGCGCCCGCGACGTCGGCCAGCCCCCCGGTCTTTCGAAATGGCGCAACCTCGGACGCGATGAACAGGACCTTCAGACGGGGCATTTTGGGCGACGGACTTATAACACCTAACTCGATGCCGCCATGCGCCTCCTCGGCGGTCCAATCACCGCGCCGGCCATTGCGCGGGCGCCGGTGCCGCGGGCGCGGCGGCGGGCGCCGGCTTCTTGCGTGGTGGGGCGGCCTCGCCCGCGCCGGCAGCGACCAGCGGAGAATCGGCACCCGGGTCCCGCCCGGGAGGAACCGGGGGCTTCTGCGCCGCGCCGGAAGTGGACACGGACGGGGCGCCGGCCGCCGGTGACCCACCCGGCGCGGGCTGGTCGAGCTTCTTCACCAGCTCCACCGCATCGCCTGGTCGGGCCTTGGCGTGGTCGGCGCGCTGGCGATCGCGCACCTTCTCCACCTTCGTCTCGAGCTCCTGCTCGTGGGCCTTGATCCGGTGGAGGGTGGCGGGATCCGTCACCTCCTTGGCCAGCTTCTTGATGTTCTCCTTCACCGAGGGCGAGGTCCCCGCGGGCGCGGGCG
>CAZIOH010000038.1:0-7351 GCA_964540815.1 uncultured Myxococcales bacterium | reverse complement strand
CGCGGGCGCGGGCGGCGGCGCCGGCGTCCGCGCGGCGGTGGGCGCGGGCGGCTGCGCCGGGGCGCTGGCGGCGGCGGCTCCCTGCGCGTGCCCGCTGCGCGCGTCCGCCAGAGGCGCGAGCAAAATGAGCGCGACCCCTGCCGACCGAACGAAACCTTTGCGCGTCCGCGCACCCCTGGTTCCGGCCAGCGTGCTCATCGTGTCGTCATCCTGGCGGCGATCCTACAGCTTGCCTGTCGGCTTGCCTACCCGCTCGCCGCCACCTGGTGGCGATCGTGCAGCGTGGGCAGCGGGATCACGCGGGGGCCTGGTTCGCCGACGGCTGGGACGCGTCCTCGCGCAAGGGGGACGCCGCGGTGGATCCCTGCTCCTCTCCGAGCTCCGGAGCCGCGGGGATGGTGAACCAGAAGGTCGCCCCCTGGCCCGGCAGCGTGTCGACGCCAATCTGCCCCTCGTGAGCCTGCACGAGGCCGCGCGCGATGAACAGCCCGAGCCCGGAGCCCCCCTCCGGGCTGCCGGGCACCCGGAAGAACTTCTCGAACAGGCCGGCCTGGTGCTCGGGCGAGATGCCCGGGCCCCGGTCGGCGATCTCGAAGCGCACGAAGGGCGGGACAGGGACCCGGTGCTCGTCAACCTTGACCGGCGCGCCCCAGGCCCGGGCCCGGAGCACGATCTGGCTGTCGCGCGGCGAGTAGCGCAGGGCGTTCCCGAGCAGGTTGCTGAAGACCAGCTGCAGCCGATCCGGGTCGGCGAACACCTCCGGCAAGCCGGGCGGGACCTCGAAGCGCAGCTCGATGCCCGACTGCTCGGCGGCCTGACGATGCACGTCGGCCGCCAGGTGCACCAGCGCCTCGGGATCGACCCGCCGCCGATGCAGATCGATCCGGCCAGATTCGATCCGCGAGAGGTTGAGCAGGTCGTCGACGATGGCCTGAAGCCGGTCGCAGTCCTCGCGGCCGGCGAACAGCAGGTCGGCTTGCTTGGGCGTGAGCGGGCCGACCACCTCCTCGGTGCACAGGTGCAGCGCCATGCGCAGCGACGTCAGCGGCGTGCGGAACTCGTGGGCGACGGTGGCGACCAGGTTGTTCTTCAGCTCGTCGAAGCGGAACAGCCGGGTGGCATCCTGCAGCGCCACCGCCACCCCGGTCACCGCCCCGAGCTCTCCGTAGATGGGCATGGCCCGCGGCAAGAAGATCCGCTCGCCCTCCCCCGCGACGTTCACGTGCAACGCGTCCTCGAACCCCCGGGGCGAGTACGATCCCCGCCCGGACAGCACGTAGCCGCGCATGCGATCCACCAGCGCGCGCACCGCCGGATCGGTCTCGGCGTACTGCTCGGTGCTCGGGCGATCGGGGCTGACCCGCAACAGGCGGATCGCGGCGGTGTTGGCCCCGCGCATCTGTCCGCTCGCATCGAGCAGCAGGACCGGATCCGGCAGGCCGTCGATGGCCGCCTGGGCCGCCTGCTCCGCCTGCAGGAGCTCACCGAGCGAGCTCGCCCGGTACTTTTGCAGGCGCTCCGCCATGCGGTTGAACTCGCTGGCGACCGCGGTGATCTCGTCCTTGCCCCCGACCTCCGCCCGGGCGGCGAGATCGCCCTCGCCGAAGCGGCGCACCGCCCCCGAGACCACCCCGAGTGGGCGCAGCAGGCGGGTGGTCAGCCAGGCGGAGGCCAGGAGCCCGAGCCCGAGCCCGAGGAAGACCACCACCAGGACCACCTGCTGGAAGTGCGCCACGCTCGACTCGGCCCGCGCGCTCTTGCGGACCATGGCGTCCTGGTTGATGGCCAGGATTCGCCCGGCCATGTGCTTGATTCGGTCGCTTTGCAGGGCCATGTCCGAGAAGAAGAACGCATGGCGCTCAGGTGCGCCGGGCAGGCCTCGGAAGCGGGTCCAGTCGTCGCGGTAGATGTGCCAGGCGGCGGCCATCTCGGCCGTGACCTCCCGCTCGCCGGGCTCGGTGATGTTCCGCTGCTGGACCCCGAGCTCGGCCTCGAAGCGTTGCTGCTGCAAGCGCAGCTCGGCGTCGGCCTCGGGCCCGGCGGCGGTGCGGCCCTCGGCGGCGGAGAGGGTGGCCCGATCCATGGTCTCGAGGGCGCCCTGCATGGCCTGCACCGCCAGCACGCTGCGATAATTGTCGGCCAGGATCAGCTCGACGCTGGCCCCGAGCCGCGAGGTGACGCTGGCCGAGAGGGCCCCGACGATGGCCAGCACCAGGGCCAGCGGCACCTGCGCCAGCACCAATTTGGTTCGCAGCTTCATGGCGTGGCCTCCCCGTCATCGGTGGCCACCACGTGCACGTCGAGCCCGCTCGCCTCGCGCACGAGGCGCATCGGGAAGGAACGCCCGAGCCACTGCTGGAGCAGCGAGCGCCGCGAGCGCCCCACCACCAGGTGACCGACCCGGTGCGAGCGCGCGAAGTCCAGCACGGCGTCGACCGGATCGCGGGCCCTCAGCCGGACCACCTCGGCGCCGAGCTCGCGGGCGAGATCCGAGTTCCCCATCAGGATGCGCTGCGACTCCGAGTCGATCTGGTCGGGGGCCTCCCGCGGCGTCTCGACGAAGACCACGAACCAGTCGCCGCTGAATCGTCCGGCCAGGCGCGAGCCCTTGCGGATCAGGGTGTCCCCCGCCGGGGCCCCGGCCGAGAGGCAGACCATCACCCGCCGCTGGCTGTGGCCACCACCGGCGGCCTCGGAGAGCTGGCGCTCGGCGGCGTCGCCGCCCCGCGCCTCGCTGTTGCGCTCGACGCTCTCGGCCACCTCGCGCAGGGCCAGCTCCCGCAACCGGGTCAAGTTCTGCTCCTGGAAGAAGTGGGACAGCGCCCAGGGGATCTTGTCGGGCTGGTAGATCTTGCCCGAGCGCAAGCGCTCCTGCAGGTCGTCCACCGCCAGATCGAGGTTGACGATCTGGTCTGCCAGGCGGATGAAGCTGTCCGGCACCGTCTCCCGGATGGGGATCCCGGCGAACTTCTCCACCACGTCCTTGAGGCTCTCGAGGTGCTGGACGTTGAAGGCCCCCACCACGTTGATCCCCGCGTCGAGCAGCTCCATCACGTCCTGGTAGCGCTTGCGGTTTCGGCTGCCCGGGACGTTGGTGTGGGCGATCTCGTCGACGATCACCACGTCCGGATCGCGCTTGAGCACGTTGTTGAGGCTCATCTCCTCGATCTCGACGCCGCGGTACTCGATCTTGCGACGCGGAATCACCTCGAGCCCGGCCACCAGGGCCTCGGTCTCGACCCGGCCGTGGGTCTCGACGAACGCCACGGCGATGTCCACCGCGCGGGCCTTGAGCGCGTGGGCCTCCTGGAGCATCCGGTAGGTCTTGCCCACCCCCGCGGCGAAGCCGATGTAGAGCTTGAGCCGACCGCGCTTGCTGCGCTCGACCAGTTCCAGGAAGTCCTCGGCGCGCCGCTCGGGGCTGAGCGCGCTCGACGTCACGGTAGGTGGCACCACGTCCACGGTCGGATTCAAGCCCCGTGCCGGGTGCGGGGCCACGGCAGCCCTGGCATTTTGCGGGCCAGCGTGACCCAGGTGGCGGGGCGCGGTTGCAATCTGCAGGGCGCCGATCGCCCGACACTGCAATTCGCTGCGACGCCCCCGCCGAGGGGGCCGCTCCTGGGCGGCAAATGGGGGGATCGGCTTGGCACGAACGATGCCTTAGGTGGGCGCGGAGGTTGCCATGGCTGACTTGCTCTTCGTTCTTACCACGGTCCTGTTCTTCGTCGTTTCCCAGGCCTACGTCCGCGGCTGCGGCCGTCTCTGAACCACCGCCTGGGATCGCAAGACCGCCTCATTTGTTTCGAAGCATCGGAAACGCGAAAGGAAACTCCCATGTCCCTCGACTACTGGCTCGGCGCGCTCGTCTCGCTCGCCCTCGTTGCATATCTCGGATACGCCCTGATTCGTCCCGAAAAGTTCTGAGGACACGATCATGACCTTCAACGGCTGGTTCCAGATCTTCCTCTTTGCTGCCGCGACGCTCGCCGTCACGAAGCCGCTCGGCACCTACCTCTTCGGCGTCTTCGAGCGCAGGGGGGGCGACCGACCTTTCCCGCGCACCCTCGGCCGGGCCGAGCTCTTCCTGCTCCGGGCCTGCGGGGTCGGTCCTTCGGCCGAGCAGTCGGCACGGGGTTACGGGGCGTCGCTGCTGGCCTTCAGCGCCTTCGGCGTCCTCGTGACCTACGCGATCCAGCGACTTCAGGGGGTCCTGCCCTGGAACCCCCAGGGCTTCGCCGCCCCCAGCACCCACCTCGCCTTCAACACCGCGGTCAGCTTCGTCACCAACACCAACTGGCAGTCGTACGGTGGCGAGTCGACCATGAGCTACGGCACCCAGATGCTGGGGCTCGCCTGGCACAACTTCACCTCCGCCGGGACCGGCATCGCGGTGGCGCTGGTGATCGCGCGTGGCCTCACGCGCAAGCCCGCCCAGGGCGATCCCGAGGGCCTCGGGCACTTCGTGGTGGATCTCGTGCGCTCGATCGTCTACGTGCTGCTGCCGCTCTCGGTGCTGTTCGGGCTGGTGCTGGCCTCGCAGGGCGTGATCCAGACCCTGCACCCCTACCTCGACGTCACCACGGTCGAGGGCGCCAAGCAGACCATCGCGCTCGGTCCGGTCGCCTCGCAGGAGGTGATCAAGCAGCTCGGCACCAACGGCGGTGGCTTCTTCAACGCCAACAGCGCCCACCCGTTCGAGAACCCCACCGGGATCTCGAACTTCATCGCGATGTTCCTGATCTTCGCCATCCCGGCCGCCCTCACCTACACCTTCGGCAAGATGGCGCGTGATCAGCGCCAGGGCTGGGCGCTCTTCGGCGCCATGATGGTGCTGTTCGTCGCGGGCGTCACCGTCCTCTATTCGGCCGAGAGCGGGCCCAACGCGGCCCTGGCCGGGCTGGGGATCGACCAGAGCGTGGGCAACCTCGAGGGCAAGGAGGTGCGCTTCGGGATCGCCAACTCGGCCCTGTTCGCCACCGCCACCACCGACGCCTCCTGCGGCGCGGTCAACGCCATGCACGACAGCTTCACCCCGATCGGCGGGATGGTCCCGCTCGTCAACATCCTGCTCGGCGAGGTGATCTTCGGCGGCGTGGGGGCCGGCCTCTACGGCATGCTGATCTTCGTCATCCTCTCGGTGTTCATCGCCGGGCTGATGGTCGGTCGCACGCCCGAGTACCTCGGCAAGAAGATCGAGGCGCGCGAGATGAAGGCGGTGATGCTCTACGTCCTCATCTTCCCGCTCATCATCCTCGGGGGCGCCGGGTGGGCCTCGGTCTCGAACTGGGGGACCTCCTCCCTCAACAACGCCGGGCCGCACGGCCTCTCCGAGATGCTCTACGCCTTCGCCAGCGTCACCGGCAACAACGGCTCGGCCTTCGCGGGCCTCAACGCCAACACGCCCATGTGGAACGTGGTCCTGGGGATGGCGATGTTGTTCGGCCGCTTCTTCATGTTGATCCCGGTCCTCGCGATCGCGGGCTCGATGGTCGGCAAGCGCACGGTCCCCGAGGGCCCCGGCACCTTCCCGACTGGGGGCGGAATGTTCGTGGCCCTGCTCGTGGCGGTCATCTTGATCGTCGGCGCCCTCACGTTCTTCCCGGCACTCTCGCTCGGCCCGGTGGTCGAGCACTTCATGTCCCGTTCAGGAAAGGTCTTCTAGCCATGTCTCCCAGCATCGAATCCCGGGCCGTCGCCCGTCCGACCGCCCTCTTCGACTCGGCCATCGTCGGGCGGGCCGCCATCGACAGCCTGCGCAAGCTCGCCCCGAGCCAGGTGATCCGCAACCCGGTCATGTTCGTGGTCGAGGTCGGCAGCGTCCTCACCACCGTGCTCGCGCTGCGTGACGTCTTCACCGCCCACCCGATCGCGCCCCTGTGGTTCAGCATCGGGGTCACCCTGTGGCTGTGGTTCACCGTGGTGTTCGCCAACTTCGCCGAGGCGGTCGCCGAGGGCCGCGGCAAGGCCCAGGCGGACTCGCTGCGCAAGATGCGCACCCAGACCACCGCGCGCAAGCTCGACCAGAGCGGGCACGAGACCCAGGTGGGGGCAGACCAGCTGCGCCTCGGCGACCGAGTGGTGGTCGAGGCCGGCGGGGTCATCCCGGGCGACGGCGAGGTGACGGAGGGGGTGGCCTCGGTGGACGAGTCGGCCATCACCGGTGAGTCCGCGCCGGTCATCCGCGAGAGCGGCGGCGATCGCTCGTCGGTCACCGGGGGCACCAAGGTGCTCTCCGATCGCATCGTGATTCGCATCTCGTCGAACCCCGGGCACACCTTCCTCGACCGGATGATCGCCCTCGTCGAGGGCGCGTCCCGCCAGAAGACCCCCAACGAGATCGCCCTGCACATCCTCCTCGTGGGGCTCACGGCGGTGTTCCTGTTCGCCTGCGTGACCCTGGTCCCGCTGGCGCTCTACGGCAGCATCCGCCTCTCTTCCACGGTGATCGTGGCGCTGCTGGTCTGCCTGATCCCCACCACCATCGGGGGGCTCCTGTCCGCCATCGGCATCGCCGGGATGGATCGCCTGATCCGCAAGAACGTCATCGCCATGAGCGGTCGCGCCATCGAGGCGGCTGGGGACGTCGACGTGCTGCTGCTCGACAAGACCGGCACCATCACCATGGGAAACCGCATGGCCACCGAGTTCCTGCCGGTTGGGGGCACGCCGATCGAGACCCTGGCCGACGCCTGCCAGCTGGCGAGCCTGGCGGACGAGACGCCGGAGGGCCGCTCGATCGTCATCCTGGCCAAGGACAAGTTCCGGCTGCGGGCCCGCGAGATCACCGAGCTCGGGGCGCACTTCATCCCGTTCTCGGCCCACACCCGCATGAGCGGCTGCGACGTCGACGGGCGCCAGATCCGCAAGGGCGCGGTGGACGCGGTGGCGGCCTGGGTCCGCTCGAACGGCGGCACCATCCCCCCCGACCTCGACGCCATCGCGCACACCATCGCCACCGCCGGCGGGACCCCGCTGGCCGTCGCCGCTGGGGCCCAGGTCCTCGGTGTCATCCGCCTCACCGACATCGTCAAGGGCGGCATCAGCGAGCGCTTCGCCCGCTTCCGCAGCATGGGGATCCGCACGGTGATGGTGACCGGCGACAACCCGCGCACCGCCGCCGCCATCGCCAAGGAGGCGGGGGTCGACGACTTCCTGGCCGAGGCGACCCCGGAGGCCAAGCTGCGCCTCATCCGCGAGCAGCAGGCCGCTGGGCACCTGGTGGCCATGACCGGCGACGGCACCAACGACGCGCCGGCCCTGGCTCAGGCGGACGTCGGGGTGGCCATGAACACGGGTACCCAGGCCGCCAAGGAGGCCGGCAACATGGTGGATCTCGACTCCAACCCGACCA
>CAZIOH010000037.1:47921-60361 GCA_964540815.1 uncultured Myxococcales bacterium | reverse complement strand
CTGGATGCACGCCGAGCCCCGCGACTGGCCGGAGGTTCTGCGGGTCTTCTCCGAGGCTGGGCGGGGGCTGGCGGCGGCGCACGAGAAGGATCTGGTTCATCGCGACTTCAAGCCCGACAACGTCATGATCGGCCTCGACGGCAGCGTGCGGGTCATGGACTTCGGCCTCGCCCGGGGCGTGCTCGAGCGCGACGAGAACCGGCCTGGCGCCGCCGGGGCTCCGCTGGCCGGTCTGACCGAGGCCATGGTCGCTCGGGAGCTCGACCCCGATCTGGAGCTGACCCGGGCGGTGGACCCGCGCACCGTGATCGTCGATTCGACCAGGGTCATCAGCGCCTCGAGCGAGACGCTGAATGTCCGCATCACCCAGACCGGGGCGATGCTGGGGACGCCGGCCTACATGGCGCCAGAGCAGTTCCGGGGGCTGCCGATCGATGCCCGCGCGGATCAGTTCAGCTTCTGCGTCGCGCTCTACGAGACGCTCTACGGCGAGCGCCCGTTTGCCGGGCGCACCTTCAACGAGCTCATGGAGAGTGTCCTCCGCTCGGAGGTTCTCCCGCCACCCGCGGACACCCGGGTTCCAAGCTGGGTCCGCAACATCGTCCTGCGCGGGCTGGCGCGCAACCCCGACGATCGCTGGCCGACGATGAAGGCCCTCCTCGAGGCCCTCGACAAGGTCGGCACAGGGGCGCCCCGAAGGCGCTTCGCCGCGGCGGCGGCCAAGAAGCTGGCGGGAGTCTGGGAGGCGCCCTCCGATCTCGGCGCCCACAGCCCGGTCGAGACCGCCACCAAGGCCGAGATCCGCGCCGCATTTCTCGCCACCGACAAGAAGTACGCCGCGGCGGCCTTCGAGAAGGCCAGCCTCATCCTCGACCGGTACGCCAAGAGCTGGTCCGACATGTACATCGATGCCTGCGAGGCCGCTCACGTCCGCGGCGAGCAGTCGGTCGAGACGCTCGAGCTGCGCCTGGCCGCGCTCGAAGAATGCCTCGACGGCCTGCGCGCCCTCTCGTCGGTCTTCTGCAGCGCGAACGGGGAGGTCGTCGAGAACGCCGTCGGCGCCGCGAATGCCCTCGGCAAGGTGGACCGCTGCGCCGACGTGGAGCTGTTGCGGGCGGTGGTCAAGCCGCCCGCGGATCCGGTCACCCGAGCCGAGGTCGACAGGCTGAGAACCGAGCTGGCCGGGATCCGGGTCCTCTGCAGCGTCGGCCACCTGTCCGAGGGCCTCAAGTTGATCGGTCCCCTCACCGAGGACGCGAGGAAGACGGGCTACGGGCCCCTCTTAGCGGAGTTCCTCTGCGAGCTCGGCAATCTCCACATCGAACGAGGCGACGCCGTCGCCGCAGCGGTGGTGCTCGAGGAGGCGGTATGGACGGCCGAGCTGTGCCGCCACGACACGGTGACTGCCACCGCGACCACCCAGCTGGTCTACGCGGTCGGGGCAGCTCAACTTCGATTCGACGCAGGCGACATCTGGGCGCGCTACGCCGAGACCATCCTCCGACGCATGGAGGGACAAGAGCACCTCTGGGGTTGGTTTCTCAACAACCGGGGAGCCATGCGGCACGTGCAGGGGCGGCTCGACGAGGCGGTGGAGGACACCCGCAGGGCCGTGGCCGCAAAGGAGAAGGCCTACGGCCCCGACAGCGCCGAGGTCGGGCTGTCGCTCTGCAACGTGGCCATCTACCTCGAGCAGCTCGGTGACGTGTCGACGGCCGTCGACACCGTAGCTCGAGCGCTTGGGATCGTGGAGAGCTGCCTCGGCCCGGATCATCCCCGAACCGCGCGGGTCCTGTCCAACTACGCCGAGATCTTGAATCGGCTCGGGCGCTTCGAGGAAGGCGCACGGATGTCCGCGCGCTCCGTGGCCATCTTCGAGAGCGAGAGCGCCCCCGACGGCGTGGGCCTGTCCTACCCGCTCACCGCCCTCGGCCTGGCCCATCTTGGTTGTGGGGACGCCGCCCGGGCACTGCCCATCCTGCAGCGGGCCACGGAAATCCGGGATGGAACCGAGAAGCAGGCGGCGCTCCTCGGCGAGGTTCACTTCGGGCTGGCCCTTGCACTCGCCGGGACCGGCGGTGATCTCGACCGAGCCCGCACGCTGGCGCTGCGGGCGCGGAACGAATACTTGCAGGACGGGCCCAATCCCTTCACGACCGAGGCGCTCCGGCGGATCGATCGCTGGCTGTCGATTCACGCCAGCCCCCCGACCGCGGACCGGTCCGCCGGGCTGGATCTCGGGCTTGCCCTGCGCTAGCCCGCGCCGGACCCTGGGCGATCAGATCTGCGGAACCGGGGTGTAGACCTCGTCGCGCCCGCCCGGCGAAGGGGTGTGGGCCGCGTCGCTGCCAGCTGCGGCGTGGCAACCGACGCAGATGCTCATCGCGGGGCCCGAGTCGCCGGTGCCATCGGCGACCACGCCACCAACCGGGAGACGCTCGTACCAGTACCAGTTCGCGCCGCCCGCGCTGTCCGCCTGCTTCTTGCTGTACACCGCATACCCGGTCGGGGTGGTCGCGGTCGCGCTGTCGTACAGCTCCTTGACGGCCGCCGAGCCCGCGGGCCAGGCCGTGGTACCTGCCGCGTTGCTGGCGATCGCGTCGTTGGAGCAGATCCGGTTGAACCCGTGCGGCGAGGGCAAGCGGGCCGCGTGCACCGCGCTCTCGCAGTGCCACTGCTTGTAGGCGCCGGTCGTCAGCCATGCCTCGACGGCCGCGCCGCCCTCGGGCGGCAGCTGGGCCGTACCCGCCGAGGCTCCCGTCGATCCGTCCGGTGACGTGGTGGCTGGGCTGCTGCTGCTGCTGCTGCAGGCCCATCCCCCGCTCGCCACGCCCGCCGCCAGCAAGAGACCAAACCTCAAATTCTTGTCGAAGTTCCGCATGTTCATGTCGAGACTCTCCCGTGTTCGAGATCGGCGCACCCGCGGCCCCGCCGCTGAGAGCAGCCGGGTATACGGACCCTCGCAAACGGGGTTACGCGGGATTCGATCGAAAGCGGCGATCGTCGAAAGAACCGCGCTTCAGGACCACCGTGGCCAGCGTTACAGCCGGACCGAGCCGCTGAAGGTGTCGCAGGCTCCGAGTCGACCAGCCTCGAGCCCGCGCTTGAACCATGCGACCCGCTCGGCCGATGAGCCGTGGGTCCAGCGCTCGGGGTTCACGTGTCCGGTGGCCTGCTTCTGCAGGCGATCGTCGCCCACCGCCGCCGCCGCGCCGATGCCCTCCTCGATGTCCCCGGACTCGAGCAGCTTGCGCTGATCGGTCGAGTGGGCCCAGATGCCCGCATAACAGTCGGCCTGCAGCTCCATCCGCACCGACAGGTGGTTCGACTCGGCGGGGTTGCGTTCCCGCTGGCGCTGGATGATGTCGCTGGTGCCGAGCAGATTCTGGATGTGGTGTCCGAGCTCGTGGGCGATGACGTAGGCCTGCGCGAAGTCCCCGGGCGCTCCATAGCGCGAGCGCAGCTCGCGGTAGAACCCGAGATCGATGTACACGCGTCGGTCGAGCGGACAGTAAAACGGCCCCATCGCGGACTCGGCGAAGCCGCAGCCCGATCGCACCGCGTCGGTGAAGAGCACCAGCTTGGCCCGCGTGTAGGGGGCCTTGCCTTCTTGCGCGAGCTGGGCCGCCCAGACCTTCTGCGCGTCGTCGAGCACGAAGCTCACGAACTCCACCAGCTCGCGATCGGGATCGTCCGGGGAGAGCGCACGCCGCGCACCGCGCGCACTGCCCGGCACGCCGACGCCCTCGTCGGCGGGCAGGCGGCCCGCGCGCGGCATCGGAGCGGGCTCGTCGGGGCCGGTCCCGCCGCCGAGCAACCCGAGAAAGTCGCGGCCGAAGAAGGCCGACAGCAGCAGCACGACCACCGTGCCCCCGAGACCGAGGCGGATGGGGATGCCTCCCCCGCGCGAAAAGGGCCCACCGGCGGAGAAGCCCGGACCTCCGCCACCTTCGTCGCGGGCGCTCTCGCCCCGCCGGTCCTCGATGTCGTCGCTCTCTCCGCCCGGCGTCCAGCGCATGTGTCGTCGATTCGAACCTAATGCGCCGGGGGCCTCGGTGCAACGGCAAGCTTGCCGATGAGCTTGCTGATAAGCTTGCATCTCGATGATGACGACGTCCGACAAGCCGAGCGCTGGAGAAATCGCGGAGGCGGCGCGGCGCCTGCGCGGGGCCGAGCCGGCGGAGATCCTGCGCTGGGGGCTCGCGCGCTTCCCGGGGCGGATCTCCATCGCCTCGTCCTTCTCGATCGAGGACTGCGTGGTGATCGACATGGCCCACAAGCTCGCGCGCGCGCGAGCGGCCGAGGCGGGCGCGGATGGGACAGCGGCCGTCCCCGCTGGCGGCATCCGGGTGTTCGCGCTCGACACCGGGCGGCTGCCCGACGAGACGTACATGACGGCCGAGCGCGTGCGGGCCAAGTACGATCTCGAGATCGAGTGGTTCTTCCCCGAGCGCGCGGCGGTGGAGGCGCTCGAGCGCAAGAAGGGGCTCTACAGCTTTCGCGATTCGCTCGACGACCGGCACGAGTGCTGCGGCCTGCGCAAGGTGGCCCCGCTCGGGCGGGCCCTCGGCGAGCTATCGGCCTGGGTGACGGGCCTGCGGCGCGAGCAGTCGGTGACACGGACGGAGGCCGCCGAGGTGGAGCTCGACGCCACACACGCCGGCCTCGCCAAGCTGAACCCGATCATCGCCTGGAGCACGGAGCAGACCCGCGCCTACGCCAACGAACACCGCGTGCCGATCCACCCGCTGCACGACCGCGGGTATCCGTCGATCGGCTGCGCGCCCTGCACGCGAGCGGTGGCCCCCGGAGAGCACCCGCGCGCCGGACGCTGGTGGTGGGAGAACCCCGAGAACAAGGAGTGCGGCCTCCACCCGGTGCGGTGAGACCCGGCTGAGCCTCAGAATCAGCAGCTACTTCTTGAAGAAGTTCTTCAGCATCTGGATCTCCCAGTCGTCGAGCGGCGCGGCGGGAGCCGGTGGCATCTTCTTGCTGGTGACGTCAGAAATGATCAAGGACGCCAGACCCGTGGCGGCCTGCTGATCGGTGAAGTTGCCGATCGGGGTCGGAGGTCCTCCTCCAGGAGTCAGCGGCTTTACAGTCGGGTCCAAGCGCGGAGGCGCCGAGTGACAGCGATTGCAACGTGCGTCGAGGACCGGCAACACGTCGGTCGCCCAGTCCGGGTTCGCGGGGACGCTCGGACCGCAGGCCGCCGCGCCGACCGCGACCGCGGCCGAGATCGCCAGGGAGAAGACCGTGTGCTTCGCGTTGGACTTCATCTTCATCCTCGTCGTCGTCCTCACAGGTAGTAGTGCAGCTGGAGCATCCCCATCGACCCGAGGGATCCATCCGCCTCCCCCGCGCCCGAGTACTGGTAGCGCCCGAACAGCATGATCTCGCAGTGGGCGTAGGGGAAGAAGTTGAGCTCGACGTCGAAGGCGGTGCGCGCGGTCGAGACCGAGCGCAGATCTTCTTGATAGCGCTCGTAGACCAGCGCCGCCATCAAACCCTTGACCGGAAAGAAGTTCGCGCTCACGAAGGCGATCGACTGGTTGTAGCCGATGCTGCCCTTGGTGATGTCGCGGCGCTGCAGATCGAGCTCGCCCATGCCCAGGAACTTCGCGCCGTCGATCCACACCTTGCCGACCACTCCCCCCTGGGTGAGCCGCTGCTCGGAGTTCACCGCCAGCCGCGCCTGCGCCCCGAGCAGGCCCACGGTCGAGAACCGGCGCTCGTAGTAGGCCGCCACCCCGTTCGGCAGCATCCCGACGCTGCCCACGAAGTCGGGCGACGAGGGTGGCAGCGACGTGAAGGCCGTCACGTGCAGCTCCCACTGGTCGGCCAGGTATCCGCCCGACGCGTTGTAGGTCTCCTCGTAGAGGTTGAAGCCCGAGTAGCGGCGGACGAAGTAGATGTGCTCGGCGAGCCGCAAACCGTAGGGCGCGTAGAACCGCCCCACGCGGGCGTAGTACCCGGTCGCGCTCTTCTTCCACATGATGTAGTGCTCGCGCGAGATGAAGGAGGTGACGTGGCTGAGGGCGCTGCCGTTCACGTCGCGCGTCGCGCCGCGGATGCCGCCCGCCGCGTAGATCGACAGGCCAGTCTCGCCGAGGGCATACCGGGCATAAAGCTCGGCCTGCATCGGAAAGGTGGCGAACTCGGGCGCACTCTGGCCGCCGACGGCGTTCTCGACCGCCGCGTAGCGGATGTCGCCGCCGAGCGCCAGCGAAGAAGGCAGGTGCACCTTGCCGTGCAGGAAGGCGCCCTCCCCCCCGTAGGTGCTGATGGTGTCGGCGGACTCGTCGCGGCCCCACGAGGTGAGCAGCCCGAACCCAACCGGAGAGTAGTGGCACTGGGCGCACCGCTGCGTTCCCGATGAAAACTGGAATTGTGGATATGCCTCGGCCCGACGAACGCCGGCGCTGAACGCCGCTATTCCGAACACGAGGCCAACGCCAACAAGGGTGAGGGTGTTCTGGGCGTGACGTGTTTTCATCAGGGGTTCGCGCCGTTCTTGATCCACTGAGCAATCAATGCGATGTCCTGGTCAGCCAGCGGAAAGTCCGGAGGCATCCGTCGCGAGCCCTGCCCGTTCAGCAGGTACATGAGCGCCGAGTTGGCTGGATCACCCGGGATCACGAAGAAGCGATCGACGAGGGCGTGGTAGGCGCGGTTCTCGCGGTCGAGCTGCACCCCCGAGCGCTGCGCCAGGTTCGAGTGGCAGTTGGCGGTGGCGCAGTTGGGCTCGATGATCGCGGTGGCGATGTAGTTCCAGGTCGCAGGGCGCTCCTCGTCCTGGCTGCCACACGCTGTCCCGAGCGCCGCCGTGCCGACGCCGAGGAAGATCCCGAGCGCGACCGACCGCATCCGGTGGCGTTCCCCGGAGGTTGCGCTCGGGCCGATCCGGCGACCAGCCTGGGAATCCCCCTCGGTCGTGGTGCCCTTCGTGAGGCGCTTCGTGGTCCGGTTCGTGGTGCCCTTCATCGGGGCGCGATTATCTCCAAAGCTGGAAATCTCTCAACAGACAGATCCGAAATCCAAAGGGTCTCACGATCGAGGCTCTCGTGCGTCGCCGGGGCCTCCACCTCGACCAGCAGGCGCAGAGGCCCCCCCGGGTGATTGACGACGCCTCGCACCACGTTGTCGGCCTGACCGGGGTGCTGTATCCCGGCGATATTGCGCGCAAAGACCGTATCTCCGCGGCGCAGCGCGACGCTCGGAGCGGCTCCGCCAGGGCCGATGTACGCGTCCCCGGGCGGCAGCGTCAGACCGGCGGCGGCGGGGGTGGGGACGGCTCCCGCTGGGGCCGGCTTACCGCTCGTGCGCGCGACCCCGACCTCGATCCGATATCTCCCCGGGGGCAGGGGCAGATCGGTCTCGGCGGCGGCCCACACGTCGCCCACCTCGTGGTCCGGCAGCCGGAGCCCGACGCCGTTCCACACCCCGCGCAGGGGGGAGGCGCCCCGGAGCGGCGCGGCCCGGCGCCACAGGCAGAGCTGCGTGTCGGCGGGAGCGGGCAGGCGGCACAGGGCGACCGCCCAGCGATGCTGGAGCCGCAAGCGGTCGGCGGCGGCGAGCGCGAGCCACCCGAGCAACAGCGGGCCCGCCACGCCCGCGGCCATCACCGCCAGGGCCGGGCCATCCCGGCGAAACCGGTCGCGCGCGCGCAGGGAGAGCCAGGTGAGCGCGAAGCCAGCGTGCGGAAAGAGGAGCGGAGCGATGGCGAGGTGGTAGCGCACCTCGGAGAAGAAGACGGTGTACATGACCGCCAGGGCCGCCGGGATGGCCAGCACGGCGACCGACACCCACGCCGGCCCGCGCGGCAACCGCACGAAGGCGAGCGCGATGCCCGCGAAGAAGAGCGCCCCCACCGTCCACCAGAACCCATCAGTCACCCGCTCGATGGCACCTCGGTGGCGGTCGAACCAGGCGCGCACGCCCGGCGAGGTGTCGCCCGACGAGGTGTCTGGCACCGCGGGACCGAGGACGCCGGCGCGGAAGATGGGCCAGTAGAGGAGGTTGCGCTCGTGGGTGAGGAGGCGATCGGCCTTGGCGCCGAGGAGGCCGAGCGCATAGAGGGGCTCGAACGCGACCCACTGCCGCACCAGGCGATAGGCCTCGGCGTCGGCGGCGCGGTGGCGGGCGGGGGTCTCGAACAGGCGATAGCCCGTGCCCCGCGCGAACATCAGGTTCAAGGATCGGCTGTAGGTGCCCTCGCTGTTGGGGTTGGCGCCCACCAGCGCGGTGTGGCCGCCGTGGCTGTCGGTCAGGAAGAACTGCCCGTACACCCGCGCATTCCGCACCCCCCAGGGCAAGAGCACCAGCACCGCCACGCCGACCGACACCGCGGCGTGCGCGGCGGCGCTGCGCCAGCCGAGCCCGCGCGCACGCCACACCAGGATCGACAGGGCCGCCAGCGGCACGGTCACCGCGCGTATCCACGCCGCCAGCCCCCACAGCACCCCGACGGCCACGGCAGCCCGCCAGGAGAACGGCGCCCGCGGGGCCTCGGGCGCCGAGGCCAGGAGCACGAACAGCCCCGCCGCCACCAGCGCGCCCGCCGGCACGTCGGTCCCCGTCACACTGCTGACCGCGATCCCCGCCGGCCAGATGGCGAGCAGCAGCGCGCAGGTGATCCCCGCCCGCCGCCCGAAGAGCCGGTCGGCGATGCCCGCGGAGGCGGCCACGAGCAACGTCCCGAACACCACCCCCACCAGCTTGTCGAGGAGCAGCCCACCGCCCCCCAGCCAGCGCAGGGCCGCCAGGATGAGCACGTAACCCGGCATGTAGATGAACTCGGGATCGAGGTGACCGTGCTCGACCAGGTAGGTCGCGGACTCGCGGTAGAGCGCGAAGTCGCCGACCGGGCGGCTCGGAACCAGCAGCACCCAGGCGAGCCGCAGGGCGAATCCGAGCAACACGAGCCACGCGCGGGGATGCACGCGGGCAAGCGAGGGGAAACGAGCGCGCCGCCCTGGTGCGCCGGCGGAACTGGCCGTGGCCGGGGACCTCGGCGTTGGTTGGGACTTGGCTGCGAGCGGGCGGACCGGGGTGGTCTTCACGTGGAATGGTCTCCCCTACCCGAAGCCGGGTCCGATGGCCAGGCGGCGCGCGAAGCGATGCGGAACACGGGCCGAAAGACGCGCCCAGATCGCCTGGCGAGAGCGACGGCGCGGCCCGCCACCGACCCGCACCGCCCACGTGCTACCGTCAACCCATGGCCCTTGGTGCATGCCCCGCGTGTGGGGGAACCGTGTCCCGCGACGCCGCCGTCTGTCCCCACTGTGGGCATCCGCTGGCAAGCCCGGTCGGACTCGGCGCGGCGACCGCCGCCACGCCGCCGATCGCGGGGCCGCCGCCCCCCACCGAGCAAGTTCTGTGGCAAGGAACGCCCTCCCTCAAGACCCTGGCAGTCGACGCCATCCGCAGTGGGTTGGTGGTCGCCGCCACCATCGTCGCCGGGGTGTATGCCTACCACCCGCTGCTCGCGGCCTGCGCCAGCTTCTCGGACCGGTCCGCGGAGTTCGTGACGGCCTATGCCCCGGGGTTTCGCCTGGCGGCGATCCTGTTCGTGGCGACGGTGGTCGCGAGCCGCCTCGGACGCCTCGGCTGGCGGGCGCTCAGCCTGCGCCACCACGCCTACCGCGTCAGCAACCAGCGACTGACCGTGGAGACGGGGGTGCTGTCGAAGACGCTCCAGGAGATCGACATGCGCACCATCGAGGACATCGGGCTGCAGCAGAGCCTGGTCGAGCGGTTGCTCGGGATCGGCCGCATCGACATCGTGTCGGTGTCGAATCCGAGCTTCCCGGGCGCCCCGCTCTCCGCGGGGATCTCGGGCAGCTCGGGCAGGAGGGGGCGGCTGTCCATGCAGGGGATCGCCAACCCACGCGCCGTCCGCGAGGTCGTGCGGGGGGCGGCATACCAGGCCACCCGCGGCCAGCTGTTCACCCGGACGACCTGACGGCGGGGAGGCCGGGCGGTCGGAAGGCCGGCGGGACTGGCTTGGGCGGGTTCGGATGGGCGTGGGGTTGGCAGCGGCCGGCTCCGTTCCCAGATTCGTCGCGTATACTGCCGCCCCTGCTCACTCCCGTGCCAACCTCCCCCTCGACATACCCAGCCGCACCACTGCCACCCGCCTCGCCGCCGCCGGCTGAAATCGTGCTGCCTCCGCCACTCGGCGACAAGCTCGCCCGACTGCGCGGCGTGATGGCGAGCTGCGACTCGGCGCTGGTGTGTTTCTCCGGCGGCGTCGACTCCATGTTGCTGCTCCGCGTTGCCCACGACGTGCTCGGGGACCGATGCGTTGCCATGACCGCCGCGTCGGAGACCATGGCCGCAAGCGAGCGGCGCGACGCGGAGATGCTGGGGACGTTGGTGGGCTGCCGACACGAGATCGTCACATCGCACGAGCTCGCCCGGCCGGGATTCGCGGAGAACCCCACCAACCGCTGTTACCACTGCAAGGCCGAGCTCATGGAGCTGGCGCGCCCTCTGGCCGAGCGGCTCGGCCTCGAGACCATCATGCTCGGCACCAACCGGGACGACCTCGGCGACCACCGTCCGGGGCTGGCGGCCGCCAACGAGCGCGGGGCGCGGCATCCCTTGCTCGAGGCGGAGCTCGACAAGGCGGAGATCCGGGCCCTGTCGCGCGCGCTTGCCCTGCCCACCTGGGACAAGCCCCAGCTCGCTTGCCTCTCGTCGCGTTTTCCCTATGGGACGGAGATCACGCCAGAGCGCCTGCGGCAAGTCGACGGCTTCGAGGATGCCCTGCGGGCGCTCGGGTTTCGTCAGCTCCGCGTGCGTTATCACGGGCAGGTGGCACGCCTCGAGATCGAGCGGGCGGAGATGGCGCGCGCTCTCGCGCCGGGCGTCAGGGAGCAGATCGTGACCGACGGACGCCGGTTCGGGTTCACGTTCGTGGCGCTCGACCTGGCCGGCTTCACCTCGGGCTCGCTGAACCAGCTGGTCGGGCTCAAGGCCCGCCCGACCCCCGGCGCCAAGCCGACGCCGTAGCGCCTCGCCTCGCCTCGCCGACACGCGCGCCCCTCCCCGGAGGGCGTCAAGGCGCGAGAGACGGGAGAAGTTGCGTTCCTGGCTCAAACGAGCGCGGATTCGTACGATACCTTATAGTGATAGAGCGTCTCTCTGAAGAAAGCATGTCGTGTTTGCACCACTTCTGACCGTCCTCACCTTGCCTGTCATGACCTTGCCTGGCTCGATCGACTTCGGAGCCACGGATTCGATCTCCGAGTCCGTGCCCGTCCGAGCGGGGCTGGAGGCGCCATCGCTCGGAGAGACCTTCGATCTGCTCGCGGCCCGGGGCTCTCACATGACTCCCGGGGAGCCGCTCAGCCTGTCGAAGAAGCAGGAGTGGTTTCGCGACAAGTCGTTCCGGCCCGAGGTTCGGGTCAGTGACGCGACGCTGGCGACCGCACAGAAGAACGCCGAGGCCGCCGCGCGCGAGGCGATCCGCCGGCGCGGGCGCGCCAACGCCAACCTCGCGGCGGCCAGCACCGAGGACCTGTTCCTGCCGGGGACCCGCCTCGTGCCGATCACCACGCTCTTCAACATCTGGACGCGCGAGGCCCTGCCCGTGATGCCGGGTGATTCGGTGGCCTCGCGCATTCACACCTTCCTGCGCGATCACTACACCAACCAGGAGACACAGATGGACACCCGCCTGGTGGACGTGCTCACGCGGGCGGCGCGCAAGTTCAGCGCCTCGCGCATCGAGGTGGTCTCCGGGTACCGCTCGCCCAAATACAACCTCATGCTGCGCAAGAAGGGGCACCAGGTGGCGCGCGCCAGCCAGCACGTCGAGGGGCATGCGGTCGACTTCCGCATTCGCGGAGTCCCGACCCGTTCCCTGCTGCACTTCGTTCGCTCCCTGCGCCTCGGCGGCGTCGGCTTCTATCCGCACTCGCAGTTCGTGCACAGCGACACCGGCCGCGTCCGCTACTGGACCGGCAGCTAGAGGCGCCTTCTGCGCGCGGGAAGGGGCGGGACCGGACGCGCCTGCGGCGCTCGCGGGAAGGGGCGGACCCCTCCCCGCGGGCCCCTCCCGACGGACGACGAGAGGCGGGCCGGGATCTGCTTTGCTGATGTCTTCTCCGGTTGGCAAAGCCAACCTTCGATCCACCGCGTGGAGGACGTGGTCGCGGTGCATGAGCCACCCCGGGGACTGAGCCCATCGGACGCCTTCGTGTCCGATGAAATTCTCGGTCCAAATTTGCGATCTCCATGCGGCGGATCGGAGGTTGGCTTTGCCAACCGGAGACTCCACCGGCGAAGCAGATCCGCGCTCGGTTCGTCGGGAGGGGACCCTTCCCGCGAGCGCCGAAGGCGCGCCTCCTCTCCTCTCGGTCGAGAATAAAAGCCACGGGGCAGCGTTGTAGGTCTTGGGATGACCAGACGGTCTCCCGGGGCGGCGGGACGAT
>CAZIOH010000037.1:37521-47821 GCA_964540815.1 uncultured Myxococcales bacterium | reverse complement strand
CGATGGCGCACGCTGACGCCACGCCAGCGTCGTCTGCCTGAGGTGACTCATGACATGCGCGAACTCGGCTGGAAACACGACCTTGATGACTGCAATCCAATCCCCACGCGGAAGCGGGCCGCAAAAGTCCTCTTCCAGCCGCGAGCAGCGGGACGCACGGGCACCGTCCCAGCGATGGCGTGAAGCGGGGGTCCTCTCATGAGCCCCGCGGCGTCGCCGTCTCGGATGCCCGCGCCGGGACCGTCGGCGGGGCGGTCGGCGGATCATCCCGCCTCCGGCCCCGGCCCCACGCCGATCGCCGAGCCAGTGCCACGTCTCCGCGAGCTCGGACGGGTGATCGGCCGGCCCGTCGCGGTGGCGGGGTTCGTCCTGCTCCTGTGTCTGCTCTCGTGGCTGTTCTCGAACCTGGCGGTCACCGGATTGCGGACCATCGGTCACCGCTTGCTCGGCGCGATCGGGATCGGGTTCGGGCTCGTCATCGCCGGCGCGGCCGGCGGGAACCAGCAGGCGCTGTTCCTCGCCTTGCTCCTCGGCGTCCCGTTCGAGCTCCCGGTGTCCTGGGCGCTTCGCTCCGAGCCGAGCCTGCTCCGCCACAAGGCCCGCTGGTTCGTGCGCTTCCTCGCCGAGAAGCCGCGCGGCCACAACACGCCGGGCGGGCATCTCGCCTGCGGCGTCATCGCCATCAAGAAGCTCCTCAAGCGCGCGGCGCTGCGGCAAGAGCGACGGTCCCCGGAGCTCCGGGCGCTGGAGCGGCGCCGTGCGAATCTCCTCCGGCGACGCCGGCGCGCCTCCGCCCTGGCCTTCCGGAGCCTGTGCCGCGCCGACGCCCGAGCCGCGGCGCATGGCCGACGGGCCTCCGCGTTCACCGAGGAGCTGGCCAGGGTCGACGCCACGCTCCTGCACAAGCGCCTCGACATCCAGGGCGCCGTGGTCGACGCGTTCCTTCAGGCCTTCGCGCAGGCCTGGCGAACAGCCCACGCGCCCGAACCCGACACCGACGTCACCTACCAGACCGCCGTCGCACAGCTCGGGCAGCCCGAAGGTGAACCCCCGGCCCTGCTCCCGAGCGGCCTCGTCCGCAGCCCCCTGGCGCTGGCGTTCGACTACGGGATGTTCTTCGGACGCATCCTCATGGCCCTGCTCTTCGTGTCCACCGCTCAGCCACCGTTTCTGGTCATCGGGCTCCTGCTGTTCGTGCTCGATCTCTACGTCGTCGAACCGGTGGTCTTCAAGCTGCACGTCGGCGCGCTGAACGTCCTGCACGAGGTCCGAGGACACAAGCTGGCCGATTGCCGCAAAGTGATCGACGCCATGACCAGCGGCAGCGAGGTCTTCCGCCTCCCCATCGTGGTCCCCAAGTTCTCCTCCAACCCGGCCTGGGCCCAGCTCTCGGCGATCATCGACGCCGCCATCCGTCGCAGCGGCACGCGGCCCGTCCGGATCACCCCGTTCGCGATGCGGGACGACAACCGGCGCACGATCCTCGAGCTCGGCGAAGGACCGACCGAGGAGATGGAGGAGCGCGGGGCACGGCTGGTCGCGGCGCTCCGGACCGAGCTCGCGGCCAACCGCGCGCGCTTTCCCCTCGATGTGGAAGTACGCCAGGAAGTACGACAGGACGCGCGCCAAGACGTACGACAGGACGGCCACGCGGTGAGCATCACCCTGCTCGGCGACGGGCAGAGGATCTGGAACCTGCTCGGCGAGGACGCCAGCCAGGCCTTCGTCTACCTGTGGAAGAACCTGCGGGCCCTGCGCGATTCCCTCGGCCACCTCGGTCCGCGCTTTCAGCCGGTGTTCATCCTCGCGAGCAACACCAAGGATCCCGACGTCATCCAGTACGAGATCGACCACCTGACCGAGCTTCAATGGTGGTCGAACACCCACCACCACGGTCAGGTCGGCTTCCTGTATCTCCTGCGCGGAGGCGCCTGGTACAGCTACAACCCCCGGCTCCGCGGCTTCGATCCCGACGACAAGGACTTCCTGGCGGCGCTCGGGGGCATCGAGGAGAGGCTCGCCGACCCGGCGAACCCCTTGCGCGAGCCGGTGCTGGCGGCGCTCCAGACCGCGGGCGCTCCAGCCACGCCGCTGCTCACCGGCTCCCCGAGCGATCCGGAGATGGTCGAGCGGCGACGGCGCCTGGCCCGCGTCCTCAACCGTCTGCTCGCCGATCCCGGGCTCGTCCGTTACTTCGACGGCTTCGATTTCGATGCGCTCCCGGCGCATCGCCAGCCGACGGCTTCCACCCGCACCCTCCTCGAGCGGCGACGCGCGGAACAGGCGCTCTCGTCGGCCGAGCTCACGGCCCTCAACCGCGAGCTGCTGTTCACCGCCCTGCCCATGCGTGGCAGCGGCGCCTTCTTCAAGAAGGTCGGAAACGACATCGCCGTTCACGAGCTGCTGGTGGCCGGCAAGACCAGGCCGACCGTCTATACCGACCGGCGCACGCACGAGCACGTGCAGGACGGCGATCTTCCCAACTACGCGCTGGTCTGGGGCGACTTCGCCCGCTACACGGGCCTCGCCGGGAGCAACGAGCAGATCCACGCGGCGATCCTGGCGGGCCGGGACCTGACGGTCCGCCGCATCCCGGAGCTGGCGGCCATCCTCGACGACAAGAACAGCTTCGGTCCCGGCGAGCTCGAGAAGGGGCTCGGCGCCATGCTCCACCCGGAGAATCGGCACATCGTCATCGGGGTCCCGCGCATCGAGGTCACGTTGCCCGAGGTGCAGGGCCAGCCCATCTCGTCGCCCTTCGTGCGCGGGGTTCAGGCGGCCCGCGCGATCCACAACGCCGCCGACGGCCTGACCAGGGCCGGCATCTTCGACCTGTCGTCCGCGGCCTACGGCAAGTGGCTCTTGCGGCCGAAGGCCTACTTTTCCCACTACGCGCTCGAGACCCTGAACGCCGCGCACGCGCTCAGCCACGACTTTCAGCAGTCGTATCTGGTGGCGGGGGCGGCCGGCCGCCTCGGCGCCTTCACCGAGGCCCTCTACGGTCCGAGTCGGTTCGAGGTCACCTGCGAGGATCGGGAGTCCCGTCGCGCCGAGGAGCGGGTGGAGGTCGGAGGGCCATCCGCGCCGCGCGGGTGGGGACGCGAGGGACGCGAGCTGTCCCTGCCACCCGCGGCAGCGGCGGCCCGGGTGGGTGGCGTGATCCTCGAGGATGTCCAGGCACAGGGGGGCGAGTGAGCGAGCGAATTCTGCGCATCGTGCGGGGCGAGAGCACCGAGATCTACCGGGTGCGGTTGCTCCCGGATGGCTCGGCGGGCCTCGAGCGGTTCGAGCACGGGTTCTTCGGGCCCATGCGGATCTTCCAGGGGGGGCCGGAGGCGGGCGGCTTCGAGGCGGCCGCGCCCAACACGCCCGCCAAGATGAAGCGCTGTATCGCCTACATCACCGGCTTCCTCGACGGGGCGGTGAAGGTCGGCGAGCGCGAGCTCTTGTCCCCCACGAGCGCGCTCACCCGCAACGTTCGCTGGTTCCCCGGCGACATCCAGATGCTGCGCACCTCGTTCTTCTACGTGCGCGAGCTCTTCCCCTCGGCGCAGTTCCACGTGACGCAGCTCTTCCGCCGGGTGTTCGGCGACGTGACCTTCCTCGCCCTCGTGGTCCTGAGCGCGGGCCTGTGGCTGCGGACGGATGCGCCGGTCGCGCGGGTGCGGCTGGCGGTGGGCCTGCAGCTGCTGTCGATGATCGCCATCATCGGCCTCGACCGGTACTGGGAGCCACTGCGCCTGCGCCTGCGGCGGCTGCGGGAAGCCGAGGGCCCGGGGGGCGGGTGGCGGAGGGTGTGGAGGTGGCCGGCGCTGCTCGCCGTGCAGCTCGTGGTCGGGACGGCGACGGTGGCCGTGCAGACGCTGCTCGGGCTCGCCAACCTCGTCATCCATCCCCTCAAGCTCTGGGAGTCGTGGCGGCAGCTCGCGCGCGGTCGGGCGCTCGAGTGGAAGGCCTCGTCGGTGAGCGCGGGCCAGGACGTGCGCGGCTGGCCGCTCGACGAGTTCCGGACCGCCTACGGCCCCGCCGTCAAGGTCGGCTGGGGCGCGACCGCGTTCGGGCTGTGGCTGGTGACCATGGGGGCGCCGGTCGGGCTGCTCGGCCTCAACGGCGTCGGGCTCTTCCTCGCGTCGTTCCTCACCGTGGTCCTCTACGCGTGGTGCTCGGGGCTGCCGCGGACCAGCGAGGGCATCCCGCGGTATCGCCTGCCGAGGAAGGAGCTCGGGGCGCTGCTCCTGGCGGGCCTCATCGGCAGTGGCCTGTCGGTCGCGCTCATCCACCAGGGCCTGTACCCCCTGCCGGGGTTCGAGGGCTCGCTCGGGGTCGTGGCGCTCTTCGTGAGCCTGAGCGCGCTGCTGGCGCTGGTGTTCCCCTTCCTTCATCTGGCGAAGCAGCACCTGGCCAGGCGGAACACGGCCAGACCGCGCGCGCCCGCGGGCCGTGGCGACCGTGACGACGCCGGTGCCGCGACGGCGTTTGCGACCCGGTCGCGGACACCGACGCTGCAGCTGGCACGCGCGGGGGCCGGGGCGGGGGCGGGGGCCCGGCCGGCGGCGCCGGGCCCCCGGCCCCCGCGCAGGGCGCACCGGTGGCCCGCCGTGCTCGGCATCGCCGTCATGACCATCCTCGTCACCTGGCAGATCCGGGAGGGGCTCCCGCTGGCGCGGCCCCTGCGGTTTCTGCACGTCGACGAGACGGCGTGGCGCATGCCCGAGCCCGAGCGGCGTCTGTACGAAGAGGTCGAGCGGATCCGCCGGCGCCACGGGCAGGTCGATCCCGAGCCGCTCCTGCGCTCGGAGGCCGATCAGCCCACGCTGGCCCTCGCGGCCGGCCCTCGCTCCCCCGATCTCCGCGAGCTGCGCGGGATCCCGGCCCCGCGCTTGCCCCGCCTCGGTGCCCTCACCACGCTGGCGCTCCCCGAGCTCTTTCCTTTGCCCGCCCGCGAGCGCACGGTGGTCTTCAAGCCCAGGCGACACTTCGTGGAGCCGGTGCTGCAGGCCGCCCGCGAGCCCGCCAGCCCCGTCGAGTCCGGCCGGCGCGCAACGGAGGTCGCCCAGCGTCGCGCGGCCGCCGTGACGCCCAGGCACCTCTCGCGCGACGAGCTGCGGCTCCAGGAGCAGTTCATCGCCGGCAGTCACTTTCCGTGGATCAGCTGGGCGGAGCTGCGCCGGCTCGGACAGCCAGACGGAAATGGCGAGAGCATCCCCCTCGCCGAGCTGGCGCGCGCGTATCGCTGGGAGGTGGTGCGCGAGCTCTGGGACGAGGTCCCGGCGGCGAGACGCGGCGGCGTCTCCGAGCAGGTCCGGTACCAGCGCCTGCGCGACGGGATCGAAGGGGTGATCGCCATCGGGCGCAATCCGACTGGCGCCGAGGTCGAGCGGTACCTGGGGGAGGAGCTGGCGCTGGTCGAGCGCTGGTCGCGCCTGTATCCGCACCTGCCGCTCGGCGCCCTCCGCGAGAGCCCCTTCACCACCGCCAGCCGGTTCTCCCAGGTGACCCGCTTCCTGCTCGACAAGGGCCTGTCGCGCGACCAGCTCGCGAACGCCTGGCGGCTCGACTACGTCGACGCCTACTGGGACGCCGCCTCCGGCAACGCGTCCATCCACCAGATCTTCCGGGAGCGGCCGCGCACCTTGCCGTGGGAGCTCTTCGAGCTCGACTGGGACGGAAACGCGGCCCTCGAGCGGCGCTGGACCGATCTCGAGACCGAGCAGGCGCTCGCCATGAAGGTGTGGCGCGCCGCCCCCTCGGGAGGCACGGTCCCGACCCCGCAGCAGCTGCGCACCATCGTGCAGTTTCTCGAGAAGGTCCTCGGATCGATGCTCGCGGATCCAGGGGACGGCGGCGGTCCCTATGGCGGGCTCGCCCGGTTGTTCCGGCTGGAGGGCGTCGATCCCCAGGCCTTCCGCGCCCGGGATCCGGCGGCGGCGCTGTGGGCCTCGCGGGTGTGGACCGAGGCGATGGCGGGTCGGGTGGCGGAGACGGTCTATCGCGCCTCCGCCGAGGAGCGCCTGCCCGGGACCGCGGCCGATCGCGCGCTGGTGCAGGAGATCGCCCGCACCCGCTACCCCGATGATGGCGGTGATCCGATGCTCCGCCGGGTCTTCGAGTGGCTGGTGCTGGTGGACAGCGCGCAGACCTTCTCGGAGCTGGCCGCGGGCTACGACCAGTTCGCCCGCGAGCTCGGCGATCGCGGGATCCCTCCCGAGGGAATGCCGAGCGCGCCGCGGATCCCGGAGCCGCAGCTCTTCGGGGACCTGGTCGGGCTCTGGCGGGCGCTGCCGGCTCGCTTCCCCCACATCCCGGCGCGCGACGACATGGTCGCCGAGCTGATCTGCCACATGGCCTACTTCTCGAGCCGCAACGGCCGCGACGCGCGCACGCCCGGGGAGTTCCTCGACGACTTCGCGCCCCGGCTCGCGGCGGTCGACCGGCTGATGCCGACGGCACCGCCACCGGCGATCCAGGCGCTGGCTGACCAGACCCTCGAGTCCACGCTCGGGCGCAGCAGCCCGAGCCCGCTCGGCCGACGGTTCTTCGCGTGGTGGATGGTCGCCACCGAGACCAGCGCCGTGCAGAACGATCTCGACCGCCACCAGATCCGATCGCTCGCGCTGCCCGCCGAGCTGGCGCGCGCCTGGGCGGAGATAATCGATTCGGGCGGGCGGCGCTGGCCGCGCATGCCCTGGGCCTCGCCGGGGTTCAGCGCGTTCTACCTCGGCACGAGGACGCTCGAGGGCTGGACCGTCGAGCAACTCTGGCAGCGCTTCGGCAGCCAGCTGACCGAGGCCGACGGCCTCATGGCCCGGCACGTGGTCCCGGCGCGCACCCTCGAGTCGCTGGTCGAGCGGCGGATCCAGGAGAAGACGGGAGCGCTGCCCCTCGATCCGACGCTGCGCCGGGCGAACGCGGTCATGGCGCTGGCGCGCCTGCTCGAGGTGGCGCGCCTCGACCACGTCGATGAGTTCGGCGGCAACCCGGGGCGACTGGCCGAGCGGCTGTCGTTGCTCTACGAGAAGGTCTCGCACGACTATCCGCACCTCTACTGGGATGGCGAGGGGATGCTCGAGTGGTATCTGCTGGTCGGGCTCCGGCAGAGCTGGGGCCTCGGGCAGACCGTGGCGCGGTTCGCGCCGGAGTGGTCGCTCGCCGAGACGCTGGCGGCGAGCGGGTGGCGCGCGCGTTTCGAGGCCGTCGCGCGGCAGAACCGTGACGAGGGCGGGCGGGGGCTCGGGGGGGACGATCGCGCGCTCGCCGAGTTCATGGACGTGCAGGCCCGCCGGCTCGAGCTGCGCACGGGGCTCGCGCTCGACAACCCACGCTCCCGGGCAATGAATGCGCTCATGGCCCTCTCGGCCCTGGTGCTGGCAGCCGGCGAGGAGGGACAGATCCCCGAGCAGCACGGCCTGCCCTGGAGCCAGACCCGTGTGCGGGCCTGGGCGAGCGGGCTCGAGGCCGGGAAGCTCCGGCCCGCCACGCTCGGCTGGGTCAAGTCCCTGGTCGGGACGTGGGCGGAGCTCTTCCGCGCCATGCGCGAGGAGGGGCCGCGCTTTCCCTGGTACCGCGGCTCCATCGTGGAGACCAACCTGCTCGCGATGGGCAACGCCAAGATCCCGATGGCCGCCATGCGCGAGGGCCGACGGCAAAGCTGGAGGATCGCGAGCGAGCTCTTCGACGCCGGGTTCGTGGCCCCGCCGCCCTTCCAGGCCATGGTCCTCGCCGAATCGCGGGCCGAGCTGCGCCGCAAGCTCGCCGCCGCGCGCGGCGTGGCGGAGGCGCAGGTGTCCGAGGCCGAGCTCGCCCCGGAGGATCCCGCGCTCGGCGCCCTCAACGCCACGCTGGTGCTGGCGGACGTGCTCGGCGACATCCGCGCCGCGTACGGGCAGGCCGCCGATCCGGCGAGCGTGGCCCGGCGGATCGTCGAGGTCCAGGCGCTCGGACGGCAGCGCTTCGGCGCGATCCCCTGGCTCGCCAAGGGCTTCACCCCGGCGTTCGTGGTGGCGGCCCATCGCAAGGACTTCCGCGACGATCCCTGGAAGTATGCGGAGCTCATCGACCTGCCGGAGGTGAACCGGCTCCTCGGCGAGCTCGGGCGACGCGGGGCGCACGGGGAGGGGCTTCCTTCCGAGGTCGTGAGGGACGTGGCGGCCATGATGCGCGAGCAGACCGGGCGCACCCCGTCGTCGCCCGAGGTGGTGACGTTCCAGGCCCTGCGGGACGGGAGCTTGCTCTTGCGGGAGTTCCTGCCGAAGGTGCCCCGCTCGCTCGACAACGTCATCACCCTCGCCCGGCTGCGCACCGCCGTGCGGGCCCTCGACGGCGAGTACCCGGAGCTGCACGTGGTGAAGGCCGAGGACGACTCGGCGCGCACCGGCTTCGCCGAGCGCCTGGCGGTGCTGGCGATGAAGCTCGGGCTCGAGGCCGGACGGGACCCAGGCGACCCGACCTTCGTCCCGAGCTCGGTCGAGCTCGTGCAGCAGAGGTATCTCGAGAGCATGAGCAAGATCTACGCGCCGCTGCGCGCGACGCTGACCCCGGAGGAGGTGCAGCTGTACCGGGAGACCATTCGCGACGAGGTGGTCGCAGCCAACCCGGCCCGCGCCGCCAGGTTCGGCCTCGCGCCCGAGGCGCTGAGCGTCCCCGACGTCAAGCAGGACGACCTGGTCGCGGACTCGGCCCTCTACGAGATCCTCTATGCCTCGGAGATCGGCCAGGACCAGACCTACCTCACCGATCTGTTCTCCATCGTCGGGGTGCTGCGCGGGCGCCCCGAGTCCGAGCGGGTCTACAGGGAGGGGCTGGCGACTATTGATCAACAGTTCTCGCAACGGTCCGCGCCCGATGGGCAGCGGACCGCCTCCCCCGAGGACCGGCCGTGGTGGACCGCGCGCGCAGCCTTCCTGCGGGCCACGCGCGGCCAGACCATCGCCATCGCGCGCACGCTGGCCTTGGTCAAGCGCAAGGCCTTCGGCCCCGATGCCGATCCCGAGACCCGGGCGTCCTTCGCGCGCTTCGGCTCGTTCGACGACTACCTCGGGCTCTTCCTCGACGCCTTCGAGGAGATCCCCCGGGTGCCGGAGCTCGGCTCGGCCCTCTCGGAGCTGGGCGACGAGGATGCCTTCCTGGCCGACGGCCTGAGGTTCGCCCTGGCGCTCTTGAAGTGCCACGTGCTCGACCGCCTCTACCCCGCCCCCGGGGCGGCGGGACGCGCGCTGCGGGACATCGCGGCCCAGCTCCCGGCGGTGAGCGCCGACTACTGGCGGGTCCTCGGCTTCGCGCCCCGCCTCGAGTCGGGCGTCCCGCTCTACGACGCGCGGATGTCGTTTTTGCGACGCGACCTCACCCGGAGCGGCGGCAGCGGGAGCGACGTCTACCGGCGGCTCAATCTCGTGCAGCGGGGCGTCCAGCGCTGGACCGAGGCGTACTTCCTCGAGCAGGCCTACAAGGTCCTCTTCTTCCACGCGCTCGATTCGGAGGATCCGACGGCCGTGCCGCGGCCAGGCGCGACGGGGCCTCTCGCGCTCCCCCGCACGGCTGGCCTCCGCGCGCGGGCGGACCACCTTCTCGCCGGGCTGCGGGATCGTGTGCTCGACCGCGCCCTGCCCCGGACCCGAGGCGACGAGACCACCACTTTCGTCGAGAGCCAGCTGCCCGAGGTGCTCGCCGCCGCGACCGGCTCGCAGGATCTGTCCGTCTGGATCGGCTGGCTCATGCAGCACGGCGAGATCGGGCTCGACGGCCGGCCCACCGGCCGCAACCCCTACGCCGAGGAGATCGCCGGATACGAGGCCCGGCTCGCGCACTACCGCGCCCGGATCGCGGCCGGGATCGCGGCCGGCCATGGCGTCCGCGCCGAGGAGCAACGGATCCGCGACATCGAGCGGGAATACGACTCTTTCCAGAAGCAAGTGGGCTGGCTGGTCGAGTCGTCCCGCGCCTCGGCGCCGCTCACCGCGCGCGCGCGACAGGACTACCGCGAGGCCATCTGGCTCCACGCCGTCCTGCCGCTCGCCCTCGTCCTCGGGCTCGCCCTCCTCCTCCGCTGGGGTGGAGGAAAGCTGCGTCTGCTCCTCGGCGCTCGCCCTGGCGGGTTCGGGCCGGCGCGGGTGCTGGTCGGCGTCGCCTTCGTCTGGCTGCCGCTGGTGCTGGCGCTCGGCATTCCGCTCGGCGTGGCGCTGCGCCCCGCCCAGGCGGCCAGCCTCGCCCCGCGACTGCTCGAGCGCGCCCGGCTCCTCGAGCGCGACCCCGACGTGGTCGGTCGCTTCCGCCCGCGCGGAGCCGCCGCGCAGCTGACCAAGCT
>CAZIOH010000037.1:0-37421 GCA_964540815.1 uncultured Myxococcales bacterium | reverse complement strand
CTGTCCCCCGGGGCCGAACCCGTCGACACCACCGGCTGGGTGCGCGAGGCGCTCGAACAGGACGAGGCCCACCGACGGTCCGATCTGACCGCGCTCGGCACGGCCGCCTCCCCTGACCGGTGGCGAATCTTCTCCTACCCGGAGGTCATGGCCGACAGCGGGGCGCTCAGGCGCTACGCCCTCTTCGTGCCGCGAGGGCGCGCCACCAGCGGCAACGGGCAGGCGACGGCATCCTGGGAGCCTTCCGCGGACGCCTTCAATTTCGGCGTCGGCGGCTCGCGGACTTTTGGAAACCTCACGGCTGGAAACCTGACGGCGCTCGGCAAGGGCCGCGGCACGCCGCGGATCCACCACCTCGAGCGCACGTTCCAGGCCTCGGGTACCAACGTGCAGGCGTACGAGCTCGCGTACGCCATCGAGGGGACGGGCGGCGTGCTCTTCGAGCACAAGGGCCTGATCCCGGATCTCCCGGTGTCCTTCGATCGGTTCAGCTTCAGCTTCGGCACGAGCGACCCCGCCCAGCTGCCCGCGAAGGCCCAAGACGGATTCGGTGACGGATTCGGTGACGGATTCGGTGACCGGTCCGGGGACGGCTCGATGCGGCTCGAGATCGGGCTCCTGCCGACGGGCAGCCCCGACTGGGCCACCCTCGAGAGCTTCGTCGCCGGAGCGTACCGGGTCCTGCTCGCGAGCGACGGGCACGGAAAGAGCTACTTCCTGGCGGCCCCGGTGTCTCTCGGCCCGACCTGGTACTTCGGCCAGGTCGCCGCCGATCTGGTGGTCGAATCGGTCACCTCCACTCCGGGCGCCAGCGCCTCGGCCCACCACCAGCCGGCCTGTGCGCTGTTCCTTCCAGTTTCCCGGATTCCGCCGATCTCGAGTGGCCCCGCGGCGGCCTCGGGCACGGTGTTCTCCGGGGAGCTGGCCGACGGACAGAGGAGCGAGCTCGCCGCTCGCCTCGAGCGGGCTTCCAGCTTCCTCGCGGCGCACGACGACGCGCTCGCGCTGCTGCGGACCCGCGGCCCCGAGAGCGTCGAGTTCCTGCGGCACTACGCCCACACCTTTCTCGACGCCCACCGCAGCCGTCGGGATCCGCGGGCGCTCACGGCCCTGCCCTTCGGAGATCGGGTGCAGGCCGAGAACGCGCTCGAGTCCCCCGGAGCGGTCCGCTACGGCAGCGACCAGGCGCGCGCGCTGCTCGGTCTCGTGAGCTACGCCCGCCGGACCAAGGATCTGTCGGTGATCGACGCGATCTGGGGGATCACCGAGGCCAGCATGGAGGCGATGACCCCGTCGGGCGCGGTCTGGCGCAACCGCTTCGACGGGATGCTGGTCGGCGAAGAGGAGGACGCGAGCACCCGGCGGGCCGACGTCTTCATCGACAACGGCGGGGTGTCGGTGGGCTTCAACCACCAGCGCATGGTCATCCGCAGCGGCGCCCCGCGCGCCGCCGGTGTCACCTGGGGGGCCTCGTCCCTGGTGGTCGGCGGGAAGCTCGAGAGCGTCGAGAGCCGGGACTACGGGTTCGCGATCGATCCGAGCTCGATCCCCGAGACCGTCCGGTCCGACCAGGAGTCCCTCGGCGTGGACCGACTGTTCACGCGACAGGACGGCCGCCTGCGGGTGCGGGAGACGGCCACCCTCGCCCGCGGGGTGCCGGCGGCGCGCGTGCGCGAGGAGATAGAGAACCGCGGGAGCACGCCCCAGCGCCTCGACGAGCTGCGCATGACCATCGGCGACTTCTTCCAGTACGGCGATGGCCCGAGCGAGATGGCCCAGAACCGCTACGGCTTGAGCCCGGTGGTGGATGGGACCCGCCTGCACGTGGGTCTGTGGATGGAAGGCATGGGCGAGCCGCTGTGGGGCGACAACTTCCCCCCGGGCTGGGTCGATCTCACGGACATCTACCGCCGGCAGCGGCCGCGCTTCCTGGTGGTCTACGGCTACGACAAGGCCGAGGTCTACTATCTCCCCCAGGTGGCCGACGCCCTCGTGGTGTACAACGCGGCGGACGGGTCTTCCAGGAGTGAGCTTGGTGGAGCGCGCCGGTCGGCGGCGGCGAGCGCACCACCGCTGGCGGACGGCGACGGATACCGCGGATGGACCAGCCTGCAGATCCGCTACCGGGCGAATGCGACGCTGGGCCCGGGTGCCGTGTACCGCAGCCCCGACGTCTACACCTACCTGATGCGGGCTCCCCTCTTCTCGGCGGACGGAGACACCGTCCCCGACGAGCTCCAGAGCCTGGTGCCGATCTGGACCGATCTGGTCGAGGCGGCCCGGGACTCCCGCAGCGAGGCGGCGCTGCGCGCCGAGCTCCAGCGCCGACCCGATCGGGAGCGCGCCCACCGCCTCGAGGGGCTGCTGCACACCGCGCTCGAGCCCGATGACGCCTCCATCGTGATGCAGGCGGCCTGGATGGAGTCCGCCGATCTGATGTCCGAGCTCGCCGCGCGCGCCACCAGCGTCGACGAGCGACGGGCGCTCGAGTGGCGGGCCCTGGCCACGCGCCAGGGCGCCTTGCGTGGGGCGGCGTACAGCTTGAAGAGCTTGACCGAGCTGCGCGGTCGTTCCGACCTCATGCCGGCGTACGGGATCGGCAGCAACTACGGGTTCCACGTGCTGGTGTTCGACTGGGCCTACCGGGCGACCCACGACCCGCGTTACCGAGATGCCGTGCTCCTCCTCGCGGACCGGATCGCGGGCTCCGAGACCGAAGCGGGGCTGCAGATCACCGACCCGAGCAAGCCCAACTTCGGCGGCTACCTGCTCAACGAGCAGGCGCGGGCCCAGGGTTCGAGCCACCTCGACGATCAGGGCATCAAGCTGTGGGCGCTGCGCGTGGCCTACGAGCGGACCCTCGACCCCAGGTACCGGCGCTCGGCCGAGCTCTTCATCGACCACTGGCTCCAGATCCGCGCCGACGACCACCGCTTCTTCGGGACCAGCAAGCTCTTCGATCACTACGTCGTCACCGGACCCGATCAGCAGATGACCCCGCTCGGGCAGGACAGCCTGCTCATCGGACTTCGGGCCTGGGCGGATCTGTCTCCGAGGGCCGCGCGCCTTCACGCCGAAGGCATGAAGGCGCTGACCGAGCGCCACCCGGTCGACGCCATCGGCACCACCGGCGCGCTCGACGGCGGCGGGTCGGGCGGCGGCAACCTGGTCCGCTTCGACACGGGCACCGAGGTCAGCGGCACGCTCCTCCTGGCCATGACCTTCGACGCCGCGAGGCTGAAGGGTCGCTGGTCGGTGCGACCTCGCAAGCACGAACACCCCGTCTCCACCGTGGTGGAGTGGGCGAAAGGGCACCCATCTTGTATCGCAGATCCGCACGCGCCCGGTTGAAGAGGCTGGCCCATGCAGCGGCGGTCGCGGCCGCGGTCGCCTCGATCCTCGCACCCCCGACGCCCTGGCGCGCGCACGCCGAGAGCGCCACGCCACGCGATCACGGCGGCGCCCTGGCGGCCCTGTCGGAGTCGGGCTCGGCCGTCACGCTGTCGGATCTGCGGGGCAGGTACAACCAGGTCCTGGCGCAGGGCCTGGTCCGCCTGCGCGCGAGCCGCGGCGGCGATGACCACATCGTCGGGGACAGCACCGACGCCGCGGGGATGCACTGGACCAAGTGCACCAACCTCGGCCTCGACCTGGTCGGCACCCTGGTGGCCGAGGCGCGGGGCTTCATGACCGCCTCCGAGGCCCGCGAGCACGTGCGCCGGGTCCTCGAGATCCTCGGCGGACTGCGCACCTATCACGGGATCTTCCCGGAGATCATCCAGCTCGACGACGGGGTCCGCCCCGAGGTCAAGGCCGGCCGCATTCGCTACTCGTCCATCGACTCGGCGTGGGTCACGGCGGCGCTGACCCTGGTGGAGGCGCGCTACGATGCCCTGCCCGACGCGGGGGACGAGTCACCCTCCGCGGAGCTCGCGGCCCGGGCCCGGGCCCTGGTCGCGGGCCAGGACTACGGGGTGTTTCTCGGGCCGGATGGCCTGCTCGGGGGCGGGTTCTGGGTGGACGCGCGGACCTACCAGATCGTCGAGAGCCTGGGCTTCTCGTACGGCGACCGCACCAGCGAGGCGCGCCCGTTGATCCTCGCCCTGGTGGGCCTCGGGAAGGTGGCCCCGTCGGCCTTCGACAACATGCGGACGAGCTGGGGCGTGAAGGAGGGGCTCGCCGTGATGGAGGGCTGGCGCTGGAGCGCCTTCGTTGAGATGACGGGCGAGCTGTGGCTCGACGAGATGGCGCTGGCCCCGCTGTCTCTCGGCCGGAGCCACGCCAACTACCTCGAGGCCACCACGCGGGTGGCGCGGCGCCTCGGCCACGCGGTGTGGGGGTACGCGCCGGCCTGCGACGTTCAGCGCGGCTACTCGGAGTACGGTCTCGACCGGGCCGAGCTGGTCTCGCCCTACGCCGGGGGCTTGCTGGCCATGACCGGCGATCCGCGCGCGGTCGCCAACCTGGATCGGATCCTGGCGTTCGTGACCAGCGACGCAAGCACCGCAAGCATCGCAAGCACCGCAAGCATAGGTCGACCGCTGGCCGACGGGCTCGATCCGAGGACCGGTCGGGTGGCCTGCGAGGTGGCGCGCACGCTCGATCAGAGCCTGCTGTTTCTCTCGCTGAACGCCGACGTCGTCCGGGGCCTGGCGCGGCGAACCGCCTGGTACGCCTCGGCCGAGCAGCGCACCCGAGAGCTCGACCTGACCAGCCAACCTCCCACCCTGCTGCGGACCGCGGCCCCGCCGGCGACGCTCGGCCTGAACCCGAGCCCGGGGGCGGGCGCGGGCGCGCCTGCGGATCATCCGGCATCGCCGACGGCGACGGTCGCGCCGGTCGCGGACGATCTCGAACGCGGCCCCGCGGAGCTGGAGAGCCCCGGGCCGGGGGGCGCCGGTGGCTGGGGCCCCGTCCCGGATGCGAGCACCCTCGAGCGCCTGCTCGCGGCGATCCGACGCTCGCAGTCGGAGGCGGGCGGCTCGACCGAGCTGGCGCGAAGCCAGCTCCGCCTCGCCTCCGCGACCACCGCGCGCACGTGGGCCGACTTCTCACCCGAGCTCGCGCTGGCGGTCCGTCACCCGTTCGGGGCCTCCCTCACCGACCCGACGTGGCGGGGCATCGCGCAGGCGCGCGTTGCCCTGTCGTTCGACAAGCTGTGGACGGCCCTCGCGGCCGGGGATGCCGAGGGAGGGGCGCGGGTCGCCCTCGGGCAACACGAGCGGGAGGGGTGGCGGCAGGGCCTCGAGGGCTACCTCGCGCTTTACCTGGCCGAGCGCCGGGTGCGGGCGCTCGACGACCACCGCGCGTCGCTGGCGGGCTTCGCGTCCGGGCTCTCGGGTGGGCAGAAAGGTGGGTCGCTCGACGATCTCGTGCTCCTGCGGGCCCGCCTGTCCGCGGTCGAGGCCGCGCTCACCGACGCCCGGGCCACCCAGCAGCTCGCCCTCGAACGCCTCCGCGCGCTGTCGGGCGCATCGACGATCACCGCGAGCGGGCTCGATCCGCGGCTCGATCCGGGACAGGTGCTGGGGCTCATCGGCGAGGCCACCCTCGATGGGGCCGCCGCCGACGCCGAGGTGGACGCGGAGCGCGCCGCCGCCGAGGTCGAGCAACAGAGGAGCCTGCTGGCCCGGGCGGACAGCCGCGCGCCGTACGTCCCCGAGCTGCGGGCCGAGGCCTTCGTGGATGTCCCGAGAGTGGACAGCGGCACCGACAACGGCATCGGCGGGAGCGCGACCGAGAAGATCTGGGTCGTCGATCGCGTCACGGGCGCGCTGAGCCTCGCCTTCGACGTGCGCCCGGGAAGTGGCCCCGAGCGGCAGGCCGGGGCCAGCGCCGTCGCCCGGAGCCTGCACCGGCTCGATCAGGTCCGGCAGGATCGCGCCGCGCGTGTGGCGCGGGCGCGGGCCAGGCTGCGCGCGCGCCTTGCAACCTGGTCGGCCCATCCCGATGCGGTGGCGGGCGCGCAGTACAGCGACGCCGGCCACCGCCTCGAGCGCGGGGAGGTGGCGGTGGGGGCGGTGATCGCAGCGAGCCATGCCCTCGTGGATTCGGAGGATCTCGCCGAGCGCGCCTTTGGCGAGGCCGTCGCCGCGGGCGTCGCCCTGGCGGCGGATGGCGTCCGCCCCCTGGCCGATCTGGCGGCGGGGCCTGCCGGCGGCGCGCCCGCTGTCGGCGGCGTCCACCCCGCCGCGCTCTCGCCGAGCGATGCCAGCGCCACCGGTCGGGCAGCCCTGCTGACCGCCCCCGCGGTTCGTGCGGCCGACGCCGAGGCCGACCGGGCCCGGGCGGAGGCCGTGCGCGCGCACCGCGATTCGTGGCACATCGGACTCGAGGCGGGCGTGGCTTATCCGCTGCACACGCGCGCGGGCGCGATCGTCGACCAGAGCATCGGCTCGCCCATGAGCGTCGGGCCGGTCGCGCTCGCCACCGAGCGGATCCGCGAGCCCACCCTGCTCGGCCGCCTCGCGCTCGAGCTCAAAGGAAACCGCGACGTGGTGCAGGCGGCGGAGGCGGAGGCCGAGCTGCGCGCGGTGCAGGGCGAGCTCGTGCACAAGCGTCGGCTGGCCGAGCAGGCGGGGGCCCGGCTCGACCTGGCGTTCGCGCGCAGCCTGGCCCGGGCCGCGGCCAGCCACGCCTCCTTCTGCGCGGATCAGCTCCGACTCGCGCAGCGGATGCAGAGCGAGGGACTCACCGACGACCCGGGCACCGTGCGCCAGGCGGAGCTGCGCGCCAAGGCGGCGCGCGCGCGCTGGCTCGACGCGCGAGAAACCTTGCAGCAAGCCGAGCTGCGGACCAACCAGCTCCTCGGGCGGCCCGCCGAGGCTCCCGTCGCGATCGCCGAGACGCCCGAGGAGATCGTGGCGTGGCTGCGCGAGAAGCACTACCCCGAGGCGGGGCTCCTCGGCTATCGCGCCGCGCTCGGTACGAAGGTCGCGGAGCTCGAGCAGCGGCGCGCCCAGGCCAACCTGCGCGCGCTGCGCAATCCCCCCTCCGCCGTCGACCTGACGGTCCAGGCCACGGAGCAGCTGCGGGGGTACGGTCACGCGGTGGGGCTGGCGCTCGGCCTGCGCCTCGATCCCGTGAAGAATCCGGCGAAGATCGCGGAGGCGGCCAGGATGGCCGGCGAGAAGCAGGGTGGAATCCGGGGTCAGGCAGAAGAGCTCGAGGCGGATCGGCGCGTGGCGCACGCGGAGCTCGACGCAGCCGCGCGCGCCCAGGCGCTCGCGGAGGAGAGCCGGCGGCGGCTCGCCGAGGTCCTCGATGAGCTGAAGAGCAACCAGGCCATGCGCCCCGAGCTGCACGCGTCGTTGAAGGCGCGATCTCGCGGCGCGGTGGAGGCCGAGCTGCAGGAGATCGATCTCGGCGTGATCGAGGCCCGCGCCCGGGTCGCGCGGGCGGAGCTCGCGACGCTGGAGCTCGACCCGCCGGGCACGGCGCCCACGGTCCCCTCGCCGCGGTCCGCGGCTGCGGACGAGAAGCCGGAGGGGGTGGGCGTGGCGGCGGGTACGGCGGCGGGCACCATCGCCCCTGGCGTCGCCATCGACCCCGGCGTCGAGAGGACGTTCGAGCGCACCGTCGATCAGCTCGTGGCGAGCGATCCGGAGCTCGACGCGGCGGCGGCCGCCGCCCGCGCCGTGGCCCTCGAGCGCGCGAACGGGGCACCTGGCCTGCTGGCTGGACTGCACCTCGCCGGCCCCATCGTGGGCGCTTCCTACGGGATCGGTCGCTCGCCCACCGGGGCCGTCGGGGGGACCACCACGATCACGCGCGACGCGGACGCCTTCGCGTCGGTGGGGCTGAGCTACGACCTCGCCGAGGGCTTCGCGTTCCTCGGAACCCGCCGGCAGGCCCGCGCGTCCGAGTGGGCCGCGACGGCCGCGCACGAGCGCGCCGAGGCCAGGGCGCTCGCGCAGCTCGGTCGCCTGTGGAACGCCCGCGCGGACGTGCGGGCGGCCGAGGACAACGCCGTCGAGCATCGCCGGCGCCTCGAGGATCTGGCCATTCCGCGCTACCACGCCGCCCAGATCAGCGCCGAGGCCCTGGCCGCTGTGTCCGTCTCGGCGTCGAGCGCCGAGGCGGCGCTGCGCGCGGCGGAAGGGGTCGAACGAAAGGAGCGGGCGGCGCTCGCCTTGCGGGGGGTGACGGTGAGCGACCCGCTGCTCGACGAGGTCGGCCGGCGGACCGCGCCCGAGACCGTGGCGGCGGCCACCGCCGGGCTCGCGACGTGGGAGGACTCCGAGCTGCGGGCGGGGGCTGCTCTGACGGCGCTGCGCGAACGCGAGGAGGCCGCGGGGGACGAAGCGGGCCTCGGGTACGCGCGCCTGCTCGGGACCACCACGTTGCTGCTCGAGGTCGATCCGCAGAGGCGAAGGACCACCCTCGATCTGCCAGACGCGCCGACCGAGACCGAACGGCAGCTCGCCTGGGTCTCGTCGCTGTACGTGCCGCTTCGCCTGGCGGCGCTCGGCGAGGGGGCCGAGGCGGGCGCCCGCGCCGAGGTGCGGGGGGCCGAGGTCCGCGCCGCGGAGCGCGCGCTCCGCGTATCCTTCGCCGAGACCCGCCTGCGCCTGGCGCTGGCGGCCGACGCCTGGCGCGCCAGCGAGCGCGCGCGGCACGACGCGGGCCTGGCCTTCGCCGAGGTGGACCGCAGGTACCGGGGCGCCCTCGGGGGAGCCAGCGCCGACACCCACGCCGAGGCCGCGGACGACGTCTTCGCGGCGGAGGCCCACGCGCGGGCGGCCCGGGCCGAGCTCACGGGCCTCCTCGCCCCCATCCAGCGCCGCATCCGGTAGCGGGGGTGCCGTCCTGCCGGTGCGGCGTCCTCAGCGCCTCGCGCTCGCGGGTGCCGGGACCGCGGGCAACTCGATGACGAAGCACGCTCCGGCGCCCGGTTCGCTCCGAAGGGTCAGCTCGCCGCCGAGCGAATCGATGATCTGCTTGCAGATCGAGAGCCCGAGCCCGGTGCCTTGCCCGACGGGCTTGGTCGTGAAGAACGCCTCGAAGATTCGCGCGTGCAGCTCCCGCGGGAATCCCCGGTCCGTTGTCGCGAACCTCGAGGACCACTCGGGCATTCGCTCCATCGCGCAACGACACCACGATGCGGTTTTGCGCCGGGGTGGCGGCGGGGAAGGCCTGGCTCGCGTTCAGCAGCAAGTTGATGACGACCTGAGCCATGCGCGCCGCGTCGCCCCGGACCAGCGCGTGCGGCCGAAGGTCGAGCTCGACCCGCGCCTTCTCGCGAACCTGGTGATCGGTCATTCGGACGGATGTACCGACGACGTCAGCCAGGTCCACCACGACCAGCTCCTCCGCCTCGAAGCGCGAGAACATCCGCATCGCCTTCAACAGGCCGCCGATTCTCGCGATCCCCTCCATCGCTTCGCGGGTCAGCACGCGCGCTTCTCGGTCCCGCTCGAGGTCCCCATCGCCGAGGGCTTCATCGAGGAGCTGCAGGTTCACGGAGACGTAGCTGAGCGGGTTGTTGATCTCGTGAACGATGCCCGCGGCCAGCGTCCCGAGTGTCGCCAGGCGATCCTGGAGGGCGAGCTTCGCCTGCATCGCTCGAATCCGCTCGATCGCCGCCTGCTCGCGGGCGCGCGCCTCTTCGGCTGCGGACTGCGCCTCGAGCAGCTCCCCCTCGAACAGCTGACGGCGGCGCATCGGCAAGAACGCGCAGCGATTCATGGCGGCCTGTTCGGCCCCGCGCCGCTCCACGTTCAGCAAGACCGGCAACAGCTCGCCGGACATGGTGCGAAATGACAGATACGTCTCTTCCACCCGCTGATTCTGACCAAGCGCCGGCAACACTTGAGTGGAGAAGAAGCTCCGCGCGGGGCGGGCGAGAATGTCGAGCAGCGATCGCCCCGTGAGCTCTTCGCGCGGATAGCCGAGCAGCCTCGTCGCCTCCTCGTTCGTGTCACGGATGACGCACTGGTCGTCGAAGGCCAGAAAACCGCTGGGCGAGCTCAGCAAGGCTCAGCCTCGACTTGGCAACGACCGCGGTGGGCCATCCAGGTACCGGTTCATCTCCGCGACGATCAGCCGCGGGGCGCTGATCTGGGGACAATGGCCCGCGAGCGGCAGCACCCGATAGATCGAGTGCGGCAAGTGATCCCGGAGATATTCGCCCGCGCTCGTAGGGACGATGTCGTCGTCTTCACAGTGCAGGATCAAGCTCGGGACGGTGACGCCGGGCAGCTCCGCGCGCACGTCGGCGAAGAAGGTCACCCTGGCGAAGCGGCGCGCCGCGCTGGGCTCGAGGCTGGAGAACTTATCGAAGAGCTCCTGCGAGAGCGCCGGCTCCTTGGCGGCGACGCCCGAGAACGTCTGCGCCCAGCCGAGGAAGTTGTGCTCCATCATCAAGAGCAGCTCCTCGACCTCGGCTTGCGTGAAGCCGCCGATGTAGTCCGGGGGATCATCGAGGTACCTGGCCGAGGGCGTCAGGAGGACCAGACGCTCGAACAGGTGCGGCTCCGCCTGCGCCGCGAGAATGCCGATCATCCCACTGACCGAGTGCGCGACGAAGGTCACCTCGCGCAGCTCGAGCGAGGCGCAAACCTCGAGCACGTCTTGCGCGTAGCCGAGGAGCGAACCGTAACGATCGGAGCCGCTGGCGACGGGCCGTCCCCGTCCCGAACCGACGTAGTCGAAGCGCACGACCTCGAACCGATCCTCGAACTCGGGCGCGACCAGGCGCCATACCGTCTGGTCGGTTCCGAAGCCGTGACCAAAGAGCATCGGCTTTGGGCCGTGGCCAGTGACCCTGACGTTGTTGCGCTGGATGATTCCGCCATCGGCCGCTACGTTCCTTGCGTTCATCGGATACCTCCGGAGGCTTGCTGGGGCGGCGGCGAAACCGCGCACCTCCATGGTAAGCCGGCGTCCGTTTGGGCGCCATCGAGGGGTCGGCGGCGCTGGTGGCCGCTTTCGGCCGTGCTGCCTGTCGTCAGGGTCGAAGGGCTCTCGGCGCCTCTCCGCTTCGACCCCTCCCCGCGACCCACTTGTAGACCGCTGACCAGCGAACAATCACAGCGGACAGCAGCCGCGTCGGTGGGCCGAGCGACGCCGACGCTTGACCTTGTAGCTACTTGTAGCTACCATTGTTCTCCGTGCGTTCCGTCGGAGTCAAGGTGCTCAAGAACAAGCTGAGCGAGTATCTGCGCTTTGCAGCGGCGGGCGAGACGGTGCTGGTCACCGACCGAGACAGGGTCATCGCCGAGTTGATCCCGCCCCGAGAGGGCCGTGCCCTCGCCGTCACCGATGCGTTCCTGGCAGAGGCCGTGCGCCGTGGGTGGCTGACCGCTCCTGCGATTCGCGGGGATGGACCGCCGCCCCGACTGCCCGTCGCACGCGGGCAGGATCTCCTGGCGGAGCTGGCGGCCGACCGATCCGATCGATGATCTACCTCGACACCTCCGTCGCTCTCGCGCACCTCCTCGCCGAGGATCGCCATCCGCCCGATCATCTGTGGACGGCGGTCCTCGTCTCGAGTCGTCTCATCGAGTACGAGCTCTGGACCCGGCTCAATGCAAGGGGACTCGGGGCCAGTCACGGCGATGCGCTCCGGGGGCTGCTGGCGCGCCTGGCGATGATCGAGCTGTCGCCGCTGGTTCTGGCGCGGGCGACCGAGCCCTTCCCAGCTCCCGTGCGAACGCTGGACGCCCTCCACCTCGCATCGGCGGATTTCCTGCGGACCCAGAAACAGAACGTCGAGATTGCCTCTTACGATGCTCGATTGCTGTCGGCCGCGCGCAAGATGGGGTTCGTCGCCGCGCGGCTGTAGCCTCGCGAGTGCCCGGAGTACGCGGACAGCCCGTTGCACATTGTCAGGTTGGAAGGCCAATCTCGATCGGAGGGTCCATCTCAGCGTCTGGCCCAGCCTGGGCCGCGGCCCACGATGTCCTCGATGGGGATCCCGCGCCGCTGGGCCTCGCGGAGCTGGTGGTGGCGCCACATGGTGTAGACGACGGGGAGGACCTCGAGGGTGAGGAACGCGCTCGTGACGAGCCCGCCGATCATGGGGGCGGCCACCCGCCGCAGGATCTCGGCGCCGGCGCCCTCGGCCCACAGGAGGGGCAGCAGGCTCGCCGCCATGGTCGCGACGGTCATGAGCTTCGGGCGCAGGCGGCGGATGGTGCCCTCCGCGTGGGCCGCCACGATGTCGGCCCGGGTCGCGAGCTGCCCGGCCCGCACCCGCCGAAAGAACGCCTCGTCGATGTAGACCACCATCACCACCCCCGTCTGCATCGCGAGCCCCAGCACGGACAGCAGGCCGACCCACACCGGCGGAGACAGGTGGTACCCGAGCCAGAAGAGCGTCCAGACGCTCCCAACCAGGGCGAACGGCACCGAGAGCATGACGATCAGCGCCTCGGTGAGGCTGCGAAACTGCAGGAACAACAACCCCAGCATCGAGAGGACCACCACCGGAATGATGACGCCGAGGCGCCGACGACCGGCCGCCAGCAGCTCGTACTGCCCGGCGAACTCCCAGCGGACGCCGCGGGCGGCAGGCGTGGGCCCGAAGCTGCCCCGGGCGGCGGCGTCGTCGAGGTGGCGGCGCGCGCGCGCGACGTAGCTCGCGAGATCGGTGCCACCGCTCTCGACGCCAGCCCCATCTGCGTCCACGTCGACGTGGATGTACGAGACCAGCTCGCCGCGCTCGGAGCGAACCATGGCTGGGCTGTCGATGTACGCGTCCTCTCCGAGCAGGGCGAGCGCGACCGGCTCCCCGCCGTCCCCGTCGACCGAGCGCGACCGGACCGTCACCTCCCGGAGGCGATCGGCCGGCACCTGCATCGCGTCGCTGCCCTCGAAACCGACGGTGACCCGCAGGCGCTGCCCCCCATGGTCGAGCGTCCCGAGCTGGCCACCCGCCAGCAGCAGGTCGGCCGTGGACCGGGCGAGCGCCGGGTCCACCTGGTGCAGCTCGAGGGCCGCGGGATCGGCCTTCCACCTCGGCCAGCTCTCCCCGCCCTGCGACTCGAGCGTCGCGCTGCGGGTCCCCGGCACCCGCAGGATCTCCGCCCGGATGAGCGGGCCGATCGCCGCCAGGCTCTCCGCGCTCGGCGCGACGATGCGGATGGCCACCGCCGTGCGGATCCCCGTCGACATCATGTCGAGGCGCGCCCGCACGGGCGCCGTCCAGCCCGGGGTCCAGCCCGGCAACCGCGCCGCGGCGTCGAGCTTCTCCACCAGCTCGGGAGCGGTCAGCGGGCCTCGCTCCGGCCAGAGCCAGCCGAGCACCATCCGCAGCGGGCCGGGCGCCCAACCCGAGTACCACCGCGGCCGCTCGATCGCCGGCCACTGCCCCCGGGGTCGCAGGCGGATGATCGTCTCCGCCATCGAATAGGGGGCCGGATCGGTCGCGCTGTCGGAGCGACCGACCTTTCCGAAGACCGTGGCCACCTCCGGAAACGAGGCGAGCGCCCGATCCATGGCCCGCAGCTCGCGCATGGCCTCCTCGGGGGGGATGCCGGCCAGGGTGGTCGGCATGAACAGGAGATCGCCCTCGTCGATGCGCGGCAGGAACTCCCCGCCGAGCCGCGACGCGATCGGCAGGCAGGAGATCACCGCCAGGCCGGCGGTCGCGAGCGTGAGCAGCGGCCGCGAGAGGGCGAAGTGCACCACCGGGCGGTAGGCGCGCACGAGCTCACGGACCAGCCGGTTGTCGAGCTCGGGCCTGACCCCGCTGCGCAGCAGGCGATCGCGCAGGGCCGGCGCCAGCGTGAAGGTGACGAGCGCGGCCGCCACGATCACCAGGGTCTTGCCGAGGGCGAGCGGCCGGAGCAGCCGACCGGTCTCGCCCGGAAAGGCCAGGACCGGCAGGAAGCTCAGCGCCGCGATCAGCAGGGAGGTCTGGATGGCGGGCGTGAACGCGCCGGCCGCGTGCACCAGGGCCCGGCGCACCCGCATGCCCGAGATCTGGCGACCGAGGGCCTCCCGCTTGCGGTGGCAAGCTTCGAGCGCCACCACGTCGGCGTCGACCGCCATGCCGAGGGCCATGCCCATCCCGCCGAGGCTCATGAGGGTGGCCGGCAGACCGAGGAGGCGCATGCCGAGGAACGCGAGGAGCAGCACCACCGGAAGGGTGACGAGCGGCACGAGCGCGCTCACCCCATCGACGAGGAAGATCGAGATGACCAGCACGGCGACCGCGATCTCCTCGGCGAGGGCACGCCACAGCGTCCGACCCACGCGGTCCACCAGCGACAGGCGATCGTGGACGGCCACGATCTGCAGGCGCCCTGGGTACTCGGCGCGCTTGCGCTCGAGCGTGCGCTCGACCTCGTGGATCAGCGACGAGAGGTTGGCGTCGCGTTCGGCGATCACGATCCCACCCACCGACTGGAAGAGACCCCCGAGGTCGGCGAACCCATCCCCCGGATGGCTCGAGACCTGGACCGTGGCCACGTCCCCCAGCGTGGGTGGCCGCCCGCCCGGCACCGGGCCGACGGGGCGGGCCGCCAGCGCCTCGACCGAGGTCGATCGGTGGGGTCCATCGAGCGCGGCGCGCACCGTCGCCACCACGTCGCTGACGGCCAGCTGTCGGCGGCGGAGCTCGGCCGAGTGCGGCTGCACGACCACCTGCTCGACGCCACCTCCGAGCGAGGCGATCTCCGCCACCCCCGGGATGGAGGCCAGAGCCGGACGCAGGACCTCCTCCTGGAACCGCCGCATCGCGAGCGGCGACTCGTGTCGCGCGGGATCGACGAGGACGTACTCGTAGACCCACCCCGTGCTCGACGCCTTCGGGCCGACCCGCACCCGGACGTTGGGAGGCAGGCGATTCGCGACCGTGGCCGCCCGCTCGAGGATCGCCGCGCGCCCCGCGCCGAGCCGCGCGGTCGACGCGAAGACCACGTCGAGGTACGCCATGCCCGCCATCGACGAGGCGCGCACGGTGGTGACGCCCGGGACGCTCTCGAGCGCGGCGGTGAGCGGCCGAGCGACAGAGGTGGCGACCTCGGAGGCCGGGTGCCCCATCCACTCGGCCACCAGGACAATCTGGGGATCCGAGAGATCCGGGAGCACGTCGCGATCGAGTCGGCACCATGCGAGCACGCCCGCCACGACCGCAAAGCCCGCCAGCAGGAGGATGGTCCGGTGGTGGCGCGCGCTCCAGGCGACGACCGGGTCCATCAGGGTCGCTCCATGATGCTCGCGCTTCATGCCCGCTCCTTCACGGTCGCCCCGTCATGGTCGCCCCGTCATGCGGCCGAGGGCCCGCCTCGGCGGCCCGCCGCTCGGCCTGCAGCCGCCCGTCGGCGTCGAGCGAGAAGGTGTTGAGCCCGAGCACGAGCTCGCGCTCGCGCGCGCCCGAGAGCACCGAGGTGTAGCCGGACACCACCTTACCGGTCGCGAGCGGGAACCGGTGAAACGTGCGTCCGTCGGCGGCGAGCCCGAGCACGTACGGTCCGCTCGAGGCCTGCAACACCGCGCTCGACAGCACGACCAGCGGCGCGGGGCCACGCGACACCGACCGTGCGAGCCACCCGCTCGCTCCCACCCGCAGGCTCGGCGCTGGGCCATCGAGATGAAAGCGGACGCGCCAGGTGGCGCCATGCCACCGCCGCGGCGCCTCGGAGGCGCGGTGGGCCGGCAAGGCAACGCCTGGTGCCCTGGCCGCGACGAAGGTCGCGGGCTCGTGCGGTCCGAGGGTCGCGAGCTCGTCCTCGAACAGCAGCGCGCTCACGTCACCGCCCCCCTCGAGCCACGCCGGAGACTCGGCTGCCGTGGCCCCGAGGTTCCGCCGGTGCACGGGCGTCGCGCCGTAGGTCAGAAACCGCGCCGCCTGGCTCAGCCCCCGGGTCGCGGGCATCTCGCCGCGGTCCCCCGGCCCCGACTGGTCGTCCCCACCCTGCCCGGCCTTCGCATGCTGAGTGGCCTCCGCTCCCGCCCCGGGGGGTGCCGCGCTCGGCTCGTCGTCCCCGCCCCGCCGGCCCGCCGCGACCTTCTCGAGCGCCATGCCACAAATGGGACACTGCCCCGGCTCGCCGGCCGCGACCTCGGGGTGCATCGGGCAGGCATAGACCACGAGCGGGTGGACCGAGGCACCGCCGTCGCGGTGGCCGACCGCGAGGGCCAGCGCGACCGCGGCGGCGGCGAGGAGCAGGAACCCGAGACGCGCGGCGAGGACCACGACAGCTCACGGGTGGATGTGCACGACGGCGCCCTGCGACGGAACGTCGTTCTCGTCGAGCACGAACAGCATGTAGTGCCCAGGCGGGACCCACCCGTCGCCCGCCACCGTCACGCTCACGCTGCCATCCGCGTTGCGGGTGAACGGCAGCTCGATGAAGCGCTGGTTCTGGTTGAAGGCGTGGGTGACCGACGGGACCCGGATGGCCGTCACGCGGGCGATGGTGGAGCCGCTCCCGAGGTTGAACGGGTGATCGTAGCCGATCTCCGTGGGAGCTCCCTGCAGGTCCGGGCGGGCCTTGAACCAGTAGTCGGGATAGTAGACCTCGGCGTTGCTCTGGAAGTAGGTGAGGCCCGCGCCCTCGCCGCCGCCTCCCGAGATCACCCGCCCATCGGGCAACAGCAGCGCCGACGAGTGGTAGATGCGCATGACGTTGGCCGCGGGCAGCATGGTCCAGGCCTGGCCGTCGAAGACCTCCGCGGGCGTGGCGGAGCCCGTCATGTTGCTGAACCCGGGGCCCGAGCTGCCCCCGGTGATCACCACCCGACCATCCGGGAGAATCGTCGAGTTCTCTTGCCGGCGACCGATCAGCATGGGTGGGCTCTCGCTCCAGGTCCACGGCGTGGTGTCGAGATCCACCGCGGAGACCAGGTTGGTCGGCGCCACCCCGTTGGGGTCGGCGCCCCCACCCCCGAAGACCATGGCCTTGCGGTTGATCAGCACCGAGGACCCGTAGTCGCGAAGCAGCCCGTCTGGGGACGTCGGCTCGCGCGTCCAGGCGCCGACGCCGTGGGTGTCGAGCAACCAGCCGTCGGCATCCGGGCCGACCTTCGCGACCTGCCCCCCGGGCAGCGCGAACATGAACGGGTAGAGCTGCACCCCGTGCGGCGCGGCGTCGGTGGCCCCCGTCAGCTCCTGCAGGGCGTTGTGCCCGGGATCGTAGACCTCTGGCAGAAGGTTGTGATCGTAGTTCGTGTCGAGGCTCCCCGAGATGATCAAGGCCTTGCCATTCGACAGCAGGGTCACCGTGGGATACCAGCGGGAGCCGCTCATGGCGGGCAGCGCGTGCCAGGGGTGGTCGTGCGAGGGATCGAAGACGCTGAGGTTGTTCACCCCGACCCCGTCGTGGCCGTTGCCGGCGCCCAGGGGATCGTCGTGGCCCCCCGATGCCAGCAAGGTGCCATCCGCCAGCAGGGCGTGGCCGGCGCAGAACAGATCGTAGCCGGGGCCCTCGACGGGCATGGCGATCCCGGTGGTCGGGCTCCACTCGGCCACGTTGCCCAGCCGGTCCCAGTACAGCAGGTTCCCGGTGGTCGGCAGCAGGTGCGCGTGCATGGGGATGATCCCCCAGCACCACTGCCGGCCCCAGTGGCCATGCAGCCGGCTGCCCTCGTCGTCGAAGATCACCACCCGCGACAGGGCGGGCCCCGCCAGCTGCGCCCCGGCGCTCGCCGAGGTCAGCGTGACCTGGAAGGACTCCGAGACGTCCGGGGCGAGCTCGTTGCGCCCGGGGGGTCTCGTCATGATGGTCTCGTCCTGATCGTCGTCGATGAGATCGATCGAGATGGTCTTCTGGGTCTCCCCCGGCGCGAAGGTGACGGTCCCGCTCGCCGCCTGGTAGTCCGCGCCCGCGTTGGCCGTGAGATCCTGGGTGGCGTAGGTGACCGTGGCCTGCCCGGTGGTGTCCCCGTCGCGCGTGAGGGTGAGCGCGACCTGGCCCTGGGGCTCCTCGGCCAGATAGGTCCGGGCGCCAAACGAGATCCAGCTCGTCCCGGCCTGCAGGAAGTTCACGCGCACGTTGGCGATGTCCTGGTTGGCGGCCTCTCCGCTCGAGCGGGCCCCGAACCAGGCGCGGGCCGCGAAGGGTGCGGCGCCCGGGATCTTCTGCCCGTCGATCACCGTGAAGGGATCCCCGCAAGGCGGGGTCAGCACCAGGCTGAGGAAGGTCCCGGCCCCGCTCTGCTTCAGCACCACCCGCGCGTGGTGCCACTGGCCATTGCCGATGTCGGTGATCTTCTCGAGATCGACCTGTCCGATCACCTGTCCGTCGTAGTGAATCGACACGCTGTCACTGAAGGTCGGCGTGATGTTGACGTTGCCGATGTCGGCGTCGTTCTTGTAGAGGTCGAAGCCGAGCCCGATCGAGCCGGCGAACGACGGCTCCTCGGCGATGGCCGTGGGGGGCACCGCGCCGTTCGGGTAGTTGGCGGTGTTGAGCAGCGCGAATCCCATCCCGTCCGCGCGCCCCCGGTCCTGCACCGGCGCCAGTCGAAAATCGAAGTCGGCCACGATCACCGGAAACACGCCCGGCGCCGGGGCGGGAAAGGCGATGGTGTTGTTGTCGTAGTCCCCGATCGGCGTGACCGAGGCCAGCCGCAGGAACCGGGCGGGATCCGGCCCCACCCCCCGCAGCGCGAGCATGCTCTGGAAGGCAGGATCGTTGGTCCCCCGGCTGCAGGCGAAGGGCGTCTCGAGCTGGCTGTCCCCCGGGCAGGCGCTGCCGAGGAACTCGCCGAAGTCCTGCACCGTTGCGATCGCAGGCGCGCCCGCCACCCCTGCGTCGGCCTGCCCCCCGGGCGGGCCGTCGGGTCCGATCGAGGCGTCCGGCTCGCCGCAGGCGGCCGCCGCGACGGTCGCGATGTCCGAGCCCACCGCCCGAACTTTGGCTTCCTTCGGCGAGGAACAGCCGAGCCCGATCGCCCCCGCGGCCAGGGCGGCCGCCATCATCCACCCGCCGGTCCCGCCCCGATTCCCGCCCATCTGCATGCACGTCTTTGTCATTGGTTCCTGCTCGCGGTTTGAGTCCCCAAGGCATTCCGTCCGTGCACTGGAACGCCAGGAGGATGCGGATATTCCCTTTCGGCGCGGCCCTGGGCGCGCCGGGACGGGCCTTCCGTCTCCTGTCCGTCCGGTGGGGTCAATTTTTCGGGGGTCTGGCCGATGTTGTCTGCGAGACAACCATGGGTTGCGGCGACGACAGGTTCGACCAGGCGCACGGGCGCGGCCGTGAGGGCCGGGCGGAGGCGGCGGCGTGAGCGGGACCGCGCCGCACCGGACCCTCGAGGCCGACCCGCGGCGACCGCAGCCGCGGCCCGCAGCCGAGGCCGACGGGGAGCTCCAAGATCGGTTCCAAGATCGGCTTCAAGACCGGCTCGAAGACCGGCTTCACGATCGGCCTCGAGATCGGCTCCAGGACCAGCCCCGCTACGCCGGCCGCCTCGTGGTGACCGGTGCCAGCGGGTTCCTCGGGCGCAATTTGACGCGGGCATTTCGCTCGCACGCCCTGGTGGGCGCCGCGGGGGGCCTGCGTGCGCCGCTCATCGAAGATCTCGGTCCGGTGACCGAGCCCGCCTGCTTCGATCTGCGTGACCCGCACGCCACCTCGCGCTGGATCGAGGCCATGGCCCCCGACGCGGTCCTGCACCTCGGCGGCAACAAGAACGTCCGCTTCTGCGAGGAGCACCCGGCCGAGGCCGAGGCCGTCAACATCGACGGGACCCGCAACATGGCCCGCGCCTGCCGGCGGGTGGGCGCCAAGCTGGTCTACCTGTCCACCGATCTGGTTTTCGACGGCGAGACCGGGGGATACGACGAGCAGAGCGCGCCCCGGCCGACCACGGTCTACGGGCGCACCAAGCTCGCCGGCGAGGACCTCACGCTCGCCAGCGACGGGCGGGCCCTGGTGTGCCGTACCGGCGGCGTCTACGGCGCGGATTCTCCCCTGCTCGGCTGGCTCGGCGGCGAGCTCGGCGCCGGGCGCAGGGTGGACGCCTTTCAAGACGTGGTCAGCTCCCCCACCTCCGCCGACGATCTGGCGGCGTTCCTCGATCTGGCGCTGGCGGCCGACGCGAGCGGGATCCTGCACGCGGTCGGCCCGGCCGCGGTCAGCCGCTACGAGTGGTTCGGGACCTTCGCCGCGGTGTTTGGGTACGACCGCGGCCTCGTGACCCCTGCCGTGGCCGGCCTGCGTCGCCGCGAGCTCTTGCTGGCGCGCAACGTGTCCCTCGATGGCCGCCGAACGGCTGGGCAGCTCGGCCACCAGGCCGCCAGCCCGCGCGCGGGCTTCGAGCGCCTGCGACGCGCGCAGCTGGCGCTGCCGTCCGCGAGGGGGGTCCAGTGATCCGCCTTCAGCCCTACCAGCGCCAGCAGGACGCGCGCGGCAGCTTCCTCGGCATCACCCAGGACAGCTGGCACGAGGTCAACCTGGTGAGCACCGCGGCGGGCGCGGTGCGCGGCAACCACTTTCACCGGCACACCCGCGAGATGTTCTGCATCCTGTCGGGCCAGGTCACCATCGACCTCGAGGACGTGCGGACCAGCGCCCGCTCGACCTTCGAGGCTGGGCCGGGCGCCCTGTTCGTGGTGGAGCCCTTCGAGCGCCACACCTTCTCGGCCCGCACCGACTGCACCTGGCTGAACTTCCTGTCTCATCCCTTCGACGCTGCCGACCCGGACTTCCACCAGCACCACGCCGGCACCGTCGTCGACACCGACTCCGGCGGCCATGCGCACGCCACGAAGGTCGCGCCGTGAACCATCGTCTGCGCATCGGCCTGCACCTGATCGGTATCGGCACCTTCGACGTGAACCGCCCAGGGAATGTCCAGGGGGACGAGCTGGTGGCGCGCTGCTGGAGCAAGTACCTCGCCCGCCATCCCGCGGTGGGCCGCATCGTGCTCTACGGGCAAGGGCAGCCCCACCCGGGCGACCTCGATCTGGTGATTCACTTTCACCCCGACCTCGAGGGTCACCCGGCCGCCCGCAACTTTCTCTACCTGCAGAACGTGTTCCCCGCCGAGCTCTTTCCAGGCGGGACCCTCGGGGTGTTCCAGAAGGTCAAGCACCGCTTCGACGGCTTCCTGTTCACCAGCCAGCGCCTGATGCGGGCCTGCGCACCAGGCGCGGTGATCCCCTTCGCCACCGATCCCGAGCTGTTTCGCCCGCCGGCCGGCGGGGCGCCCGCGACGGTCCCCGGCGGCCCGGTCCCGAAGGCGCCCACCACGGCGAGCCCTTCCCCGAACGCGGGCTCGGGCCCGACTCGGAGCGGGCCGCGCCCTGGCGGCCCGGCCGTGACGTTCGTCGGCAACAACATCCGCGGCGAGCGCTGCAACCAGCGCTACCTGGTGCCGGCGCTGCCCTTCGGCCTCGCCATCTACGGGAACAACGCCTGGCAGGCCCCGCTGGTGGCCGCCTGCCGCGGCAAGGTGCCGATGGAGGAGCTCCCCGCCCTCTACGCCGCGAGCGCGGTCAACCTCAACGCCCACATCCCCGACCACGTGGCGTTCGACACGCTGAACCAGCGCCTCTACGACATCCTGGCCTGCGGGGGGTTCGTCATCTCGGACCGCATCGACGCGCTCGAGTCGGTGTTCGAGGACGCGGTGCTGACCACCGACGGAGACGACGATCTGTGGGCCAAGCTGGTGTGCAGCCTGGCCGACGGCGACGACCGCAGGCGCCGCGCCGACAAGGGACGCCGGCTGGTCCTCGACCGCCACACCTACGCCCACCGGAGCGCGGCAGTGGTGGAATTCCTTCAGACCGCCTGATCCCCACGAGGAGCCTCACCGATGCGCGTCCTGTTCGTGAACGTTCCCTTCGTCAAGGTCGACGAGTCCGGTCAGATCCACACCGGCCCCAACGCCGGCTCGCGCTGGCCCTTCACCAACGCGGGCTACTCGGGCTACGGGTGCTTCCCGTTCTTCATGGCCTATGCGGTGAGCTACCTGCGCGGGCACGGGGTGGACGCCGACTTCTACGACGCGGTGGCGGCCCGCCACTGGGATCTCGGGCTCGTGCGGGCCGAGATCGCCCGCCGCCGCCCGACCGTGGTCTTCTTCGAGACCTCCACGCCGCTGTTCCGGGCCATCGCCGACACGGCCCGCTGGACCAAGGAGCACCTCGGCGCGCGCATCGTGTTCGTGGGCCCCCACGTCCAGGCCTACGCCGAGGACATCCTGGCCTTGCCCTTCGCGGACCACGCGATCATGGGCGAGTACGAGCGTCCGGCCCTCGACATCGTCGAGAGCCACGCCAATGGAAAGGCCGGGAAGGCCAAGCGCCTCTACGAGTTCGATCTGCTCGAGGATCTCGACACGCTCGACGGCGCCAACCTCATGCCCCACCGCCCGCTCGATCTCCTGTGGGAGTACTACGATCCCTCGATGGACACGCCGCGCGTGCAGCTGACGGTCAGCACCTCGCGCGGGTGCCCGTTCAAGTGCACCTACTGCCAGTGGCCGAAGGTCATGAACAACGGCAGCTACCGCTTCCGCAAGCCGGAGACGGTGCTGGACGAGATCCGCACGGTGATCCGCGACCACGCCGCCTACGTCGCCGAGCTCCGGCGATCGCTCGGCGGACAGGAGCTCGCCGTCTACGGGCTCTGCAACCAGCGGCTGGCCAGCGCCGACGCCCTGCTCGGGCGGCGCGACTTTCCGCAGGCCGCCGCGGCCTTCGCCGAGGCGCAGGAGCTTCAGCGCGCGCTCGCGTCGCTGGAGGCCGGGGGCGTGCGCAGCATCTTCTTCGACGACGACACCTGGAACCTCGGCAAGCGCCGGGTCCAGGCCCTGTGCGCCGGGTTGAAGGACATCGGGCTCCCCTGGACCATGATGGGACGCATCGACACCACCGGGAGCGAGCTCTTCGATCTGATGGTCGACAGCGGCTGCGTGGGCATGCGCTTCGGGATCGAGTCGTTCTCCCAGCGCCTGCTCGACAACACCAAGAAGAACCTCGATGCCCGCCAGAGCTACGAGACCGTCAAGCAGCTGATCACCCGTCACAACAACCTCGAGTTTCACTTCACCACCATGCGCAACCTGCCCGGGGAGACGCCCCAGGACTGGCAGACCGATCAGCAGATCCTCACCGACCTGCAGGCGCTCGGCGCCCGGAACAACAACCGCATCCACTGGCAGAACTCGAGCTGCATCCCCTTCCCCGGGACCGAGCTGTGGGAGGAGATGGTGGCGCTCGGCAAGGGCGATCAGCTGCGCAACTTCGACATGTACGACGGGGGCCCCTCGGCCACCGAGGATCTGGCGAGCCTCGTGGGCTGGCTCGGGCAGGACTACGCGCCGAAGTGGTCCAAGTACTCTAAGCTCGGGGCGCCCACCAACCTCCCGGACCGCGGGGACCGCGCGCGATGAGCGACAGCGACGTCGAGGTCCAGGTCGAGGCCGAGATCCACGTCCTCATCGACGTCGCGGGTCCCTGGTCCGATCTCGGCGCCACGCAGAAGGAGGCCGTCTTCACCGTTCTGCGCGCCGCCGAGCTGGCCGGGGCGACCCGGCTCACCGTGCTGCAGCGGCAGGCCCCCCCCTTTTCGGAGCCGGGAAGAGGCGGCCAAGGCGACAGCGCCGACAGCGCCGGCAACGCCCGCGCGACTCCGCCGCCGGTCGCAACGGCCGTGGCGGAGCTGGCGGGGCTGGTCGCCTTGCCCGTGCGCCTGCTGACGGCACCGCTGCGGGACCGAGCGAACCCGGTGCACGACGCGCAACGCCTCGGCGCGCTCACCACCGAGCTCGGGGTCACCTTGCTCGTCACCTGGGATCTTCCCGCCCACGCGCTCGAGGCCCTGGTCGGCGGCGCCCGCGTGGTGCTGCTGGCCGAGGAGGCGAACGCGGGCTCTCGGCGGCAGGCGGCGGCAGGCACCCGGACGAGCACGAGCGCAGGCGCTCCCGACGCCGAACCCGGCGCATACGCGCAGCCGGTCGGCTTCACCATCGCCACCTGGCCACGCCCTCAGGATCTGGTGGCCACCCACCTGCTCCTCGAGCGGGCGCTCGGCGCCGGGGCGGATCGCGCCCGGCCCTCCTGGCTGTCCTGGCTGCCCTGGCTCTCCTCGCCCACCCGTCAGGCGCGCATTCAAGGGGCCCGTCTCGCGGCGCTCTGCGAGCCAGCCCGGGAGAGGACCCCTGAGGCGCTGACCGCCGATCCCCTCGACCTGACCGGGGTGGACCGGCGAAATGCGCTGGTCTTCTTGCTCGGTCCGCGGGCGCTCTACCGGCGTCACCTGGTCTCGACCCGGGAGATCGTCTGTGGCCCGGACATGGAGACGACCTTCGCGAACGGACGGCTCACCACCCTCAACGTCCCGGTGGGTCGGCACGATCTGCGCAAGATCGTCGACTGGCTGCCGGCCGATCAGAAGCCCGAGCTGGTGGTGGTCAAGGCCGATGCGAGCTGGCGCAACCTGCCGACCCACCTCGATGGGCTCTCCTGCCCGAAGGTCCTGCTGGTCGGAGACACGCACCACATGCAGGCCCCGCTGCGCCGGGTCCTGTCCTACGCGGGCTCGGAGCCATTCGACTTCGTGGTCATCGACCACACCCGTCACCACGGCCACTACTTCGTCGAGGCGGGGTTCGACAAGGTGGCGTGGCTGCCGGCCTTCGACCTCTCGCCCCACGCGGTGCCCGAGAGACGCGACGCCGGCGTCGAGCCCTGCGTGGTGTTCGTCGGTCAGGTGGGCGCCCAGCATCCCTACCGGACCCACGTGCTCGAGACCCTGGGCAAGGGCGGGGTCCCGTTGCGGACGCTGCGGGCCACCCCGGCGGACGCGGCGCGCCTCTATGCGGGGTCCCGCGTGAGCCTGAACGCCAGCCTGAACGGCGATCTCAACCTGCGGGTGTTCGAGGTCCTGGCGGCCGGTGGCTGTCTGCTCACCGATCGCCTGTCCCCCGAGGCCGGGCTCGACGAGCTCCTGCGCGACGGCGAGCACGCCGCCATCTACCAGGGCGACGCCGAGCTGCTGGCGCGGGCGCGGAGCCTGCTCGAGGACCCGGCCGAGGCGCGCCGCCTGGCGCGGGCCGGGCATGCGCTCTACCGTCGCGAGCACACCCCGGGCGCGCGGATCTCGGCGCTGACCCGCTGGATCGACGGCGGCGCGCTCGAGGCGCGCTGGAACCTCGCTACCGAGCGGCGCGCCCGGGTGGTGCGCTCGGCGAACCTCGGCGACCTCCAGGGACGCCTCGCCGCCTACGAGACCGTGCAGGAGCTGCACCGCCTGCGGGCAGCGAGTGGTGAGCGGCTCGGCCTCGTGGCCTGGCCCGAGGTGGACGCCCGGCTGCTGGTCGATCTCATCGATCTCCCGCGGCTCGACCTGGCGATGCTGGGCGAGGCGCGGGAGCTCGATCCGATCGCGCGCCGCCTGCTCGTCGAGTCGGGGGCCTGGGAGCGGCTGCGCTTCACCAGCGCCGACGCGCTGGCCGCGGGTCCGGCCGCCGCGCCCGCCCGTCCGGTGGGGACCGAGCTGACCGCGACCGCCGGGGCGGCCGAGATGGGCTCGCCCGCGGCTGCGGGACCACGGGTCGACGCGCTCCTGGTGTCGCCCGCCGCCTTCATGCGCATCGAGCCGAAGGAACTGGCGCGCCTCGCGCGTGGGCGCGATCTCATCGTGGCCACCCGGGGCGACGGCGAGATCCAGCTGGTGCTCTCGCGCCAGGCCGCCTTCGCGGTCGAGGGATACCTCTGCACGCCCGGGGCCGGAGCGCCGGTGTTCGAGCAGAAGAACCCGGTGGTCCTCGGGGAGATCGCCGCCAGCGAAGGCCGGCTCGAGGATGCCTTCGCGTGTCTGCAGTCCGCGTTGGCCGCCGATCCCGAATACGTGGACGCGCTGAACAACCTCGGGGTGCTGGCCCAGCACACCGGCGATCTCGACACCGCCTGCTCCTTCCTCGAGCGGGCCATCCGCCTCGATCGCGGCAACCTCGCCGCCCTGACCAACCTCGCGGCCCTGCGGCGCGACGCCGACCGCCCGGAGGACGCCGAGCGCCTGCTGCTGGCGGCGATCGCGGCCGACCCGCTCGACGGGCCAGGCCAAGGCGAAGGACAAGGCCAGGGAGATGTCTGGCAACAGCTGGCCCAGCTCCGGCACGAACGCGGGGACAACCTCGGCGCGCGCGACGCGCTCGTGCACCTGGCCGCGCTCGATCCCCACCGACCGGGCATGCGCGAGGCGATGGAGACCCTGCGGACCGCGCAGGTCGTCCTGGCGGGCGGCGCCGCGGAGGCCACGACCACGGGTGGGCTCGCGGCTCCAGCCACGCCGGCGCGTCCCGCCCTGCGCATCCTGGTGCTGAACAACCTCTACCCGCCCCAGGAGCTCGGAGGCTACGGGCGGCTGATGCACGACTTCACGTCCTACCTCGAGGCCGCCGGTCACGCGGTTCACGTGCTCACCTCGGACACCGCCTACCTCGCCCCGATCCGCGAGCCCGAAGCCAGCGTCACCCGCACCTTGCAGCTCTACGGGAGCTGGAAGAACGGACGCACCGAGGAGCTCCCGAGGGACGCGGCCGTCGCGCGCGCCCGGCAGAACCACGCCACGCTCGGCGCCGTCATCGAGTCCTTTCAGCCCGACGTGGCGTTCGTGGGCAACATCGACTTCGTGGCGCCGGACATCTTCGCGCCGCTGCTGGCGCGCGGGCTTCCGGTCCTGCACTACCTGGCCAACGGCAACCCCGGGTACGCGCCGCAGGACACCCCCGCGAGCCCCCTCTACCGGCCGGTGGCCTGCAGCCGCTGGCTGGCGGACAAGCTGCGCGCGGAGCTTCCGCTGCGCGAGGTGGGCGTCATCTACCCGGGGGCCCGGGTCGACGACTACCGGATGCCCCTGCCTCCGGCGCGGCGGCGCCTGCACATCGCGTACGCCAGCCTGGTGATGCCCTACAAGGGCGCCCACGTCCTCGTCGGGGCCCTCGAGGCGCTGGCGGCGCGCCGGATTGACTTCACCTGCACGATCGCCGGCCACTCCACCGATCCGGCGTTCCTCGAGCAGCTGCGGGGGCGGACCCAGGTCGGCTCCTTGCGGGGCCGGGTCCATTTCCCCGGCTTTCTCCAGCGCGGCCGGCTGCGCGCGCTTTTTGCCAAGAGCAATGTGCTCGCCTTCCCGTCCGTCTTCGAGGAGCCGTTCGGGATCAGCCAGGTCGAGGCGATGGCGGCGGGCCTCACGGTGGTCACGAGCGGGACCGGCGGCGCCCGCGAGATCGTCGAGCACGAGAGCTCCGGGCTCTGCTTCGAGTCGGAGGACAGCGCCGCCCTGGCCGACGCCCTCGCCGGGCTGCCGGCCGACCCTGGCCGCTGGCAGCGGCTCGCGGAGGCGGGGGAGGCCCGCGCCTTCGCCCGGTTCGACATGCGGCGCCTCGCCGAGGAGCTCGAGGCCGAGTTGCATGCCCTCGCCGCCCGCACCGCGCGGCCCGGCCGTCACCCCCGCAAGTCGCTGCCGGTCGCGGTTCCCGCACCGCCACCGCGTCCCTGAGCAGGTCGCTGCATCACCACGATTAGGGCGAACCTGCCCTCCCGCCGTCTCATCCCCACCCTCCGCGAAGCGGCGTGGAGGGATAGGAGGTGGACGCGGGACCTGGGCCGTCTCGGGGTAGCCGCACCTCGAAGGCGCTGCCGCCGCCTGGGCGCGGCAGATGGCGCACCTCGCCCCCGTGGTAGCGGGCAACCTGCCGGACCAGCGCCAGGCCGACGCCGTGACCGTGACCCTGACCTCGGCCGTCGCCGTCGCCGCTGCTCGGGCGGTAGAACGGCGCGAACACCCGCTCGCGCTCGGCCTCGGGGATCCCGGGGCCGGCATCCTCCACCCGCACGGTGAGCGCGTCGGTCGCGTCCGGGGGACCCAGGGTGATGCGCACCTCGAGGCCGCCGCCGTGATGAACCGCGTTCTCGAGCAGGTTGCGCAGCATGTGCCGCAGCAAGGGCTCGTCGCCGCGCATGCGGGTCGCCGCGCGATCGGCTCCTTCGCTCGCCTCCGGCAGGTCGCACCGGGCCCCGACCCGCGCGGCCTCCTCGCGACACAGCGCCGCGAGCTCCACCTCGACCAGCGGCCGGCTCGGCACCCGGGCATCCGCGCGGGCGAACACCAGCAGCTCCTCGATCAGGCCATCGAGCTCGACGATGTCGCGGTGGATCTCCCCCACCCGCGCCACGCGCCGGGCGGCATCCGGCTCCTCCGCCAGCAGCTCGAGCCCCATGCGCACCCGCGCCAGCGGCGAGCGAAGCTCGTGCGACACGTTGGCCAGCATCTGCTTTTGCTGGGCCAGCAGATCGCTCACCCGCTCGGCCGCCTGGTTGAAGGTCGTGGCCAGGCGCCCGATCTCGTCGTGGCCCTCCGCCTTCACCCGGTGGTCGAGCTGTCCTGCGCCCCAGGTCTCGACCCCGGCCGCCAGGGACTCGAGCCGCCGCGCGACCCGCCGCGCCACCGGGTAGCTACCGAGCGCCATCACCACCGCCAGCACCAGCAGGGTCGCGAAGAAGGGATGCACCCGGAGCCTCCGGTACGGCCCCTGCGCACGCACCGCCGCCCACCCGCCATCGTCGAGCTCGACCACGAAGGTCGGCCCCCCGCGCTCGCGCCGCAGGCCGGGCTCGAGGCGCGCCGGTGGCGGGAAGGCCCGCGCCGAGGGCACCCCCACCCGCGCCCCCAGCTCATCCCCCATCACGATGTCCACCCCGAACTCGGCGGCGATCTGGGCGAGCCGCGGGCGCACGCCCGGCGTGTGCAGCCCCGGCACCGACTCCGCGATGGCGTTGCCGGCCGACTGCACCCGCTCGACCGGCGAGCCCCCGGCCCGGCTCCACAGCCGAAACGCGATGGCCGCCACGGCCAGACAGACGAACGCGCTCGCCAGCAGCGCGACGTACATCCGCAGGTAGAGGCGGTTCTGTCTCCTCACGCGCTCACGCCGCGCCCGGCTCGTTTCCAGCCCCGTCGCCCCCCGACCCGACCCCGCCCCCGGGTAGGCTCGGCCCACCGGCACTGGTGAACAGGTATCCCGCGCCGCGGATCGTGCGCAGGTAGCGTGGGTGCTTGGGATCGTCCTCGATGGCGTTGCGGATCCGCGAGACGTGGACGTCGATGGCCCGGTCGACCACGTCCCAGGCCTCGCCGCCGAGGCCGTCCGTGATCTGCTCGCGGGTCTGGACCCGCCCCGCCCGCTCCGCGAGGAGAACGAGGAGGTCGAACTGGCGCCCCGTGAGCTCGCGCGCCGCGCCGCGCACGAACACCTGCCGGGCCTGGCGGTCGATCACGAGCTCTCCGAAACGCAGCGCCATGCCGGGCGCACCCACCGACGTCCCGCCCCCCGCGCCGCTCGTTCCGCTCCCCGCCGCCGGCCGACTGCGCCTCAGGATCGCTCCGAGCCGGGCCAGGAGCTCGCGCGGATCGAAGGGCTTCGGCAGGTAGTCGTCGGCGCCGAGCTCGAGCCCGACCACCCGATCGGTGGCGTCCCCGCGCGCCGTCAACATCAGGATCGGCAGATTCGCCAGCTGCGCCGCGCTCGCAGCCCCCCAGCCTGGATTGCCCGGTTGGCCCGTCTGGCCCGGACTTGCGCCGTCGGACCTGGCCCGCAGCTTCCGGCACAGCTCGAGCCCGTCGCCGTCCGGCAGCATCACATCGAGGATGAGCGCATCGAAGGCCCAGCTCTCGAGCGCCAGCCACCCCGCTCGTGCCGTCGCGCGCGTTTCGACCACGAAGCCCCTCGACGTCAAGTACCCAGCCAGCATCTCGGCGAGGCGCTCATCGTCGTCGATGATCAAAACACGCGCGGCCATCGTGTCCCGCAGCCCGAGCTACCGCGGCTGACCTGCGCCCGGTCCTGGTCCCGATCCCGGTCCCGCGCCCGGCCCGTGCCCCCGGAACCCGCCGTGGCGTCCCTCGTGCTCCTTCATGGTCTCGAGGGCCTGCTTGCGCTGGTCGGGCGTCAGCACGCCGGCGCTCTGGACGAACCCGGAGGTCATCAGGGCGGACAGCTTGTCCATCGTCTGCACCGACTGCTTGCGCAGCTGCTCGATGTGCGCGGCGTCGATGGTCGGCGCCGCCAGCGCCTCGGCGATCTGCTTGCGAAGCTGCTCGTGCTCCTGGTGCAGGGCCTTGAGCTGGGGCCGCAGCCCCTCCCAGATGGTCTTGACCTCGGCCTTCTGCGCGTCGGACGCGCCCACGGCGGTCAGCACCCGCTCCATGCGCTGGCGCGGTCCACCTGGGCCCCCATGCTCTCCTCCACCGCCCATCCACATCCCGGGTCCGAAGCCCCCCGGTCCGCCGCCGGGGCTTCCATCCGGAGCCGCCGCCCGGGCGAGCGAAAAGGACGTGCCGAGCAGCAGCGGCACCGCCAGCACCATCCAGCCGAGACCGCGTTTCCGCGGGCCCCGGGGCGGGGTCGGGTTCAGGCTCTCGGGCACCGGGGTCGACATCTCATCGTGCGTTTCCATGATTCCTGGTCTCCTGTTCTCGCGAACGATCGCGTTCGCATGTCAGAGAGTGACAGGGGCGGGTTGCCGCCCCTTTACGCCGGCGTAAAGTTTTGTAAAGGGCCACGCGTCCCGGCCCCGGCTCCCACTATTCACATCCGAGCTCGGGCGCTCCCGGCGTGTGGCACTTGACGCATGCCCGCTGGTTCCGGCTCGCCAGCGCCCGGCAGCGCCCGGACGCCGCGAAGCCCACCCCGTGCGGGTTGATGCCGATCGACCGCGACAGGTCGGCGGAGTGGCAGGCGAGGCAGCTCTCTTCGCGGTGGCACGACACGCACGCGCGCAGGTTTCGCTTGGCAGCAAAGCCGTGGCTGGCGGGGCTCGGAGCCGTCAGCACCGCACCGGTCGCGTCGCGGATCCACCCGGGCGGATGGAAGTGCTTGACCGCGGTCCCGGTCCCGAAGGGGTTGTTCGGCTGTCGCCCCGGTTGCCCGCCCTCGGGATCCGCGCCGACCCCGAGCCGCTGGTGACAGCCGAGGCAGAACGACTGGTTGCGGTGGCACGACGCGCAGTCGGGCACGTTGCGGCGCGCGTCCACCGCGTGCAGGCTCGCGTAGTCCGATGGATGGATCTCGGCGGGGCGCACCACCCCCGCGGCGTGGCAATCCGTGCACTCGGATTGCTTGTGGCAGGTGGCACAGGCGCGCTCGTTCCGCCCCGCCACCCGATGATCGCTGCGAAACGCGCCGGTGTGCGCGTCGAAGCCGGTGAGGCTCCCGCTCGGGACCAGCTTGCCCGAGGGGAAGCTGGTGCGCAGCCGTCCATCGGACAGGGTCGGGTGACAGGCGCTGCATCGCCCGCTCGCCTGCTTGCCGTCGTGACACGCGAGGCAAAGGGCCATCCCGGGCAGATCGGCGGTGGTGGCGAGCGCGCGCGTCTCGACCTCGGCGTGGCAGACGGCACAGCCGAAGCCCCGCTCGAGGTGCAGCTTGTGGTTGAACTTGAGCGGAGCCACCGGCACCACCACGCGGGCGGGCTCGCGGGGCGGCGACGACGACAGGACCTCCGGCGGCCCGGCATCCCCGCTCGCCGCCGCGACGCCGGGAGGCGACGGCGCAGGCACCGATCGTTCGCCTTCGCGCTCGCGTGCGCGCGCGCCTGCGCGTGCGGGCTCGCGCTCGGGTGCCTCGAAGCCGGGATGGCACGCGTCGCAACGCGCCTGAGGCTGGCCCACCGCCACCCGCTTTCCTGGTACGGCGCGATCGATGGCGTGACAGGGCAGGCACGCGGACTCGGCGGGCATCAGGTCGTCCGCCGCCGCGGTCGAGGACGCCGCGGCTGCGTGGCAGCGCACGCAGTCGATGCCGGCGTGGGCGTGCTGGGCGTGATCGAAGGTGAGAGGAATGATCTGGGGCGGGTACACGACCGGCGACGGCTCGCGCCCGGCAGCGGCGGCCGCGCGGCCCGAATCGAGGCCGAGGTCGACGCCGAGGCCGAGCCCCGCCCACAGAGCCATCGCCGCGGCCATCACGGTCCGCGTGGTCGGCGCGGACGACCCCGCGGACGAAGGTGCGGCCCGCCTCACAGCGACATGTCCACTTCCAGGATCGCGATGCCCCGCAGCTGCGTGGTGTAGTAGGTGCCCCGGTTGTCCTCCACCAGCGCATGCAGCCTGATCTTGGGGCTCATCTTGTAGACCGCCCCGGCCCCGAGCCCGCCCATGAGCACGGTCTGCGGCTCGGGCACCTGGTCCGCCCGCCAGGCGTACACCGTCACCCGGCCCTCGACGTCGAGCCGCCGCGGATCGATCGACCAGCGCCCCGCGAGATCGCCGCCCACCTTCCAGCCCCCGAGCCCCGCGTCGCCGTACAGATCGAACCGCAGCCGCGCCCGGGCGCTGCGCCCGTCGGCCCCGAGGTTTCCGCCATAGGCGCGCGTGCCGCCCGGGACCGATGCCGCGAGCGCCAGCTCCACGGCGGTCTGGCCGGGGGGCTCCACGAAGGTCCGCAGGAACCCGCGCGCGTGCAAGCGCCAGCCCTCCGCCACCGGCAGATCGTAGCCCGCCCGCCAGTCGCGGGTGGCCCCGGCGGCGAAGACGTTCCAGATCGAATCGCCGTCGAAGGTCGGGGCCAGGTAGCTGTACTCGAGCGTCGCGAAGTGCTCGGGCCCGAGCCGCAGGCGCAGCGCCGCCTGCTGGTCATCGAATTCCCCCACGAGGAAGTTGTAGCGGAGCCCGGCATCGAGGAACAGCCGGCCCGCCCAGGCCGCGTCGGCGGTGACCGACAGGCTCTCGTGATCGACCCCGGACGGGGGATCACCCGGGCGGCGGGCCTCGGTCGCCGCCCACATCCGGCGGTAGGTGCTCTCGACGGTGAACGGGACGGGCGCGGCCGCCCCGTCGATCCCCAGGCCCACGCCCACCATGGGGCGCAGGGCCCGCGCCTGCTCGGGGCGGGTGGCCGGATCGCGCGAGCCCGCGCTCGTGCCGTCGGACTCGTAAAGAGGCGCCGACAGCGGCAGATCGCCCCGCACCTCGGTGCCGGCGAAGCCGCGCGCCCGCAAGAAATGCGTCGCCCGCACCTCCACGTCCGCCCCGTCGAAGGAATAGAAGTCCACCCGATCGTAGTGCAGCTGCCTGCCGAGCTGGATGTCCACCCGCCCGTGCAGATCCCGGGCGAGCAGATAGGCGAACAGGATGTCCATCTGGTTCTGCGACAGCTCGCCGATGGCGTCCGGCGCGCGCGGCTGACCGGTGAGGAACTGCCCGAAGTCGCTGTCGAAGCGCAACCCGACCTGAAAGGAGATGCGGTTCCAGTCCGAGCCGGGCTCGGTCCAGCGCTCCGGCTCGAGCCCGAAGACCGACAGGTTGAGGTACTGGGTCAGGCGCCGGCGGCTCAGCAGCTCGGCCGCGCCCCCGGGGCTGTAGCGCCGCTCCTGATACCCCTGGGCGACGGTGCTGAGCGACATCGAGAACTCGTAGGCGGCGGCGACCGGAGCCCGGGCCGCGAGCGCGCCCAGCACCACCACCGCGGCGCCGAACGAGGTGGAGCTCCGCGCGGCCGGTCGCCGAGGCGGAAGGGTCACTCGTGCTCGATTTCCACTTCCAGGTGGTCGGGCACGGCCGGTGTCCCCTTGCGCGCGTCGGGCGGCTCGGCCCCCGTGGCCGCGACGTTCTCGGGCTTGACCCCGGCGTTGGCGATCGCCAGGGCCACCCGCACCGCCCGCAGCATCGCGAACTCGCCGATGTTCTTGAACTGACTGAGCTCGCGGGGCGGTGGGAGCGCGATGAGGCGGGCCTTGACCCGGACCTTGAAGTCGGTCTTCTTGGCGGCTGCCGCCAGGATCTTGAGCGCGGTCTCGCCCTGGCCCGCCACGCCGGTCGCGAACGGCGACTCGAAGATGGCCGAGGTGGGAAAGCTCGCGGTGACGCGCGCGGGGGCCTGCAACGTCACCACCCCGCCCACCGCCTCGAGCGCGGTCTTGAGCTCGATGGTGAGGGCCTCCGCCACCTCACGGACCTTGGCGGTGGCCTCGGCCTTGTCGTGCACCACGCTCTCGTGCTGGGCGAGCTCGGCCTTCAGCTTGTCGCGCTCGGCGGCGTCCTGCTCGCGACCGGCGAGCTGCTGCTTCATCTCGTCCGTCTGGGCCTTCACCACCTGGGTCAGCTTCTGGTACGGTACGGCGTAGACGTACCCTGCGAACCCCACGCCGAGCGCCGCCAGCAATGCCCCGAGCCACAGCTTCCACCCTCCGACCTGCTTGGGAGAGGCCGCCGATGAAGTCTCGTCGTGCTTGAAGGCCATCGCGGAAAAAAGTAACTCAGAACCGGGCCAAATGGGCAAGTGTGTCAGCCAAATGTGCCAGGCTGATGTGTCAGGGAAAGCCGTCGAGGTGCCGCGCGGAAGAAGTTTGTCTTGCCGATCACACGTAGGGGCTTCAAGCCTATTGACACCCATGTGTGCAAAAAGATAGCTTCAATGACATTTCTGAATATTCGACAATTTTATAAGTAGATCCGCTGATTTACATACAGCCTGGGCCCCAGGGGGCCGTTTCTCGCGTCCCGGACATCGCAAAGAATCGCAGGCATCGGAACAAATCGGAGGTCTCGAAGTGTCCAACGAGTTCACGATCGGAGATAAGGCGGTTTATCCGTCCCAGGGCGTTGCGGAGATCGTCGGGATTGAACAGAAGGAGATCTCTGGAAAGATCCAGCGGTTTTACGTCCTGCGGGTGCTCGAGAGCGACAACCGCATCATGGTCCCCACGGACAAGTCCAGCCAGGTCGGGCTGCGGCGCGTGGCGGGCGAGGACGAGATCGGCGAGGTGCTGCAGATCCTCCGCGAGAAGGAGGTGCACCTCGACCGCCAGACCTGGAACCGACGCTACCGTGGGTTCATGGAGAAGATCCGGTCGGGCTCGCTGTTCGAGGTGGCCGAGGTCTTTCGGGATCTGTACCGCCTCAAGGAGATGAAGCCCCTGTCGTTCGGCGAGCGGCGCATGCTCGACACCGCCCGGGGTCTCATCGTGCAAGAGATCTCGATTTCCCAGGCCGAGGACGAGACCAAGGTCGAGCAGCAAATCGACCGCATGTTGCAGTAATCGCTCGGGGAACGGTCGCCGCGCGCGATCGGCGGTGCTATTGTCTGCGCTCCTCGGCGTCTAGACATGCAGGTGCATCTGGCCAAGACGGACATCACGACCATGGCGGTTGACGCCGTGGTCAACCCTGCCAACTCGCTGGGAATCATGGGCGGCGGCGTCGCTGCCGCGCTGTCCCGCAAGGGCGGCCCGGCCATCCAGAAGGAGGCCATGTCCCTCGCCCCCATCGCGGTGGGCGCGGCCGTGGTGACCAACGCGGGCAAGCTGCTGGCCAAGCACGTGATCCATGCCCCGACCATGGAGCAGCCGGGCAGCAAGATAGGGGTCGAGAACGTGCGGCGGGCGACCCGCGCGGCGCTGCTCGCCGCCGCCCACCACAACCTCGAGGTCATCGCGATTCCGGGGATGGGGACCGGGCTCGGAGGCGTGGATCCCACGGACGCGGCCCGCGCGCTGGTGGACGAGCTGCGCGCCCACAAGCAACCCAGGCCCTCGACCGTTTACCTGGTCGACATCAACGACGAGATCCTCTATTGCCTGGAGGAAGCCTTGAAGGTGGCCACCGGTTAGCACGCGGCTCGGCTGGTGGTCCACCGCCACACGTGAAGAGCGTCACGTGCGACGTGCGACGTGGAACCTGGAGAAAGGACCGACGACCGTGAAGATTCTGGTGACATGCAAGCGGGTCCCGAACCCCGAGCAGAAGCTGAAGCTCGGCGGCGGGAAGATCGATCTGACCGCCGTGACCTGGCAGCTCAACACCTTCGACGAGTACGGCGTGGAGGCCGCCTTGCGCCTCACCGAGAAGGGCAAGGGCGGCGAGCGCTCGGGTGAGGTCGTGGCGGTGGCGGTCGGCCCCAAGGAGGCCGCCCAGCAGCTGCGCGGGGTGCTGGCCATGGGCGCGGACCGCGGGTTGCTGGTGGTCCACGACGACGGTGGGCTCGACGCCGATGCGGTCGCGCGCGTGCTGGCCAAGGTGGTGGAGCGCGAGAAGCCCGACCTCGTGATCCTGGGCAAGCAGACGGTCGACGGCGACTCCAACCAGGTCGGACAGATCCTGGCGGCCCTGCTGGGCTGGCCGCAGGCGACGTTCCTGGCCGGGTTGCGGGTGGCGGCCGACGGGAAGAGCGCCACGACCACCCGGGAGGTCGACGCGGGCGTCGAGGAGAAGCGGGTCCCCCTGCCGGCGGTGGCGACGGTCGACCTGCGGATCATCGGGAAGCGCTCGGTGCGCAACGAAGGGCTGGCCGGTCCTGAGGCCGAGTGGGAGGAGACCCAGCGCTATGCGTCGCTGAAGGGCATCATGGCGGCCAAGAAGAAGGAGATCCGCGAGCTCGGCGCGGCGGAGCTCGGGGTGACGCCGGCGCCGCTCATGAAGGTGGTGGGCTACGAGGCGCCCGCGTCGCGCAAGGCCGGGGTGCGGGTCGGCAGCGTGGAGGAGCTGGTGGCGAAACTTCACAACGAGGCCAAGGTGATCTGATGGGCGCCGTCATCGTTTTCTGCGAGGCATCTGCAACCGGGATCCGGTCGGCGTCGTTGCCGGCGGTGACCGCGGCGGCGGCGCTGGCCGGGCACCACGGGGGCGAAGTCATCGCCGTGGTGGCGGGGGCGGGCGCGGGCGTGGCGGCGGCCGCGGCGGACGTCGCGCGCTACGCGGGCGTGGGCAAGGTGCTGACATTCGAGGATGCGCGCCTCGGGGTGCCGATGGCCGAGACGCTGGCTCCGCTGCTGGCCCGGGTGGTCAAGGAGACCGGGGCGACCGCGCTGGTGGCGACGGCCACGTCGACCGGCAAGGACGTGTTGCCGCGGGCGGCGGCGTTGCTCGGGGCGGGCATGGCCTCCGACATCGTGCGGGTGGACGGGGCGAATCGTTTTCGGCGGCCCGCCTATGCGGGAAATGCGCTCGAGGACGTGGAGATCGGGTCGGCCGTGGTGGTGGCGAGCGTCCGCCAGACCGCCTTTGCGCCGGCCGAGGCCGCGGCGGGTGGCGGGACGCCGGCGGCCAAGGTCCAGGTGGGCGTGGTGGGGACCATCGACACCCTCGGGGCCGAGGTGGTGTCGGTCCAGGCCACGAAGAGCGAGCGTCCCGAGCTCGGCGACGCGAAGATCGTCGTGTCGGGGGGCCGCGGGATGCGCGCGGGGGAGAACTTCAAGGGCCTCGAGGAGCTGACCGACCTGCTCGGTGGCGCGCTCGGAGCCAGCCGAGCGGCGTGCGACGCGGGGATGGTGCCGAACGACCTGCAGGTCGGACAGACCGGCAAGGTGGTGGCCCCGCAGCTGTACATCGCGGTGGCCATCTCGGGCGCGATCCAGCACCTGGCCGGGATGAAGGGGTCGAAGGTCATCGTGGCCATCAACAAGGACGGCGAGGCCCCCATCTTCCAGGTCGCCGACTACGGCCTGGTCGCGACCTGGGAGACAGCCGTGCCGGCGCTGATCGCGGAGGTCAAGAAGCTGAAGGCGGGGTGAGGCGATC
>CAZIOH010000036.1:33184-63773 GCA_964540815.1 uncultured Myxococcales bacterium | reverse complement strand
CGAGAGGGGCGCGGGGACGTGCGAGCGGCAGCGAGCCACGTCCCCGATTCAATCGACTGCTCTCTGGGCCGCAGTCCCCGCCCCCGTTGCTGGATGAGAGCCAGTCATTCCGTGCCCCGAAACAAGGTGGGATCAAACCCGCTGGCGAAGTTCCGCTCGGCAGGCAGCGCACCCGCCGCCCGGAAGGTCGACAGGACCTGGCGCTGCTCGGCGAGCAGCGCTCCATCGAGAGGCAACGTGCTGCGCACGCCACGGTCCGCGGTGTAGCGGGCAACGTCCGCCGGCAGGCCCGTCTCGGAGGCCAGCACCTTCGCGAAGTCCTCCGCGTGCGAGACCGCCCATAGCTGTGCGCGCGCGTTGCGGCGCAGGAAGTCCTCGATGAGCGCACGCTTCTCCTTGATGGCCCGCTCGCTCGCCGCGATGAACCCCGTGCCCGTCGACAGACCGAGGCTGTCCGGCAGCACGCGCGCACCGTCGTGGAGCACGGCCGCACCGACGTAGGGGTTCCACGTGGACCAGGCATCGACCGCCCCGGACGAGAAGGCCGCCTTGGCATCACCGGGAGCCAGGAAGACCAGGGTCACGTCGCCGACCGCGAGATGAGCCCGCACGAGCGCCCGCAGCAGCAGGTAATGCCCCGCCGAGCCGCGCCCGGTGGCCACGCGCCGGCCTTTGAGGTCACCGAGCGTCCGGATGGTCGAGCCCGCCGGGACCAGGATGGCGCTGGCCGTGGTCCTCGGGTCGTAGCGGATCGCCTGAACGGCCTTGATCGGGCTGCCCGCCTGGTACGCGAACTGGAAGGGAGCGTCCCCCACGCCGCCCACGTCGACGGCGCCCGCCCCCAGCGCCTCGAGCAGGTGCTGGGCGGCCGGGAACTCCGCCCACTCGATGCGATAGGGCACGTCGCCGAGGACACCGGCCGCCGTCAACATCGCCTTGGTGCCGCCCTTCTGACTGGCCACGCGGAGGACGGAGGAGGAGGTGGCGGTGTCAGCGGGACCGCCACCACCGTTCGCACGCGTGTGACAGCCCGCCGCTGTAGCGACGACGGCAGCGAGCGCCAGCCGCCGCCCCATCGCCAGGCCTCGCGCGCTCATCCGATTCCGTGGGGGGCACGCGGGGGGGCGCCCGCCGCCCGCCCGCGTGCGGCGAAGCCGCCGCTCGCCGCCGTGAAGGCCTCACGCTCGCGCGCCGCCACCAGGGCCCGTACGCGCGGAATCAGCTCCCGTCCGTAGGCGATGGCGTCACCGAGCGGCTCGAATCCGCGGATGAGGAAGTGATCCACGCCAAGCTCGGCGTACTCGAGCAGGGCCTCGGCCACCTGGTCCGGCGTGCCGACCAGGCCCGTCGAGTTGCCCTGTGCGCCGCCCACCGCCGCCACCCCGGTCCACAGCCGCTCGTCGACCCGATACCCGGCAGCGGCCGTCTGCAACAGCCGCTGCGAGCCGGCGTTCGGCGGCGCATGTCCGCTGACGGCGACGCCCGACGCCTCGCGGAGCGCCCGCACCCGCGCCACGATCTCGTCGGCCCGCCGCCAGGCCGCCTCCTCCGTCTCCGCGATGATCGGTCGCAGCGACATGCTGAACCCCACCTTGCCGCCCCGGCCCTGACGACCCGCCGACTCCCGCACCCGACCGATGAGCTCGCGCACCTGGGCCTTCGTCTCGCCCCAGTGGGCATAGACGTCGGCGTGGCGTCCCGCCACGTCGATGGCCTCATCGGAGGCCCCGCCGAAGAAGATGGGCAAGTTGGTGGGCTTGATGGCGCTGTAGCCCTGGCGCACGTTGTAGAACCGCCCCGCGTGGTCGAAGGGCTTCTCGGCCGTCCACTCCTGCTTCAACACCGACAGGTACTCGTCGGTGCGGGCGTATCGATCGGTCTTGGTGCTGTGGTCACCGTCGCGCGCCATCTCATCGTCCGCGCCCCCGGTGATGATGTGGACCGCCACCCGGCCCTCGCTCAGTTGATCCAGGGTCGCGAGCTGGCGCGCCGCCAGCGTAGGCTGGGTGAAGCCCGGTCGGTGCGCGATGAGAAAGCCGAGCTTCGAGGTGATGGCGGCAGCGTGTGCAGCCACGATCTGGCTCTCGGGGGAGGACGAGCCGAACGGGATGAGGACCCGGTCGAACCCGCCTTCCTCCTGGGCGCGCGCCGCGTCCTCGACGTAGCGGCGGTCGATCTGACGGCCATGGTTGGGGTGGATCTCCGAGTTGTTGTTGAACCCGATGTAGCCGATGAACTTGATGCTCATGTGAACTCCTGACCAGATGAGAGGTCCGACGTACCAAGCGAAGGGCAAGCGAGGGAAAGTGAAGCGAAATTGAGCAAGAAGACCGAATCGAGCAGTCGGTGGGGCTTCCGGCCGCCTCACACCACGAAGAAGCCGTGGCTTCCATCTCGCGCGAGCTGTGTGACGAGCCCGAGCTCCCAGTCGATGTAGGCCTGGATGGCCGCTCGCGGGTTGTCGGCCCCCTCGTAGGGACGGCGGTAGCGCCCCTCCGGCCCCCGGACTGGTGGCTCGGCGACCGACGCGAGATCCCCCGTTTCGACCGCGCGGCCCCGCGCCGAGGCCAGCGCCCCCGCGTCCGGCACGTAGACCTCCCAGCCCATCTGTGCCAGCCAGGAGGCGGTCATGTCGGCCCGGACTTCGAGCGGATCGCCGAGGACGATTCGTGCCCCGCGGACCGGCGCGAAGACGTCGGTCTCCTGGACCAGTTGGCCCCCGGGGACAAGGCGGAAGCCAGGCAGAGGTGACGCCACGGCCTCCTCGGGGGTCCGAACGTCGAAGCGGTAGAGGGTCCGCGCGGTGTCGCCCGCCAGAAGGGCCAGCTCGGCCGCGCCCAGCCTCCGCACGCCGGCCCGGTAGGCCACGCCGCGGGCGCGCACCCGGGCACGTGCAAGCGGCCCTTCCTCGCCCTCGTCCTGGTCTTCGGCCGCATCCGAAGGCGGTCCAGGCGTCCGGGACGGACGTTCGCCTGGAGGCCCGGGCACGCGGCGGGACTGGCCGCTGTCGAGGCGCAGGCCAGCCAGCTGCCACCCGATGGTGCCGTTGCGCAGGGCCACCACCCGGTTCGGGATCCCGGCGTTGCGCAACGACTCGGTCCCGACGATGCTGCGGGTTCGGCCAGCGCAGTTGATGACGATGGTGGTGCCCGGGTCGGGCGCGACCGACTCCACCCCGAGGACCAGCTCGGCGCCCGGAAGGCTGATCCCGGTCGGAATGCTCATGGTCTGGTACTCGTCGAAGCGACGAACGTCCAGCACCACCAGGTCGGCCTTCGCGGAGAGCAACGCCTCGAGCTCCTCGGCCGCCAGCGCCGGGGTGTGGTGGCGGGACTCCAGCAGCTCACCGAAGGCCTTGCTGTAGGAGTTGACGTCCGCGAAGAGCTCGTAGCCGGCGCGCCGCCATCCTTCGAGGCCGCCCTCGAGGGCGTACCCCGCCGTGTACCCGAGGGCGGCCAGTCGCTCCAAGGCCGGCTGCACCAGGCCCTCGCCGTCGTCGTAGACCACGACTGGCGTACCCCTGCGCGGCACGCGGACCGGCAGCTCCAGGGCCAGCCGGTCGAGCGGGAGCTGCGCCGCGAACAGGGGGTGGCCCTCGGCGAAGGTCGCTTCGTCGCGCAGATCGAAGAGCGCCAGCTCGCGCCGCGTGAGCAAGGCCGCCCGCACCTCGCCTGCAGAAAGATTTCCGGACGGGCTGTGATTCACGCCGCCCGCCAGAAGTTGGGCAGACGTTCGTTGGCGTACCCCGACACGAACGGCTTGGCTCGTCCCTCACCGTCGTAGGTCGCGCGCTCGACCGCACCGATGTTCCCGCCGTACACGTGAATGCTGATGGACACACGCTCCTGGAAGGCGTTCGCCACCTGGTGGATGTCGCCGATGGTGGGTGAAACGGCGGTCACGGCCCCGGGCGTGAGGCGCTGCGGGTCGCCGTGCGGCACCAGGCGCGCGCCACCATCGGCCGCGACCACAGGCTCGAAGGCCTGGTTGAGCTCGGCCCCCCGCAGGACCCCGACCAGTCCCCAGACGCGGTGATCGTGCACGGGCGTCGCCTGTCCCGGTCCCCAGACGAAGCTCACGATGGAGAACCGTTCCCGGCTGTCGCAGTGGAGCAGATACTGCCGGTAGCGCGCGGGATCGGGCGCGGCGTACTCCTCCGGCAACCAGTCGTCCTCTGCGACCAGAGCCGCGAGGTGCTTCGAGCCCCGGGCGAGGATCGTGGCCTCGTCCTCGGTGGAGCCGAGGAGCTCTCCGAAGTCGGCCACGCAGCGCCGAAGTCGGACCAGGCTCATGGCGAAGGCTCCCCGCGAGCGCCTGTCCGATTGTCGTTGGACTGCGCATTGCCTCGAGCCTTGGCGTCACTATCTTGCGCCTTGCAGGCGATGCCGAGATGCTGCAGCAGCAACCGGCGCAGGGACTCTGCCCGCTCGGCCGATCGGGGACGCCCGTCGTCGACCCGGGTCTCGGTCGCGATGCGGCCGTGCTCGAGGACCAGGATGCGATCGGCGAGGGCGATGGCCTCGTCGACATCGTGGGTGACCAGCATGACCGCGGGGCGATGGGTGCGCCAGATGGCCAGCACCAGCTCGTGCAGCTTGATGCGGGTGAGCGCATCCACCGCGGCAAACGGCTCGTCGAGGAGCAGGAGCTGCGGCTCGCGCACCAGGGCGCGGGCCAGGGCCACCCGCTGGGCCTCGCCGCCCGAGAGGGTCAACGGCCACGCGTCGAGGCGATGCCCGAGACCAACCTCACGCAGAGCGGCCTCGGCCCGCGCGCGCACGTCCGCACCCCGGCCGGGCAGACCGAGGGCCACGTTGCTCCACACCCGCTTCCAGGGGAGCAGGCGCGCGTCCTGAAAGACCACCGCCCGCGAGCCCGGGACGGTGACCTCTTGCCCCGCCACCTCGTCGAGGCCGGCCAGGGTGCGCAACAAGGTGGTCTTTCCGCACCCCGACCGTCCGAGCAGGGCCACGAACTCGCCCGGTGCGATGTCGAGATCGAGATCCGCGATCACCGCGCGCGCAGATCCGCTGGAAGATCCACGCGAAGATCCGAAGGAGCGGGTGAATCCGCGCAGTCGGACCAGGGGAGCGGACGGCGCGACCTCGAGCGGCTTGCGCTTCGGCAAGCTCCCCGACACGACCCCCGCGAGGGGATCGGGCAGCATCGGTAACGGCTCGAGCCCGGAGAGGCTCATCGCCTGGGCTCCCTCACTCCGCCACCAGCTTGGGGCGCCAGGCGAGGGCGCGCGCCTCGAGCGTCCGGACCAGCAGGTCGGCGGCGAGCCCGAGCGCGGCGTAGACGATCAGGCACACCACGATCACGTCGGTGCGCATGAAGTCGCGCGCGTTGTTGATGAGGTAGCCGAGCCCCGAGGTGGCGTTGATCTGCTCGGCCACCACCAGCACCAGGACCGCCACCGACAGGGAATAGCGCAGTCCGACCAGGAGGGAAGGCAAGGCCCCCGGCAAGATCACGTGCCGGATGAGCGCGGCGCCGCGCAGCCCGAAGCTGCGAGCGGCATCCACCAGACGCACGTCGACCCCGCGGATCCCGTTGTACAGGTTGAGGTAGACCGGGAAGAGCGACCCGAAGGCGATGAGCGCCACCTTCGGGGTCTCGCCGATTCCGAACCACACGATGAAGAGCGGCGAGAGCGCCAGCGTGGGCAGCGTCCGCAGCATCTGGAGAGGAGAATCCACCGCGGCCTCACCCGGACGCGACAGACCCGCGACCAGCGCCAGGGCGATCCCGAGCGACACCCCGATGCCGAGCCCGAGGCCCACCCGCCCGAAGGACACGAGCAGATTCGACGGCAGCTCTCCCGACGCCAGCATCGCCACCAGGGTCGCAGCGACCGAGGATGGGGCCGCCAGCGTGCGCGCCGGGATGACCCCCGTGCGCGCCCCGAGCTCCCACAGGGCCAGCACCACCAAGGGCGACAGCCAGCGTGCCCGGGTGAACCGAGCGTACCAGGGACTTCGTGAGGGGGTGGACATGTTCTGGCGGTCGTCTCGACCAACCGACCCAGCATCTCCCATGCCACCAGCTGAGCCCACTCGAACAGCAGCGCGTCCGGCGGGCAACTGCTGATCTCGCAGCACCGATGCTGGGCCTGCAGCAAACCCGCCCCCCAAACAACACCCATTCCCCCGTCCCCGTCCTCGTCCTCGTCGCCGTCCTCGTACTCGCTCCCCGCCAGTCGCTCCGCCGTCCGAGGACGGAGACGGAGACGAGGACGAGGACGAGGCCTGCCGCTAGATCTACTCGTGCACTGGTGCAGACCTTGCAGTTCGAGCGAAAGAGCCCAATGCCGGTCAACCTACCCACGAACTTGCTCCGCAGCTTCGTGGCCATCGTCGACCGAGGCTCGATGTTGAACGCAGCCGAGCAGGTCTTCGTGACCCAGTCGGCCCTCAGCCTCCAGATTCGTCGGCTCGAGGAGCTGGTGCAACAGACCCTGTTTGCCCGTGAGGGTCGTCGCCTGGCCCTCACCCCCGCGGGGGCGGTGCTCCTCGACTACGCCCGGAGGGTGCTCAGCCTTCACGACGAGGCGCTGGTGGCCATCAGCGGCGAGCCGGTCAGCGGCCCGGTGCGGATGGGGATGGTCCAGGACTTCGCCGACGCGCTCCTGCCCGGGGCCCTCGCCAGCTTCGCCGCCCTGCATCCGGCGTCCCAGATCTATGCGCGCGTGGCCGGGACCAGCGAGCTGCAACACCAGCTCGAACGCAACCAGCTCGACGTGATCGTGGGCTTCACCGGCGCCGACGATCCCACGGCCATCCGGACCGCCCCGACGAGCTGGTTCGGGGACGAGGATCTGGCCTCGGCCGACGTCATTCCCCTCGCCCTGCTCGAGCGGCCGTGTCGATTTCGCGAGGCGGCGCTGGCCAGCCTGGATGCCGCTGGACGGCGCTACCGGATCGCGGTGGAGACGCCCAATCTGTCGACCCTGCGCGCCGCGGTCCAGGCTGGCCTCGGAATCACCTGCCGCAGTCAACTCTTCCTGCGAGAGCTGGTCCCTCTGCCAGCCGAGATCTTGCCGGGCCTCCCGGCGGTCGCGTGCTTCCTGGCGCGCGGCCGGCAGCTCAACGCGGCCGCACGACGGCTGGCCGATCTGACCGTCGGGACGCTCCGCGCCCTGTAGCCCCCCTCTTTGCCCTCACTGCGGCGAGGAGCCGGCGCGCGCCACCGCGAAAGCCGGTCGCGGCCCGTCGACGCGTCTGCCGTCGTCTGGCCCTCCCCTGTCGTCGTCCAGCAGCCGAGCGCGAGCCGCTTCGAGCGGGCGGGCATCCACCCAGGCATCGAGGTCGACGTCCCGGTCGAGGAATCCGTGGGCCAGCAAGAACCGCTTCTGCTGGCGCAAGAGCTCGATCCGCTCGACGGAGAGGTCGGGAGTCATCGACACATGGAAGCTGTCTCCATACGTCGCCGCCACGGCCCCCGCGGAAGAGCGAGTCTCGTCCTCGACGATCCGATGAACCCGCGCGCCCTGGGTGCTCGCCCAGTCACAGGCCCGCAGCACCTGAACGAGAACGGTGACCACGACCTCGAAGTGATCGCGGAGCAGAGCCTCGTGAACGGTGATGGGCCTGGGCGTCCCGTCGTTGATGCGCAGGTGGCTCCAGGGCAGTCGATCGAGATCGATGCCCACCTCCGCACCACCGAGCTTCGCCGCCGTCGCCCAGGCCACGTCTGGGCCCTTCACGTAGACGCCGTCCACCTCGCCGCGGGACAGCGGCGCCAGCCCTTCCCAGCGCGCCAGGACGCTCTCGTCGCGCACCCCATCGGGACCGCGCGCGCCGCCGCTGCCCACCTCGACCAGCTCGACGTCATCCAGGGTCAGGCCGACGCTCCCGAGCGCGCCCCGGTAACCCCCGAGGCTCATCGCGCGGGCGGTGCAGGCGCCGCGGCGGTTCTGCGCCAGATCCGCCCGTCGAAAGCGCGGCAGGGCCAGTCGCTTGCCCTGGAGGTGCTGCGGGGCGGTGATCCCGGAGCCCGGCGCGACCACGATGGCCTGGCCCTCGTCGATCCAGGTCAAGCCCACCACCCGGGTCGGCGCGCCCTGCGCGCGGGCCGCCAGCGCACCCACGTTGCCTCCCTCGCGAACGAGCTCGGGCAGGGCGTGGTCGTATGTCTGCCGGAGCAGGTGAGCGCCGCCGACCTCGATCCGGTGAGGGGTGACACCCCCGCGCCCGAGCTCCTGGTCGAGCCACCCGAGCTGGTGAGCCAGCCCGAGAGCGGTGGGGGCCGCGTCCCGACTCAGCCACAGGCGATCGAGCGTCCTCACAGACATGGCACCTCTCCCGCGGGACGCACCACCCCGAACATCCCGGTCGGCGACTGCAAGCGGAAGACCACCCGCGCGATCCTGTGCTCGCCGCGCGGATCCGTGGTCCCTTGGCGACCCTCGGCCACATCGACCCGCTGCGCGCGCAGCAAGCCATGCGTCCCCTGCAGCAGTTCGACCTCGGTGATCGACCAGCAGCAGGGTCGTCGGGCCGCGGAGCTCGAAAGAGACACGCCGGTGAACACCCCTGCGTCATATACATGGAGGGATGAGCCTCGGTCCCCCACGGGTGTCCTCGCCCATCGCAGCGGGGTCGACATCCAGATCCGTGCGGCTGGTCGTGGTCGTCTTGCTCGCACTCGGGCTCGGGGCGGGGCTGGCCGAGCGGGGGTGGACCCTGGCGCGGGCAGAGCCCACGGACTTCGACGATGCGTACATGTACCTGCGGTACGCCGAGCACGCGCTCCACGGCCACTGGCTGGCGTGGAACACGGGCGAGGCCCCCGTCTACGGGGTGACCAGCCTGCTGCACCTGGCGATCGTCACGGCCATCCGGGCGGCGCTCCCGCGGGCGGACGGCGCGTCGGTCCTGGAGCTCGCCTCGGGACTGGCGGCGCTTGGATGGCTGGCCAGCCTGACGGCGACCTGGGCGCGGTTCACGATGGGGGGCCTCGAGGTGGCGGGCGCCCCTCGAGCGCTGGTCGCGGCGATCCTGCTCGGCGCCGGGCTGGCCTTTGGCGAGGCGTTCGCCTTCCACGCCCACAGCGGGATGGACACGATGCTCGGCGCCCTCGGGGCCACGCTCTGCGTCTTCACGGCGCTCGGCCTGGGGGAGGCGCCGTCGCCGGCCCGGGCGCTGGGGGCGGCGCTGATCGGGGTGCTCGCCATCGAAGCCCGCCCGGACAACGCCATCATCGCGGCGTTCTGTCCCGCCCTGGCGCTCGGGCTCGGGCCGGGCTTCGTCGTCGGACGGAATCAGGAAGGTGGTGCGGGAGTCGCGATGCGTGGCGAGCGCGCCCGTGCCGGCGCCCGCGGGGCTCGGCTTCGGTGCGGGCTGCTGTGGGCGACGATCTTCGTCGTGCTCGTGGCCATCGACGTGGCCCTGAAATGGCGCCTGCTCGGTACCCCGCTGCCGCTCGCCTTTCACGCCAAGCGACCCGGGTTCTACCGGGGCTTCGCCGGGGAGCACGCCTGGAATCCCTTCTGGTTCCTCGAGGTGGCGGCTGGGGCCGTCACGCCCTTCGTGCTGGCCCTCCTGCTGCTCGCGCGTCGGCGCGATCTGCCGCTGCTCGCGGCGCTCCTCGGACCGGCGACGGTCACCGTGGCGGCTCTCTTCGGGGTCACCCAGATCATGGGGCACCTCGGGAGGTTCTTCTTCCCGGCGCTGGCCCCGGTGATCGTCGCCGGGGCGCTGGTGACCGATCGCTGGGTGCATGAATGGCGTGGGGGCGAAGTGCCCGCGCCCGGGGCGCGCCCGGCCGGCGAGCCGGTGGCCCTCGACGCGCGCGCCGCCCGGACCGCATGCACGGCGCTGGTCAGAGTCGCAGGTGCCGTGCTCGTGCTCCTCGGCGGCGCGCGCGCCCTCGACGAGGCTGGCCGCCGCTTCGCGCGAAAGGCGGCCGCTCGACCACTCCCCGCGCTCTCGCTCCCCGCCCTCGCAGCCGTCGAAGAAGCCCACGGCGTCGCGGCTCCGACCCCGCTTCCGGAGATCGACTCCTGGCTGGCCGCGCACGAGGTGGCCCGTCTGGCCGCGGCCGCGCCACCTGGAACCACCCTGGCGCTCTCCGAACACGGCCTGGTCGGAGCCGAGGCGCCGGACGTCGTACTCATCGACCTCCTCGGCCTGCACGACCGCGCCTTCTCGGGCGCCGGCTTCTCCCCGGCCGAGCTGTGGCGGCGCCAGCCGGATCTCATCTGGATGCCCCACCCCGATCACACCCGGATGTTGCAAGACATCCTCGACAGCGACGAGCTCTGGCGGCACTACGACGTGTACCCGGACGCCTTCACCTATGGCTTCGCCCTGCGGCGCGACGGGCCGAGGTTCGCTGCCCTCCGGGCCCTCTTCTCCGCGCGCTGGGAGGCCACCTACCCGGGGCTGGAGCCGGCCGACCACGCCGCCAGGCGGTGATCAGGGCTCGATTGGAGCACCCGGGGGAAGGATTGCGATTCGCATCGACCGGTGCAATTCTGGCGAGCTGACCGAGTCCACGATGTTGTCGAAGCTCTTGCGACGGGTCCTGCGTGCGAGCGGGCGGGCGCGTGGGCGCGCGGGCGAGCGATCTTCCGGCGGTGAGATGGCGGCCGCGCCAGCCTACGACCTGTGGTCGTCCACCTATGACAGCGAATCCGGAAATCTCGTCGTCGCCCTGGACGAGATCATGTTTGCGGAGCTGCTCGAGCCGTGCCAGCTCTCAGGGAAGATCATCGTGGACGTCGGGTGTGGAACCGGCAGGCACTGGGCGAAGATGCTGGCACGCAATCCAGCTCAGCTGCTCGGGTTCGACGTGTCGAGGGGCATGCTTGCGCGGTTGCTGGAGAAACATGCCGGAGCGCAGGTCCAGCTCGTCTCGGATCATCGGCTGGACGACCTCGCCGATGCGAGCTGCGATCTCCTGGTCTCCAACCTGGCGCTGGCCCACTTCCCCGACTCCGCGGCCGCCCTGCTCGAATGGGCACGGGTGCTCAAGCCGGGAGGAGAGCTCATCGTGACCGATCTGCATCCAGATGTAGCCGCCGGTGGCGATTGCACCTTCCGGCACCAGGACGCGCTCCAGGCCGTGAAGCTGTTCGTCCATCCACTCGACAGCCTGAAGGTTTCGGCAGGTAGGAGCGGATTCTCGCTTCTGAGGTTGGTGGAGAAGGTGGTCGAGCCGTCCATGCGGCGGTACTACGAGGCGGGGGGCGCCAGCGCGGCGTTCGATCGAATGAACGGCACGCCCCTGCTCCTCGGTCTGCACCTTCGGAGAATGTGACTCCTCCGGGCGCCGACGCTACTCGACCACGGTCAGGACCGAGAGCTGGTTGACGCCGGCGCGGTCGACCGAGGCCATGACCTTGGCGACCACGCCGTAGTTCACCCCCTGATCGGCGTTGAGGTTGATCCCGAGCTCGCGCCCCGAGCCCCCGAGCCCGGCCTTGAGACCGCGCAGCTGCCCTTCGAGGTTCTGGAGCGCGACCTCGCTGTGATCGAGGAACACCTTGCCGCGCGCATCGATGCTGAGGCTGAGCGCCTTGTGCTCTTCGGGCGGAGAGGTCGCCGCCGTCTTGGGCAGGTTCACGCGCACGGCGTTGGTCAGGAGCGGCGCGGTCACCAGGAACACCACCACCAGCACGAGCATGACGTCAACCAGGGGCGTGACGTTGATCTCGCTCATCACGTCCTCGCCGTCACCGCCCGCCGAGAAGCCCATCAGACGGCCTCGCGCGCGGCGGTGGCAGAGGAGGGCGGGGGCGCCGAGGTCGCCCCGGCAACCTGACGCCCGAGCCCGCGCTCGGCTCGCAAGGCTGGCGCCGCCCGCAGCGACAGCTTGAAGAGCGCGCTCGCCTGGGTCTCGAGCTCGCCGTGCTGCACCTTCAACCGTCGAATGAAGATGTTGTACGCCAGGACGGCCGGCACGGCGACCGCGATCCCGATGCCGGTGGCCATCAGGGCCTCACCGATGGGGGCGGCCACGACCTCGAGGCTCGCCGAGCCCGAGGCACCGATCTTCTTCAAAGCGTGGATGATGCCCCAGACCGTCCCGAAGAGCCCGACGAACGGTGAGGTGGTCCCGATGCTGGCCAGCACCGCCAGCCCAGCCTCGGCCAGACGCCGCTCCTTTTGCACGTGCTCTTCGAGGGAGCGCTCGAGATATTCCCGCCGGTCGCCCTCGGCTCCGCTGGAGCCGCCGTGTCGGTCACTGGTCGGGATGCTGGACGCTTCTTCGATGGCCCGCAGACCGGCCTGGGCCAGGCGGGCGGCTGGACCTTCGAACTTGCCGAGCTCGGCCGCGGTGGGGAGTCCACCCGATCTCTGCCCCCCCACGCCACCGAAGCTGGCCGCGAAGGCGCGATTCTGGCGCCGGGCGCGCCCCGCCTGCACGGCCTTCAGCGCCACCACGGCCCAGGTGGCCACGGAGAAAGCCCCCAGGAGGTACAGGGTCCCTTTGACGACCCACTCGAGGATCCTATCGGACATGATTCGTTCGTCTCACTTTCTACTTCGATGTTCGGAGCGCACTGGGAAGCCTGGCTACTGCAGCTTGAAGACAATCGGAACGTCGACCGAGCCGGCGATGGCCGTGCTGCCCTGGTGGGCCGGCACGAAGGTCCAGCTCCGCACGGCGGCGAGGGCCGCCTCGTCGAGGACTTCTCGCCCACTCGATCGACGAACCACCGCGCCCTCGACCCTTCCCGCCGGGTTGACGCGCACCCGCAGCAGGACCTCGCCCTCCCAGCCGCGTCGCTGGGCCAGCTCCGGATACGGCGGACGCGGGTTCTTGAGGTAGCCCGCCCCCTCGTGGGCTTGCACGATGGGCGGAGGAGGCGGTGGTGGGGCCAGCACCTCGCCGGTGCCCCCCTTCACGCCCCCCACGACCCCGGTCCCATCGACCGAGCCCTCGGCCGAGCCGATGACTGCCCCGGGCTCGGTGGCCTCGGTCTTGGCCAGCACCGGCTCGGCGGGCGGCGGTGGCGCCTCCAAGGGGACGGGCTCGGGCTTGGGCAGCACCGCGACCTTCTTCTTGACGATGGGGGGTGGCGGCGGAACCCGCTTCGGAAGCTCGATGGGCGGCGGCGGAAGCTCCTTGGGCTTGACCGGCTCGGGGGGCCGGGTCACGGTCACCCGGACGTGCGAGCGCGGGCGCCAGGCCGAGGGCGCGTCGGCGGGCAAGCGGGCGAGGGTCGCCGCCAGGAAGACATGGAGCGCCAGGGAAAAGCCGACGATCAGGAACGGAACAACCCGGCGCCGGCTCTCGGAGGAGGAGCCGATGAGCCGGTTGCCAAAGAGCGCCGCGGCCAGGTCGTGCCCGAGCTCGCTCACCACCGCCGCCATGGGTAAGCCGGTGTCGTCCTCGTCGATGCCGAGGGCGGCCCCACCGGCCGTGGCCACCGTCAATTGTTCAATACTGGACATATGTCTTCTTTCCTTCCAGGAAGGACCTCCCTACAAGCCACGTGCCACGGCCCCGGGCAGGGAGAGCGGTCGGGACCCGGGCCCGGCCGTCGGAACACCGCCGCACCATGCCGCACACCTGCTGCCCCGGCAGCAGCCAGCCTTGCGAAGTGCGTGCCGCCAAGCAGCCATGCGCGGCCCCGTGCGCCACGGTTCAGTAACGGATGTGCCCCAGGCTTCCCCCCCCCACCGCGATGGCCTCGCCGTTGATGGCGACGCTGCGGGGCGAGGCCAGGAACGCCACCACCCACGCCACCTCCTTGGCGTCGATGATCCGCCCGATGCTCACCCGGGCGGCCGCCTGGCGCGCCTGCTCGGGATCGGTCCTCTCGGTGCGCGTGGCTCCTGGGTGAAGCGCATTCACGTGCACCCCGTGCGGGCCGAGCTCGTCGGCCAGGTTCTTGGTGACGGCCGCGACCCCCACGTTTCGGATGGTCGCCACGGGCCGTCCCGTATTGTAGAGGGCCAGCCCTCCGATGTTGATGATCCGGCCCCAGCCCTGGGCGGCGAGGTGAGGGGCCACCGCGCGCGCCGTGCGCAGGTACCCCACCACCTTGATGTTGATGTCCTCGAGGACCTGCTCGTCGACCACCTCGGCCAGGCGCGCGGCGTTCGAGACGCCGCCGGGGACCGCGGCGTTGTTGACGAGGATGTCCACCCCGCCGAGGGCCCGCACCGCGCTCTCCACCAGCGCGTCCACCGAGTCCCTGCGCCCGGTGTCCGCCACGACCGGGACGATCCGGCGCCCAGTGAACGCCGTCAACTCGGCCGCGGTGCGCTCGAGCGCGGCCTGCCCGCGCGCGGCGATCACCACGTCGACGCCCTCGGCGGCCAGCACCCCCGCGATGGCCTTCCCGATTCCCCGGCTGCCACCGGTCACGATGGCCCGCTTTCCTTTCAGCTCGAGATCCATGTCATCCCCTCGTCTCAGGTTGCGCGGGCGCGGCGTGCGCACACCCGTCGTGGGCCATCGGACAGCAACCCATGTGCCGGGCGAGCGGCCTGCCCGGCGAGAGACCGATGGGAGACGCTCATCTGCCGGTTGAGAGAGTCTGGATTGTGCGCCGCCCACCACGCCGCTAGCCTGCGTGGGCGTCCTCGGCCCCTTCGCTCGACAGGACGTCCACCTTCATGAGCTCGTCTTTCACCCGCGCCCCCGGCACGCCCGCGCTCCCGGACACACCCGTTCGTTTCATCCTGCACTTCGTCGGCGGGCGATTCCGTGGCTGGCTGGGGGCGATGGCGCTGACCGAGACGGGGAACGCGACCGCGGGGATCTTGATCCCCTACGCGGTGAACCGCATCGTCACTGCCGTCACCCACGGCCACGTGTCGCGGGCGGCCGTGTGGTCCGAGCTGCGCTTTCCCTTGATGCTGTTCGCAATCTTCAGCCTCGGCGAGCTCGGCTTCGGGCGCGCCACCAGCGCCATCCAGTTCCGGGTCGGCCCGCGCCTGCGCCAGGACGTGGCACGCGCGCTCTATCACTACTTGCAGTACCACTCGCATCGGTTCCTCACCGAGAACTTCGCCGGGGCCCTCGCCCACCGCATCAGCGAGGCCTCACAGGGGGTCACCCAGACGCTCTGGACCCTGATCGCCGAGTTCTGGCCGATGACCATCGTGATCGGCGTGTCGAACGTGCTGCTCTTCGGCGCCAACCGATGGCTCGGGGTCTTCGCGGCGTCTTGGTCGGTGTTCTTCGTCGCGCTGTCCTTCGTGCTGGCACGGCGCGGGCAGCCCTTCGCGCTGTCGGCCGCGGCCGGGCGCAGCGAGACCACCGGGCACATCGTCGACTCGGTGACCAACCTCGCCACCGCCCGCCTGTTCGCCCGGCTCGACTTCGAGCGGGCCCAGCTGGCGCGCACCCAGGAGCGGGAGCTGGCGGCGGTCCTGCGCTCGAACCGGGTGATGGAGCGGGTGCGCTGGTTCCAGTTCGGCTCGGCGGCCTTGCTGAAGGTGGGCATGGTGGCGGTGGCGCTCACGCTGTGGAGCCGGGGCGCCCTCGACGTCGGGCAGTTCGTGATGGCGCTCAGCCTGTCGCTGCTGATCATCGCCGAGGTCCGCAACCTGAGCCGCCGCCTGCTGGAGTTCTTCGAGTTCATCGGCAACGTCGCCAACGGCGTGCGCACCATCGTGCGGCCCCATGAGCTGGTCGACTCGCAGACGGCGGCCGCGCTGCCGATCGCCGGCGGCGTCATCGAGTTTCGCCGCGTGAGCTTCGCGTACTCCGACGGCAAGCCGGTGTTCCGTGACCTCTGCCTGACCATCCCGGCCGGGCAGCGGGTGGGGCTGGTGGGCCTGTCCGGCTCGGGGAAGTCGACGCTGGTCAGCCTGATCCTCCGGCTCTACGATCCCCAGGCGGGCGGCATCTTCATCGATGGGCACGATCTGCGGGAGATGACCCAGGAGGCCCTGCACGCGCAGATCGGGCTGATCCCGCAGGATCCAAGCCTGTTTCACCGGACGCTGCGCGAGAACATCGGCTACGGGCGGCTCGAGGCCAGCACCGCCGACATCGAGATCGCCGCCGAGCGCGCCCATGCGCACGAGTTCATCCGGCAGATCCCGGGCGGCTACGAGGCCCTGGTGGGCGAGCGCGGGGTCAAGCTGTCGGGCGGCCAGCGGCAGCGCATCGCCATCGCCCGGGTCATCCTCAAGGACGCCCCGGTCTTGATCCTCGACGAGGCCACCTCCAGCCTCGACTCCATCACCGAGTACGCCATAAAGGACGCCCTCGACCGGGTGATGGCCGACAAGACGGTCATCGTTGTGGCGCACCGGCTGTCCACCATCTCCCACCTCGACCGCATCCTGGTGTTCGACGAGGGGCAGATCGTCGAGGACGGCACCCACCGCCAGCTGCTGGCTCGGCGCGGCGCCTACTTTCGGCTCTGGAGCCGCCAGTCCGACGGCTTCCTGCCCGAGGGCGAGAGCGGGACCACCCCGACCGTCCACCTCGAGCCGTCCGAGGCCGATGTGGAGGCGGCGGCGCTGCGGGCGGCGACGGACAGCCTGGACGACGAGGCCCCCGCCGCGCCACGCGACGCCGTGGCGTGATCCGCACCACGACGGTGAGTCTTTTTTACTAGACAATCCTCCCGGCCGCGTGGGAGAGTCACCTTCCTGCCATGTGGTCAACGGTCAAGCGGGCTCCGCCGAGCACGCACAGCGCGCCCGGTGCGAGACTGGGTCTGCCCGGGCTCGCTCTGCTGCTCCTCGGCATCGCAGGGTGCGGCGGAGCGGCCCCCACCCAGTCACTGACCGAGACCCTGACCATTTCGGCCTTCAGCGTGGTCCGTGAGCCCTACGACCGCGCCATCCTGCCGGCCTTCACCCGGTGGTATCGCGAGAAGACCGGCACGACCGTCGAGGTGGAGGCGTCCTACGGGGCGAGCGGCGCGCAGTCCCGGGCGGTGGTCGAGGGCTTCGAGGCCGACGTGGTGGTGTTCTCCATGTCGGACGACGTCGAGCGCCTGCGGCGCGCGGGCCTGATCCGGCACGATCCGGAGGCCGGACCACACGGCGGCCTCGTCAGCCACTCGGTCGTGGCGTTCGCCGTGCGGGCGGGAAACCCCAAAGGGATCCACGACTGGGTGGATCTGACCCGCGACGACGTCACCGTGCTCACCGCCAATCCCAGCACCAGCGGTGGCGCGATCTGGAACATCGCCGCCCTCTTTGGCGCCGCCAGCCGCGAGCCCACCCGCAGCCTGTCGGGGGGCGCCTCGCCGGCCGAGCTCCTGCGGCGGGTGCTCCGGCGGGTGGAGATCATGGATCGCAGCGGGCGCGACTCCGTGCAGACCTTCGAGCGCGGCATGGGGGACGTCGTGCTCACCTACGAGAACGAGATCCTGGTTGGCCAGCGGGCCGGGCAGACCTACGAGCAGGTCACCCCCCGGAGCACCTTGCGCATCGACAACCCAGGCGCCCTCGTCGACGTGTACGTGGACCAGCACGGCAGGCGGGCGGTCGCCGAGGCCTTCCTCGCGTTCCTTCAGACGCCCGAGGCTCAGCGGGCCTTCGCGACCTACGGCCTGCGGCCGATCGACCCGGGCGTCGCGCGCGAGACGCAAGGCCGGGTGGCGCCGGTGGCCGATCTCTTCACCATCCGCGACCTCGGGGGATTCTCGAAGGTCAAGGCGCAGCTGTTTTCGCCCACCGGCATCTACACCCACGCGATCGAAGAGGCCCACGCGAAATGACTCCTCCGACATCGACATTCGTGGTCACCCCGGGCGGTGCCTCCGTCGGGGGCAGCCAGTCCGCTCGGCCCGGCTCCGAGCCGCGGCGGCGGCCCCGATCCACCGAGCCCCGGCTCGGCCGTCTCGTGGTCCGCAGCATGGTGGTCATCTACCTCGGCCTGTTCATCGCCCTGCCGGTCGGGGCCGTGGTGCGCATGGGATTCCGCAAGGGCCTGTCCGCCTTCGGCGCGGCCATCGTCAATCCCGATACGTTGTCGGCGCTGGGGCTCACCGTGCAGACCTCCCTGGCCATGGCCCTCATCAACGCCGTGATGGGGACCTGGATCGCGTACGTGCTGGCGCGGGTGCCTTTCCCGGGGCGGCGGCTGGTCAACGCGCTCATCGACCTGCCCTTCGCCATCCCCACCCTCGTCACCGGGGTGATGCTGGTGGTGCTGTTCGGGCCGCAATCCGGCGTGGGGATCTGGTTCGACGGCCACCACCTGCGCCTGATGTACGCGCGGCCGGGGATCGTGCTGGCCCTGCTATTCGTGACGTTGCCGTTCGTGGTGCGGGCGGTGCAGCCGTTGCTCCTCGATCTCGACACCGGGCAGGAGGAGGCGGCGGCGATCCTCGGCGCCTCGCCCTGGCGGATCTTCCGCCAGATCATCCTGCCGTCGTTGTGGCCGGGGATTCGCACCGGGACCCTGCTCAGCTTCTCGCGCGCCCTCGGCGAGTTCGGTTCGATCGTGATCGTCTCGGGGAACATCCCGCGCCGGACCCTGACCGCCGCGGTCCTGATTTACGGCGAGATCGAGAGTGGACATCCCGAGGCGGCCGCGGCCGTCTCGACCTTGCTGCTGGCGCTGGCGTTCACCCTCATCGTGGTGGTGGAGAGCTTCCACCGGAAAGCGCAGGCCGGCCATGGCATCGCCTAGCGGGTCGGTCGCGGGCTCCGGCGGGGGATCCATCGTCGTGGTCTGGTCGGCCACCGATTCGGGGGCCATCCCGACCTCGGCGCCTCCGAGGTTGCTCGCGCCATCCGAGCGGCCGAGCCCACGTCCGCGCGCGGGCGCACGCACCTGGCAGCGCTGGGTGGGGCGCGCCTTCGTCCTCGGCGTGCCGCTCGCCTACCTGGCGGTCCTGCTCGTGGGTCCGCTGCTGGCGGTGGTGGCGGGCGCCTTCGCCGACGGTGCGGGCGCCTTCCTGGGCGCCGTGACCTCGCGCTGGGCGCTCCACGGGTTCGCGATGACCGCGCTCATGAGCGGAGTGGCCATCGTGTTCAACACCGTCTTCGGAGTGGCCATCGCGTGGACCATCTGCCGCGACCGCTTTCCCGGGCGCGCGGCGCTCGGCGGGCTGGTCGACCTGCCGTTCGCGGTGTCCCCGGTGGTGGTGGGGTTGATGGCGATGTTGCTGTTCGGACGCCAAGGCTGGTTCGGGCCGGCCCTGGCGGCGCGCGGAATTCGGGTGCTCTTTGCGTGGCCGGCCATGGCGCTGGTGACCACCTTCGTGTCGTTGCCGTGCGTGGTGCGCGAGGTGACCCCCGTGCTGGAGGCGATCGGGGTCAACGAGGAGGAGGCCGCCCGCACGCTCGGCGCCTCGCGCGCGCAGACCTTCTGGCGGGTCGTCCTGCCGAACATCCGCTGGGGCATCCTCTACGGGATCGCGCTGACGGCGGCGCGCACCCTCGGCGAGTTCGGTGGCGTGTTGCTGGTGAGCGGGGGCCTGGCCGGCAAGACCGAGACCGCGACGCTGGTGATCTACCGCCACCTCGAGGAGCGCCAGGACCAGGCCGCCCAGGCCATCGCGGTGGTGCTGGCTATGGCGTCGATTCTGCTGCTGCTCGCCATGGAGCTGCTCAAGACCAAACGAGATCGCGATCTCGATTCAGCCGGGAGAACCAGATGAGTATCGAAGCACGGGGGTTGTCGAAGCGCTTTGGAACGTTCCAGGCGGTCAAGGACGTCTCGTTCACGGTCCAGACCGGCGAGGTCACCGCGCTGCTCGGGCCGAGCGGCTCGGGGAAGAGCTCGGTCCTGCGGCTGATCGCGGGCCTCGAGCTGCCCGACGTGGGCCAAATCCTGATCGACGGCGAGGACAGCACCTGGTCGTCGGCCGAGCGGCGCGGGGTGGGCTTCGTGTTCCAGCACTACGCCCTCTTCCGGCACATGACCGTGGCCGAGAACATCGCCTTCGGCCTCGACGTCCGCAAGGTGCCGGCCCCGCAGGTCAAGGAGCGGGTGACCGAGCTGCTCGAGCTCGTGCAGCTCGCCGGCTACGCGGGGCGCTTCCCCAACCAGCTGTCGGGAGGGCAGCGCCAGCGGGTCGCGCTGGCGCGGGCGCTGGCCCCGAAACCCAAGGTCCTGCTGCTCGACGAGCCCTTCGGCGCGCTCGACGCCAACGTGCGCGCCGAGCTGCGGGCCTGGCTGCGGCGCCTGCAGGACGAGGTGCACATGACCACCCTGCTCGTCACCCACGATCAGGAGGAGGCCATGGAGCTGGCGGATCGGGTGGTGGTGATGAACAAGGGCGCGGTCGAGCAGGCTGGCGCGCCGAGCGAGATCTACGACGCGCCGGCCACGCCGTTCGTGGCCAGCTTCATCGGGGCCTCCAACCGCCTCGAGGGGCGCATCTCGGCCGGGCGCACCGAGGTGGAGGGCTGCGACGTCGACTGGCGCGGGGCGCTCGGCGCGGGCGGCCAAGGGGCACGCGACGGCACGACCGACGCCACCATCGAGGCATTCGTGCGGCCGCACGAGATCGAGATCCGGCGCGAGCGCGGCACCGAAGGCCCGTCCATCCCGGCGGCGGTGGTGCGCGCCACCCGTCTCGGCTGGCAGGTGAAGATCGAGCTCGCGCTGCCGACAGGGCGCACGCTCACCGTCCATCAGGACAAGGAGGCGGTGGACGCTCTCGGCATCAAGGCCGGCCAGCGCGTCTTCATCACCCTCCGTGGCGCCAAGATCTTCGCCCGCGACATCGCCGCGACCGCAAGCCCGGCCGCCGCCCAGCTCAGCTGAGCCGATCCCCCCTCCCCAGGATCAGGACCAAGTCAGGCGAGGGGGCGGAAGTATTCCTGGAACTTGCCGGGGGGATACGATTCGAGCGGGCCGGGGTGGAAGCGGACATAGACCGCGTCCTGGCCCACCGCGTGAATCACGGCCAGCGCGCCGCTGAATCCGGCGTACCAGCGCGGCGGATCCACCACCATGACCAGCCGCCGTCCGGGAGACAGGCTCGTGGCCGGACCGGCCGGGCGGGAGGTGATCGCACCCTCCACCCGGGCGGACTGGGCCGCCCGCGCCCGGATCACGGACGCAGGCAGCCCAGCCTCGACGCCTCCCCCTTCCCCCCCGAGCTCGAGTTGCCCCCACTCCCCGCCCGCCCCTTGTTCCCCCCAGCTCGCGCTCTCTGACATGGGAAGGCAAAATGCATCGGGCGTGCCCACTCGGTTGTGGCGCATTTTCGTGGGTCGAGCCCGGTGGCCTGCACGCAGTCCAGCACACGCGTGCGCACTCCTGCTGGCTCCGCAGCATCGCACGACGCGGAAAGCAACACCGATCAGGGCGTCGGGCTGTCTCCGCGGGCCCGATGGGCGGCGACGAAGTCGGTCGCCGCCGTGCTGCCACCGTCCGCGAAGGCCTTCATGGCCTCTGCGTGCAGGTGCGTGAGGATCTCCACCTTGAGGGCGTTGGCGCGCTCGTCCCCGACGAGGGCTGTCACCCGGCGGGGGCGAGGGAGATCCACTTCGATGACGGCGCGCACCCGGGTGGGGATGTGGCTCATCACCAGCACCCGGTCGGCGAGGAAGATCGCCTCGTCGACGTCGGTGGTGACGAAGAAGTCGGTGCGCCGCGCCTCGGCCGAGAGGCTCGCGTAGTACTCCAGCATCAGCTTCTTGGTCATGGCGTCGAGCCCCCGGAAGGGCTCGTCGAGGATCATGAGGGCGGGCTGGTTGATGAGGGCGCGGGCCAGCTCCGCCCGCCGCTGCATGCCGCCCGAGAGCTGGGCCGGGTACTTCCGCCGGAATGCCTCGAGCCCGACCCGCTCGAGCAGTCCATCCCCGAGGCGCCGGGCCTCCGCGGTCAGCTGCCCGCGCGCCCGAGGCCCAAAGAGCAGGTTCTCATCGGTGGTCATCCAGGGAAACAGCGCCGTCTCCTGGAACATCACCTGCCGGTCGGGGCCGGGGCCGGTGACCGGCTTGCCGTTCATCAAGATCTCGCCGCGGGTGGGCTTCTCGAAGCCCGCGATGAGCCGGATGAGCGTGCTCTTCCCGGCGCCCGAGGGGCCGATCATCACGGTGAGCTTGCCGGCCGGGATCTCGAACGAGCAGTCCTCGACCACGGCGCGGCCCCGCGCGCGGCCTGCGCGCCCGGTCCCGTAGCTCTTGTCGACCCCGCGGAGCTCGATCACGCGATCACCCGTTCACCCTCAGCCAGGGGGTGAGCCGCCGCGCCAGCGCCCGCAGGGCGGTGCTGGACAGATATCCGGCGATCCCGATCGAGATCATCCCCACCACGATCTGCGGATAGGAGCCCCCGACATACGAGTTCCAGATGAAGAAGCCGAGCCCGCCGCCCGACGCCGTGGAGCCGGCGGCGCCCCCACCCGAGATCATCTCGGCGGCCACCACCACCTCCCAGGTGACGCCGATGCTGACCTCCATCCCGACCAGGATCGACGGCAGCACCCCCGGCAGGATGATGCGACGAAACACGTTGCCGGACGAGGCGCCCATCGAGCGGGCGACCTGGATCAGGCGGCCGTCGACCGCTTCGGCCCCGCCAAGGACGTTGATCACGATGGTGTAGAAGGCGCCGAGGAAGATCACGAAGTCGATCGACAGCTCCTGGGTCGGCCAGAAGATGATCGACGCCGGGACCCAGGCCAGCGGCGGAATCGGCCGGAGGAGCTCGAACACCGGGAAGGTCGCCGCCCGGAAGCGCGGTCCGAGCGCCATGAGCAGCCCGAAGGGGATCCCCACCAGGACCGCGGCCGTGAATCCCCCGAGCACGCGCGTGAGGCTGACCACCCAGCTCGACCAGTAGCCGGAGTCGAAGACCAAATGTCGCCAGCTCGCGAGGACTGCGGTCGGTGCGGGCAAATTCCCGAGCCAGGGGAGGGGGTGGCCGAGCCAGTGCCCGCTGGTGGCGCCGAGCTGCCAGACGGCGAGCAGCACCACGTACGACACGAGCGCGCGCCGGCGCGGGCGCGACGCGAGCGCACGCGCGGAGGCCGCGAGCCCAAATGAGGCGCGCCGCGCCCGGCCGGGTCCTGGCGCCGGAAGGGCCCCGCCGGTGGTTCCTGGAGCGGAGGCGGTCGATGCGGCGGCCGGAGGAGCCGTCGTCGTCGAAGTCGAAGAAGTCGAAGTGGAGGTCGAAGTCGGCGCAAGCAAGGGACCGCCGCGACCGGCCTGGAGCGAGGGCGGTGCCGGGCCCTCCGTGGCATGAAGATCCATGCGGTTCAGCCCTCCTTCTCGCCGAGCTGGAAGGACTTCAGGGCCTCCTCGTGGACCACCTCGGTGGTCTCGAGGACCAGCTCCCGGTAGCGCCGGCCGGTGACGAGATCGTGGCGGCGCGGATAGCCGAGATCCACCTCGAGGATGCGCTTCGGGCGACAGGGGCGCGTCGTCATCACGACCACCCGCCGACCGAGGAAGATGGCCTCCTCGAGGTCGTGGGTGATGAAGAAGATGGTCACGCGGTTCTTGGCGTAGATCTCGAGCAGCGCCTCGTGCAGCACCGACTTGGTGAGGGCGTCGAGCGCCCGGTAGGGCTCGTCAAGCAGCAAGACTGCCGGATCGTTCATCAGCGCCCGTACGATCTCGACCCGCCGCCGCACGCCCGAGGAGGTCTGCCCCGGATAGACGTCCTCGTAGCCACCGAGGCCGGCGTCGGCCAGCATGTGGCGCGCCTTCTCGCGGGCTGCGGCGGGGGACAGCTTCCTCTGCACGGTCGGACCGAAGGCGACGTTCTCGAGGACGGTCTTCCAGGGGAAGAGGGCCCCGTTCTGAAAGACCACAACGCGGTCCGGGCCCACGGGCGCGGTGGCCTGCCCCGGGCCACACAGCACCTGCCCATCGAGGGTGATGCGCCCGCCGTCGAGGCTATGGAACCCGGCGATGGCGTTCAGCAAGGTGGTCTTGCCGCACCCCGAGGGACCGACGACCATGCAGATCTCGCCGGCTGCGATGTCGAACGAACAGTGGTCGACCGCCAGCACGCGCGTCCCGCGGGTCTCGTAGAACTTGACCGCATCCTCGATGCGCAGCCGGCCGCGCTCGCGCTGTCCTGCTTCCATGGTTCAGCCCGTGGCCAGCGCCTGGTTGCGCCAGGCCATCAGGCGGGTGCCGACCCACCGCACGAGGGCGCTGGTCACGTAGCCCACCACGCCGAGGGTCAACATCCCGATGATGATGGTCGGGTACTGCACCATGGTGTACGAGGTGTTGATGAGGTAGCCGAGGCCGTACTGACCGGAGACCATCTCGGCGGCGGCCAGCGAGAACCAGGCAACCCCCATCGAGATCTGCAGCCCCGTGAAGATGAAGGGCAGCGCCCCGGGGATCACCACGTGGCGAAAGACCTGGCCGCGGGAGGCCCCGAGACAGCGCGCGGCCTGCAGGAAGGTCGGCTCTATGGAGCGCACCCCGAGCATGGTGTTGAGCGCGGTGGCGAAGAACGAGGCCAGGAAGGTCAGGAACACCACCGGGGTCTCCGAGCCCGAGAACACGATGATCGCGATGGGCACCCAGGCGAGGATGGGGATGGGCCGCAGGAGCTCGAAGACCGGGAAGACGAACTCCCGGAAGGTGCGCGACCAGCCGATGAGAAGGCCCACCGGCACGCCGAGGCTGGTGGCCAGGAAGAAGGCGATCCCGATGCGGCGCAGGCTGACCCAGATGTGCTGGTAGTAGATGGGCGTGTGCAGAGAGAGACCGAAGGTCGGCTCGCGGCTCCACCACTCGTGAAAGACCTGGGTGAGCCCGGGCATCTTCTCGAAGCGCGGCCAGCGGAGGACCTCCACCGACAGGTACCAGAACGCCAGCGCCAGCGCGTACCCCAGGACCATGAGGTACGGCTTCGGGCCCTTGAACCATTCGCCGAGCCGCTCAACGAGGACCAGCCCGGGCGCCGGCTTGGCCGGTGGCGTGACCGGGTTCGCGACCAGCTTCACCTCCCGGGTCACGGGCCCCGGCTGCTCGGGCAGATCGTCGTCTTTCAAGATGGACATGATGGACATGGTGGATGGCCTCGCGTCACCGTCGGCTACCGCCCGCAGATCGTCGGCGCGCGCCTGTCCCCTCGGCTACTTCGACGCCACTTCCGTGGAGGCGGCGATGCTCCCCACCGGCGCGTGCAGGTGGCGCTCGGCCAGGATCTGCTCGGTGAACTGCGGCTGAACGGCGTCGGCGGCCAGCTCGGGAATGGCGATGCTCTTGACCTCGTACAGGAAGGCGGTCGAGCGCTTGATCAGCTCCAGGCCCTCCGGGGTGAATCCGAACGGGATGGTCAGCCGCTGCGCGGCCCCTCCGACGCTGGATGGATACGCGCCGAAGAGTGCTTGCCAGAGCACCTTCTCGTCGAAGCCGGTGGTCTGCGCCTTGGCGAGCCGCGCCACCTCGTGACCGTTCTTGGGGTCGACGAGGAACTGCTCCGCCTCGAGCTCGGCCTCGAGCCAGGCCTTGATCACGTCCGGGCGCTGCTGGATCAGGTCGGCCCGGGCGTCGATGAAGGCCCCGTCGTTCTCCCCGAAGTCGTTCCCGGTGGCCACGCGCCGAGCGAGCCCCTCGGCCACCAGCCGCGACGCCGTCGGCTCCCAGACCACGGCTCCGTCGAGCTTGTTGCTGCGAAAGCCGCTGGTGATGAGCTCGATGTTCTGGTTGAGGTACTCGCCCGGGTTGATGTTCTGCTTCTTGAAGACCGCGCGCGCGAACCGGTCGGTGCAGCTACCCTTCGGCACAGCCACGATCTTGCCGTCCAGCCACTTGACCGCGGCAGCCCCGTCGCCGAACTGCGGCGCGTCCTTGCGGGTCAGGAACACGTTGCACTGGTCGTGCCCGAGCCCGATGTTGGCGACGATGCGCAGGTCGGCCACGTTGCGCTTGGTGGCTCCGACGATGGCCGGCATGTCCCCCACGTACCCGATGTGCTGCTTCCCCGCCAGCATGGCGTTGACGATGATCGCGCCCTGGAGCCCAATCTTGAACTCGACGGTCGACTGAGGCGGCAGATGCTTCTTCCAGAGCTCGAGCCCGTTGATCACCACCCCCGACCAGGCCTCGGAATAATAGGGCTGATACCCGACGACCAGGTGCACCGGCTCCCCAGGTTTCCCGTAGTCGAGGGTCCCGCTCGGGGCGGGCTCGGCCGCGGCCGGCGCGGCTGCCGGGGCCGCGGAGTTGCTGGGGCTCGGCGCCCCGCTGACGGGTGCACCGCCCTTCGATTCCTCCTGCCGCCGACAGCCCCCCACGCTACCCACGGCGAGCCCGAAGACCGCCAAGGTGCCAGTCACAGTCAAGGAAAGCGCGAACCGAGCACGCAATGAGGATCTGGGCATGGGTCTCTCCGCTTCGGCGCCAGGGGCCGTCCGTCTTCTAAGGAAGAGCTTTGTCTACCCACGCGAACGGTCCCTGTCAACCCCTCGCATGCGGGCGGTCACAGGGGGCCCAGAGCTGCGCGCACTGGTTGAGCTGGAGGATCGGGCTCGACCCCGCGACGGCGCGCGAGAAGGTGCGGGTGGCTCGGGCGCTCGGGCAGTTGCCGCTGCTCGACGCGGCGCTGGCGGCCGGGCGGATTTCGTATGCCAAGGTCCGGGCCATCACCCGGGTGGCGACGCCCGGGACGGAGGGACGCCTGGTCGAGATGGCGGCCTGCGCGACCGGGGCTCAGCTGGAGCGCATCTGCCGACGGTATCGCGGGCTGCGCGGGCAGTTCATGCGCGAGGAGGCTGAGCGGACCGGCGAGCTCGCCGGGGATGGCGCCGACACCGAACGGATGATTTACCTGCGCAACTTGCCGAGCGGAATGGTGCGGCTCGAAGCCACGCTCCAACCCGACGAGGCGGATCTGGTCATGAAGGCCATCGACAAGGCTCGCGACGAGTTGCGGGCCTTGTCTCTTGGTCGAGCGAAGTCACTGGACCCGGGAAGGGTCGAGGGGGATGGCGCTTCCGCGGAAATGCCAGCCGTGGTGGCGTCGGTGGACGCGGGGTCGACAGTTGCGGCGGAGGCGGGGAAGCAGCGGGCGGTGGCCAGTGGCGCGCGGGGCGCGGGTCCGGCCGCCTCCAACCTGCGGCTTCCACTTCCGGGTCGGGCAGATGCGTTGCTCTTCCTAGCTGAGGCCAGCCTCGAGGGATCCTCCGCTGGAAGTGGAAGGCCGAGAGGGCCGGGGATAGTCGAGGGCGGATCAGCCGAATCTCGCTATCCCGGACTTGGAGGGGATCGGTATCGCATCTTGATCCACCTCTCCGAGAGCCTGGTGGGACCGGATGGGCAGTGGGAAGCCTTCCTCGAGGACGGGACGTTGCTGTCTGCCGAGGCGTTTCGTCGGGCTTCATGCGATGGGGGGCTGGTGCCGGCCGTCGTGACCAACCCAGCGACGAGCGCGAGCTCCGAGGCCGACGGCGTGGTCACTGGCAATGTCGGTGTCAATGTGGATGTCGGCAGGCAGAGCCGCGCGATCCCCGCCGCGCTCCGGCGGGCGTTGTGGTTGCGCGACGATGGCTGTCGCTTCCCGGGATGCGGCAATCGCCGCTTCATCCACGGTCACCACATCCGTCACTGGGCGAACGGTGGAGACCTCGCTGCAGAACCTGGCCTTGCTGTGCTCGTTCCACCATCGGCTCGTGCACGAGGGTTGCTTCCGGGTGCGGCGCGCTCCGGAATCCGGCGCGCTCGAGTGGTTCGATCCCCGGGGCCGACCCATCCCTGACGTTCCATCCCCCGGGCTCGTGGCCCACCAGACACCGAGCCTGCTCGCCCTCGCCGAGCGCGGGATTGCGTTGCCTCTCGATGCGAACGTCAACGCGTGTGGCTGGGACGGGGATCCGGTCGACTACGAAGCCGTCTTCGACACCCTGGTCTGCGTGGATCCTTTGTTCGCGTCGGCGTGATGGTGCCGCACGGAAGGCGGTGGGGCCCCTCTCCCTGACCGTGGCCCTGCTCCGCGGGCGAGAGGATTGACTTGTCTGGCGCGGGGTCGGCTGTCGCGGCCGAGGCGTGCGCGTGGGGTCGGTCGCCAGCGAGGCGGGGGCGGTCGGAGTCGTTCCGCCTCCGAGCCTCGAGTCCACTGCCACAGTGGGCGGATCCGTTGCTCTTCACGGCGGAGGTCACCATCGAGGAACACCTCTCCGGAGCTGGAGTGCCTTTGGCAGCAGTCCGAGCCGTGTGTCCATGCTGTCTGCCGACCGAGTGGCGACCTCATGCTCGAAGGGGTCGAGCTCTCCGCGTGGCAGGCGGTCGAGGTTCCGCGCATCTTCGACGATCCCGACCGCGAGCCCGACCCGGGACCGGAAGAGGAGCTGGCTGCGCTGTTCGGGCGCACGCGCGGCGCCCTCTCCGCATGGATGCAGGCCCTCGACCACCTCCGGGGATAGCCTGCTGCTCCTCCCTCACAGCGGCAGGTGGCTGCCGATGCCCAGCATGCGCGTGTCGAGCTCGATCCGGCGGCGTACCAGGCGGGCGGCGCGCGTTTCGAGGTCGAGGCGGACGGTGTCGAAGAGCTTGCCGACGGCGAACAGGGTGGTCGCGCCGCCGTCGAGCACGGTGCGAAAGACCTGCAGCGCGGACACGACCTGGAGATCGCCGCCGCCGGCGCCTCCGTCGTCGTCGACGTCGGGGGGGCCTTCCACCTTGTAGACGGTGACGTGGCGCGAGAGGCGGGCGTGGTCGCTGTGGTGCCGCGGAAGCGTGTCGAAGAGCGTGCGCAACCCCGGCTTGTCGAGGTCGAGCCACAGCATGGGCTTGCGCAGCTCGGGGCTGTAGGCTCCGATGGTGTACCGGAGATCCGGCGCGCACCGCTCGAGGTAGCCGGCGAAGTCGCCGGCGTCGAGGCGCAAGGAGAGCTCGTAGACGAGGTCGTGGGCCAGGCTGCGCTCGAGCTCCGTCGGCGACCTCCGCGGGGAGGCGTCGCTCATCGGGGCTCCGGCGGATGGGTCGCGGTCGCAGTGCCGCTCGTGGCTCCGATCCCGGCGAACGGATGGGCGGCCGAGCGCCCGAGGCGGCGGCTCCACTCGGCGTAGTAGTGGCGCATCCCCACCTCGTCGTGGATGCCCCGCTCTTCCTCGCGCGCGTGCAGGATGAACCGGCTGCCCGCGCGCGCGTCGCGGGTGGTCCGGCCCTGCCCGACCACGCCCAGGAAGTCCTCGTGCAGGTTGCGCCCGAAGGGGCCCCAGATGGTGTTGTGATCCCGCACGCGCTCGGCGCGCTCGGCTGGTGAATCGGACTTGAGGCCGAGCCCGCGCAGCTCGAGCAGGGTCCGCCCGGGCGCGAGCGGAATGGCGGTGTCGATGCGCAAAACGGACGTCCGCAGGTTGTAGGTGATGCCCGGGAACAGATCGACCAGGATCCACCCGCCTGGCGCGAGCCCCGGCCACCCCACCTTCCGCTCGCCCCCGCCGGCGTAGCTGTCGTAGCGCACCTGCATGGATCCCACCGAGGCGTGACCGTTCGGGTACGGCACGTACTTGCGATCGAAGTACCCCGGCTGCAGCATGCCGGTGACTCGATTGAAGTGGTGCATGTAGTCGTGATAAAATTCACTGTTGGTGTCGTGCCAGAGCTTGAAGTTGGCGTCCAGGATCACCTGCTGGTAGTGGAACACCTCGAGGGGCGCGGCCAGGTGCGGCTCGAGCAGCCCGAGCGCCGGCCCGATGTGGTCGCGAAGGCCCGGCGCGCGATCGTCGAGGTTCACCCAGACGAAGCCGCCGAAGCCCACCTGACAGGCCACCCGTCGCAGCCCGACGTCCGACGGTGACAGGCGATCCTGGTAGCCCTCCTTGCGGCGGGCGATCCCGGTGCAGTGGCCGGCGCTGTCGAAGGTCCAGGCGTGAAAGATGCACGTCAAGGCCCGGGCGTTCCCGGCCGGGTCGTGGACCAGCACGTTCCCCCGGTGCGGACAGACGTTGTAGAACGCGCGCACCTCGCCATCGGCGCCACGGACGGCCACCAGACCCACCCCGGCCGGGTGCTGGAAGGTTCGATAGTCGTGCGGGCTCGGAAGCTCGCTCTCGTGACAGGCGATGACCCAGGTGCGACCGAAGATCTGGGCCCGCTCCTCCTCGAAGATCGTCGGGTCGGAGTAGATCCGCGCATCGACGAAGTGGGTCTCTGGCAGACCCGGTGGTCGCTCCCACGCATCGGCCGTGCGCGCCATCAGCTCACTCCTCTCGGTTGGACACCTCGGCGCGGCCCCGGCTCCGCGCGCGCTTGCGCCGCGGACTCTGTTTCCGTGCGCAGCGCCACTCGAATCGCGGCGAGGGCTCGTGCCGCCGCCTTCTTGACCTCCACGTCCACGTCGGCCTGCAGCGCTTCGAGCGGTTGCAGGGCCGCCGTCCCGGCTGCCGCACCGAGCTCGCCGAGCGCGCCGGCAGCCGCCTTCCGGAGATCGGCATTCTCCGCGCCGAGCAGCGCCACCAGCCCCGGTGCGGCCGCCTCGATCTTCAGCTTCCCCGCCGCCTGCGCCACCTCCTTGCGGACCTGCCACGCTTCGGCCTCGGTCTCGAGCGCCACGACCAGTGCAGGCGCCCCCGCGCGCAATCCACCGCGGCCGAGCACCAGCGCCGCCTCGGCGCGCACCTGCCAATCGGGATCCGCGAGGGCCGCGGTCAGCGTCGCCACCAGGGCCTGCTCGCGCTCCAGCTCGGCCTCGCTGCCGGCTGCGGCACCAGCACCGGCACCAGCACCGGCACCGGCACCGGCACCGGAAGCGACCTGGCCGCCGCGTCCCCCGCCGACCGCCA
>CAZIOH010000036.1:0-33084 GCA_964540815.1 uncultured Myxococcales bacterium | reverse complement strand
GCACCGGCACGTCGAGCCGGATGGCGGTCTGGGCGTTCCCGGCGGCGGCGCCCTCCGCGCTCTTGCGCAGCTCGCGCCCGGCCTCCCCACCGAGGGCGCGGCCGGTCGCACTGCGACAGCCTCCGCCTCCGCCTGCGTCTCCTTGGCCGCCTGCTTGCCCGTCTCCTTGGCTGCTGCCTGGGTCCGACTCGCGCGCGCTCACGACGACAGCTCCGCCGCACCTCGGCCAGCGGGCACCCGGATCGCGTAGTAGCTGCGTCGCTCGCCGTCGGCGACCGGCACCACGTAAGGCGCCACCGGGCGGGTGAAGGCCTGCATCTCGCCGCCGTCCACGGACGTCCCCTCCCGCGTGCTCTTGCGCAGGTTCACGTGCACGAACCAGGCATCGTCATCGAGCGCCGGGTAGTCGAGCCGGTAGTGGTAGAGGCCCCAGCGGCTCTCGCGCCGGAACAGCGAGGCCCGCGCCGCCATCTCGGCGCAGTCGCGGATGAACCCACCCTCCACGACCCGCATCAGCTCGTGGGGATTGCTCGCCCCGACCTCGGCCAGCTCCTCGCGCGCCCGCAGGAAGGCCGCGAGGCCCAGCTCCAGGCGGTTGGCGCTCTTCGGCGGCTGCAGGTAGTCGTTCACCAGCCGACGGACCTTGTACTCGTACTGGTGGTGCGGGATGCCGCGCGGCCGATCGAGCGGGCCGAGCACCCGGCTGCGCTCCGCCTCGGCCTGGGCGTCGAGATCGGGGCCTGTGGCGGGCGGCTCGGCCGCGGCCGCGTATCCGAGGGCATTCTCGGCGCAGATCTCCCCATAGGTCATGGCCCCGAGCAGGTAGTTGTGCGGCACGCACGCCATGTCGCCCGCCGCGTACAGCCCAGGGACGGTGGTCTCGCCGCGCTCGTTCACCCACACCCCCGAGCCGCTGTGCCCGCTGCAAAGGCCGATCTCCGAGATGTGCATCTCGACCAGATCGTCACCGTAGCTGTGCCCGCGCCCGGCGTGAAAGCGACCGCGGCTCGGGCGCTCGGTGCGGTGGAGCACCCGCTCGATCTCGGTCAGGGTCTCGGGGGCGAGGTGGGTGAGCTTGAGGTAGACCGGACCGTTCGCGGACTGGAGCTCGCGGTAGAACTCCAGCATCATCTGTCCACTCCAGTAGTCGCTCTCGATGAAGCGGTGTCCGCGGGCGTTGACGGTGTGCCCGCCGAGGGGCCCCGTCACGTACGCACAAGCCGGACCGTTGTAGTCCTTGATGAGCGGGTTGATCTGGAAGCACTCGATGCCGGTGAGCTCGGCGCCGGCGTGATACGCCAGGGAGTATCCGTCACCGGCGTTGGCGGGGTTCTCGTAGGTGCCGTAGAGATAGCCCGACGCAGGCAGCCCGAGCCGCCCGGAGGCGCCACAGCAGAGGATCACGGCCTTGGCGCGGATGATCTGGAAGGTCCCGTCGCGCACGTTCAAGGCCAGCACGCCCGCGATGCGGCCGTCGGGCGCGGTCAAGAGGCGGGTCGCCATCAGCCGGTTGCTGACGCGCACGCCGGCGCGGCGGATCATCTTGGTCAGGATCTTCTTGAGATCGTAGCCCTCGGGCATGGGCAACACGTAGTTCCCGTTGTGGTGCACCCGCTTGACATCGAAGTCGCCGGCCTCGGTCTTCTGGAACTTCACGCCCCACGAATCCAGCTTCTCGATCATCGGGAAGCTGCGCTCGGCATAGGTCAGGACCGCCCGCTGGTTCACGATGCCGTCGTTGGCCATCGTGATCTCCTTCACGTACTGCTCGGGGGTGGCGTGCCCCGGGATCACGGCGTTGTTGAGCCCATCCATCCCGATGGCGATGGCGCCGCTGCGCTTGACGTGGGCCTTCTCGAGCAGCAGCACCCGCCCGAGCGGCAGGTCCCTTTGCGCGCGGATCGCCGCGGTGCTCCCGGCGCTGCCGCCGCCCACCACCACGATGTCGGCTTCCAGGGTGGAGTCCGCGCTGGCTTTCATTCCGCCATGTTTTCCACTAAACTGCCGGTTTGTCCAGTCGGGAAAATCGATTCCCGATGGGGGCGGAACAGCGAAAGGCGGGGGCACGTGTCGGCAGTCGCATCCATCTCGAAATCGACAAGCTCGGCCATGCCGCCGCGACTTCACGCCGCGCCGGCCGCGGGGCCCGTGCCGCAGGAGGTCCTCGACGATCTCAGCCGGCGCTTCGCCGCCACGGCAGCCGACTTCGATCGGCAGGCGGTCTTTCCGCAACCGAACTTCCTGGCGCTGCATGACGCCGGACTGCTCGGCCTGACGGTCGAGACCGCCCTCGGCGGCCGGGGTGCGGGGCTGGGGGAAGCCCTGCGGGTGCTGCGTGCCGTGGCCCGGGGTGAGCCGTCGACCGCGCTGATCCTGTTCATGACCTACTGCACGTTCGCGGACTCCTCGGCCGAGCCTGCGTCGCGCGCCGGGCGCTGGCCGCGACACCTCTACGAACGGGTGGCGCGCGAAGCCGCCACCGAGATGTCGCTCATCGGGACCCTGCGGGTCGAGCCGGAGCTCGGAACGCCGGTGCGCGGCGGGCTGCCGAAGACCGTGGCGCGGGCGACCCCGGAAGGCTGGCGCCTCAGCGGCCACAAGATCTACTCGACCGGGTCGACCGGCCTGCGCTGGTTCGCGGTGTGGGCGCGCACGGACGAGCCCACCCCACGGGTGGGCACGTTCCTGGTCCGCTCGGATTCACCTGGGATCCGGGTCGAGCCCGCCTGGGATCATCTCGGCATGCGCGCCAGCGTCAGCCACGAGGTGGTGTTCGAGGATGCCCTCACGCCGCTCGATCACGCGGTCGATGTCCGCAAACCGGCGGAGTGGGCGGCCCAGGCAGCTCAGAAGGCCGGAGGCCTCGCCGCCTGGAACGCGCTCGCCATCTCGACCATCTACGGCGCGGTGGCGGAGGCCGCCCGCGACTGGCTGGTCGGCTACCTCAACCAGCGGACCCCGAGCAACCTCGGCGCCCCGCTCGCCACGTTGCCACGGGTCCAGGAGAAGGTCGGCGAGATCGAGGCGCTGCTGCACACCAACCGCATCCTCCTCGACACCACCACCCGCCGCGCCGAGAGCAGCGACCCCGGCGAACGCCCCACACCCGTGGAGAACAACCTCGTCAAGTACACCACGACCCGCAACGCCATCCGGGCCGTCGAGATCGGCCTCGAGCTCACGGGCAATCCGGGGCTGAGTCGCCACAACCCGCTCGAGCGCCACTACCGCGATGTCCTCTGCTCCCGCATCCACTCGCCGCAGGACGACACCATCCTGATCTCCGCCGGCTGGTCCGCCCTGACCCGAGCGGCTTCGCCGCCATGAGGGGGTGTCCCCGCTCATGAGCTCCCCCCGCAGGCCGGGCGACGCCCGCGCGGCAAAGCCGCGCCTCTCGGGTGCTTGGACCGGCGCACCAGTCGCGGTTGGAGAAGAATCGATCTGTCGCCCAGCACGCGTCGAGATGCGCTCCCAGCAGCACCCATGCTGCCGCCGCAACAGCTCTCTGCCGTGGCGCGCGGGGCAAGGCCATGGCATGCGCATTGCTCGCCGTACGACGGGAAGATGCAGGCTCGTCTCGTTCGCTCGAACATCGCGCGTCTTGCGCTCGGCCCATGGACCGTCGTTCGCTTCGCGCTGGCCGCTGCTCTGGTTCTCGGCGGATGCCAGCGTGGCCCGGCCCCAGGTGTAACGGCGACGACGGCGACCTCCGGATCGTCGGCGCTGACGATCCAGCCAGGCGGCGAGCTGGTGTTTGCCTTCGATGGGGCGGCCATCACGCAGTTCGGGCTCGATCCCCACAAGTCGGCCTTCGCGCCCCACAACCGCGTCTTCCGCTCGATCTTCGACAGCCTGGTGGTGGCGCAGCCGGACCACACGGTCGGCCCGTGGCTGGCCGAGTCGTGGAGCGTGTCGCCCGATCGCCGGGTGTACACGTTCACTCTCCGCTCCGACGTCAAGTTCCACGACGGGACCCCCTTCGACGCGGAGGCGGTGCGGTTCAATCTCGACAGGATCAAGGACCCCAGGAACGCCTTCACCTCAGCCAGTGACATCGGTCCGTACGATCACAGCGAGGTGGTCGACCCGCGCACCGTCCGGGTCGTCTTGTCCATCCCCTTCGAGCCGTTCCTCATCAACCTGTCCAAGTCCTCCCTCGGGATCGTGTCTCCCACGGCGGCGACCAGGTACGGCGACCAGTTCCCGGTGAACCCGGTCGGCACCGGACCCTTCCGGTTCATCAGCCTGACGCCGGGCACCGAGATCCGCCTCGAACGCAACGCGGACTACCAGTGGGCACCCGCCGGCGCCGCCCACACCGGGCAGGCCTACCTCGATCGCCTGACGTTCAAGAACGTGCCCGAGGAGGCCACCCGGGTGGCCGTGCTCCAGAGTCGGCAGGCACAGGCCGCGGACATCATCCCGCCCCAGAACATCCTCGGGTTCCGGAACGATCCGGCCTTTCAGCTCATCGAGCGCGAGCTCCTCAACGAGAACTATTCCCTCTACCTGAACATCACGCGTCCCCCCTGGGACGATGAGAGCCTGCGCCAGGCCTTCCGTCTCTCCCTCGATCTCGACGCGGTGGTCAAGACGGTGTACCTCGGCACCTTCGCACGGGCCTGGTCGCCCATCTCCCCATCGATCTTCGGCTATGACCCGAGCCTGGAGGGCAGCTGGGCGCCGGACCCGGCGCGCGCCGCGCGGCTGCTGGACGCCGCCGGGTGGAAGCTGGGCGAGGACGGCTTGCGGCAGAAGGATGGCAAGCCGCTCACGGTGGTGTTCATCGATACGCAAGGAAATCGCGAGAAGCGCCTGGACGTGATCACCATGCTGCGACAGCAGCTGCGCAAGAACGGGATCGCCCTCAAGATCGACACCCAGCCGGCTGGAAACTACCTGCAGCGTGTCCAGCAAGGTGAATACGATCTGACGGCCGGGAGTCTCTTCGCGCCCGATCCGGACGTGCTCAGGCGGCTCTTCTCGCCGGCGGATCGAGCGCTCAGCGCCGTCGCGAAGGTCAACGATCCCGAGATCAACGCCTGGGTGACCGCGGCCGCACGCGAGCCCGACCTCGACAAGCGCCGGACCCTCTATCGGAACGTGCAGCACAAGGTCGTCGACAAGGTCTACGCCATCCCGGTCTACGTACTGCCCTACACCATCGCGGCCGTGCGCGAGGCCCACGGGATCGCCATCGATACCCACGGCTTCCCCACCTTCCAGGACGCCTGGCTCGCGCACTGAGGCGGAGGTAGCCAGCAGCCAACATGACGACCCTCACATGAACTACGTCCTGAAGAGGTTGTCGTACTCCCTGCTGGCCATCGGCGGCGCGGTGACGCTGGTGTTCTTCATCCTCTACTGGCTGCCCGGCGATCCGGCCGAGCTGGTGGCCGGGCAGGAGGCCAGCGCTTCGACGGTGGAGCGGGTGCGCCTGCAGCTCGGGACCAATCGCCCGATAGGTCAGCAATTCGTGGCCTACCTCGCGGGGCTGGCCCACGGCGATCTCGGGCGCTCCTTCACCACCAAGGAGCCGGTCCTCGACCGCCTGCTGGCGCAGCTCTCCGCCACCCTCGGGTTGACGCTGGGGGCCACCCTGGTGATGGTCCTCGGGGGCCTCACGCTCGGGGTCACCTCGGCCGTGTACCATCGGCGCTGGGTGGACCACCTGATTGCCGGGCTGACCCTCGGCCTCACCTCCACGCCGCCATTCTGGCTCGGCATCTTGCTGATCCTGACGTTCTCGGTGGTCCTGCACTGGTTGCCGTCGATCGGGAACGGTAGCCTGGCGCAGCTGGTCCTGCCGGCCACCTCGCTCGGGCTGGTGGCGTCGGGCTCGCTGGCGCGGATGATCCGCGGAGCCATCCTCGACGTTCGTCGCGAGCCCTTCGTCCTCACGTTGCGTGCCAAGGGGCTGACCGGCAGGGCCATCCTGCTCGGCCACGTGCTGCGCAACGCCCTGATCCCAGCCGTGACCCTGGTGGGGATCCTCTTCGGCGAGCTCCTGGCCGGGGTGGCGGTGGCCGAGACCCTGTTCGCGCGGCAGGGGCTCGGTCGACTGGTGGTGGAGGCCATTGGCCAGAAAGACATCCCGATGATCCAGGGCGCCATCCTGTTCGCGTCCGTCTTCTACGTCATCATCAACTTGCTCGTCGACCTTTCCTACGCGCGCATCGATCCGCGCCTGCGAGGATGACCTCACCCATGCCGAGCCTGCTCGAAGCTTCTCCGGCGCGCCCGTCGCAGCTCCAGCCCTTTTCCGGGCCGCAGCCGACACCGGCATCGTCGTCCCATTCCTCGGCTTCGTCGCCCTCGGCGAAGGTCCTGCCAGTAGCCTTGGTCCGTCCGGTCTACGCGCCCCGGGAGTCCTTCCGCCTGGAGGGGATTGCGGGCTGGGTGGGGCGGGAGGCCAGCGCGTGGCTCTCGTGCCTCTGGCTGGCATTGGTGGCCGCGGCCGCGCTGTGGCCCCAGGGGCTCGCACCGTTCAGTCCGACCGACATGCGCGTCGCCGAGATCCTGCGTGCACCCGGGTGGGAACACCTCCTCGGCACGGATCAGTTCGGGCGCGACGTGCTGTCCCTCATCATCCACGGGGCCCGCCAGTCGATGCTGATCGGGCTCTTCTCGGTGGGGGTGGGGGGAGGGCTCGGAATCCTGTTCGGCCTCTGCGCGGGGTACCTCGGCCGTGGGGTCGACGCCGTCGTGATGCGGCTCATCGACATGTGGATGGCGATACCCCCTACCCTGCTCGCGATCATCGTGGCGACCGCGCTCGGCCCGAGCCTCTTTCACACCATCCTCGCGATCGGGGTAGTGAGCGTCCCGCGCTACACCCGCGTGGTGCGCGGGCAGGTCTTGTCCATTCGCCGGCGTCCCTTCGTGGATGCGGCCCGATCGGTGGGGACCTCCCACCTGGGAATCCTGGTTCGGCACATCGCCCCGCACTGCGCCTCTCCCGTGCTGGTGCTCCTCACCCTCGGGGTCGGCCACGCCATCCTGATGGGCTCGGCCTTGAGCTTCCTCGGCCTCGGCGTGGTGGAGGAGCGGCCCGACTGGGGCTACCTGCTGACGGAGGGCCGCAGCTACCTGACGGTGGCCTGGTGGATCTCGACGTTCCCGGGACTGGCCATCACCTCCCTGCTGGTGGCGATCAACGTGTTCGGCGACCGGCTGCGCGGCCGAATGAATCCCCGTGACCGCGCGGTCTGAAGCCCACCCGGCGCCTTCGGTCGAGCCAGAGGCTGACCTCCGCGCCGCTTCGCTCCCAGCATCCGACGCGCGAAGCCGGGCGTTGCTCGAGCCAGCGTTGCTCGAGCCAGCATTGCTCGAGATCGATCGGCTCTCGGTGTCCTTCGCGGCCTCCTCCGGTCCCGGCAAGGGCGAGGGCAAGGGCAAGGGCGAGGGCCGAGCGCACGAGGTGGTGGGCCAGGTCAGCCTGCGGATCGGAGCAGGCGAGACCGTCTGCCTGGTGGGGGAGTCCGGGAGCGGCAAGACCCTGACGGCGCTGTCGATGTTGCGGCTCGTACGCGACCGGGGCGCGGAGATCACGGGCGGGGAGGTGCGACTCGACGGGCGCGATCTCGTCACCTTGACGCCGGCCGAGATCAGCGCCCTGCGCGGGCGGCGCATCGCGATGGTGTTCCAGGAACCCATGACCGCCTTCGATCCCCTGTTCACCATCGGGGATCAGATCGTGGAGGTCATCCGCCGGCACAAGCGGGTCTCGCGCGCCCAGGCCAGGCGCGAGGCGCTGGCCCTGCTCGAGCGGGTGCACATCCCCGACGCGGAGGCGCAGCTGCGGCAATACCCGCACCAGCTCTCGGGTGGCATGCGGCAACGGGCGATGATCGCCATGGCGCTGTCCTGCGGCCCCGACCTGCTGGTGGCGGACGAGCCGACCACCGCGCTCGACGTCACGATCCAGGCGCAGATCCTGCTGCTGCTGAAGGACCTGCAGCGGGACACCGGGATGTCGGTGGTCCTCATCACCCACGATCTCGGAATCGCCGCCGAGATCGCCGACCGCATCGTGGTGATGTATGCGGGCCGGGTGGTCGAGGAGGCGCCCGTGTACGCGCTCTTTGCGCGTCCATTGCATCCGTACACCCGAGGGCTCCTGCAGTCGGTGGTCCCGCTCGACAGCCAGCGGGCCAGCCACCTGCCGACCATCCGTGGCGCGAGCCCGAGCGCCGGGGAGTTTCCGAGTGGTTGCCGCTTTCACCCGCGCTGCCCGCAGGCGACTGCCCGATGCGCCGCCGAGGAGCCCGGGCTGGCGCCGGCGCCGGCCTGGCCGCAAGCCCCCGGCCCCGACCTCGGACCCGGGCCTGATCTCGGAGGTCATGACCAACGGAAGGTGGCCTGCTGGCACCCGGATCTGTCGGGTGCGGCGATCGTGCAGCCGAGCCCGGTCTCGAGCGCGCCCTCCCGACCGGCCGAGGTCGCGGTCGAGCCGAAGAAGCCGCTCATCGAGGCAATCCGGCTCGTGAAGCAGTTCCGCCTGCCAGGCCGCTTGCTCGGGGCCAGGCGCCGCGTTCGTCCGGTGGACGACGTGTCTCTGCAGATCGAGGCCGGTGAGACCTTCGGCCTGGTCGGCGAGTCGGGATGCGGAAAGTCCACGCTCGGCCGATTGCTCCTGCAGCTCGAGACCCCAACCTCGGGACGAATCCGGTTCGATGGCCAAAGTCTCGGTCGAGACGTCGGTCGAGACGCGACCCACGATGGGGCCGGCCAGACGCGCCAGCACCGCCGCTCCGCGCAGCGCGAGATGCAGATGATCTTTCAGGATCCCTACGGCTCGATCGATCCGCTGTGGAGCGCGGGCGAGATCATCGCCGAGCCCTTGCGCGCGCACACCCGGCTCGGGGCGAGCGAGCGGCGCGCGCGGGTGCTCGAGCTCATGGAGCAGGTGGGCCTCGACCCCGCCTGGTACCAGCGTGCGCCTCACGCCTTCTCGGGCGGACAGCGCCAGCGCATCGGCATCGCGCGGGCCATCGCGCTCCACCCGAGGTTCATCGTGGCGGACGAGGCGGTCTCCGCCCTCGACGTGTCGGTGCAGTCGCAGATCGTGAACCTGCTCCAGGAGCTGAAGGAGCGGCTCCAGCTCACGTACCTCTTCATCGGCCACGGCCTCAACATCATCCGGCACCTCTCCGACCACGTGGGGGTGATGTATCTCGGCCGGCTGGTCGAGCTGGGGCCCGTCGACGAGGTCTTCCATCGACCCGCGCATCACTACACCCGGGCCCTCCTGGCCGCGATTCCCGTGCCCGATCCGCGTCGCCGCCAGCAGGTGGCTCCCTTGCCGGGAGAGATCCCGTCGCTCGCAGACCCGCCGCCGGGGTGTCGCTTTCACACCCGCTGCCCCGCGGCGACCGCGCTGTGCCAGACTGTTCCACCCGAGCTGGTGCAGATTGGTCCAAAGCATCAGGTTGCCTGCCACTTTCCGGCATGACGCAGACTATGGACCGATGGCACACTTCCAGTCTGACCCGCCCTCGTCGCCCGACCGTGGGTGTCGGGTGTCGGGGAACGGGGACGAGGACGGCGACGAGGACGAGGAAGAGGAAGAGGACGGGCAAGTGGGGGGACACACTTCTGAGAGGAGACATCTTGAAATCGAATCTGAACCCGTCTGTTGGTTGGAGCCTGTGGAGATCCCCCGGATGCGCTGCCGTCATAGCGGCGGTTGGACTGACTGGCCTTGCGTGCGCCAGCGCTCCAGGCGCGGCACCGAGGACTCCACCGGAATCTGGCGCGGTGGCGGCCGTGGCAGGAACGACCGCGGCGGGAGCCACGGAACCGCCCGCCGTGGCGGCGGCGGTCGGGGCAGCGACCACGAAGGCGGAGGCCAGCGCGGCAACCGCTGAACAGAAGCTCGCAGCCAAGGCCGCCGAGGACCAGCGGCGCCTGCAGGAGGATCGGGCCAAGCTCGACACCGACCATCAGGCGCAGCTCGCTCGCTTCACGCCCGAACTGCGGGCCGAGGCCCGGAAGCTGGCGGAGAAGCGCTACGGCTCGGGGCACGCAGCCATCGCGGCGGCGCTCGCGAGCCCTCACCGCGCCCCGGGCAACGCCGACCGCGACAAGTACCGGCATCCCCTGCAGACCCTCGACTTCTTCGGTTTCCGGCCCACCTGGAACGTGCTCGAGTACGAGCCAGGCGGCGGCTGGTACACCGAGCTCCTGGCGCCGGCCCTGGCGCGGTCGGGGAAGCTCTACGTCACCTCGGGCGATCCGAGCGGGCCCGAGACCGAGCGGTCCACGCTCTACGGGCAGCGGCTGAAGCTCTACCTCGAGAGCGTGCCGGAGCTCTTCGGCAAGGTGCAGACGCTGGTGGTCAAGCCCACGCCCGCCGTCCCCACCCTTCCCCTCGAGGGAAAGCTCGACCTCGCGCTGGTGATCCGCGAGCTCCACAACATCGTCAACAGCGGCCAGCTGTCGGCCTGGCTCGCGGCCTTTCACCAGGCGCTCAAGCCGAACGGCGTCCTCGGGATCGTCGAGCACCGCGCGCTGGTCGGCGCGGACCCGCTCGTCAGCTCGAAGAAGGGCTATCTGCCGGAAGCTTGGGTCATCGAGCAGATCGAGGCGGCGGGCTTCAAGCTGAGCGCGAAGTCCGAGATCAACGCCAATCCCAAGGACACCAAGGACTATCCCGAAGGAGTCTGGACCTTGCCCCCAACGTACCGCCTCGGGGCCAAGGATCACGACAAGTACGCCGCCATCGGCGAGAGCGATCGCATGACCCTGCGTTTCGTGAAGAAGTAGCTCTTCCCCCACTCGCCCGTCCTCGTCCTCGTCTTCGTCCTGGTCTTCGTCACCGACCGGCGTGACGGGGAACGAGGACGAGGACGAGGACGAGGACGGGGTTGATCACAGGAAGGGGTAATCGATATAGCCTCGGTCACCTCCCGTATAGAAGGTCGTAGGATCGGGGGTGTTCCAGGGCGCATCGCGGCGGAGGCGCTCGACCAGATCGGGATTGGCGATGAAGCCGGCGCCGAAGGCGATCAGATCGGCCTGACCTTCGCGGACCGCGCGCTCGGCGGTGGTCCGGTCGAAGGCGCCGCACAGGATCAGGGGACCACCGAATACCTTGCGGAGCGCGGGAGCGAAGCGCTGGTCTTCGGGGGTCGGGGCGGGCTCGATGAGGTGCAGGTAAGCGATGCCGCGGGCGCTGAGCCGAGCGGCGGCGTGACCGAAGGTCTCCTGGGGGGTCGAGTCGTCGGTGCCGTCCCCGCGCGCGTGCGGAGACAGGCGCACGCCGACCCGCCCGGCGCCGAACACGCCAATGGCCGCGTCCACCACCTCGAGCAAGAAGCGCGACCGGTTCTCGATCGAGCCGCCATGGTGGTCGGAGCGCTGGTTGGCCCCATCGCGCAGGAACTGGTCGACCAGGAACCCGTTGGCGCCGTGAATCTCGATGCCATCGAAGCAGGCCCGTTTCGAGTTGCGGGCGGCGTGCTCGAAGTCGGCGACGACCCCCGGGATCTCGTCCGATCGGAGGGCGCGCGGGACTGGAAACGGCCTCGGACCCTCCGCGGTGCTGAACTCGCCACGAGCGGCGATGGCCGAGGGTGCGCGCGGTGAGCCGCTGCCGGGCGGCAGGCGCGCCGGATCCGCCTTGCGGCCGAGGTGGAAGAGCTGCTGGAAGATCCGCCCGCCGGCGGCGTGGACGGCGTCGGTCACGCGGCGCCAGGCCTCGACCTGCTCCTCGCTGTGAATGGCGGAGGTGCCAGGGCGGCTCACGCTCTCGGCGGAGACGTGGGTGGCCTCCGACACGATGAGTCCAGCCGTCGCTCGCTGAACGTAGTACGTCGCCACGGACGCGGTCGGGGCCCGGCTCTCGTTCTGGGCCCGGGCCCGCCCGAGGGGGGCCATCACGATTCGATTGGGAAGCTCCAGGGCGCCGATGCGCACACGCTCGAAGAGGGACATGGGCGCGAGCATGCCGGCGGGGTCGGCGGGGCTCCAACGAGTTGTCTTCAAACCTCGTATGAAGCCTCCTCAATCGGTCTGTGGCTATCAGCGCCGCTGATATGGGAGTTGGAAAACTCTCGACGGTACACGAGCACTGCCGGTGATATGCACCTCGACGCCACGCACGCCATCGAGCCGTGCGATCGATTGACCTGCAACCTGCAAAGCGCAACGCGAGGAATGATGTCATGACTGTCTCCTTCACCGGGCTCGTCGCCCACCGCGATCCTTCCGAGGCCAACGGACGTCCCTCGGGCGTCTTCGACGTGGACTATCTCAAGGCCTTTGCCCAGGCCCACGACCGGGGTGGCTTCGACCGCGTCCTCATCGGGTACGGCTCGACCTCGCCCGATGGGCTGCACCTCGGGACCTACGTGACCGCGGTGACCGAACGGCTCGGCGTCATGCTGGCCCATCGCCCGGGCTTCGTGGCCCCCACCCTGGCGGCGCGCACCCTCGCGACCATCGACCAGCTCAGCCGCGGCCGCGCCTCGGTGCACATCATCACGGGCGCCCAGGAAGAGGAGCAGCAGCGCGACGGCGACTACCTCGACAAGGAGGCGCGCTACCAGCGCTCGGACGAGTACGTCGGGCTCCTCCGGCGCCTGTGGACCAGCGACGCGCCGTTCGACCACGAGGGCAGGTTCTACCGGTTCAAGGGCGGGTTCGTGGACGCCAAGCCGGTTCAGAAGCCGCACATCCCGGTCTTCTTCGGGGGCTCGTCGGACGGGGCGATCGAGGCGGCCGGGCGGCACGCCGACATCTACGCGCTCTTCGGCGAGACGCTGGCGCAGGCCCGCGAGAAGGTCGCGACGGTGCGCGCGGCGGCCGCCAAGCACGGTCGCACCATCGGCTTCAGCCTGTCCCTGCGCCCGATCCTGGCCGAGACCGAGGAGAAGGCCTGGAAGCGCGCCGACGAGATCAAGGCCCGCGTTCGCGCGGCCCGGGCTGCGCAGGGCCTGGGAGACTTCGCCGACGCCCCCCGCAGCGTCGGCTCCGCCAGGCTCCTCCAGGCGGCAGCGCTCGGTGAGCGCCTCGACAAGCGGCTGTGGACCGGGGTCGCCAAGATCACGGGAGCCGGCGGCAACTCCACGTCGCTGGTGGGGACCGCCGAGCAGGTGGCCGAGGCGTTGCTCGACTACTACGATCTCGGGATCACGACCTTCCTGGTTCGTGGCTTCGATCCCCTCGACGACGCCATCCAGTACGGGCGCGAGCTCATCCCCCGGGTGCGCGAGCTGGTGAAGAACCGCCCGGTCGCCTCGGCCGCGGCCTGAGCCGGCAGACAGGAGGAATGTGTCGCTGGATTTCATCATCGACTCGTCGGCCGGGGCCGTCGGGGCCGTGGGGGCCGTGGGCTCCGGCTCCGACGCTTCCTCCAGGCTCGCGCCCCCGGGCCGGGTCGTGCCACGGTCGCCTCCCCTGCCGCGGGTACGCGAGCTGTCGCCGGGGGCGCGGCGTGGCTATCAGGCGCTCTCCTGGCTGGCGCCTTGCGCCCTGCTCGGCGTCTGGGAGGCGCTCGCGCGTACGGGGATAATCCAGGCCAACGTCCTGCCCGCGCCGAGCAGCGTCTTCCGGACGGCCCGCGATCTGATCGCCTCGGGCGAGCTTCAGACACACCTGCGGGCCAGCCTGTCACGCGCGGTGCTCGGCTTCGTGTGCGGGGCCTCGATCGGCTTCCTGCTCGGCGTGGTGGTCGGCTTCTCGCGGCTCGCCGACGCGCTCCTCGACCGCAATCTCCAGATGATCCGCGCGGTGCCCTTCCTCGCCATCGTTCCGCTGGTCATCGTCTGGTTCGGGGTCGGCGAGACCAGCAAGGTGATCCTGATCGGGCTCGGGAGCCTCTTCCCGATGTACCTCAACACCGTGCTCGGCATCCGCCAGGTCGATCCCAAGCTGCTCGAGATGGGGCGGATGTTCGGGCTCGGCCGCGGCCAGCTCATCCGCTACACCATCCTGCCTGGCGCGCTCCCGTCGATCCTGAACGGGATGCGGCTCGGGCTCACCATCTCGTGGCTGGCGCTGGTCGGCGCCGAGAGCTTTGGCGCCACCGCGGGGATCGGCTTTCTGGCCACCAACGCCCGAGAGTTCTTGCAGACCGACGTGATGGTCCTCGTCATCGTGCTCTACGCCTTCATCGGGCTCGGGGCCGACCTGCTGGCGCGCCGGCTCGAGCGGCGGCTCGTCTCCTGGCACCCAAACTTCGCCAAACCAGAGAGCCGCTGAGTCCCAACCCCGCCTCTGCCCATGAATCCTCGCCCCTCGGCTCCACTCTGGTCTCCCGCCACCCGTGCCTCCTCACGACGTGCCCTGCTGGTCGCGACGGTGAAGTCCGGGCTGGTCGCGGCGCTCCCAGGGTGCGGCGACAGAGGCACGAAAGGTGGGGCCAGCGGCCGGCGCACGGAGGCAAGCGCTCCGGCGCGCAAGAAGGTCCGGCTCACCTACGGCATCACCTCCCTGGCCAAGATCCGGGGCGTCTTCGACCGGACGCTGCTCGAGCAGGGCATCGAGGTGGAGTGGATCGGGCCCTTCCCCAACCACGCGCCCACGCTCACGGCGGTGGCGACCGGGAGCGCCGACTTCAGCTTCGGTGGGAGCTCCACCCCTGCCCTCCAGGCCATCCTCTCTGGGGCCAAGCTCTTCTTCGTGTCGTGGACCGAGACCTTGCCGCGCACCACCTCGATCATCGTGCTGCCGAGGTCCGGCATCCACCGGGTGCCCGACCTCGTCGGCAAGACCGTCGCCGTCAACCGCGCGGGCGTGGCCGAGTTTCTGCTGATCGCGGCGCTCGAGAAGTACCACGTCCCGCGCGATCGGGTGAAGATCATCTACCTCAACCCACCGGATGCGGCACCGGCCTTTGCCTCCGGACGGATCGACGCCTGGTCGATCTGGACGGGGCCGCGCGATCTCGCCGAGGTTCAGTATGGTGCCAGGCGCATCTTCGAGGAGGGCAAGGAGCTCGACCAACCGATCGACTTCGGGACCTACCTGGTGCGAGAGGAGTATTCACGGGTCGAGGCGGACACCATCCGCAAGGTCATCCGCGCCCACCAGACCGAGCTGGCCTGGTCGAACCAGCACCACGCGGAGGCCCAGGCGCTGACGCGCCAGATCTCGAAGTACCCGCAGGCGGTGGTGGACCGCCTGATCGCGGAGCGGACCTCGAGCCGGCTCGCCTTCATCGACGACGAGGGGCTCGGGAAATTGCAGGCCGGAGCCGACTGGCTGGCCGAGCACAAGGTGATCTCCGGGAGGTTGAACCTCGCGGAGCACGCGGTCCGGCTGTGAGCGCCGCCGGTTTGCGGACATTGCCGCCGTCGGCGCCGACCCGGGGGCCGAGGCCCGCAGAGGCGGTCGTCGAGGCGCGCGGCCTGCGGCGCGCCTTCGGCGCGCGCGCCGTGGTGGATGGGCTCGATCTGTCCATCGCCCGCGGAGAGTTCGTGGTTCTCGTCGGAAAGAGCGGTTGCGGGAAGACGACTCTGCTGCGGGTCCTCGCCGGCCTCGATTCCTGTGAGCGGGGCGAGCTGCGGGTCCCGGCGTCGCGCACGGTGGTCTTCCAGGAGTCCCGGCTGCTCCCGTGGTGGCGGGTGTGGCCGAACGTCGCGATCGGGTTGCCGCGGGGCCAGGCGCGGGCGCTCGCCCGGGCCGCCCTCGAGGAGGTGGGGCTCGGCGATCACCTCGACGCCTGGCCGGTCACGCTCTCCGGAGGCGAGGCGCAACGCGTGGCGCTGGCCCGGGCGCTGGTCCGGCAGCCGGAGCTCCTGCTGCTCGACGAGCCCTTCGCCGCCCTCGATGCCTTGACCCGGATCAAGATGCGGGCCCTGGTCCGCGCGCTCGTCGAGCGCCACCGGCCCGCCGTGCTCCTCGTGACCCACGACGTCGACGAGGCGATCCTGCTCGGCGATCGGGTGCTCGTGATGCGGGACGGCCGGATCGCCTCCGAGCACGGGCTCGGTGCCGGCGCTGCCCGCCACCGCCACGCCCCCGAGTTCGCCGAGCTGCGCACGCGCCTGCTGGCGGAGCTGGGCGTCGTCGAGGAGTGACGCGGCTGCTGGCGGCGTGGGTCGTCGGGCGCGGAGATCGTTGCTGCGGGTGAAGCAGCGCTGCTACCGGTGACGCAAATCGTGCGCGCGGTCGATCCATCGGTGGCCCTTGCTCGACGGAGGCGCGACGAGCTTCGGGAGACGGACGGGTGGCATGCGCGCTGCAGTGCACGGGCGCTCCATGCCGACCACTTCGCCAGAAACGCATGCCGCATCCAGTTCCAGCAGCGCCGGCCTCGGCTTCGCAGCGGCGGTGACTCCCGTGACGGCGACGACCCAGCACACGAACGACGACGGGATCGTCGCGGGCTTCGTCGAGATCGCCATCGGTGGGGACCGCATCCCGGTCTACCGCGCGGCACCACGGACCGGTTCATCCTTCCCGACGGTCCTCGTGATCCAGGAGATCTTCGGCGTCCACGAGCACATCCAGGACGTCTCCCGCCGGCTCGCCAAGCTCGGGTACCTGGCGCTCGCGCCCGAGCTCTACCACCGGCAGGGAGACGTCTCGCAGCTGAAGGAGCTGCCGGAGATCCGAGCCGTCGTCTCCCGGGTCCCTGACGCGCAGGTCCTCGCCGATCTCGACGCCACCTTGCGCTGGGCCCGCGAGCAAGGCCAGGGTGATCCGCAGAAGCAGGCCATCACCGGGTTCTGCTGGGGTGGGCGCATCACCTGGCTCTACGCAGCCAAGAACCCGTTCCTCAAGGCGGCGGTGGCCTGGTACGGGCGCCTGAATGGCGACCGCTCGCCCCTGCAACCCGCCCACCCCATCGACATCGCCGCCCAGCTGCGTGTCCCGGTGCTGGGATTGTACGGTGCCGAGGATCAGGGCATCCCGCTCGGGGACGTCGAGTCCTTCCGGGCCGCGGTCAAGGGCGCGCGCGTGACCGACGTGGAGATCCAGGTCTACCCGGGAGCACCCCACGCCTTCTTCGCGGACTACCGACCGAGCTACCGGGCCGAGCCGGCCACCGATGCCTGGCACCGTCTGCAGGACTGGTTTCGAAAGCATGGCGTTGCCCCCGCGTAGTCGGTCGGGCGGAGCGGGTGAGGATGGGGGCCGGCGCTCGACAGGGCTGCGTCGGCCGGGAGGATGGAGCGTGGCGGTGCTGGTCGCGGCGCTCTCCGCGTGCGATCGGTTCGATCCGAGCTTCTTCATCGATGCCGGACCGCGCATCGAGGCCGGGACTCCGGGGGACGCCGGCGCCGAGAGACCGGCCGACGCAGGCGCCGCCAGCGACGCAGCCGCGCCCGGCGGCGACGGCGACGGCGACGGCGACGGCGACGGCGACGGCGGCGATGGCGGCGATGGCGGCGTGGGTGCTGAGGTGGGTGGCGATGCCGCCGGAGACGGGATCGACGACGGTGACACCGACGCCGCCGGTGCGGACGTCTTCACCTCCGACGACGCAGCAGCCGGAGTGTCGTCGAACGATACGGATGCGTCGCCCGACGCCGCCGCCGAGCCCTGATGCCGAGCCCCCAACCCTTTGCCCCGGATCTCGATGCCTCAGCTGAATGACCTGTCTCCTCTCGCGGATGCTTCTGCGTGCCCCGGCGTCGGCGAGCAGCCCCGGCCCTGGTGCCCCGCTCGGACCGTGCTCGTCCTGGTGGCCGTCCTCGTGGCCTCGTCCGGGTCGAGCCGCCAGGCACAGGCCGCGGATGCGCCTGACGCCGGGAGCGGCAGCGCCGAGCCGGGGGACGCTGGCCCGTCGACCAGCTCCGCCCCTGACCCTTCTGGCGCGCCGGACGGAGGTGCGCCGGTCTCCGCCGTCGGCCTCCCACCGGCTTCATCGCAGGTGGAGGCGTCACCGCCCTCTGGCCCGGCGACGCCACCGGTGGCGTCGACCTCAGCGCCGCCGACGCCACCTCCTCCTCCGCCGCCACCACCACCCGCCTCGCCACCGCCGCCGCCACCGCCACCCCCCGCCGTCGAACCGCCCGCCACGGCGAGCGCCGTGGCCCCGCCCGAGCCGACGGTCAGCCTCAAGGCCATCACCGTCACGGCCCGCTACCGCGAGGAAGATGCCCAGAAGGTCCCCATCGGGATCACCAGCCTCTCGGACGATCAGCTGAAGGCCTTCGGGGGCTCGTTCACCCTCAAGCAGATCGTGACGCAGCTGCCGAGCCTCAACATCCAGGGCTATAGCGGGCGCAACCAGACCATCACCGTGCGCGGCATCGGGCAGAACGGCGGCGGGACCAACGATGGCCTCGAGCAAGGGGTCGGCCTCTACGTCGACGGCGTCTACCGCCCCCGAACCGGCTCGGTCATCACCGACCTCATCGACATCGAGAGCATACAGCTCCTGCGCGGTCCGCAAGGGACCCTGTTCGGCAAGAACACCGTCGCCGGGGCGGTCGACATTCGCACCGCCGAGCCGACCTTCGAGAACCTCGGGAACGCCGAGCTCTCGGTCGGTAACTACAACTACCTGCGCGCCTACCTGAGCCTGACCCACCCCATCGCGAGCTTCCTCACCTTCAAGGTCAGCTACCTGCGCACGGCGCGCGATGGGTTCGTGTACAACACCACCTACAACCAGAGCTGGGACGATCTCGACAACCACAGCGCGCGGCTCGACGTGCTGTTCAAGCCCTCGATCACCTTCAGGAGCCGCTTCATCGCCGACTACAGCCAGCAGCTCGGCAACGTGGGATTTCAGACCGTGGTCGGCGTCCTTCCGACCGTCCTGCACAATGGAGCGACCATCGCCCGCGGCTTCTACCAGCGCGCGGCGGACGTCGGGTACAAGCCCATCGCCATCGCGCCCTTCTCGCGCCAGACCGACATCGACTCCTCGCAGTACGACAAGATGGCGAGCTCGGGGGTCCAAAATCGCATCGACTGGGTCCCGGGCCTGGATCTGACCTTGACCTCGATCACCGCCTACCGGAAGTGGCAGTGGCTCCCCCACTTCGACGGCGACGGCTTCGGCGCCAACGTCCAGACCCTCGGCATCGTGCAGACCCACCAGACCCAGTTCAGCCAGGAGCTGCGCCTGGCCTCGCCCGGGGGCCAGCTGGTCGACTACTCGGGAGGCCTCTATTTCTTCTGGCAGGAGATGAACGATTACCAGTACTCGTCCTACGGGCGCGACGCCTCGAAGTGGTTGATCTCCGCCTCCTCCGATCCCGCGATCCTGAACAACCTGACCGGGTTCTCGCACGTCATCCCGGCGACCTACAGCTACGCCGCCTACTCCCAGGCCACCTACCACGCCACGCCGGAGTGGCACCTCACGGGCGGACTGCGCTTCACCTACGAGCACAAGACCGGCAGCTACGAGGCTTACGGGGTGGGCAACGTCACGCCCATCACCGATCTGCCAGCCGCCATCCAGTCGAGCGCCGCCGCCAGCCGGGCCGCCTACGCCCCGAGCGGCAGCTACTCGGATCACCTCGACACCAGCAACCTCTCGGGGAACATCACGTTGGCCCGCGATCTCGCCGGGGTCGTCCACGCCTACGCGACCTATGCCCGCGGCTTCAAGTCCTCCGGGATCAACCTGGTCCGCAAGTCGCTCGGGGTGGACGTGTTCGTCGCGCCCGAGAAGGTCGACGACTTCGAGCTCGGGGCCAAGACCTCGTGGCTGCACGGGCGGGCCGAGCTCAACGCCAACCTCTTTTACAGCGTGGACCACGATTATCAGGCCACCTACATCAACACCGCCGTGACCCCCAACGCCCAGTACATCGCCAACGTCGGCAGCCTGGTGTCGAAGGGGCTGGAGGTCGATGCCCGCCTGTTCCCGCTGCGGGGGCTCACCTCGTCGGCCTCTCTGACCCTCGACGACGCCCGCTACGACGACTACAAGAACGCCGTCCCCTGGTTTCAGCTCTCGTACTTGCCGACGCAGGATCTGTCGGGGCGCCGGGCCTCGGGCTCTCCCCTGTGGTCGGCGGCGGCGGCGGCCGAGTACGCGGCGCCGGTCCAGGGCCGGGTGGAGGCCTACGTCGGCGCCGACTGGAACCTGCGATCGAAGTACTACGCGGCCGTCAACATCGATCCGCTCACGCTGGTGCCGGGCTTCCAGGTGTTCAACGCCCATGTGGGCGCGCGCGACGACCGTGGGCGCTGGGATCTGTCGCTGTGGGCCCGCAACCTGTTCCAGAAGAACTACTTCAACACCCTCAGCGTGAACGCCACCAACGGGGTCCTGCAAGGCGCGCTCGGAGATCCGCGCACGGTCGGGGCCACCCTGCGCCTCAGGTTCTGAGGAACGGCGCGAGGCGCCGAGAGCGAAAGAAGAGCTTTGCCGTGCCGGGGACCACGTACACCGCCGCCCACTGGGGCATCTACGAGGTGGTCGAGGGCGGCGGTGCGGGCGAGCGCGACGCGATGGGCGAGGGGCGCCAGGCGCCGCGCATCCGTCCCTTCGCGCGCGATCCGGATCCGTCGGCCATCGGGCTCGACCAGCTGGATCCGGCGGTGGCGCGGCTGCGGGTGCAGCGCCCGGCCGTGCGTCGAGCGTGGCTCGATGGGCGGGAGAGGCGCGCAGGCGGACACGGACGAGCTCAGGCGAGCGACCGGCGGGGCCACGACGCCTTCGTCGAGGTCGACTGGGACACGGCCCTCGGCCACGTCGCCCGCGAGCTCGAGCGCGTGCGCGCCGTCCACGGCAACCGAGCCATCTTCGGTGGATCCTACGGATGGGCGAGCGCGGGACGCTTCCACCACTCGGTCGGGCAGCTCCACCGCTTCCTGAACCTGCTCGGCGGTTACGTCCGCAGCGTCGACAGCTACAGCCTCGGGGCGGGCCGCGCGCTCATGCCCCACGTCGTCGCCAACATGGACGAGTCGAACGCCTCGCACACCTCGTGGTCGGTGCTGGCGGAGCACACCCGCCTCTTCGTGACCTTCGGTGGGGTGCCGCTGAAGAACACGCAGGTCTCGTCGAGCGGGGCCGGGGACCACCGGGTGCGGGCGGGGCTGCGCAGCCTGGTCGATGCCGGGGTTCGCTTCGTCAACTTCAGCCCGGTGCGCGACAACCTGGTGACCGGGGGGCCGGTCGAGTGGATCCCCATCCGCCCGAACACCGACACCGCCGCCATGCTCGCCCTCGCCTTCGTGATCCACGAGGACCCGCGCTTCGATCGCAGCTTCCTCGATCGCTGCACCGTCGGGTACGACCGCTTCGAGGCGTACCTCACGGGGAAGCTCGACGGTGTCCCGAAGACCCCGGACTGGGCGGCGGCCATCACCGGGATCCCTGCGGAGCGGCTCACCACCCTCGGCCGCGAGATGCTGGGCGAGCGGACCATGCTGAACGTCGCGTGGGCCTTGCAGCGGGCGGCCCACGGTGAGCAGCCCTTCTGGATGCTGGTCACCCTCGCCTCGATGCTGGGCCAGGTGGGCCTGCCCGGAGGCGGGTACGGTCTCGGCTACGGCGCGATGAACGTGATGGGCAGCGCGCACCGGCGCCTGCCGGGGCCGGTGATGCCCCAGGGGACGAACCCGATCGCCGACTTCATTCCGGTGGCCCGCATCGCGGATCTGCTGCTGCACCCGGGGGAATCCTTCACCTACCAGGGACGGACCCACACCTATCCGGACATCCGGCTCGTGTACTGGGCCGGGGGCAACCCGTTTCACCACCACCAGGATCTGAACCGCCTCGAAGAGGCCTGGCAGCGACCCGAGACCATCGTGGTGCACGAGCAATACTGGACCCCGGCGGCGCGCCGCGCCGACATCGTGCTACCCGCCACCACCACCCTCGAGCGCGACGACATCGGCTTCGCCACCCGTGAGGGCTTCTACGTCGCCATGAAGCGGGCCGTGCCGCCGACCGGCGTCGCGCGGGACGACTTCGAGATCTTCGCCGCCCTCGCGCAGCGGATGGGGCTCGAGCCCGCCTACACCGAGGGGCGGAGCGTGCGCGAGTGGCTGGTGCGCATCTACGACGACAACGCCGCCAGGGTTCGAGAGCTCGGGGTAGAGCTGCCGCCGTTCGAGGAGCTCTGGGAGCGGGGCTTCGTCGATCTCGCCCCGCACGACGTGCCCTTCGTGATGCACGCCGACTTCCGGCGCGATCCCGAGCGCCATCGCCTCGGCACGCCCTCGGGTAAGATCGAGATCTTCTCGGAGCGCATCGCCGCCTTCGGCTTGCCGGACTGTCCCGGCTACCCGGTCTGGCGGGAGCCCTTCGAGTGGCTCGGGCACCCGCTGGCGGCGACCTACCCGCTGCACCTGCTGTCGGACCAGCCGACGCGCCGACTGCACAGCCAGCTCGATCACAGTCCCTACAGCCGCGCGGGCAAGGTGGCCGGGCGAGAGCCCGTCTACCTGAACCCGAACGACGCGGCCGCGCGCGGGATCGCGAGCGGCGATCTGGTCGAGCTCTTCAACGCGCGCGGGCGGTGCCTGGCCGGGGCCACCGTCACCGACGAGATCATGCCGGGGGTGGCACGCCTCGCGACCGGCGCCTGGTTCGACGGCGGCGCGGCGGCGGCAGCCCTCGACACCAACGGAAACCCGAACACCCTCACCCTCGACCGCGGCTCCTCATCGTTCTCGCAAGGCTGCACCGCCCAGACCTGCCTGGTCGACGCCCGCCGCTACCCCGGCCCACCCCCGCCCGTCACCGCCTATGAGCTGCCCGAGATCGTGCCGGCCGGTCTCCCGGGCCCGTAGGTCTCCCGCAAGCTTAGTGAGGGCGGCCCGGAGCAGCCAGGGCGCGGCGCTCCTTGGCCGCCCGCACCTTGGCGGCCTTCCTCAGGGGCAGGAGGCCGTTGCCGAGCGCCAGCATCCCACCGATCTGGTTGAAGACCATCGAGTGCATCACCCCGAAGCCTGCGAAGAGGGCGCCGGCGATGCACAGCAGGTTGGGGACGACGATCAGGCCCCAGCTCGTGTTGATGTTGCGATGGAGATCGCGGGAGACGTCGTACAGCTGGAGGAGCTTGACCAGGTTGTCCTCCATGAAGACGACCTGAGCCGTATCGGTGGCCACGCTGGAGGCACCCCGCAAAGAGATCGAGACGTTGGCCTTCTTCAGGGCAATCGAGTCGTTCACGCCATCGCCGATGAAGCAGACCGTCGCGCCCTCCTTCTGCAAGAGCTCGATGTACTTGGCCTTGTCCTGCGGGAGGACCTCGGCGAAGTGCCGATCCATCCCCAGCCGCTCGGCCAGCCGCCGGGTCGGCCGCTCGTGATCGCCCGAGATGATCGCCAGGTGCTTGGCCCCGCGGGCCCGCAGCCCCGCGATGACGGCCGCGGCCTCCGGGCGCTCCGCCGCGCGGAGCTCGATCGCCCCGCCGAGGGCATCGTCCACCCCGACCATGACCAGGGAGTTGCCCTCCTCGTGCGCCGCCTCCATCTCCTCCACCAGCGCGCGGGGCAGCGCGATTCCCTCGTGCTTCATGAAGCGGGCGCTGCCCACCCGGACCGTGTGTCCGTCCACCCCGACCGTGATCCCGTAGCCGACGTGGTACTTCGAGTCGTCGATCGGAGGCAGCTCGAGCCCCAGGGTCTTGAATCGGTCGAGGATGGCCTTGGCGATCGGATGGCTGAACTTGTTCTCCGCCGCCGCGGCCCACTGCAGGATCCGGCTCTCCGAATGGCCGCCATAGGTCAGCACCCGACCGACCTCGGGCCTCTCCCGGGTGAGCGTGCCGGTCTTGTCGAACAGGAACGTGTCGACGCTGCGCAAGAGCTCCAGCGCCCGCCCGTCCTTGACCAGGATCCCGTGCTCGGCGCTCAGGGTGAGTGAGCTCAGCATGGCGATCGGCGCCGCCATGCGAATCCCGGTGCCGAGATCGCAGTTCACGACCGCGGCCGCGGCGTTGACCCCGGTCGTGGCCAGACCGAGCGCCCCGAGCGCCAGGGTCGGCGCGACCGCCCGGTCAGCGATCTCCTCGCCCTTCGACTGCGATCGCAACTTGTATCCGGCGGTGTCGTTGAGGATGCGCGCGAGCTTGGCCGAGGTGGTGTCCTCCCCGGCGCTGGTGACGCTGATCCGCACCTTCCCGGCGATGAGCGTGGTGGAGGCCAGCACCCGATCGCCCTTGATCTTCTCCACCGGCGCCGACTCGCCCGTCAACGTGTGCTGGTCGACCATGGCCATGCCGTCGACGACCTCCCCGTCGACCGGAACCGTCTCACCCGTGTGGACCACGATGATGTCCTTCACCGCGAGGCGTTCGAGGGGCGTCTCGACCTCGACCCCGTCGACCTCCCGCCAGACGAAGCGCGGCTGCTTGCCGAAGACGTTGAGCAACATCTTCTTGCTGTTGTCCTCGGTCCGCTGCACCAGCTCGCGCGCGACACCGAGTGAGAAGCCGAGCACCGTCCCGGCCAGCACCTGGTTGGTGGCGAGGCAGCTCAAGACCACGATGGCGTCGAGCACATCTACCCCGAGGCGCTTCTCCTTGAAGAGCACCCGGTAGGCATTCTTGAAGCTCGGGATCACCGAGTAGAGGAACACCCCGGCGCTGAGCGGCGCCAGGCCCGGAGCGAGCACCTTGGTCGCGACCGCGAGCACCACCGAGGCGGTGCAGATCGGCAGATCGAGATCGATCGGTGACAGCGGGAGCTCGCGCGACTCCGGCAGCAGGGCGTCGAGCAGCTCGACCAGTTGATGCTGATGGATCTGCTTCGGATCGAACTGGATCAGCACGGTGGCCGTGAGCTCGTCGGTCGAGTAGCGGTCGACCCCGAAGGTGTTCATGAACTCGCGCTCGATCGCCTGGCAGAGCTCCCGGCAGCGGTAGAGCGCCGGGTTGTGCAGGCGAACGCGCCCCTCGAGCTCGTGGCGGACCGTCCAGGTCGAGAGCCGCCGCCCGTGGCGCTGCACCCGCACCGCCTTCGCCCTGGGGCTCGCGCTCGACCCGAGCGCGAGGCCGGTCGGGAAGATCAGCGCGTCCTCGGGGCTTCTCGGCGCCGCCGGGGAGGAGAGCAGCCGAGACAGCTCCGCCAGCCTACGGTCACCGGGGTGGAGCGGCGCGCGCATGACGATCTCGCCGGTCCGCTGCTCGGAGTCGATCGCGACCTGGTCGACGTCCGGGGCCTGGAAGGCCCGGTCGACGAACTCGCGCGCGAGGGGACCATGCGCCTGCCCGAAGAGCTCTGCGCTCGAGAAGCGGATGGTGTTCGCCGCCGGAAACGACACCGTGAGGCCGGCTCCCGTCCTCGCCGGACGGATGGAGGCCCCGCGGGTGGTGTCCCCCGGTGCCGCGATGGTCGCCGAGGTGGTCGGGGTACCGCGCTGCGCGTCCGCGACGCCCTGGCGCGCCGCGCTCGTCGACCGCTGCTGGAACCTGCGTTCGGCGCGCTGGTCCTCGAGCCCCTCCTTGACCTTCAGGACCGCGGTCGCCGCCACGGCATAGGCGTCTCCGAGGGTCGAGCCGGCCCGCTCGCCGAGACCATTCAGCTCGACCAGCAGGCTCGCGAGCCCGTCCTTCGCCGGGGCTGCTCCTGCGAAGTGGCCTGCGACGCGGCTCGCGAGCCGGCTCGATGGCCCGCCCGTGTGCGCTGGCCGACCGTGGTTCGGATCGCCAGTTCGGATCCGAGGAGGGTCGGACTTCTCGCCGGGGCCCCGTGGCGGGCGACGCGCAGGGCTCGAGGGCACCGGAGTCAGCGCGGCACCGTTCGGGGCGCCATTGGTTGCACCGTTCGCGCGATGCGGATGCTGGCTGCGATGGGTCGCGACAGGTCGATTGGACGGTCTCGGAGGCGCGTGGCGTGGGTGCATGGCTTCATTCGGATCCGACTGAACCCTCGGGCGTCGCCCCTTCGATAGCCTTGTCGTCGAGCTGGTCGCGAACCGCCCGAAGGTTCACGGCGGACTTGATGGCCGCCTCGGCCCCATCCTCGAAGCCGCGACGAATCGCATTTTGTGCCGGCAGGAGCTCCTTCAGGAAGACGCCGCTGAAGACCAGCCCGAAGGAGACACCGTAGGCGGTGTAGTAGGCGCCGGTTCCGACGCCTGAGCGCACCTTGAGGGCCGCGGCCTTGGCGGACGCGGTGGCGTCCGCGCGGGCGTCGCTGATCGATTCTGAGGCGGCATCCAGCGCCTCGCCGAGCGCGGAGAATGGGTTCGACTCGGGAGTGTCGGATGGTTTTGCGGTCGTGGTCATGGCACGTCACCTCTTTTCGTGTTCAGAAGGGTTGGTTCCGAAATTCGACTCTCTCGCACACGGGGTTGCCACTGCTATCTGCCGGCCTGGGACGCGCCCGCTTCGGTCATGACCGTGAGGGCGCTTTCGCCTTCGCGGATCTGGCCGAATTCGAGCTCGACGGCCTCGATCGCGCTCTTCATCCGGGCGATCATCTTGGGACGTCGTGTCCGCTGGAGCTGCAGCCACCCCAGCCCCACGGCCACGTAGACCGCGAAGATCCCGAGCAGAATCAACCCGGCTCTATCGGGCGTCGGAAAGAGCTTGCTGCGTGGATGAATTCCGACCGTTCCGAGGATGGGCAGCAACATGAACGCAACCGCCCCCACGGAATAGGCAATCGACTTGCCCGTGAGCTTGCCGATCGACGACAGATAGACCGGCGCCGCCACCGAGATCAGGATGTAGACGACGATGAAGCCGAAGCTGCAGAGCGTCCCGAAGTAACCCTGGGACTCGAAGGCCCCGACCCCCGCGGCGTAGAGCGCAGCCGGTACGCTGAAGGTGATGAGCGCGGACAGAGCCACCGCGACGTGCGGGGTCCCGTTCTCGACGTGCGCGGAGCCCAGGGAATCCGGAATCAGGCCGTGTCGGGCCATCGAGAACAGGATCCGCGCGGTCGAGTTGATCGACGCCAGCGTGCACGAGAAGAAGCTCATCAGGACCCCGAGGTTGATCAGCACCCCGAGCCCGCCCCAGCCGGCGGCGTGCGCCAGGCTGTTGAGGGGCGCCTCGCTGTGCGCGAGCGAGGCGCCGTTGCCCTTGAAGCCGAGCACCACCACGTAGGAGATCGCGACGAAGAACATCCCCGCCAGCACCACACTCTGGAGGACCGATCGGGGAATGACCTTGAGCGGGTCCCTGGCCTCGTCGCCGAGAGCCGTCGAGCTCTCGAAACCCGAGAACCCGAAGACCACCAGCACCACGCCGGCGAGCGCCCCGCTCGGCGTCGCCCCCTCGAGCGTGAGCTGCGACCGGTCGATCGCGAACCCCGTGGTCGCCCAGACCTTGGCCCCGAGGACCAGCACGAAGAGCAGAGACACCCCTTCGAAGGTCAGCATGGTCCTCGCCGAGAGCTGGATGTCACGAAAGCCGATGTAGAACGAAGCGAGCACGCCAATCGCAAAGGATGCCAGGACGGGAAACTGGACGCCGAACAACTGCCCAAAGAGGACCTTCGCGATCAGGGCAAAGCCGCACAGGGTGGACATCCCGGTCAAGGTGTAGCCAAACAGGAGTGCCCACCCCCCCAGCACCCCTGCTGTGGGCCCGAGGCCCTGGACGATGTAGCTGTACAGAGAGCCCGGAGACGCCGACCGGCGCGCGAACTGGTTGATGTTGAGGCTGACCAGGATCAGCCCGAGCATCCCGAGGACGAAGCTCAGCCAGGTGGCTTGCCCGGCCCTCGCATAGATGAGTCCCAGCACCGCCGCCGGTACGGTCGACGGAGCAATGACCGACACCGACTGGGCCAGAACCTCCGAATAGGAGAGGCAGGACCGGCCGAGCTTCGACGAGCCGTGCCCCCGGCGGCGGCTGTCCGCCCCGACTTGCGGTCCTCGGGGGTCCCCCAGCCATTCGGCTTGGTCCGCGTCGCGTCCGGAGGGGGAAAGCATCGATTCGCCGCGCCTGCTTCGTGGTGAATCGGCTAGATCCGCTCGAGCCTCATCGGAGACCGTCTTCAATAGAGGACATAGATGCTTGCTCGATGGACATATCGAGGTTATCTATTTGGAGCGGCACCACTTGTCAACGGAAAGTCACCTACAGGTAGCTAGAATGCCACCTGATCGACGCGCGGAACCTTTACAAGCACGAAACAAGGCCAGCGAAAGACGTCTGTCCAGGGCAAGCTCTCGCCAAGCGCCAGAGGCGATCACCGCAAGGGCCAGGCACGTTCGAGGGAGGTGAACACCCATGCTGAATCCGACCACCACCGGCGACGCTCCTCCGGCTGCAGCGCCCGCCATGCGGGTCTCCGAGATCCTTCGCGGCATCCTCAGCGACAACCCGGGGGTCGAGACCTTCAGCGTCGAGCGCATCCTCGACTCCATCGCCAAGCGAGGATTCGACGCCGGGCTCGGAGCCGGCCTGGACGTCGGTCGGGAGGCCTCCCTCATGCTGTTCGCGCTTCCCGCGATGGTCCCGGTTTCACCTCCGCGAGGTCTGGTGACGCTGCCCGCGGGCGCGATCGCCTGCCAGATGGTCGCCGGCCGCCAGCAGATCCGCCTCCCGCGTTTCATCCGCAAGAAGTCCATCTCCCGCAGGGCACTGGCCGTCTCGATTCATGCAATCCTGCCGGTGCTCGAGGCGGCGGAGAAGGTCGTGCGCCCGAGATGGACCTGGGTCAGCCATCCCGTCTGGCAGCGCCTGGTCGGTCTGTTCGTGCTCCTCATGGTGATCGCGATCGCCTTTCCCCTGTTCGGATTCAATTGCCTCCACGCCACGTCGATCTTCGTCATCTCGCTCGGCATGGCGGAGAAGGACGGGCTCGCCGTGCTGATCGGCGTCGTCGCGGGGGCGGTGGCGCTGGCGATCGTCGCGTCCGGGATCTCCTCGCGCGCCGTCCGCACCAAGGTCGCCAAGTGGCTGTGGAAGCTCTCCCGCAGGCTCGGCCTCGCGGTGCTCGCCGGCTATGTGGAAAGGCTCGGCCACACCTGGCTGGCCCGGATCTTGAGCTTCCGCTGGTCGAATCTGCTCCTCGGGTGGGATCCCGAAAAGCGCGCCGTCAAGACCACCGCCAAGGCGACCGCGACGGCGCCGGCTCCAGCCGCTCGCGCCCGCTCACCAAGGCCCGAGGCGCATCGTGGTGCGATCGCGGTCGACGATCACCGTGCCGCGGCGTGAGCCAGGCGGCCCCTCTCGACTTCGACCTCGACCGCTGAGGCCAGCCTGTCGAGCGCTCTGGCGCGACGGGCGTAGACGATCCCGGTCCCGAGGTTGGACAGCAAGCCGGACCGCAGGGCGTTGAACTGGGCGACGAAGGCCCCGCCCACCCCGAGCAAGTTGGCCGCATAGACCGTACGGTAGTCGCTGGCGAGCCGCAGCTCATGCGCCCGCGCGATGCCGAGCACGGTGGGGAGGGCCTCGATCCCCTGATACGGCAAGAGGATGTCCGCGAGATCCTGGCGGGAACGCGCCGAGGGGGCCACGGAGACGCTGACGGTGCTCGCCGCGACGGGGGCCCTCGCCTCTCGATCGGTTCCATCCCCGACCCAGACGGTGGGGCGGCCGAGCTCCCGGATGAAGCTGGCCTTTGCTTCGTCGCCGAGGGCCCCATGAGCAGAATCGATACCGAGAGCAGCCGCCACGCTCCGGGCCTCCGCTTCAGCCTCTCGTGACAGATAGACGAACCTGGCGTGCGGGCTTCGCGTCCTCAGGGCGGCGACCACCCGCTTGGCGATGAGCTCGCCCGTCCGTGCAAACGAGACCACCCCGATGACCGCGCCGTCCCGCGAGACCCAGAGGGAGCGGAGCCAGCGCTCGTCGTCGGAGCCCTCGGTCCCGTCGTGCCCGTTGTGGAAGTGCGCGCGGAGGCTCCCCGGGACGTCGAGCTTCACTCCGGCGACGTGGCGCGCGGTCGCGACCTCGATGGTGCGTCCAGAGCCATCCTGGTATCGGGTCACGCCCGCGTAGTGGCGAGCCGGCCCGGCCTGGGCGGGGTGCGCGGTCGTCAAGCTCGTCGAGGTGACGGTCGCGAGCGCCCGAGACTGCTCGGTGCGGGCCCGACCAAAGGCCCCGAGCGCATAGGCTGCGACCAGTGCTTCATCGACATCCAGCGCGACCCCGGCCACGGTCTCGACCCTCGCGACCTCGAGATGGCGGCCCGCGAGGTCCGCGGTATCGTCGAAGACGTAGACCTCGGCCCGGGCCAGCCGATCGAGCGCCGCCGGGTTCCTGAAGAAGATCCCTTCACGGGCCGCCTCTGCGAGGCCATGCAGCGCGGACAGCTGGGCGCTGAGGCGTGGTCCGGTGGCGTAGTCCGGGCGGATCACCGCCTGCGACGGTTGCAAGGTCCGCGTGACAGCCAGGCTGAGGGCAGAGAGAGCCAGGATCGGCTTGGCGTTGCGGTTGGCGATCCGCTCCGCCTCGAGCAGCGATGGCATCGACCTGAGCGGCGTGTGGGGGAGGAGCGAGGCCAGATAGCTGGCGGCGGTCTGCCCACCGGCTCGCTCCACCCGGATCGTGAGGTGGCCGTCCCAGACCTGCGCGCCGGCGCTCACCGCGTCGCCCGGCGATCGGTGCTGGAGCTGGCCCGTCCGGGCTGGCACGCCCTCGAGCACGACCGCAGAGCCTTCCTCCACCACGCCATCCACGGGGAGGAGCTCGCCCCGCCGAACCACGACGAGGTCTCCCTGGCGGAGCTCGTCGATGCCCACCTCGACCTCGCTGCCGTCCTCCCGGCGGATTCGCGCCCAGATCTGGCGGCGCCGGTGCCGCGCGAAAAGGCGCCGCTGACTGGCCACCAGCTTCCGGCGGGCGAGCAACGGCCAGAATTGCATCAACACGGCCATCACCGACGACGCGAAGGGCATCCCGCTCACGAGCATGAACGCGAGCCCGGTCGAATAGAGCGCGTAGAGTCCGACCTCGCCGCGGCGCAGCTGCTTGGCGGCGTTGACCACGTTGGGCGAGCTGTAGAGCAGCACCCCCGCGACCGCGATCGGTCTCAGCGGAGGGACCAGGTACTGCCCCGTGAAGGCGAGCCCCAGCAGGCCGACCGCAGCGCCGAGGCGCTTGCGCGACGGGGGTCCGTCGAGGCCATCGAGCAAGCGCGGCCAGGCCTTCTCGAGCTCTCGCGCCAGGCGCTCGACCGTCAGGGTCTTCTGGTCGAACCGGATCGCCACGTCGGCGGTGAGCGCGCTCGCACGGAAGTCCTCGACCCCGAGGATGGCCCCGAGCTCCTCCTCCAGCCGAAACACCACGTCGCGACGGTTGCGCAAGGCGGGATGCCAGAGGTGCAGCCGGTTCTGGCGCTGGCGCCGCACGCGCCAGGTCGAGAGCGCCGCCCCCACCCGGCTCACGTGAACCGGCTCGGCCCCCGGGCCATCGAGATAGAGCGGGCCCGCGTCGACAGGTTGCACGAGGCTGAGGGCGGGCTCCCTGCCCGAGCTCGGCGGCACCTCGCGCGAGGCGCCGAGCGCGCGAGCGAGCTTCCTCAGGATCTGGCGCGGATTGGTCAGCGCGGCGAAGCGGATCCGCCCGAGCTGCGTCGCGCGCACCAGCTCGACGCTCTCGACCTCGCTGACCGTGAAGGCCCGTGCCAGAAACTCTCGAGCGCGAGACGCCTCGGGGCTCCCGAAGATCTCGGGGCTCCATATCGAGACGCCGCCGGGGCCTGGATCTATGCGCATGAACCGTGCTCCTCGTCGTGGGAAGGATTGATCCCGACCATCTGTCCCGTATAGTAGAAATCTCTCCTGGCCAGAAAGCAATCAAAGTCGCGGGGCCGACGGTGTCAGGCACCTCTTCCCCGCCGGGAACCGGCGCCCTGCTGGATCGCGCTGTGCTGGCTGGCTCGGGTCGGCCGCAGCCTCGCCGCCGGCTCGGCGCCGGCCGAGCCGCCGCCCGAGCGATTCAGCCTCCACGGCCAGGCGACCTTCGTCGAGCAGGTCCATCCGGCCTTCCGTGCGCCGTACAGCGGGCCGCTCAGCCTCGACCCGGCGCCAAGTGCCGAGGAGACGCTGTCGGTGTCGCTGCTTCTCGGCGGACGCCTGTGGGAGGGCGCCGAGGCCCACGCCAATCCGGAGCTGCTCCAGGGCTTTGGCCTCTCGAACTCGACCGGGATCGCGGGGTTCACCAACGGCGAAGCCTTCAAGATGGGCACCACATCCCCGGTCGCCAAGCTCAGCCGGGCCTTCCTCCAGCAGACCCTGGCTCGCCCGGGCGACCGGCTCACCATCACCGTGGGGAAGTATGCGGTGGTCGATCTCTTCGACGACAACCGTTACGCGCACGATTCGCGCTCGGGCTTCCTCAACTGGACCATCAACGAGCTCGGCGCCTTCGACATGGCCTCGCCGGCCTTCAACACCACGTATGGCGCCACCGCCGCGTGGTCCCGGGCGTGGTGGACCGTGCGCGCCGGATTCTTTCTCGAGCCGACCCGCCCGAACAGCGTGGAGATCGACAGTACGTTTCGGCAGTTCCAGCCGGTGGTGGAACTGGAGGCGCGCCAGCAGGTCGGGGGTTGGCCCGGCAAGCTCAAGCTGCTGGCGTTTGGCAAGCGCGTCGAGGCCGGGAGCTTCACCGCCGCGCTCGACCTGGCCCATGCGACCGGCGAGCCGCCGAGCACGGCGCTGGTGCGCGACCACCTGGCGTGGGGATACGGGGGCGGGCTCAACCTCGAGCAGCAGGTCACGGCCAACCTGGGAATCTTCGCCCGCGCGGGCCTCCAGGCCGGGCAGTACGAAGAGTTCGCGTTCACCCAGGTCGAGGAGTCCGTCTCGGCTGGCCTCGTGGGGACAGGCGCCAGGTGGGGTCGCGACGACGACGCGCTCGGCCTCGGCGCGGTCGCCAACGGAATCTTCGCCCGGGAGCGCGCTTACCTGGCGGCGGGCGGGACCGGGATCATCATCGGCGACGGCGCGCTCGACTACGGCGGCGAGGCGATCGCCGAGATCTACTACCAGCTCGTCCCCTGGCGCTGGGCGGCGCTCACCCTGGACTATCAGTTCGTGTACCACCCGGCCTACAACCGAGATCGCGGGCCAGTGTCGGTGTTCGGTCTCCGCGTCCACCTCGAGCTGTGAGGATGCTCTTCACCGCGCTCATCAAACCAGATAGTAGGCCGCACGCGGCGTCTCCCCCGAGCTCTGGATCCGGGTGGCGCAGTGCTGGCAGTGGTTGTCGGGGCCGAGCAGCGCGTAGGCCCTTCGCACCGCCAGCAGGGTCGCCGAGTCGGCATCGTCGCCCTCCTCGACGAAGATGCGGTCGCTCG
>CAZIOH010000035.1:21827-64274 GCA_964540815.1 uncultured Myxococcales bacterium | reverse complement strand
TGAAGAAGGTCTCGGACATCATCGCCGAGATCAACGCCGCCAGCGAGGAGCAGGCGTCGGGCATCGACCAGATCAACTCGGCGGTGGCGCAGATGGACAAGGCCACCCAGGAGAACGCCGCCATGGTCGAAGAGGCCACCTCGGCGGCCGAGTCCATGAACGAGCAGGCGCGTGGCATGCGGGAGCTGGTCGGCTTCTTCGACGTGGGGGGCGAGGAGGCCGCGGTCTCCGCGCCCGCCCTGGCCGCGCAGCGGGGCGGGTCGCCGAAGGGCGGCGGTGCCGCCACTGCCACCGCCACCGCCGCGGCCCCGAGGCCGCGGGGCACCACGACGGGCGCGACCTCGGCTCCTGCCGCCGGACGGCCACCGTCGAAGGTCGGCGGTCTCAAGGCCCGGGTGGAACCGGCCCGGTCGGCCGCCATGTCGGTCAGCAAGTCCTCCAATGGAAAACACGACGCCGAGTGGAAAGAATTCTGAGATAGCCGCCGGGTTCGCCGACCCGCTGAGGGAGTTTCCCTTCTCGGCGGCGGACTTCGACCGGGTTCGGACCCTGGTCAAGGAGCGGGCGGGAATCGATCTCGGGGCCAGCAAGCGGTCCTTGGTGTACGGGCGGCTGGCCCGGCGGCTGCGCGTGCTCGGTGTCCCGACCTTCGCTGCCTACCTCGAGCGGGTGGAGGATGCCGACTCCGAGGAGGCGGGTCGCTTCGTCAACGCCATCACCACCAACGTCACCGAGTTCTTCCGGGAGAACCACCACTTCGAGCTCCTGGCGCGCAAGGTGCTTCCCGCGATCTGGGCCCGGACGGGATCCTCGGCACGGCGTGTGCGCCTCTGGTCGGCCGGGTGCTCCACCGGCGAGGAGCCGTACTCGCTGGCCATGGTGCTGCGCGAGAACCCGCCCCCGCCGTCGACCGGCACCTGGGACATCAAGATCCTCGCGACCGACCTCGACACGGACGTCCTCGCCGAGGCCCGCGCCGGGGTCTACCGCGCCGAGCGGCTGCACAAGGTCGGACCGGCCCGGCTGGCGAGGTTCTTCTCTCCCGTCGTCGGGCAGCCGGGGAAGCACCAGGCGTCCGACGCGCTCCGGTCCCTCATCACCTTCAAGCCCCTCAACCTGCTCGAGCCCTGGCCCATGCACGGCACCTTCGATCTCATCGTGTGCCGCAACGTGGTCATCTACTTCGACGAGCCCACCAAGCGTGCGCTCGTCCAGCGCTACCGCGACCGCCTGGCCGGGGGAGGGTTTCTGTTCCTCGGACACTCCGAGTCGCTGGTCGGAGCCACCACGGGCTTCGAGCCCACTGGCCGGACGACGTACCGCAAGCTCCCCTGAGGCCTCGGACTGCGGGCGTCGATGGGCGCATCCACCGTTAGGACCTACAAGTGCGAGATGGGACCCCCGTCACAGTGCGGACCTTCCCGTTCCACCGTGCGCCGTGCGCCGTGCGCCGCGACGATTCCAGCAGAATGGAGCTTGCTTGACACGATCACACTCACGTCCCCGCGGGAGCTCAGGTCTCCTCGCATCCTTCTTGCCGACCTTGCCGACGCTGCCGACCTTGCTGTTGCCCTGCACCTTGGCGTTCACGATGGCCGCGTGGACCGGGTGCTCCGGCAGCGACACCTCCGGCCTTAGCGGCTCGGGCGGCACCACGCTTGGCTCGGGTGGCACGGCGCCTTTGCCTGGAAGCGGAGGGGCGAGCCCGGGGAGCGGCGGCTCGGCGACGGGCTCGGGCGGTGACACCGGCGTCCCCGGGACCGGTGGAGCACCGGCAGCGTCAGGCGGCTCGGGACCATCGGTCGCGACGGGGGGCGCCGCGGTTCCAGCCGGCTCGGGCGGGGCGAGCGCGCCCGGAGGCACGACCGGCGGAGCGGGCGCTGCCGTCGTCGGGGGGCGTGGCGGCGTTCCCGCGCCCGGCGGGACCGGCGGGAGCGGCACGGGTGGCTCCGCCGTCGGTGGTGGTGGCGCCGGCGGCAACCGCAAGGCCTTCATCGTGATCACCAGCAAGGGCACCCCCACGCCCGGCGACATGGTAATGATCGGCCGGATCATGGCGCAGGGGTTCTCCACCGTCACGTCGGTCACCGACGCGGCCGTCACCGCGCAGTCGGTGGCAGGGGCTGATCTGGTGGTGATCTCCAGCAGCGCGGAGTCGGCCCCGCTGCAGGCGAAGCTGAAGGACATCGCGATCCCCACGCTGGTGGTCGAGGACGCGGAGTTCAGCAAGATGGGGATGGCGAGCATGGGCAACCACGACGCGGGCGTGTCGCAGGTGGTCATCGCCGCGGGCGGCAACGCGCTCGTGGGGGACGCGACCGGCATGGTGACCATCGCCGCCAAGGCAGGCGACCTCGGATGGGGAACCCCGGCGGCCACGGCGAAGATCGGGGCGACCATGCCGGGCAATCCGGCCCACGCCGCGATCTTCGGCTACGAGAAGGGCGCGATGATGTCGGGCATGGCCGCGCCGGCCCGACGGGCCGGGTTTGCCATCCGCGAGGCCCTGGCCGCAGGGCTGAACGCCGACGGCCTGAAGCTGTTCGACGCCATCCTCTCCTGGGTCCTCCTGCCCTGACACTCCGCCTCTGGCTCGACCTCGTTCCCCGACCGCAAGCGAGGATCGTGCAGGTTCCCTCACCCGTGCCCGCGCGCGGTCAGGTGCGACCGAGGGCCTTGAGGAGCTGCGCCCGCGCCGTGTAGAGCTGATACTCCGCCTGCACGCGCTGGGCGGCGGCCGCGGTCTGCGCGACCTGGGCGTCGCCGAGCTCGATGACGCTGCCCACCCCCGTCTGGTAGCGGCCCTCGGCCAGGCGCAGGCGATCGCTGGTGTTGGCCAGCGCGTCGGCGGCCGCGGAGATGGCGGCCTTGGCGGCGCGCACCCCGAGCCGGCCCTGCTCGACATCGAGCCGCACCTGCTGGTGCTCGAGATCGAGCTGGGCCCGCGCCTGCACGAGCTGGCCACGGCTCTGGCGGGTCTGGGCGTCGATCTGGCCGCCGAGGAAGATGGGGACGCTGAGCACCAGCGAGGTCGAGGCGTTCCAGGTCAGCCGGTCGAGCGCCGGGCCATTGTCGGTGAAGCTGGCGTTGAGGCCGAGGCTCGGGAGGTGCCCTTCGCGCGCGGAGCGCAGCTGGAGCTCCTGGCTCTCGACCAGCAGCCTCAGGTTGCCAATCTCGGGTCGGGCGCGGGCGGCTTCGTCGACCAGCTTGCCCACGTCGGCGTCCTCGCCGTCCACGGCGGTGAGCCCGTCGTCCGAGAGCTCGTAGTCGACCGCGCGCTCGACGCCCATGGCCAGGTTGAGCTGGGCGCGGGCCACGTCGTAGGCGTTCTCGGCGTTGATGAGCTGCACCCGCCCGTTGGCCCGATCGGCGCGCGCCTGCGACAGATCGATCTCGGGGTGGGTCCCGAGCTCGACGAACCCCTGGATCTGCGCCAGGTGCTTCTCGAGGTTGGAGAGGGTGTCCGTCGCGACCTTCACCAGCTCGCGGGCAGCCCGCGCGGTGAAGAAGGCGATGCGCACGTTGTAGTCGACCTGCGCCGCCGTCGCCCGCACGCTCTCGGCCTGCGCCGCACGGCTCGCCTCGGCCGCACGCCAGTGGTTCAGGGTTTGCCCGAAGTCCCAGATGAGCTGGCTGCCCGCCACGCCGAAGCGCCAGAACCCGTAGTTGTCGAAGCTCGACGCCGCCCCCGCGCCCCCGACGTTGGTCGGCAGCGAGCCGGCGGGCGCGACGAAGTTGGCGGTGGCCCGCGCGTAGCCTCCGCTGGCGGTGAGCTGGGGCAAGAGCGGGGCGCGCGTCAGATCGGCCTGGGCGTCCGCCACCGTGCGGGCACCCTCCGCCTGTCGCAGCGCAGGCTGGTTGGCCCGCGCCATCTCGAGCGCCTCGGCCAGCGTCAAGGGTCCGCTCGCCGCCTCGGTCGGAGGCGCCCCGGCGGCGGCATGGCCCAAAAGGACGAGGGCGAGGCAAGGGACGAGCCGCGCGTGCCGGCGTCGCCGGTGACCGAGCCCGACCGGCGGCCTCCGTCGGCGCTCCCCGCCGTTGCCGGCAGGCTCGTCGTCGTTGTCGTGCCCGGCCATGCGGGCAGCCTGGCCGGTCGTCGCCTCCATGCCTGCGGGGCGCCCGGCGGGCATCTCACGTCGTGGTCGCATGGGGCTCACTCGTACCGCAGCGCCTCGATCGGGTCGAGGTTCGAGGCCTTTCGGGCTGGGTAGAGCCCGAACACCACACCAACGAGGGCGCTGAAGCCCACCGAGATGGCGACGACGTCGGGGCGGATCAGGACCGGCCAGCCGAACTTGGCCGCCAGCCGCCCGGCCGTGAAGATCCCGATCGCCACCCCGATGATGCCGCCCGCCACCGCCAGGGTCAGCGCTTCGACCAGGAACTGCAGCAGGATGTTGAGCGGGGTCGCCCCCACCGCCATGCGTACCCCGATCTCCCGGGTGCGCTCCGTGACGCTGACCAGCATGATGTTCATGATCCCGATGCCACCCACCAGCAGCGACACCGCGGCGATGCTGGCCAGCAGGGTGGTGAGGGTCTTGGTGCCCTCCTGCTGGGCATTGGCCATCTCGGTGAGGTTGCGGATGGAGAAGTCGTCGTCGGCCCCGGGCGCGATGTGGTGACGGTCGCGCAAGAGCGAGGTGATCTGCGCCTCCGCGCGCGCGGTGCCCTCGGCCGAGGTCGCCCCGATGAAGATGGTCCCGGACAGGAACTTCTGCAGCCCGCCCTGGATCTTGGACTGGAAGGTGGTCTGCGGGACGAAGACCCCGTCGTCGTAGTCTTGCCCCATGGCGGACTGCCCCTTCTTCGCCAGCACCCCCACCACCTCGAAGGGGATGTTCTTGATGCGCACGGTCTGCCCCACCGGGTCGGCGGATGCGCCAAACAGCTTGTCGACCACGGTCTGGCCGAGCACCACGACCTTGGTGGAGGTCTCGACGTCCGAATCGAGCAACGAGCGGCCGTTCGCCACCCTCCAGCTTCGAATCGAGAAGTACTCGGGCGAGGTGCCGCTGGCGCTGGTGCTCCAGTTCTGGTCCTCGCTCGCCACCTGCACCGTGCTGCGCAGCACCGCCGCCGCGTAACGCACGCTCGATATCTCGCTGCGCACCGCCCGCAGATCGTCCCAGGTCAAGGTGGGCATCGAGCCGAACCCTCCCCGCGCGCCCCCCGAGCTCGTGCTGCCCGGCAGCACGATCAACAGGTTCGAGCCCATCGACGCGAAGGACTCCTCGACCCGGGCCTTGGCGCCCTCGCCGATCGCCACCATCGCGATGACCGCGCCCACCCCGATGATGATGCCGAGCACCGTCAGGAACGAGCGCATCTTGTTGCGGACGAGGGCCCGGAGGGCGACCCGGAAGGTCTCGAGTGGGTTCATGCGGAGGCTCCCTTGGGGGCGACGGGGAGCGCGCCCGCGGCGGCCGGGCCGCTCCCCGTGGTGGTGCCCGTGTTCGTGGTGTTGCCCGTGGTCGTGGTCGTGGCCGGCGGGGCCGTCAACAGGTCCGGCGCCGCCGGGCGCGGCGCCTGGCGCGCGTCGCTGACGACGTGGCCATCGCGCATCACCACCACCCGCGCGGCATAGGCCGCGACGTCCGGCTCGTGGGTGACGAGCAGGACGGTGATGCCGGCGGCGCCGAGCTCCTGGAAGAGCGCCATGATCTCGATGCTGGTGCGCGAGTCGAGGTTGCCGGTGGGCTCGTCGGCCAGGATCACACGTGGTCCGGACACCAGCGCCCGGGCGATGGCCACCCGCTGTTGCTGGCCGCCCGACATCTGGTTCGGGTGGTGATCGAGCCGCTGGCCGAGCCCCACCCGCTCGAGCGCCTGCTTGGCCCGGGCGTGCCGCTCCCGGGCCGGGACGCCTGCGTAGACCAGGGGCAGCTCGACGTTGTCGAGCGCGCTCGTCCGTGCGAGCAGGTTGAAGCTCTGGAAGACGAACCCGAGCGTGCGGTTGCGGACGTGGGCCAGCTCTTTCCGGTCGAGCCGGGAGACCTCGCGCCCGTCCAGGCGATAGATCCCGCTCGATGGGCGGTCGAGGCATCCGATGATGTTCATGAGCGTCGACTTGCCCGAGCCCGACGACCCCATGACCGCCACGAACTCGCGCTCCTCGACCGCGAGCGAGACTTCACGCATCGCATGAACTTCCATGTCCCCCATGCGGTAAACCTTGGAGATCTTGTCGAGGTCGATGAGCGCCATGCGGTGAGTCCCCGGGTGATGCCTGCCGAGACGACTAGAAGAGGCGCCGCATTCCGGGCGGGGCCCCGCCGGGCGTCCCGCTCGACCCGCTCGGCGAATCCGCCGAGCCCGCCAGGGACGCATCGACCACCACGAGATCACCGTCGTGCAGCGGGCCCTCGACGATCTCCGTCAGGCTGCCGTCGCTGATCCCGGTCCGCACCGGCGCCGACTGCGGCCGTCCGAGGCGGAGGACCCAGACGGCTCGCCGGTCCGAGGCTTCCTCGGTGGTCCGCCCCCCGCCACCCCGGCCGGCGCCTCCGGCCCCTGTCCCGGTCCCAGTCGCCGTCCCGGTGGCCGGACGTCCAGTCCCTTCGCCCCCGCGCGCGACGCGCGCCGCGCCACCGCCGGCCGCGCCGGCCGGGCCTCCCCCGGCGGGGCCGTCGCCTCCGCCGGCCCGCGTCCGTTGCGTGCCTCCGCCCGCGCGCCCGGCCCCCGGGCCTCCGCTCCCCGGCAGCGGGGGCATCCCCAGCGCCCTCAGGATCTCCGACGAGGGGCGAAAGCGCAGGGCCGCGTTCGGCACCCGCAAGGCGCCGTCCTTCTCCGCCCAGATGAAGGTCACGTTGGCCGTCATGCCCGGCCGCAGCCGGAGATCGTCGTTGTCGACGTCGATCACCGCGTCGTAGGTGACCACGTTCTGCACGGTCTGCGCGGCGTTGCGGATCTGGCGGATGCGCCCGCGGAAGCGCGTCCCCGCGTAGGCGTCGACCGAGAAGCTGGCGGGCATCCCCGCCTGGAGCTTGCCGATGTCCGCCTCGGCCACCGAGGTGTCGACCTGCATCTTGCGGAGATCCTGCGCGATCACGAAGAGGGTGGGGGCCTGCATGGCCGCGGCCACGGTCTGGCCCACGTCGACGCTCCGCGAGATGACCACGCCATCGGTGGGCGAGACGATCTTGGTGTACTCGAGGTTGACCTCCGACTGGTGCAGCCCGGCCTTGGCCTGCGCCACCGCGCCCTCGGCCGCCGCCGTCTGGCCTCGGGCCACCGCCAGGTTGGCCTCGGCGGTGTCGAAGTCCGCCTGCGCGATGAGCTTGCGCTCGACCAGGCTGCGCGCGCGCTCGAACTGCCGTTGCGCATCCTTCTGCTGGGCCTCCGCCTTGGTGGCGTTTCCCACCGCCGCGAGCAGGTTGGCCCGGCTCTGCTCGACGTTCGCCGCGAACAGCTGTGGATCGATGGTCGCGATGAGCTGGCCCTTCTTGACCTGCGAGTTGAAGTCGACGAAGAGCTTCTGGACTCGCCCCGAGACCTGGCTGCCCACCTGCACGGTCACCAGGGCCGACAGGGTGCCGGTGGCGGTGACGCGTGAGACGATACGACCGGTGTCGACCGCGACGGTCTCGAACTCGACCGGCGCCTTCTGGTGCGCCTGCCTCCACCGCCAGGCCACCCCTCCCGCGGCGCCGAGGGCGAGGACCACGAGAGCGAGCGGAACGAACCGGCGCCCGGGCAGGGCCATCGGTCAGCCTTCCTCATGGGTATGGGTGGTGTGACGGGTGCGGTGAGAGGTGGGGATGGGTGCGTGCACGTCGGGTCCCTCGTCTGTGGTCACGGTCTGTGTGGTCGAGCGCGGCGCGTCCAGCCTGGCCAGGTCGCGGACCGCCCGACCGCCGTCAGGCCGATGCCTGAGTGCCAGACCGAACGACGCGTCACCCGGCGACCGAGCCCGCCCGCCAGAAAGCGCTCCGGACACTACCACCTCACGCGGCTCCGCACCCCTATTGGTGACGCGCTCCGTGCGCGGGCGTGAGCCCGGGCACGTCGCCTAACCCCGCCTGCGCCCGGCGGAAATCGCAGACCCGAAACATGCGCTCGGTCGCCCTTACTGACCGATATGCCAAGCACCATGCGGATGACTTCGACAAGGAGATCCTCGAGATTCTCGGGGCCCGCGCTCGCCGCTCCGCGTCGTCGCGGGTCGGGCGCCGGGACCCTCATGGCTGCCGTTGCGCTGCTGCTGGCCGGCTGTTCGGGACAGGTCACGGGGACCGGGGGCAAGTCGACCGGACAGACGTCGGGCGGGAACGGAGCGACGAACACCGCGCCCGGCGGAGTCGGGAACGGAAACGGAAACGGGTCCGGTACCGGCACGACCACGGCCGTGGGTGGAACCGGGACTGGGTCCACCGCGGTCGGTGGGACGGGCACGGGGACGACTGGATCCGGTACCACCGGCTCCACGGGCGGGACTCCCCCCGTGACGGGCGGAACGGGCGCCGTGGCCGCCTGCGACACCATCGTGACGAGCCGCCGGATCCGCCGCCTGTCGCGGCGGGAATACGCGAACGTCGTGACGGATCTTCTTGGAGCCCCGGCGGGCCAGGCGGTCCTGACCGCCCTGCCCGACGATCCCTTGGTCGAGGGCTTCGACAATCTCGACGACGGTTTCTCGCAGGTCACCGATTCCTGGCAGCAGACGGTCTCCGATCTCGCGGCCACCCTCTCGGCGCAGGCCAACCCGACGGTCCTCGCCCCCTGCACGACGGCGGGTGGCTCGACGGCCTGTCTGCAGAGCTTCATCAAGGCCTTTGCCAAGCAGGCCTACGGTCGGCCCATGACCGATCCCGAGTTCACGCGCGCCAGCGCCGTGGCGGCGCTGGGGCAGGACTACGCGACCTCGGTGCGGCTCGGCATCGAGCTCGTGCTGCAGTCGCCGAATCTCATCTACGTCAGCGAGCTCGGCGATCCCAGCGCGCCGCCGACCCCCCAGCAGCCGGTTCCGCTCACCAACTACGAGATCGCCTCGCAGCTGTCGTTCCTGCTCAGCGGCTCGCGGCCGGACGCGACCTTGATGAAGACCACCGAGACCACCGGGCTCGGCTCGCCCGCGGCGATCCAGACCGAGGCCACCCGCATGCTCGGTGCGGATCGCGCCACCGTGGAGATGACCCGCTTCATCGTGGGCTGGATGGACATGGCCCCGATCAACACCGCCCCCAAGTCCCCGGACGTGTACCCCACCTTCACGGACGCCATCGCGGCCGGGATGCAGCAGGAGTTCGACCAGTTCGTGTCGACCCAGCTCGCCAAGGGGATGGGGACGATGGCCTCCTTCATGAACGGCGTCAGCACCAACATCCCGGCGGCGCTGGCCCCGATCTACGGCTCCGATCTGGTCGGCGGACAGCTGGATCCGACCAAGCGGCGCGGCATCCTGTCGCTGCCGGGGGTGCTGAGCTATCACGCCTCCGACGTGAGCTCGAATCCGGTCGAGCGGGGCCTCCTCGTCCGCCGGCAGCTCCTCTGCCAGGTCACGCCGCCCCCGCCGCCCGCGGCCGCCATGACCAACCCGATCGACTCCACCGACGCCAAGACCACCACCCGCCAGAAGTTCGAGGTCCACGAGCAGGATCCCGCCTGCTCGGGCTGCCACCTGTCCTTCGACCCGATCGGCTACGGCTTCGAGCAGATGGACGGCATCGGTCGCTTCCGCAGCATGGAGAATGGCCTCCAGGTGGATTCGTCCGGGGTCTTGACCAGGACCGACGTGGACGGAAACTTCGTCGGTCCGGCCCAGCTCTCGATGAAGCTGGCACAGAGCCAGATGGCCCAGACCTGCATGGTCAACCACTTCTTCAGCTTCGCGCAGACCCGCGCCACCACCGACGCCGATACCTGCGTGATCCAGACCTGGGCGAACAAGTTTCAGGCGGCGGGGGGACACATCAAGGACCTGGTCATGTCGTACGTGGTCGATCCCAACTTCGTGAACCGGAAGGATGACCGATGAAATCCACCGCCAACTTCGAGTTCTCACGGCGCACGCTCATGCGGGCGGCCGGCTCGACGCTCCTCGTCCCGACCTTCCTCAAGCAAGCCTTCGCTCAGACCGCCACGCCGGTGCGCCCGAACCTGGTCCTCATGATGCAGACCAACGGGACCCACCAGACCAGCTTCTGGCCCACCGGGACCACCTGGGACTCACCGATCCTGCACGACCTGCTCACCGATCCGGTGGTCGGGCCGAAGACCACCCTCATCAACGGCGTGAACCTCAACAAGATGGGCTCGCCGGTGGGCAACGGTCATGACTGGGGCTGGCACGGCCTTTACTCCGGGGTGGACAACATCTCGATGGGCGCGCCCTTCGGCGGCGGGCCTTCGGTCGATCAGATCCTCAAGAAGAAGCTGACCTTCACCCAGCCGTTCCCGACCCTCCACTGTGGGGTGATCGTCGCGAACTACCGGCTCATCAACGCCGGCCGAGCGTCCTTCGTGTGCACCGCGCCGGGGCTCCAGGAGGCCTGCCGGACCGATCTCTATCAGATCTACACCGACGTCTTCGGTGCCGTCACCACCCCGGCGCCGGCCACCGGCGGGACCAGCACGGCGACGGCCGACGCGGCCGCGGCGGCCGCCAAGCTGCGGCTCCAGCAGCGTCAGTCGGTGCTGGATGCCGTCGCCCAGGATCTGACGACGCTGCAGGCCCGGCTCGGGGCCTCCGAGCGCAACAAGATCGATTCCCACCTGACGGCGGTGCGTGACCTCGAGATGCGGCTGGCGACCAACCTGACCGCCAGCAACACCCCGCGCGCTGCGGGCTGCTCGTCGGTGAAGCCGTCCATGACGGGGGTCTCCACCGCCGGCACCAACAACGAGATGAGCGCGCCCACCCTCAACACCCTGTTCATGGACTTCATCGCCAGCGCCGTGGCGTGCAACATGATCGGCATCATCACCTTCCAGTTCGGGCGGGGCGGGGACCACTACCACTACGACTGGCTGAACCTGGCGGGGATGCGCGCCGACTTCCACGACGACATCGCCCACAAGGACAACGGCTCGGACGCGGTGGCGGGCACCGTGATGGAGGGCGTCGGGAAGTACCACGCGCAGCTCATGCAGTACCTCGGGCAGAAGCTGGCGGGCTTCGCGCAGGCCAACGGGAAGACCGCGCTCGACAACTCGCTCGTGGTCTGGGGCAACGAGCTCGCCACCGGCCCGCACGGGATCAACGGGTACCCGATCGCCTTCATCGGCGGGGCCGCCGGCAAGCTCAGCAAGACGGGGTACATGGTCAACGCCGGCACCCAGATCCACCAGCGGCTCGGGTGCACCATCAGCAACATCATGGGCGATCCGGTCACCGGGTTCGGTTGGGTGCCGAACAGCGGTCCGTTCGTCGGGCTCGGTCTTTCGACCTGAGCATCGCCGTGAATTCGAGGCCCGGGGCCTCTGGTCCGAACACGATGGGTCTGAGCCAGAAGGGGGTTCAGCGAACGAGCTTGGAGTGCAATCAGAGAGCCCGAGGTGTGTGGCCGGGTGGCCCGGTGGGTGGGTCTTGGGGCGGGGCTTCCTTTCCCGAACTTTTCACCGATGCCCGACACGCGGAGCGAAATGCAATGCGCGCCGGTGCGTCGAGCCGCAGACAACCACCACCTCTTGGAGAATCCATGATCATGCACCCAGCCGTCCGTCTCCGCTTCGCCCCGGCCATGTTGCTCGGGGGTCTGGTTTTTCTCGGAGTCCCGGAGGTGGGGGGGGTGGCGGCCGCGCCAATCAAGGTCGCCTGTATCGGAGAGCAGACCACGCATAGCGATCTGTTTCCGGGATCGCCGGAGGCCCAGCCCCCGGGCATGCAGGAGTACCCGCGCAAGCTCCAGGACCTGCTCGGCGCCGGATACCAGGTCATGAACTACGGGGATTGCTGCGCCTCGGTGATCGGCGGCTACGTGCACTCCGAGACGCACCCGTACGTCGGCGGGAAGAACTACAACGCGGCCGTGGCGTTCGCCCCGGACATCGTGGTCATCGGCTCCTGGGGACGCCACGACTGGGGAAAGTCCGCGATGACGGCGCTCGCCGCGTTCTCGGTTCCGGCCTTCCAGACCGGGTACGAGGACATCATCATGAAGTTTCAGGCGCTGCCCAGCAAACCCAAGATCTTCGCGTCGACCTTGATCCCGATCCCGAATGGCATGGACGGCCCGGACAACGGGTACAAGACCAGCCCTCAGTCGGACGTGGTCACCATGCTCGCGACCAAGTACAGCCTCCCGACCGTCGACCTCTTCACGGCGTTCACCGGGCACCCGGAGCTCTTCATTCAACCTCCGATGAAGGATTCGGATGGCGAGCACACCAGCGACGCGGGGTCGACCAAGATCGCGCAGCTGGTGGCCGCGGCCATCACCGGGATGGCGGTGACCCCCCCGCCGGCGAGTGACGCGGGGGTTCCCGCGGCGGGCTCGGGCGGTAAGGCGGGAGGGGGCCCCGGCGCAGGTGGGGCGAAGGGTCCGCCGGCGGGCGGCAGCGGCGGCGCGACCGGGACGGGCGGCGTCGACGCGAGCGGCGGAGCGACCAGCGGCCCGACGACCGGGAGCGGCGGCGCGGCGGTGACCAGCAGCGGGGGGGCTCCGGTCGTGGTGAATGGCTCGGGCGGGGCAACGGTCGTCTTCACGTCGGGCGGCGCCATCGGCAGCCTGGGGACCGGCGGCGCGGTGGGCGCGGCCGGCGATACCGGCGCCGCGGCCACCCCGTCGAGCTCATCGAGCGGGTGCGCTTGCAGCATGGATGCGGTGGGCTCCGGCCCGCGGCGGGGCACGGGGCTGCTGGCGAGCGCGGCTCTGGTCGGACTCGGACTGGTCCTGCGCCGCAAGCGCGGCCGGTAGTCGGATCAGCCTGGCCGGTCCCCGACGACGTCGCTCCCCATGTGGGTGCGACGTCGTTCTTCGTTTGGCGCGGGCTGCAAGGTGCTGGCATGGCGCTGGCAATGACCGGGATCGACAACATGGATGATTCCACGCTGATCGATCCCCAGGCTCCCTCGAAGAATCGGCCAAGCCCCGCCTCCGCGCGACGTGGGAACGGGGGAGGGGACCCGAGCCCGTGGCTCCCAGCAGCATTTTCGAACGCTAAGGCTGAGGCCGACGTCGTGTCCTTGCCGAGGCGCCGGTGTCTGTCCATCGATGTCCGCGATGTCCGCGATGTCCGCGACGTACTCGATGCCCCCGATGTCCCCGATCTCGACCGCGTATCCGCCGACGCATTGCGCGTGCTCTATGGGACGGCTTACGCCTTGAAGTTCGCCCGCAAGCGCGCCGGTAAGGCCCTGTTCATGGTTCGTCCGCTCGAGGTGGTTTCGAGGCTCGCGGCGCCGCGGGATTCGACCTCGCAGACGTCGCCCGAGGGCGACGGCCGACGTTATCGCATCGCCTTGCCGAACGACGTCACCACGGCTGACCTCGAGGCCGTGAAGCAGGAGCTCGTGACCCGCAAAGGGGGAAAGCTCGAGGGAAACACCGTGCTCGGTGGGGTCTTCCTGGAGGTGGTCCCTGCCGAGCGGGCAGGGCGGGTGTTGCATGTGGGCCCTCCACAGGAGGAGGCGGCCAGCCTCGAGCGCATCGGGGTGGCGCTGGCGTCGGCGGCGCTCGCCGCGCGGCCGGAACACATCAAGATCTACTTGAAGGATTCCGACCCGGCAGGATTCGCGCGTGCACGGACCATCGTGCTGCTCCGCCCCACCACGGCGCCACCGACGCTGCCCTGACCGATGATCTGTCCGCCCCGCGCCGGGGGCCGTGGGGGCGCGCAGAACCTGCACGGCCCGGCCACCGGGAGAGCAAGCCTTGCGCGCCCGTGCCGCATCTCCAGCGGGAGCCAGGTGGGCCATCGGGGCTGGCTGTGCGGCGGGGAACAACGAAGCGCACGAGGTGGGATTCGGCCTCGGTCCTGCATCGAGGTGATGAAATGTCCCATCGATGCGAGACGACCAGTCATCTCGCGATGCGTGTGGCGACGCGGACGGAAGAGGTCGATGGACCTGGGGGGGACTTCAGCCGCGCTCTCGAGACGGCGCCCGACCGGCTGGTGCTCGTGGTCGGCGACGTCACCGGGCACGGCGCACGGGCGGCGAGATACCGGTCCACGCTGACCGAGCGGCTCGCGGGCCTGCCGAGGGTGGCCTCGCAGCAAGGAGCCTGCGCAGCGCACGTGCTCGAGGCCATCAACCTCGCGGTGCAGGGCCGGTGGCCATCGGACATCCTCGCGGGCATGGTGTGCATCGACGTGGATGCGCGCCGGCGGCGGGCGTCCATCGCGGTGGGCGGGCACCTGCCCCCCGTCTTCAAGTCCATCAGGGGTGCGCGGGTGCTCCCGGTGTCAATCGGCCCCGCGGTGGGGATGTTCCCCGACGCCCGCTACGTCGAGACGAGCCTCGACCTGACGGACGGGGGCGTCCTGGTGGTCGCCACCGACGGGATCAGCGACGTCTTCACCGCGGCCGAGGATCCCCTCGGTCTGTCGGCGCTCGAGAGCTCCATCGCCCGCGCGCCCGGAGAGCCCGAGGGCTTGTGCACCTTCGTCTTCGAGCACGCCGCTCGCCGCGGCGCCCTCAAGGACGACGCCACCATCGTGGCCCTCGAGCTCTTGCCCCGCACGCTGCCGCGGCGCCTCACCGCGCTGCCATGGACCATCACGGAAGGCGCTGGGTCGACCCGTCGCCCCAGCGGGCTGCCCCCTGCGGCAAGGCAGCACTAGCGAAAGACACTGGAGCACCGAGAAGAGGTCCCGAGCCGTGTATGCTCTGACCGGCAACCGAGATCTCGCGTGAACCTGCGTCTCCGTCTCCGTCTCCGTCTCTCCGTTCCGCGGTTCCTGGCCATCGCCCTGCTGGCCGCGGGCGCGGCCACGGCGCCCCGGAGCGCGCTCGCCAAGCGCAACGGCATCGCGTCCGCGGGATGCTCGGGGTGTCACACGGGCGGGCAGACGCCGACCGTCACCGTGAGCGCCGACCCGGTGAACCCCAGCGTCGGGCAGGCCGTCACCGTGACGGTCACGGTGTCCGCCACCAACGGTGCCGTCGCCGGGTTCTATCTCACCACCGACTCCGCCGGTCCCGGGACCTTCAAGGCGATCGAGGCCGGGACCCTGGCCAACGACACCGGTGTCACCCACACCACGCCGCGCACCGGCTCCGGGGGCGTGACCACCTTCGAGGCGTCCTGGAGCGCTCCCACCCCGACGGGGGTGGTCTTCGTCGCGTACGGGCTGTCCGCCAACGGGGACGGCTCCCCGGGCGGGGACGGCGCTGGCTCGGGCAGCTTCTCGCTCGCGAGCGGATGCACCGGCCAGACCTACTACCGCGATCAGGATGGAGACGGATTCGGAACCTCCGATCCCGCGGCCCCCGTTCGCCACGATTGCAGCCAGCCTTTCAGCTTCGCGCCCGTCGCCGGCGACTGCGACGACTTCAACGAGAAGGTGTATCCCGGCGCGCCCGAGCTCTGCGATCAGAAGGACAACGACTGCAATGGCCTGGTCGACGACCAGGTCACCTACCGGATGTACTGCGAGGACAAGGACGGGGACGGACACGGCGTGCTCGGCCTCGGGACCAAGAACGACTGCAAGCCCTCTGTCGGCTTCGCGGACTGCACCGGTGACTGCAACGACTACGATCCCACGGTCTACCCGCGGGCGGTCGAGCTCTGCGACGGGCGCGACAACAACTGCAACGGGGAGGTCGACGAGGGCGTGCGGGCCAGCTGCGGGCGAGGACAATGCAAGCGCTTCGCCGCGACCTGCACCGCGAGCTGCACGCCCGGTCCCGCCACGGTCGAGACCTGCAACTTCCTCGACGACGACTGCGACGGACAGATCGACGACGCCGACGACGGGACCCTCTGCGGTGCCTCCGGGCTCACCTGCGTCCTCGGGCGCTGCATCCCCGCGAGCCCCTCGACCGGCTCCGGGGGCAGCGCGCCGGGCAGCGGCGGCGCACCGGCTCCGCCCGTCGGCCCTACCGCGACCGGAGGACAGCCCGCCGTCACGGTGTTGCCGGAAGGAGGAAGCGGTGGGGCCAGCACCGAGGGCCGAGGGCAGGGGCGCGCGGGGGGAGGGTGCTCCGTACTCCCGGGCTCGTCCTCCTCGGCGGTCATCCTCGCGCTCCTCGGATTGCTCCTGCTCGCGGCCCCGACCCTCGACCGACGTCGTCGATGATGGGGGTGTCGGGGCCGGCGGTCAGGCCCGCAGACCCGCCCAGGACTTTCCGAAGCCCGGATCGCCGAAGTAGGTGACCGGAACGCCCATGGCGTTGCAGACGTCTGTGAGCACGCCGTTGATCGGGTTGCCGGTGCTGAGCGCGCTCTGGCCGGTCTTGAAGAACCCCTGACAGCTACCCGCCAGCATCCACGGCAGCTTCTGGGTGTCGTGGTTGGCGCCGTCCTGCATGTGGTTGGTGATGAGCACCACGCTGTTGTCGAGCATCGTCCCGCCCGGCTCGGGGGTCGCCACCATCTGGTCGAGCATCGTCGCGAACTGGGTGATGCACCACTTGTCGACGATGCTCTTCATGTCGACCCCGTTGGTCACCGGGTTGTGCGAGAGATCGTGCCAGGTCCGCAGCCCGGTGCTGGCCGCGGATGGAACCGTGGACATGCCCCCCACCCCCGGGACGAAGTTGAACGGGATGTGCCCACCGCCGGCGTCGACCATCTGCATGGTCGCGACCTGGGTGACCCCGCACTTGAGGCTCATCACCGCCAGGTTCAGCTGCGCCTGGACCAGCGGGCCGTAGTTCGACGCGTCGGTGGCCGTGACCGCCGTGCCGGGCAGCGTGCTGCACTGGGCCTGGGTGCCGCTGGCGGTGCTGCCGAGCGCCTGGAGCTCCTTTTCGAGATCGCGGATGGCCTGCAGGTGCCCACCGATGATGGTCTGGTAGTCGGTCCCGACGCGGGTGGCGAACTTCTGCAGATCGGTCCCGACGTAGTCGAGGATGCTCTGCTTGCGGGCCATGAGCTTGGCGACCGCGGCCTGCCCGGTCGCGGCGGCGGGCGTGGTGGTCCCGGGCGTGGTGGCCATGACGCCCCCGAAGATCTGCCCATAGGTCTTCCACGGATCCTGCTCGGGGGGAACCGGCTGATCCTTGCCCTTGTAGATGCAGAATCGCGAGTTGTTGCCCTCACCCATCAGGCCCTGGCTCGAGAGCACCCCGAGGTTCAAGGTCGCGCGCGACAGGCTGGGATTCGCCACGATGAGCGCGCTGCCCACCACCTGGTCGACCGTCGCGCTGTAGGGCACGCGGTACTCGTTGACCCCGCTGTTCGGGCCCGCCGCCAGGTGGTTCGGGAAGCCGCCATGGCGAGGGCCCGCGAACGCCGGGTTGGTCATGTCGGGCATGAAGATCATGTTCGCCTTGTGCCGCTCGAGCGGGCTCGACGAGTCGGGCAAGGTCTGGGTCAAGAGCGATCCGTCCTTCGGGCGCCAGTTCATCTGGCGATAGCCCTCGGTGCTCGCCACGATGAGGAGCTTCTTGGGCGCGGCGCCGGTGCCGGCGGCGAGGGCCTTGTGGCTGTGCAGGAAGGGCAGACACCCCATCCCGACCCCGAGGGTCTTCAGCAGGTCACGTCGACGGACTTCCCAGTCGTGCATCGGCTTCATTGCAGGACCTCTCCGGGGGCGGGGGATCGGTGGGAGAACGCGTCGGTGGAGGCGATGGACACCAGGAGCTCGCGCATGTCGAACGAGGCGGCGCGGAAGGTTGCCTGCGCCTTCTGCAGCGACGCCAGATCGCCGTCGCCCTCGCGCCGCCGCAGGACGTAGCGCATCCACTGCGTCGCCATGCAGTCCCGCACCTGATCGTTCTGGGCGAGATCGCCCGCGAGGTCGATGGCGTTCTTGAAGGTGACGGGCGTGGTGCCGATGGTCAGGCTCCCGCTGGCATCGACCGGCTGTCCGTTGTCGGTGGTGCGGTAGCCGCCGAGCCCGTCGTAGTTCTCGAACGCGAACCCGATCGGCTCGAACAGCGCGTGGCACCCGGCGCAGGGGTTCATCGCGTGCTGGGCGAAGCGCTGGCGCGTGGTCTGGCCGGCGGTCGCCGGCGGTGGCGGGACCACCTGCACGTTGTCCGGCAGGTTGACCTCCTTGCAGAAGAGCCGCCGGTAGACCTGCGCCCCGCGCCGCACCGGGAAGGACCCATCCACGTCGCCGTGCATGGTCTGGAAGCTGGCCTGGGTGAGGATCCCCGCCCGCTGGCCGGCCGGGAACGTGACCTGCTGCAGGGCCGTCCCGGTCACCCCCGAGATCCCGTAGATCTTGGCCAGGGTCCCGTCGATGAAGGACCTCTGCGAGGTCAGGAGATCGGTCAGGCTGCCAGTGGCCTTGGCGCCGAGGAAGATGTCGGAGACGAAGGCCCCGGTCTCGGCGAGCATCGATTGCGCCATCTGGGGCGTGAAGCCGAGGCTGGCGTCCTTGAGCGCGGAGGGCAGCTGGGTCAGGCTCAGCCACTGGGTGGCGAAGTCGCCGTAGGCGTCCTTGGCCTTGGGGTCGATGATCATCCGCCGGACCTCTTGCTGGATCTGGTCGGGGGTCTGGAGCTGATCGGCGTCGGCCAGCTGGAAGAGGCGGGCGTCGGGCATGGTGGCCCAGAAGGCGTAGGAGAGCCGCGAGGCCATCTCCTGCGAGTTGAAGCGGACCAGCGTGGCGCCGGCCGTGACCTCCTTGATGGCCGGGGTGGTGGGGCCGAGCTCCCAGCGGTAGAGGAAGTTCGGGGACTGGATGATGGCCATGGTCACGCCGCGGATGGCCTCGGAGAAGGTCGAGCCGATGGTCGGGCCCATCTGCAGGGTGTAGAGCGCCATGAGGCGGGTCACCTCGTCGTCGACCAGCGGGCGGCGGAAGGCGCGGCGGCCGAAGGTCGTGATGAACTGCTTGGCGCAGGTGTCGGCCGCAGTCGGGGTGGCGATGCACGGGACCTGGGTGGCGAGGCTCGCCATGGCCGCCGTGGTCATGGCGTCCGACTTGTCGAGCAGCAGCCGGGCATCCGGGGCGCTGGTGATGGCGGCGCCGGTCAGGAAGCCCGAGGTGCCGGCCTGTTGATCCACCGGCAGGTCATCGGTGGTGACCGGGGTGGTCATGCCGAGCAGATCGCGGATGGTGTTCTTGTACTCGGTGAGGGAGAGCCGGCGCGGCGCCTCGACCCCCGGCAAGCTGGGGGGAAGTGCCTGGGTGCCGCCACCCGCCACCGTCATGCCACCCGGTGTGCTGGGCTGGCCCGCCTGGGTCCCTCCGGCCTGGGCTCCACCTGGCGAGGTGGCGGTCGAGCCGGCGGTGGTGGAACCGCCCGGGGTGGTCGAGCCGGCTCCAGCGCCTGGGTTCGCCGTCGCGGACGGGCCCGCGCCAGACGAGCCCGCCCCGGTCGTCGGGCCGGAGATCGAGCCCTTGCACCCGACGCTCGACCCGAGCAGCAGGGCGGCAAGAGTCGTCCAGCGACCGAACTGGAGAGTGCGAAAGTCGGAGCCACGCATTCGGTTCCCTCCCGGTAGACGAGACCTTCTTCGATGACGACCCACGCCAAGGACGGAGCGTGAGAGCCGTTACCTCGTCTGAAGGGCGCGGAGCCTGACCGACCTTCGGCGAAAGTTGAAGGTGCTCGGTCCTGCGCGCTCGAGGCACGATGCATCATACCGATTCACCTCACCGCAAGTCCTCCAACGGAGCGCGTCCAGACCCCGCCGCCGCGCGCGGGCGCGCCGCCGCGGGCGGTCAGTCAAAGCCTGGCGACGAGCCGCTCGGTCTCCTCCCACAAGCGAGCCGCGAGCTCGGCATCGCGACCGAGGGCCGACGGAACGGCGGGCTGACAGTCCATGAAGTATCTCCCCGAGGTCAGAGCGACCTCCGGGCGCGTCGCGAGGTAGGTCTGGGTGGCGGCTCCCTCCTCGGTCGACTTCAGGAAGAAGGGGGCCGCGAGGCGCAGGCCGAGCTGGGCGATCCCCGGGATGTGCCGGCTGAGGGCCGTCTGGATGACACCAGGGTGCAGCGCATTGGACGTGGTCCCGGGTTGACCGGCGCCGCCCGCGAGGCGCAGGGCCAGGTGGTTCGAGAAGAGCAGGTTGGCGAGCTTCGATTGCCCGTACGCCTTCCACGGGGCGTAGTGCTTCGCCCCCGAGAGATTGTCGAGCTCGATGCCGGCGGCAGGCGCCCGTCGGTGGGCCTCGCTGCTGACGATCACGATCCGACCGTCCTTCGCCAGGCGATCGAGGAGCCCCGTCACGAGCAGGAAGTGCCCGACGTGGTTCGTGAAGAACTGCAGCTCGTATCCGTAGGCCTGCTCGAGGCGCGGCAACGCCATGATGCCCGCGTTGCAGATGACGGCGTCGAGCTGCCCGACCTCGCGGATCACCGTCGCGACGCAGGCCCGGACCGAGGCAACGTCGGCGAGGTCACAGCCGACCGGGACGTGTGGCGGTCCACCGGCCCTGGTCTCGAGCCCCGCCAGGACCGAGCGGGCCAGCTCCGCCGTGCGCGCGGTCCCGACCAGGCGCGCGCCGCGGGCGGCCAGCGCCCGTGCGGTCGCGAGCCCGAGGCCCGACCGGCAGCCCGTCACGAGGATCGTGCGCCCCGCGAGATCGAGCTTGGCGACCACCTCGGCCGCCGTGGTTCCGTAGCCGAGGCCATTCGGTCCCTTCTTCTTCAGGCGCGAGACGATCGACATGATGGGAGCCTACGATGCCCGGCGTCGAAGAACCGGCGACAATCGCGTCAATCGCATCAATCGAACATTCGGCACCTGCGGTCAGTACTTGGCGAACCGGGTGATGTGCTCGCTGATGGCGTGGATGATGAGCGGCTGGTTCGGACCGTCGAGGAGCGCGGTGTGGTGCCCGGGGACCGTGACCAGCGAGATGGGCCCGCTGACGAACGACCGCCATCCATAGAGGGGATCGTCCATCTGCGTGGCGACCCAGTGCTCGGTCGATTCGGGACAGATCAGCAGGAGCGCGAAGGGCTCGCGGGTCTGGGGCCGGTAACGGGCCCGGGCCTGCTGGTGGAGCACCCACAGCTCCTTCATCCGCTTGGTCATGTCGGGATCGGCGAACGGGATGGCGGGGGCCAGCTCCGTGCCGCGCCCGAGCCGTTCGAGGACCGAGCGGCGCACGTTGCTCACCCGCTCGCGCAGGTAGGTCTTCTTCTCGTCGCTGCCGCCGCGCAAGAACGCGCGACCGTGGGCCAGCACCCGCTCGGGGAAGGGCAGCCGCTGGGGATAGCCAGGCGCGAACCCGTCGAACGAGACGAGCAGCGGAACATCGCGACCGTGTCGCCGCAGCCGCCGCGCCAGCTCGAAGGCCGGCAGGACCCCGAAGCTGAACCCGCCGAGGACCATCGGCCCGTCGAGCGAGGCCTTCCCGGCCGGCGAGGCCATGAGCTCCCGCTCGTAGACCGCGGCGATCTCCTCGATCGAATGATCGACGAGGGGCCCGGTGTCCTCGGCGCCGATGCTCTGGAAGGCGAGCACGGGCTGCTCCGGCCCGAAGAGGCTGGGGAAATTGCGATAAGTGAAGGCGTAGCCGCCAATCCCGGCCACCAGCACCAGCGGAGGTCGGCTTCCCGTGCCGTTGAGGGTGAGCAGGTGACGCGCGATCCGGCCCGGCACTCCGCCACCGCCGGCGTCCGACCCCGACCCCGAGGCTGGCGAGGTCGCCGAGGTGGGGGGTGTGACCGCCGCCATCGAGCCCGACACCGAGCTCGACATGGCACGGGCGAGCGCCTCGATGTTGGGGTGCTCGAGCAGGGTCGACAGCGGCAGCCGCACCTGCATGTCCTTCTGGATGCGGGTCATGAGCATCACCGCCAGCAACGAGTGGCCGCCGAGCACGAAGAAGTCATCGGTGATGCCGATGGGCCGCCGCTGGAGCACGTCCTCCCAGATGGCCACCAGACGCCGTTCGAGATCGTCTCGAGCGGCGGCGGCGGGGAGCTCCCGGGGGGCCTGGCCGGGCGCCGGCAAGGCGGAGCGGTCGACCTTTCCGTTCGCGGACAGGGGGAGGGCGGCAAGGACGATGACCTGCGCCGGGACCATGTAGTCGGGAAGGCCGAGGCGGAGTTGCTCACGGATCGACCGGGCGTCGGGCACCGTCGGCGCGCCCTCCCACGCGGTCGGCGGCGGGGCCGCGGGCGCGGCCGCGGCCGGGTCGACCGCGCTCCCCGCGGCGAGGACGACGTAGGCCGCGAGGGCCTTCTCGCCGGAGGCGTCGGGGTACGCGGCGCACAGCGCCTCTCGCACGCCCGGGATCGCGAGCAAGGCCGCCTCGACCTCGGCCATCTCGACCCGGAAGCCACGGATCTTCACCTGGAAGTCCGCTCGCCCGAGGAGCTCGAGCTCCCCGTCGTCGAAGTAGCGCGCGAGATCGCCGGTCTTGTACAGGCGCTCCCCCGGGCGGCGGGAGATCGGGTCGGGGATGAAGCGCTCGGCGGTGAGCTCGGGGCGACCAAGGTACCCGTCCGCCAGACACGCCCCCCCGATGAACAGATCCCCGGTGACCCCGACCGGAACGGGTTGCAGCCGCCGATCGAGGACGTGATAGCGGCAGTTCTGGATGGGGCGCCCATAAGGAACGCTCACCCAGCGCGGGTCGAGGGCGCCGATCGGGAAGACATTCGACCAGATCGCGGCCTCCGTCGCCCCTCCGAGGCTCACCACCGAGGCGCGCGGGAAGGCGGCCCGCACCGCGGGCGGCAGGGTCAAAGGAATCCAGTCTCCGCTCAGCATCGCCAGCCGGAACGGCGCCTCGTCCTCGTCCACCGCGCCCGGGGGTGACCCCGGCGAGGATCCGGGCGAGAGCGCCGACAGGAAAGGAAGCAGACGCTGCAGCGCCGCCGGCGCCGAGTTCCACACGGTGATCCGCTGGCGCACCAGCATCTCGGCCAGCGCGGCCGGCTCGGCCAGATCGCGCTCGCTGGCGATCACCACCGTGCCACCCGAGCCGAGCACGCCGAAGAGGTCGAACACCGACAGGTCGAACCCCGGGGAATTGACGAAGAGCAACCGGTCGGTCGGACCCATCTGGCAGGCGCGGATCGCCCAGTCGAGGGTGTTCACCACGGCGCGATGGCTCAGCACCACGCCCTTCGGCCGCCCGGTGCTCCCCGAGGTGAAGATGACGTAACAGGGGCTGCCGGCGTCGACGTCGCGAGGCAGGGGCTCGCCGCGGCGCTCGGCCTCCGAATCGTCGCGCGCGGCGCCACCCGCCTCGTCCGCTGCGTCGAGCAGCAGCACCGGCAGCTCGCCGAACAGGTGGCGATGCGCCCGGGTGGTGACCACCAGGGGCGAGGTCACGTCCTCGAGGGTCCGCCCGAGGCGGGCGGCGGGTTGATGGGGGTCGAGCGGAACGTAGGCCGCGCCCGCCTTCACGACGCCGACGAGCGCGACCACCAGCTCGAACCCGCGGTCGAGGCACACGGCCACGAAGCCCCCGCGTCCCGTGCCCATCCGCCGAAGCGTGCGCGCGAGCCGGTTGGCCGCCTCGTCGAGCGCACCGTAGGTCAAGGTGGCCCCGCCCATCTCGAGCGCGACCGCGCCCGGACGCTGGCGGGCCTGCGCCTCGAAGAGCTCGTGGATCCCGAGCTCGGAGGGGAACGGGCGCGCGGTGTCGTTCCAGGTCTCGACCAGGCGCAGCCGCTCGCCGGGCGGAAGGACGTCGAGCTCCTCGACCAGCCGCGAGGGCTCCGGCGCCTCCTTGGCCAAGGCGCCCGCCAGGGACGCGAGGGCTTGCAGGGTGGACTCCGCCAGCCGCTCGACCACCGCCGGACGAAAGCGCGCCCGATCGTAGAGGAGCCGCAGCTCGAGGTGACCCGAGTCGGTGGCGATGGCGATCAGGTTGAGCGCGGGGCCCGGCTGCTCGTGCAGGGTGAAGGTGGCCTCGGCGAACCGGGCTGGATCGACGGCGGTCAGCGCCTCCTCGAGCGAGCGGTTCGTGAACATGAGCAGGGTCGGCAACAGCGGGACGCCACGCGGGATCTCGCTCGCGCCCTGTACATCCACCAGGGAGGTGTGCTCGTGGGCGCGCAGGGTCAGGCTCTGGGCGCGCAGACCTTCGAGCAGCGCCCGGATGGTCAGCGTCGGGGTGAAGCGAACCCGCACGGGCAGCGTGTTGATGAAGAGCCCCACGGTCTCGTCGGCGTCGCCGCCCGGCACCGAGTGGCGACAGGCCCGGGTCACCCCGAAGAGCACGTCGTCGTCGCCGGTGAAGCGCGCCAGGACCAGGGCCCAGGCGGCCTGCACCACCGTCCCGACCGTGGTCCCGGTGCGCTCGGCGAGCCCACGCAGGGCGGGGAGCAAGCTGGCCCGGTGGCGCGCGATGCGGCCGTAGGGAGCCAGGTCGTTCGCCACCGGCAGCGGTCGCTCGGCGAGCTCCGCGCCCGGCAGCGGCGTCGGCGTGGTCTTGCCCCGCAGGAGCTCGCGAAAGAACTCGCGGCTCGCGGTCGGCTCGAGCGTCGCCAGCCAGTCGAGGTAGCGGTCGTAGCGATCCGCCGGCGGGGCAAGGGTGGGCGCGAGGTTGCGGCAGAAGGCATCGTAGGCCGCGAACACCTCGCCGAGCAGCACCGGGAAGCAGCGGGCATCGAGCAGGATGTGGTGGAAGGTCCACAGCACCTCCGTGCGACCGCTCGCCGTGCGGATGAGGGTCACGCGCACGAGCGGCGGTTGCCGCAGGTCGAAGCCGCGCCGGCGATCCGCGAGCAGCAGCCGGTCGAGACGCTCGCGGTGGGTCTCGACGGTCTCGCCAGTGAAGTCGACGATCTCGATGGCGATACCGGCGGTCGGGTGGACGAGCTGCTGGGGAAGGGCCGCATCCCAGGCGAACCCGGTGCGCAGCACGGGGTGGCGGTCGACGAGCCACTGCCAGGCCCGCTGGAACGGGCCGGCCAGCACGTTCTCCCCGAGGACGATGTGGAGCTGCTCGACATCGAACGGGCTTTGCCCGCCGGGGTTCCCGGCGCGCAGCGCCTGGTACAGCATTCCGATCTGCATCGGAGAAAGTGCGTAGGTCCGCGCCGCGCCCCCGTTTTCGATGGCCGAATTCTATGGGGAGAAGTGTGCCTGCGCATGCAAATGTCGCATACCGTGCGTCCGCTCCGAAAAACGTGACCGGCGCCCGTGACCCGGGGTCGGCCAGGTCACGCCTGCGCGACGCGGCCCCGTCCGGCGGGGCGGGCCGGTGCTCGTCTTCGAAAGACCAGGACGGCGGGATCGAGCTCGGGCGGCAGCACCAGCGCGGCGAGCGCGGCAGGCGCCTCGCAGTCGAAGGCGGTCTGGGCGGCGTAGGCGTTCCAGTCGCCAGCCGCATGGCGGTGCCGCGAGGTGATCACGATGTACAGCTCCACGCTCGAGGTCCGGAAAACGTGACGCTCGAAGGTGTTCTGTGGGGGCGGAAACGAGCACACCACCGCGGCTGGCCGGCGCAGGGCCAGCGCCTCCGGCGCGGTCTCCACCTGCACGTCGTCGGGGTACGCGATCGCGTGGCTCCAGCTCCGGTCGTCGGTGGGGATGACCGGGGTCCCGGCCGCCGAGAGGAAGCGCGCCAGGGTCCCGTCCCCGGCGGCGATCTCCAGGCAGACGCGCACGCCAATCAGCTCGCCGAGCGCGCGCACCAGCTCCCGGCTGTAAAAGCAGTAGATCCCGCGCGGCGCGACCAGAGGCATGAGGATGCGCCGCTGCCGGATGAGCGGCCAGAGCCACCGGAAGGCCCTCAGCGAGACGGGCTTGCGAGCCAGCCCTGCCGCCGTCCCGCGGGCGTCCCCGCCGTGGCCGGGTGGTCGGCGCGCGAAGAACAGCCGGTCGATGAGCCAGCCGTCGAGGCGGCCGAAGCGCAGGGTTCCGGTCGGCTGGCCGGTGGCGAGGTGCGCCGCGGCGGCTTTCAGGGTCACCTCGGCCGCGAGCCGCGCCATGCGGTCCATCGCCAGGTGCGGTGCGGCCGCGCGCAGGAGCGCGGTCGTTCCGTTCCGCCCGCCCCGTCGCTCGAGGCGGGCCCGCCAGGGTCTCGCCCCCGCACGAAACCGGTTCATGAAGGCAACCATGGCCTCGGGGCGACGGGTCTCGGCCGCCGCCACCAGCGCCGAGCCCACGGTCCTCCACTCGCCGGGGAAGCGCTGCTGCAGGCCTTCGAGGCTGTCGTCGGCGATCCGTTTCAGCCCTTCGCTCGCCTCGCGCAGGGCGTCGCTGTCCGCGGGCGCCAGTGCCGCTCCGGGTCCCCGATCCCGACGTCGCATGCCGCCGCCGATCCTATTCGGGTTTCCCCGCTTGCGCGCGCCTGGGCGGCCGATTTCCGCGGACCTGTGCCGGCGACCTGCGGCGCTGTCGTGAAAGCCCCGACACGGGAGGAGCTCGCACTCATTGCCAGGCAGAGGGGCCGGTTTCCTCGGTCACCTCCCGTCTTTTCAGGCGAGCACGGCGGCTTCAGCTCCTGCACATCCCGTCGATGGAACACCCGAGCTCATGCCGCAGAGAACAGCTTCGACCGGGCGTTCGGGGAGCCCTGTCGCGGCAGTGGCCCTCCTCGTATCCGCGGGCCTGACGCTGTCGTGGTCCATGTCGGCGCGGGCGGACGACTGGCCGGCGCACGGTCTCGAGCCCGCGCATGGCTCGGCGACGCCGGAGCGCTCGGGGGTCGACTTTCGGGCGGGGAGCTGGTCGTTTCCCATCCCGAACGGGACATGGAACACCTCGAGCCCGGCGGTCGCCGATGGAGTCGCCGTGGTGGGCAGCCGCGACGGCACGGTGTACGGGCTGCGCGCGGGCACCGGCCAGCTGATCTGGAAGTTCACCGCGACCGATGGCCTGATGGCCTCACCGGCCATCCACAAGGGCCGCGTGTTCGTGCCCTCGCTCGATCAGAGCCTCTATGCCCTGCGTCTCACCGACGGCAAGCTGGTCTGGAAGAAGCACCTCGGGGGCATCGAGCAGTCGTCGCCGCAGGTGGTGGCGGACAGCCTGCTCCTGGCGGGGGGGTACCCCTTGCGCCAGCTCTTCCGCATCGACGCCGCAACCGGCGCGACCCTCTGGGCCACGCGCGCGGACGTGATGGCCCAGTTCAGCAACTCCGTGCCGGTCACCGATGGGGCTCAGGTGCTGGTGGGCGCGATGGAGGGGCACCTCTACAGCTTCGACCTCGCGACCGGCGCGCCCCGGTGGACCTACGACGGCGACGGGATGGTCAACCTGTCGGCGCCGGTGATCAGCGGGAGCCGGGTCTACCTGCTGCCCGGGGGAGCCAGTGGGCGTCTGCACGCGGTCGAGCTCGCGACCGGACAGGCCGCCGCGGGGTGGCCCATCGATCTGCCCACCTTGCTCCCGAGCCTGGCGGACGAGGGGGTGGACACCGCGGCCGCCCGGCTCGGCCGGTCGTATGCGGTCTCGTCCATCACCGCGGTCGCGGGGCTGCTGGTCTTCGATGTTCGAATCGATGACGCCATCGACACCGACAAGGACAAGGTGGCCGACCAGTTTCTGCTGCGCGAGACCGTGGTGGCCGTCGATCCGGCCTCCGGGCGGGTGATCTGGCAGCGCGCCAACGGACGGCTGCAGCTCGCCTCCGCCAACGACATCCCGAAGAACTGGCTCTGTCCGACCCCCGCGGGGTACGCGGGCGTGCGGGCCGGGGGCGCGTGGGTGGCGGTGGGCTCGTCGCTGCAAGCTTCCGTGCAGGTGCTGGACGCGCGCAGCGGACAGCGACGCGGTCCCACGTTGACCCTGACCGCTCCTGGGCGGACCTCGCCGGTGCTCGCCAACGGCCGCCTGTTCGTCGAGTCGGAGGACGGGACGCTCGAGAGTCACCTGTCGAGCGTGAATCTGCCGCCCGACGCGCCGGTTTGGAGCGGGGGCTCGGGACGCCTTCTCGCCGCGGGGCGGCCGCTCGTCGAATGGAAGCCGGTGCTCGATCCGGATGGCGACGACGTGGCGTACGAGATTCGCATCGATCGCGACGGGGAGATCCTGGAGGACTGGCTTGGCGCCGAGATCACCGCCGCAGGTGCCACCAGCCTGCGGCTGGCCACGTCGCTCGAGCCGGGGGTGACTTACGTGGTCGCCCTGCGCGCCCGGGATGCACGGGGGGCCTGGTCCGACTGGTCCAAGTTGCAATACCTGCGCGCCGTCGCCCCGGCCCTGGGACGGCTCCCGCTCCCGGAGCTCTCCCGCTACGAGGGGGTGGCGTCGATGGAGCGCGCCCCGATCGGGAGCATCATCCGGCTCGGGGCGGGGACCTTTCGCCTGCAGGGCTCGATGGACGTGCCCGCCGGTGTGTCGCTGGAGGGCGCCGGCCCTGGAAAGACCGTGCTCGACGCGACGGGGCTCGAGGTTGGGCTGTCGCTGGCCGCCAGCACCACCGGCCGGCCCACCGAGGTCCGCAACCTGACCGTGATCGGCGCCAAGGTCGGCATCGCGATCGCACACGACGTCCACGACGCCCGCATCCGCAACGTCATCGTGCGCGGCAGCGTGGACACCGGCGTCGCGGTGGGCGCGAACGCCGCCGCCTCGCTGGTGAATCTCACCCTCGCGGCCAACGGGCGCGCGGTCCGTGCCGCTGGCCGGGTCCTGATCAAGAACAGCATCGTGGTCGGCAACCAGGTGGGCCTCGCGGTCGAGACCGGGGGCGCCATCGCCAGCACCTTCAACGATCTCACCGGCAACCTGGTCGCCGCCTACCAGGGAATGAGCCGTGGGGATTCCGATGTCGCGGAGGAGGTGGCGTTCGTCGGGTACGGACAGGGGGATCTGCACGTGCAGCGCGGCCAGCCCACGACCGATCGGGGAGATCCAGGCGACGACTTCGCCGCCGAGCCGGCGCCAAACGGCGGACGCATCAACCTCGGGGCCTTCGGCGGGACGGCGGAGGCCGAGCCGAGCGTGGCGCCGTCGTCTCCGGTCGTCGCCGAGAGCCCGACCGGGGTGGCCGCGGACCCCGCCCCCTCGGACAGCAAGCCCACCGAGCTCAAGCCCGCCGGCGAGGGGTGCGCGGTCGCCGGGCCGGACGGCCCATCCCCGACCGCGGCCGCCGAGCTGGGTGGAGCCAGGGGACGGGCGGCTCGACGGCTCGCGGGGCTCGTTGGCGTGCTGGCGTTGCTCGGACGTCGACGCAAGCGCTCAGCCTGACGAGTTCGAGGCAGCCGGGGGGCAAGGGCGGTCGTCGGAGCGTCGCTCGGCCAGCGCCCGGAGCAGGAGCTGGCGCAGGTCGTCCGGGTCGAACGGCTTGGCCAGGAAGGCGTCCATCCCGGAGGCGAGACAGCGCTCCCGCTCCTCGGTCATGGTGGCGGCGGTCAGCGCCACGATGAACACCGGGCGCGCCGCGGCGGGCCCGGGGGCACCTTCTCCTTCTCCTTCACCATCTCCTTCGCGGGCCAGGGCGAGGTCGGTCGGAGCTCCGGGGGTCGGGGAGGGTGACGCCCCGGCGCCGGACTGCTTCTCGGCGCGCCGGATCTCGCGCGCCGCCGCGAAGCCGTCCAGCTCCGGCATCTGGCAGTCCATGAAGATGGCCACGTAGGGGTGGCGCCGGGCGAGCTCGACCGCGTGGCGCCCGTTGCTGGCGATGTCGACGCGACACCCGAGGCGGCCGAGCAGACCGGCGGCCACCTTCTGGTTGACGAGGTTGTCCTCCGCCACGAGGACCCGCAGCCCCTCGAGGCGGGCGGAGGTCACGACCGCGCTCGACTCGGCGCGGGCCGACGGCAGGCCCAGCGCCGTGGCGATGGATGCCGTGGCCGCCGGGGTGAGCTCCGCGCGCGGCAAGTCGATCCAGAACGTGGAGCCCTCGGAGGCCCGGCTCTCGAAGCCGATCGAGCCGCCCATGAGCTCCACCAGCAGGGCGGAGATGGCGAGGCCGAGCCCGGTGCCTCCGAACTTGCGGGTGGTCGAGGGGGCGGCCTGACTGAAGCGCTTGAAGATCCGGTCCTTCTGATCGTCCGGAATCCCCATGCCGCTGTCGCGAACGGCGATCCGCAGGCGGCCCGTGCCGGCATCGGGTCCATCGACGGCGGTCACCGACAGGACGATGGCACCCCGGTCGGTGAACTTGATGGCGTTGCCGACCAGGTTGAGGAGGACCTGCCGCACCCGCCGGGGATCGGCCGCCACCACCCGCGGCCCGATCCCGCGCTCGGCGGCCGCGCGGCTGGTGCCGGACGCCGCGCCGTCCTCGACCGCCGGCCGGTGGTACCCGAGGGTCAACCCCTTCTCCTCGGCCAGGGGACGCGACACCTCGAGGATCTCGTCGATCACGGTGTCGACCAGGAAGACCGCGGTCTCGATGTCGACCTTGCCGGCCTCGAGCTTGGCGTGATCGAGGACGTCGCGGATGAGATCGAGGAGGATGTCGCCGGAGCGCTTGAGGGCGAGGGCGAGCTCGCGCTGACCCTCGTCGAGCCTGGTGTGCATGAGCAGGTTGGAGAGGCCAATCACCCCGTTGAGCGGGGTGCGGATCTCGTGGCTCATGGTCGCGAGGAAATCGCTCTTGGCCTGGCTCGCGTGCTCGGCCGTCTCCTTGGCCTCGCGCAGCTCGGTCTCCATCTGCTTGCGCCCGGTGATGTCGGCCGCCATCGCCAGGTACCCCGAGATGTCCCCCCGGGCATCGCGGATGGCGGCCATGCCCATGAGGACCGGGAGCTGGGTCCCGTCCTTGCGGACGAACGTGAGCTCGTGCGCGGGGGGCTCGCCGGACACGCCTGCGCGCGAGCCCGTGCCTGCGCCGGCGATGAACACCGGGAAGGCCGGCCGTGCCTCGGCACGCTCGGCGCCGGACAGCTGCGCGGGATGGGCGACGTGCGACCCGTCACCGGCCACCATCCCGGGCATGCGCTGTCCGACCATCTCGGCCTCGGTGTACCCGAGCATGCGGGTCGCGGCCGGGTTCCAGGAGGTGATGGTCCCGGCCAGATCCGTGCTGGCGATGGCGTACGGCGCGCTGTCCGTCAGGGTCTTGTAGGTGGCCAGCGTCTTCAGCAGGTCGGCCTCGATGCGCTTGCGCTCGGTGATGTCGTTGACCACCACGAACATGCCCTTGCAGGCCCCTGGGGCACCATCCGGCACGTACTGGACCCAGATGGAGGCGCTCTGGCCGCTCGCCTTGGTGTGCTGCCGCTCGAAGGACTGCGGGATGCCCGCCAGGGCGCCCTCGATCGCCGGGAGGTTCCTGCGCCAGAGCTCCGGTCCGAGGAGATCGCGCATGTGCAAGCCCCGCATTTGCTCGGGGGTCCGTCCCCACCATTCGACGTGGGCCTGGTTCGCGAAGACACAGCGCAGCTCGCTGTCCCAGTAAGCGATCTGGCCAGGCAAGCCCTGGGTGATGGCGCGCAGGAACTGCTCGCTCTCGAGGATTCGCGCCTCGGCCTGCTTGCGGTGGGAGATGTCCCGGTTGATGCTGAAGTACCCGGTGATGTGGTCGTCCGAGCCGCGCAGGACGATCGAGTCGACCTCGACCTGGATCCGGCCGCCGTCCTTGCGCAGCTGGGTGGCATCCCCGCGGTAGTACCCCGAGCGCTGGAGTTGCTCGAGGACGTCGGTCTTCTCGGTGGCGGCGAACTCGGTCGCCAGCAGCTCGAGGCCCGAGCGCCCGAGCACCTCGCTCTCCCGCCACCCGTAGAGGCGCTCCGCGCCGCGGTTCCAGACCGTGATGCGGTACTGGGCGTCGCTGACCATGACCGCGTCGCGCACGTGGCCCCACAGCTCGGCGGGCAGGCGCGATGGTCCCGACGACCCTTCCAGCGAGGCTCCGTCGGGCGGCGTGGTTGATCCGGCGGGTGCGCCTGCTTGGACCATCGGCTTCACGGGATCCTCCCCGGGGGATTATCCGGGTGCCTCGGGAGGAAGACAAGGGTCGTCGGCGGGAGCGACCGCACGGAGGCAGCCCAGGCGAGGTATTTGCAGTGAGTTTTTTGCGACCGGCCCCGGTTGGTGGCTCAATCGACCCATGTTCGAACATGTGGATGACGACTCCTCGGGCGTGCTGGCATCTTTCTCGGGGATCAAGCTCCCGCTGTCGGAAGAGGCCCGGGCCTCCCTGGCAGCGGTCCGGGCGGCCCAGGAGGCGGCTCGCCTGCGGGCGCGCCGGGAGACCTTGCAGACCCGCCTGTGGTTCGGGGCGATCGTGGCGGCGATCTCGGTCGCGGTGGTGGTCATCGGGCCGCGCGCCAAGCGCGCTCCGGCCGGGGGACGGCGCATGGAGGCCACGGTGGCCGGGCCAGCGGCCGGAACCACCGATCGCACGGCGGCAGGTGACCCGTCGGGCAGCCCGCACGTGGCCCGCGGGGCCGGGGTCGAGGCCCCGCAGCCGGGCTCGGGCGCGGTCCCGTCGGCCTCGCCGAAGACGATGCCCGCGGCGGCCGCTGGCGCGGCGCTCCCCGCCCCCGTCGCTTCGGCGCCCGGCGGCGGTGCCACCGAGGCCGGCAGCGCCGCCTCCACGGACGACGCCGAGAGCGTCGTCGCGACCTGCGGGGACACCTTTCGCGAGCGCAAGTGGCGCCTCAGCATCGAGGCTTGCACGCAGGCCTTCACGGCCCGTCCCAAGGATGCGGGCCTCGCTCTCAAGGTCGCCAAGTCGTACTACGCCCGAGCGCGCGGGGTCGAGGCGGGCGAGTGGGCGAACAAGGCCATCGCCCTCGATCCGACGCTCGCCGAGGCCTTCGTGCTCGTGGCGCGCGCGGATGGCAAGGCGGGCGAGACCGGGCGGGCCGTCGAGGCGTACCGGCGTTACCTCGTCCTCGCGCCCCGGGGCTGGCACGCGCCCGAGGCCCGGGCCGCGGTGCGCGCCCATCGCCGCGACGAGCAGCACCCCTCCCACGCCGAGGCGCAGATCCACCGCCCGACGGCCGCGGTCGTCGCCACCGGAGAGTGAGACGCGACCGGCGACTTTCGCTCATGGAACGGCGAAACAATAGAACGAGCCCCGGCCTCCGCCGGAGCTGACCGTCCCCATCTGAAAATCCATCCCGGCGGTGGGCTCGCCGCAGCCGACCGTGTGGGCCGAGTTCCACGAGGTGGGGCGTGTCCCGCCGCCCGCGCGATTGGCGTGACCGATCCAGGCGGTGTCGGTGGTCATCGACGACGTCCAGTTGTTGCAGTGAACGGGTGCCGCGGTCCCATCCGCGTTCGAGCCGGTCAGGATATCGTGCACCAGCGTCGGGGCCAGCGGGACCATGACGCCCTTCTCATCGAGGGCGATGGTGGCGTTGCCGGTGGACCAGGTCGCGTCCAGCATCCCGCCCACCGCCTGATCGTGCAGCTGGGCCACGGTGTTGGCGACGATGACGCCGCGGGCATTGCGCCAGGGCCCCGCGCCGATTCGATCCCGGGCGTTGACGGTGGAGGTGGACAGGTAGGCGTGCCAGGTCTTGGCCCCGAGGGCAGGCGAGACCGCCATGGCCAGCGACTTGCAAAAAGCATCCGCCCCGTCGAGACCATTGAGGTTGCCGCCGTTGCCCATTCCGCGGCTGGTGACGAAGAAGCTCATGTCCGCGCCTCCCCCTCCGGCGCCCGCTCCGGAGACGCCGCCACCGCCCGGGGGCGCGCCGTCGCCGCCGCCCAGCGAGGACCCCGGCGAAGGTTGTCCGGCTGCCCCGCCCGCGGTCTGGCCACCGCCGCCGCCAGCCGCGGGGCTGGTGGCTCCCGCGCCGCCCGCGCCGCCCGCGGCCGGGACGCCGCCTCCGCCTCCGGAGGCACCCGGACCGCCTCCGGTTCCTGACGGACTTCCGCCCGTCGCCACCGCCGGGCTGCCGCCCGTTCCGACCGCGACGCCGCCCCCGGTCCCCGCGGCACTGCCGCCGGAGCCGCGCCCGCCGCTCGCGCTGGCGGCCCCACCGGAGCCGCTCGCGGGGGAGGACGATCCCCCCGAGCAGGCCCCGAGAACGAGAAGTCCCATGGCCGAGAACACGACTTCGCTTCTTCGCAAGTGTCACCTCCGGTTGGTTTCGCCGAATGTAGCATCGGGCTCGAATCGCCGGGCACCTGGCGGTTGGTGTGTCCGGTGGTGTGGGATGGCAGGGGTGAGCCGAACCCGCGAACCCCGCTGCACCCTCGGCTCGCGGATCAGGTACGAGGGCGTGACGACCCTCGCCGCGCGCGCCGGGGAACGGTTCGAATCCGTGACGCCTGGCCAGGGCGCCCGCGTGGCCGCGCCCGATTGCGCGCGGCACGTCGATTGCTGACTGAAATGCCGCCGCCACCGCCACGATCGCCCGCCAGTCGGTCGGTCGAGCTGGGATGAACGAGCATGCGCTATCACGCCCTCGCAACGGACTATGACGGGACCTTGGCCGACGAGGGCCGCGTCGCCCATGCGACCAGGGAGGCCCTCGAGCGGCTGCGGCGCACTGGCCGCAAGGTCATCCTGGTGACGGGCCGGGAAATCGAGGATCTCGAGCGGGTCTGTCCCGATCTCGCGATCTTCGACCTGGTGGTGGCCGAGAACGGTGGGGTGCTGTACTGGCCATCGACGCGCGAGCTGCGGGTGCTGGCCGAGCCGCCCCCGCCCCGTTTCGCGGCCGCCCTGCTCGAGCGAGGCGTTCCGGACGTGCGATCGGGAAAGGTGGTGGTGGCGACCTGGCAACCCCACGAAGGCACCGTCCTCGACGTGATCCGGGAGCTCGGCCTCGAGCTGCAGGTGGTCTTCAACAAGGGGGCGGTGATGGTGCTGCCCTCGGGGGTCAACAAGGGCACGGGCCTGCGGGCCGCGCTCGATGACCTGCACCTGTCGCCTCACAACGTGGTGGCCGTCGGCGACGCCGAGAACGACCATGCCCTCCTCGACGGGTGCGAGTGTCGGGTGGCGGTCGCCAACGCCGTGTCCATGCTGAGGGAGCGCGCCGATCTGGTGACGCGCGCGGTGCAAGGGGCCGGTGTCGTCGAGCTCGCGGATCGCCTGATCGCCACCGATCTGGCCGAGCTCGGCGGCCACCAGGCCCGCCACGACATCCCGGTCGGAGCCGCCCTGGCGCGGCCCGGAGCTGGCGCCGGCGGCACCGTGAGCCTCCCCGCGTATGGGGCGACGGTCTTGCTGACCGGTACGTCGGGGGGCGGCAAGTCCACCTTCACCACCGCCTTTCTCGAGCGACTGGGCGAGCGGGGCTACCAGTACTGCATCTTCGATCCGGAGGGCGACTACGACGAGCTCCCCGGGGTGATCGCCTTCGGCGGTCGCCACGAGCTGCCCTCCCTCGAGGGCCTGATCAAGGTCATGGAGGAACCCGAGCAGAATGTCATGATCAACATGCTCGGGGTGGGGCTGTCGGATCGTCCGGCCCTGTTCGAGGAGTTTCTCCCCCGCTTGCACCTCGAGCGGCTGCGGCTCGGGCATCCGCACTGGATCGTGATCGACGAGGCCCATCACCTCGCACCGGCGTCGGCGGCGGCGACGGGGGCCACCGCGAGCGTGCCCGTGGCCATCGGCGAGATGACCAACCTGTTCCTCGTCACGGTGCACCCGGGGCACGTGGCGCCGGCCCTGCTGGCGCGGGTGAACGTGGTGGTGGCCATCGGTGCCAGCCCGGCCGCGACCCTGGCCGAATTCGCCGCCGCGGTCGGTGTCGTGCCGCCCCAGGTCGACCCCGGCCCTCTCGAGAGCGGTCAGGCCATCGTCTGGTGGCCGTACCTCCCGGACCATCCGGTCGAGCGCTTCGACGGCATCGCCCCCGCGACCGAGCGGCGTCGCCACATCCGCAAGTACGCCGAGGGAGAGCTCCCGCGGGAGAGCAGCTTCTATTTTCGCGGACCGGAGGGCAAGCTGAACCTGCGCGCCCAGAACCTGAGCGCGTTCCTCGAGCTCGGACAGGGGATCGACGACGAGACCTGGGACCACCACCTGCGCGCGGGAGACTACTCGCGCTGGCTCCGCGAGATCATCAAGGATCCGGAGCTCGCCGCCGAGGTGGCGGCGGTGGAAGAGCGCGCGCGGAACCCGGTGTCCGGGCCCTCGGGGAGCGGTCCGCCTCCCGGCCCACCCCCATCTGCCCACGACACGCGGCAGGCCGTCCGCGCCGCCATCGAGGGACGCTACACGGGTCCGGTCTGATCCTCGCGCTGGACGCCAAGATTTCGAAGGCGGTGCACTAAGGCGCCGGGTTCTTGTAACGGACCATCTGCCAGTCGGGGCTCTGGCAGAGCACACACGTGGCGGCCGGATAGAACATCGCCTTGGCCTGGGTGTCGTCCATGAGCTTCCAGCGAAACCAGGCCACGGTGGGGGCGTGCATCTTGGCGTTCATCGCATCCTCGTGCACCCCGATGAAGCTCGCCTGCACGAGCTCGGTCACCGCCCCACCGTAGATCTGGGTGGCATAAGCGCCGGTCGGATCGCGGTTGTCCATGGTCGCGTTGACGTTGAACATCGGGACGAGCTGGTGCGCCACGATGGTCTTGTCGGCCTCGAACGACAGGAGCGGCATCAGGGGCAAGGTGGTGGTGATGCCGGTGACCCCGGGCTTGTTGCTGCCGGCGGCGATGGTCGCGCCGCCACCCTGCGAGTGCCCGGCGGCGCCGATCCTGGTGGGATCGAGGACACCGAAGTAGGGGCTCGTGGACCTGGCGTTCTCGGCCACCAGCCAGTCGATCCCGGCCTTGTGGGTCCCGCCCCCGGCGGTGGTGTTGGTATGCCCCGCGATGACCACGAACCCGTGCGAGGCCCAGTGCGTGAGCAGGGGCGCGTAGTCGTCGACGCTGTAGAGGGTCCCGTTGGCCCAGCTGACGATGGGATACTTCCGGTGATCGGCGCCGAGCGACGCCGGACGAAACACGTCGTAGGCGCCCCCCGGACCGGTGCCCGTGTCCCGCCCCGTCGCGAAGGGACCAGGTGCGCCAAAGTCGGCCACCGCCGGCCAGCCGGGTCCGGGCGCCACGCCGACGTCGCCGCCACCGCCACCGCCCTTGCCAGCGCCGGGCGTCCCTCCCGCACCGCCGTCGGCCGCCGGGCCGGTGCCGGACCCGCCACCGGCGGGGGTAGCGGCGCCTCCAGCCGTGCCGACGACCCCGGCATCCTCCGTGGCAGGAGGCCCCGCGCCTCCCGAGCTGGCGCTCGCGCCGACCGCCCCATCCTGGGCGGCCGACCCGGCATCGGACGGCGCCCCGCCCGATGAGCTCCCGGTCGTGGCCGGGGAGCCAGCGCCCTGTCCGGAGCCGCCACTGGCGCTGCCGGTTGCTCGCGTGCCCCCCGTGCCGGGGGCTCCGCCCGAGGACCCACCCGGCGAGCCGGCGGCGGGTGCGCTCGATCCTTGCGAGCAAGCCGGCGCGGCCAGGGCCAGGGCAGCCATGCCCGCCGCCAGCAACAAGGCCATCAGGACACCGGAGCGTGCACGGTCGTTCGGCCTGATCATGGGTCGCTCCTCGCGCGAGCCAGAGGTTCTACGCCAATTGCCGCCCGAGAACGAGAGGCCAGGAAGGGCGCTGTCGACCTTGCGCCCGTCTGCCAGGCCGAAGCTGTGCCCAAGCGGTGCAGGGGAGCGAGGGAGATTCTTTTCGTCGAAGCGCCAGAGCGACCGCCGCGAGCGGGTCTTCCACCGGGAGCCGCGGCTTCTCCGCGCCGGCCCACCTCAGCAAGATCGGAGGGGGGCACGTGGGGGCCCCCCGCGAGCGCCGGAGGCGCGTCAGCTGCCCTGGCCGGTGGCGCGGCGGAGCAGCACCGCCACCTGCGCCATCTCGTACTGCGCGCGGGTGAGGTTGAGCCGGGCCTCGGTGAGGGAGGCCTCGGCCTGCAGCAGATCGGTGGTGGTCGCGGTGCCGGCCTTGACCTGCACCTCCGTGACCCGGAAGGCCTCCTCGGCGCTGGTGATGGCGCTCTCGGCGGCCTCGACGGCGCCGCGCGCGGCGTCTCCTTGCGCGAGGGTGTTCTCGAGGTCGGCCTCGATGGCGCGCTCGAGCGCCTCGCTGTCGTGCCGGGCGGCGCTTGCCTCGGCGACGGCCGCCCGGTGCTGCGCCAGGCTCGCCCCCCACTCCCAGATGGCCCACTGGGCCTTCACCCCGACGAAGGCGGAGTTGGCGGGCGCGAAGATCTGCCCATCGATCCGGGTGTAGGCCGCCTCGAGATCGATCTCAGGCAAGAGGGCGAATCCGCGCCCGCGGGCCTGGCGATCGGCAGCGAGGCCGAGCTGCCGCTGCGCCACCAGCTCGGGCCGCCGCAGCCGCGTCTCCTCCATGGCGGATTCGAAGGATCGCGTCGGCGCGCGTGCCGCCGCCAGGAGCTCGCGCGGCTCGACCAGCACCAGGGCGGCGGCGTCGGCGGCCGGGAGCCCGATGGCGGCCACGATGCGGGCCCGCGCGCCGAGGGCCTGGCTCTCCGCCTGCAGCGCCTGCTGCTTGGCGTTGGCCGCCGCCACCTCGATGCGCAGCACGTCCGCGCGCGTGTTGACCCCCGAGGCGAGACGGGCCTGAGCCACCTGCACCTGGTCGGCCAGCTCGCGCTGTGACTCCTCGGCGATCTGCTTCATCGCCCGCGCCTCGAAGAAGCGCAGGAACTGGGTCTCGATGTCGGCGCGCAGGTCGGCGATGGTCGCGGCGAGCTGGGCGTCTCCGGCGGCCGTCAGGGCCACCTGCGCGTCGCGATCCTGCTCGAGGTGCAGGAGTCCCAGCACCGGCTGGTCGGCCGACGCCACGAACGTGTTGGTGACCTGGTCGCGTGCGGTGATGGGAGCGCCGAAGTTGATCGAGAACGGGCTGTCGTAGATCTGAAACTCCTCGCTCACATGGACCGAGGGCAGCATCCGGCGCCCGAGCGACGAGGTGCTGGCGTCGCGCCCGCGCTGGCGCTCGCGCGCGGCGGCCAGGCGCGGGCTCGACTGGGTCGCGAGCGCCACGGCCCCGTCGACGGTCAGAGTGGCGGGCACGGGCGCGCCACCCGCCGTTGCGCCCGCCGCCGCCGCCCGGGCGGCCGGGATCACCGACGACCCGACCAGGCCGAAGCAAAGAATGGCCACGGTGGCCCGAGACTTCCTGAGCGACACCGCAACAGACATTGCAAGAGACGTTGATCGCAGGACCATGTTCATTTATCCACGTGAACGGTGACGTCGGCCGACAGACCCGCGCGCATCGGGACGTCGCCCACCGATCTGGCCCAGGCCACGCGCACGGGCACCCGTTGTACCACCTTCACGAAGTTCCCCGTGGCGTTGTCCGCGGGCAGGAGCGAAAAGCTCCCGCCCGTGCCCCCGGCGAGGCTCTCGACCACGCCGGCGAAGGTCCGTCCCGGAAAGGCGTCCACCTGGATGTCGGCGGGCTGACCCGGTCGCATCTCGCCGATCTGGGTCTCCTTGAAGTTCGCGATGACGTAGGTGGTGCTCGGGACCAGGTCGAGCAGGGGCTGGCCGAGGCTGGCGAGCTGGCCCTCGTGGACCATGAGCTTCGAGGCCACCCCGTCGGCCGGGGAGACGATGCGCGTGTAGCCGAGCTGGAGGCGTGCGAGGGTCAGCGCCGCCTCGGCGCCACGCACCCGCGCCCGGGCCAATTCGGCCCCGGCGCGGGCCGCCGCGATCACCGGGGCGATGGGAGCGCTCTGACTCAGCCGGCCCCTGGCCTCGCCGACCCGGCTCATCGCGGTGTTGCGGGCGTCCTCGGCGAGGGCCACCTCGGCCTGCGCCCGCGCCAGCCCGGCCCGGGTGGTGTCCACCGCGCTCCGCGCCGTGTCGAGCCTCTCCTGAGGTGCGGCGTTGGCCTGGTGCAGCTGCTCGGCGCGGGCGAGATCGAGCTCGGCCTTGCGGCCCTCGGCCTCGGCCCGGGCGAGCGTGGCCCGCGCCGCCGCCAGCTGCGCGTCCGCGCTGCTGACCCCGCTGGCGGAGCCGGTGAGCGCGGCGCGGGCCGAAGCGAAGCCGCCCTTCGAGGTCGCCTCGGCGATCGTGACCTGGGCCTCCGCGGCCTGGGACTGGGCGACCGCCGTGCCGAGCTCGGCCTCGGCCTGCTGCACCCGCGCGGCGTAGTCGGCCGAGTCGAGCTCGACGAGCACGTCACCCTTCTTGACCGACTGGTTCTCGCGCACGCGCACGTGCGTGACCATTCCCATGACCCGGGCACCGATCGGGACGAGATCGGCGGTGATCTGGGCGTCGTCGGTGGATTCCCGGCCCGCGGTGACCGCCCGGTAGATGCCAATCGCCCCGAGGGCCAGGGCCGCCAGCACCGCGAGGAAGAGGTAGGGACGGCGGCCGCTCCGGGGACGGACCGTCGTCGCGGGCGGGGAGGGGGACGGAAGAGCCGCGGCTGGCGCCGAGGACAGACCGGCCTGGCCGGTGGCCGTTCCGGGCGCGGGGGCTGCCGCCGCGCCGGCGGTGGTGCCCGCCGTCTCGGCGAGCGGGGCGTTTCGGATGGGTCGCAAGGTGTCCATGGGCGTCTCGATCTTCTCCGGTCGGTGAGCTCGGCGAATCAGTGCAGGTCGGCTTGCGGCCGCGCGCCGCGCAGGCGCGGCGGGGCCTTCAGGAAGATGGCGAGGGGCAGGATGAGGAGGAACGCCATGCCCGCCATCAGGAACATGCGCTCGAACCCGAGCACGGTGGCCTGCCGCGCGACCAGGCCGCGCAGCAGGCGGAGCGCGCCCGCCTGGGCGTCGCCCGGATCGAGGCCGCGCGCGACCAGCCCCTGCTGCATCTGCGCCAACCGCGCGGTGACCGCCGGGCTTCCCGCCACCACGTGCGCCGCGACCCCGGCCTGTGCGGCCGCCTCGAAACGCGGCAGCAGGGTGGCGAAGGTCGCGAGGCCGAGCGAGCCGCCGATCTGGCGGAGCAGCGAGTTGAGGCCGGCGGCGTCGGACAGCTTGTAGCGGGGAATGCTGGAGAGGGCGACCGTCGTCAGTGGAACGAAGATGGCCGCGAAGCCGAGGCCCTGGACCACGATGGCCCCCATCACCGTCCGCGCTCCCGTGTCGAGCGTGTCGTGCGACATCATGAAGGTGCTCAGCGCCACCAGGCAGACGCCCACGAACACCAGGATGCGCGGCTGCACCACGTTGTAGAGACGCCCCGCGATGGGGATCCCCACCATCATGGCGAAGGCGCGCGGCGCCAGCGACTCGCCGGACTGGGTGGCCGTGAAGCCGAGCAGCTCCTGCATGAAGACCGGCAACAGGAAGGTGATGGACATGAGGATGGCGAACATCACGGCCCCGATCGCCGTCCCGGCCAGGAACACCCGATCCTTGAACAGCGACAGATCGACGGCCGGGTGAGGTGCCGTCAGCTCGCGGATCACGAACGCCGCCAGGACCGTGACCGACACGAAGGTGCAGACCGAGATGGCGGTCGACTGGAACCAGTCGTCGCGGCTGCCCTCCTCGAGGACGTACTGCAGGCTGGCGAGCCCGACCGTCAGGAGCGCGATGCCCAGCCAGTCCAGGCTCCCGCGCTCCTGGCGGGCCCGCTCGAGGTTGGCGCGGCGGATGTCCTCGGGCTCGTGCACGAAGCGCGTGACCATGAACAGCGCGAGGATACCGATGGGGAGGTTGATGTAGAAGATCCAGGGCCAGCTGTAGTTGTCCACCAGGAATCCGCCGAGGGTGGGGCCCGCGGCCGGTCCCACCACCACCGCGAGGCCGAAGAGCGCCATGGCCATCCCCTGCTCCTCGGGCGGGAAGGTCTGCCGCAAGATCGCCTGCTCGGTGGGTTGCAACGCGCCGGCACCGAGCCCCTGCAGCGCGCGAAAGGCCACCATCATCGGCAGGCTGCGGGCCAGCCCGCACAGCGCCGAGCCCACGACGAACAGCGCCAGCGAGAAGAGGTAGACGCGCTTCTGCCCGAACATGCGGCCGAGGAAGGCGGTGAGGGGCATGACCACCACCGTCGCGACCACGAAGCCGGTGGTTACCCAGGTCATCTCTTCCACGGTCGCGCCGAGGGCACCACGCAGGTGCGGGGTCGCCACCGCGACGATCGACGTGTCGATGGCCCCCATGAGTGTGCCGAAGGTCACCGAGAGGGTGACCAGCCACTTGTTGGTGGGCGCGCGCGTCGCTGACCCGCCCAGGCGGGGCAGGGCAGACGTGGCGGTGCTCGCGGAGCCGGTCACGTGCGCACCGTACAGAGCCCCGGCTGCGGCGTCAAAGCGCGGCGGCGCGGGCGGGTCGATCGGCCCTGGCGGAGGACGCGCTCGAGGCACGGCGACGTGCGAGCTGGATGCATGCGCGGAAGTGGATGCGAGCGCCGGCGATTGGGTTACAGCGTGCCGCGGGCGCGTCGGCGGGCCTGCCCCGGGGTCGGGACGACCCCCGACCCCATGCCACATCGCGCTCCGCGGGCACGGAGATCTCGCGGCACCGCCGCGCACGCTCTCGCCGCTCCCGCTCGCGCGCACCCGCTCGCGGCGCTGGCCGATAGGGAGGCATGTGGCGACGGGGTGGGGCGGGCGGGGTTGCATGCACTTGCGCAGCGATCGCCTGCGCAGCGATGATGATTGGCGTGGTGCCGGCCCTGGCATTAACGTCCGCGGGTGGGGCAGGTGCACCGCGACCGAGATCGGACGCGAGATCG
>CAZIOH010000035.1:0-21727 GCA_964540815.1 uncultured Myxococcales bacterium | reverse complement strand
CGAGATCGGACGCGAGATCGTCGGACGATGCGTGGGCCGTGTTTCGCGCGCTGGACATGGATGGTGCGACGGGCTCGGGGTGGAGTCGGGGCCGGGGCGACGAAGGCTCCCGGGGTGGCGATGCGGCTGGCCCTGGCCATCGTCTGGCTGGTCGGCCTGTCCGTCCCGCTGGGCGTGGGGGGCTGCCGGACCCCACGGACGGGCCCGCCGCCACCGGTGCCGCCCTCCGCGGCGCGCCTGGTGGTCGATTTCCTCGACGTGGGACATGGCGACGCCATTCTCGTCACCTCACCGGCGGGGAGGCGGGTGCTCATCGACGGAGGCCCAGGCGAAGCCGGGCCCCGCGTGGCGGCGTTCGTTCGCGCGCGCTCCGCGCTGCCGCTCGATCTGGTGGTCCTGACCCACCGCCACGCGGATCATCTGGGCGGGCTCGGCCAGGTGATCGCCAGCTCGGGAGCGCGGCTCTTCATGGACATGGAGGCGCCGTCTCCTGCCCCTACCTCTTCTTCTCCTTTCTCCTCCTCCGACCCGCCCCGCGCCCATGCGAGCCCCGCTTACGCCCGGTTGGTGGCGCTGCTCGAGCAGCGCCACATCCCGGTGCGGAACGCCGTGCGTGGGCGCACCGTCGATCTGGGGGGTGGCGCGAGCCTGGTGCTGCTGACCCCACCCGAGCCCCCCATCGTGGGGTCCCGGTCGGACGTCAACGCCAACAGCGTGGTGGTCCGCCTCGAGCTCGGCCACGTGCGGATGCTGTTCACGGGAGACGCCGAGGCGGTGACCGAGACCTGGTTGCTCGGATCGGGGGCGGACGTGCGCGCCGACGTGCTGAAGCTGGCCCACCACGGCAGCCGGTACGCCTCGTCGACGCTCTTCCTCGCCGCGGTGGGTCCGCGGGTGGCCGTGGCGTCCTGCGGACCGGACGGTCACAGCGGTCAACTTCATCCCGACACGGAGGCGCGGGTCCGGAGCACGGGCGCGAGGCTCTACCGGACGGATCTCGACGGCGACATCGAGATCTCGACCGACGGTCGCGATCTGCGCGTGGAGACCCAGCGCGCAAGGCCGATGCCGTAAGCTCGCGACGCATGACCGACCGCTCGCCATTCGCTTCGCCGCCACCGGCCGAGAGCAGCGCACGCACCGGCTCCAGCCCCCCGCCGGATCGCGAGGCCCCCTGCACCGCGGTCTTCGTCGATGCCATCGAGGACGGCGTGGCCCGGATCCTGGACGCGCACGAAGAAGGGAGCTGGTCATTGCCCGTCGCCTGGTTGCCCGCGAACGTACGCGAGGGGGAATGGCTCTCGCTGACCGCGCGCAGAACGAGCCCGCCTCATCCGCCAGGTGATCCCGATGGAAAGACCCCCGAGGCCCGCCGCGCGAACCTCTCCGCCGACGATCCCGGAGGCCCGATCAAGCTCTGACGACGAACGGGTTGCCGTCAGGGCGCGACCGCGTAGAACGCGGCGAGCGAGAGCAACATGCCCGCGATGCCGACGATGGTCTCGCAGACGGTCCAGGTGCGGAGGGTCTGGATCACCGACAGCCCCAGGAATTCCTTGACGATCCAGAAGCCGGCGTCGTTGAGGTGCGACAGGAACATCGAGCCGCAGCCAATGGCGACCACGATCAGGGCGGTCTGGTTGGCGGTGAGCTCCGGGTGCAGGGCCATCACGGGGACCAGCAGGCCCGAGGCGGTCGTGATGGCGACGGTGGCCGAGCCAGTCGCGACGCGAATGAACGCCGACAGAAGCCAGCCGTAGAGCAAGGGTGGCAGGTGCATGACCTCGCCCCCGCGACCGATGGCGTCCGCGACCCCGGCGTCGCGCAGGACCCGCGCGAATCCACCGCCGCCGCCGACGATGAGCAGGGTCATGCCCATGGTCGAGATGCACTCCTCGGTGAACTTCAGCACGCGGGCTCGGGTGTATCCGCACCGCGTCCCGAACCCCCAGGCGGCGAAGAGCACCGCGACCAGCAGCGCGATGGTCGGGTTGCCGATGAAGTTGGCCGCGGCGCGGAGGTGGCTGGTTGGCGGGAGCGTCAGCTCGGCGAGGGTGGCGAGCAGCATGAGGCCGACCGGGAGCAGCACCGAGAAGAGGGTCAGGGCGAAGCCTGGCAACCGGAACCCGGGGCCGAGGGCCGTGCTCTTCTGCGGCGCCACGGGGGCCTCCGCCTTCACGTGCCGGACGGCGATCCGTGCGAAGAGGGGCCCAGCCACGATGGCGGTCGGGATCCCGACCACGAACCCCCAGAAGAGGACCAGCCCCATCTTGGCGCCGAGCGCGCCCACGGCCACCACGGGTCCCGGGTGCGGCGGCATGAGCCCGTGCATGACCGACATGCACGAGAGCAGGGGAATGGCGAGCTTGAGGAAGGGCTGCTTGGTCTCGTAGGTCAAGGTCAAGAGGATGGGCACGAGCAGCACGAAGCCCACGGCGAACCAGGTCGTGAGCCCGACGACCAGGGCCAGCGCCATCACGCACCACTGGATGTGCTTCGGCCCGAAGATCCGCGCGAAGCGCTTGGCCAGCACCTCGGCGCCGCCCGACTCCGCCAGCAGCTTTCCGAGCATGGTGCCGAGGCCGATGACCGCCGCGATGCTGCCGAGGGTCGCGCCGAGGCCGTCCGAGAAGGACTTCACCACCGCCACCATGGTGTAGGCGATGCTCTTGCCGGACGGGTCCTTGAGGTGGGCGCCCATGAAGACGGCCGCCGCGCCAACCAGCAGGGACGCCAGCATCAGCGAGATGAAGGCGTTCACCTTGAACCGGGTGACGAGGAGGACGAGAAGCGCGATGGCGGCGACGGCGACCACCAGGAGTCTGAGGTCCGCTGGGCTCACGGTGGGCGAATCTCGCACAAAATCCCCTGCCGCGCGACGATCCAAGCGCGGGACAAGCACGGGCCGAGCGCGGTCCACGCACCGGGACGAACCGATGTCGGGGCGCCCCGGCACTGCGTGGTGTAGTGTTCCGGCCGGCACATGATCAGCCGATACGAGAAAGGGGCGACGCGATGTACCTGACCCGACACCAAACCGCCGATGGGGCCCGCTGGGCCGTCGACGGTCGCTTCTTGCCGGCCGCCTTCGAGCTCGGGCTGGCCCTGCAGCTCCCGGCCGCGGCCATCCCCGGGCTCCTGCAAGCGATGCCCCGTGGCGCTCTGGCGACCGGGCCGCTCCTCGCCCCCGTGGAGCCCACCCAGGAGATCTGGGCCAGCGGGGTCACCTACCTGCGCAGCCGCGAGGCGCGAGAGGCCGAGTCCACCGTCAAGGATGTATACGCCCGGGTCTACGACGCCAAGCGGCCAGAGCTCTTCTGGAAGGCCATCGGGTGGCGGGTGGTGGGGCACGAGGGGCCGATCCGGGTGCGGGATGACAGCGCCTGGAACGTCCCCGAGCCAGAGCTGACGCTGGTGGTGAACGCACACCGCGAGATCGTGGGGTTCTGCGTGGGCAACGACGTGTCGTCCCGCGACATCGAGGGCGAGAATCCCCTGTACCTGCCCCAGGCCAAGGTCTACGAGGGCTCGTGCGCGCTCGGCCCCGGGCTCTCGCTGCAGGCCCCCGACACCCTGCGCGATCTGCCGATTGAGATTGTGATTCTGCGTGAGGGGCGGCCGGCCTTCGAGGGCTCGACCCGCACCGGGCAGATCAAGCGGCCGCTCGAGGAGCTGGTCGAGTACCTCGGCAAGGAGCTGGACTTTCCCCGGGGGGTGTTCCTGATGACCGGGACCGGCATCATTCCCCCGCACGACTTCAGCATGAAGCGCGGCGATCGGGTGCGCATCACGATTGGCTCGCTCACGCTGGAGAACGACGTCGCACGCACCCCGAGCGCCAGGAGAGCACCGTGACCGCCAGCCAGACTCAGACTCAGACTCAGCCACGACCCGTCCTCGTCGCCGGCGAGTGGCGACCGTCCGCCGACCCGCACGGGAGCTTCAGCGCCGTCGATCCGTCCACCTCGACTCCGCTCCCCGAGTCCTATCCGGTGTCCGGGACCAAGGACGTGACCCGGGCCTGCGAGGCGGGGCTCGAGGCGGCCGTGGCGCTCCGCTCGATGCCGGACGCCGCCGACCGCATCGCGCGGTTTCTCGACGGCTATGCGGCGCGCATCGAGGTGTCGGCGGATGGGCTGGTCGCCATGGCCGCCCGCGAGACCGCGTATCCGGTCACCCCGCGCCTGCGCGCGGTCGAGCTGCCGCGGACCACCAACCAGCTGCGCCAGGGCGCCGCCGCGGCCCGGGATCGGTCGTGGACCCACGCCACCATCGACACCCAGGCCAACCTGCGCGCGTACCAGGCCGCGCTCGGCGGGCCCGTGGTGGTCTTCGGACCCAACAACTTTCCCTTCGCCTTCAACTCGATCGCCGGCGGCGACTTCGTGGCGGCGGTGGCGGCCGGCAATCCGGTGATCGGCAAGGCCAACACCGGTCACCCCGGGACCAGCCGCCTGCTGGCGGAGCTGGCGGTCGAGGCGGCCCGCGAGAGCGGGCTGCCGGCCGCGATGGTCCAGCTCATCTACCGGACGCCCGCCGCGGTGGGCTTCGAGCTCGTCGCCCATCCGGCGGTGGCCGCCACCGGGTTCACGGGCAGCAAGAGCGCCGGGCTTCAGCTGAAGGCGGCGGCCGACCGCGCCGGCAAGCCCATCTACCTCGAGATGTCGAGCGTCAACCCGATCTTCGTCTTGCCAGGCGCGCTCGCGGAGCGCCTGCCGGCCGTGGCCAAGGAGCTCTTCGACTCGTGCGCGCTCGGGGCCGGGCAGTTCTGCACGCGGCCCGGGCTGACCGTGGTGTGTGACGACGTCGCGGGCCAGGCGTTCGTGGCGGAGGTGGCCGCCCTGTTCGCCAAGGGGCCCCCGGGGACCCTGCTCGGCCCGTCGGGGCTGGCCGGCATCGCGAGCGGCATCGAGGAGCTCCGCAAGCACGGCGCCGAGCTGGTGGTCGGGGGCCACCCCCTCGCCGGCCCGCGCATCAGCCACGAGAGCACCTTGTTGCGGGTGTCGGGCGATGGCTTCCTCGCGAACCCCCACGCCCTGCAGACGGAAGCCTTCGGCACCGTCAACACCATCGTGCTCGCCCGGGACGTGGGCCAGATGGTGGAGATCGCCACCCGCCTCGAGGGCAACCTCACCGGGACCATCTACAGCGACACCAGCGGCAAGGACGACGCCGAGTACCCGCGGGTGGCCGAGGTGTTGCGCCAGCGGGTGGGCCGGCTGCTCAACGACAAGATGCCGACCGGCGTGGCGGTCTCGCCCGCGATGAACCACGGCGGGCCGTTCCCGGCGACCGGCCACCCGGGCTTCACCGCGGTGGGTCTGCCCGCGTCGATGTCGCGGTTCGCGGCCCTGCAGTCCTTCGACAACGTGCGGGCCCACCGCCTTCCAGTCGAGCTGCAGGACAAGAACCCCACCGGGCGGATGTGGCGCTCGATCGACGGCGCCTGGACCCAGAAGGACGTCGGCGGCGCGGCCTGATGTCAGCCCGTCGCGAGCAGGGTGGTTGCGAGCGGCGTCACCTCGGGAGCCGGTCGTGAGTCATCCGGCGGCCGAGCTGTCCCTCGCCGAGCTGCTCGGCGGCGGCGAGCTCTTCGCCGACACCCGCACCAAGGCCAGCGGGCCGGAAGGGCAGCTGCCGATCACGCCCGAGATGCTGCTCGCCGAGCCGAGCGGCAACCTCTTCGGGATGACCCAGGACGCCGGGATGGGCTGGGCCCCGTCCGAGGTCGGGCGCGCGCAGTTCCTGATCGTCAGCACCCAGGGGGGGCTGCGCGATGCCGACGGCACCCCGGTCGCGCTCGGGTACCACACCGGGCACTGGGAGATCGGGCTCCTGGTGCGCGCCGCCGCCGAGACCCTGCGCGCCGCCGGGGTGGTCCCCTTCGCGGCCTACTGCAGCGATCCCTGCGACGGCCGGACCCAGGGGACCGTCGGGATGTTCGACAGCCTCCCGTATCGCAACGACGCCGCCATCACCATGCGCCGGCTCATCCGCTCGCTGCCGCGGCGATCCGGGGTGATGGGCATCGCGACCTGCGACAAGGGCCTGCCGGCGACCTTGCTGGCCCTCGCCGGGTGCCGCGATCTCCCGGGGATCGTGGTCCCGGGGGGCGTGACCCTGCCCGCGATCGGCGGGGAGGACGCCGGGAAGGTGCAGTCGATCGGCGCCCGCTTCGCCCACGGGCTCATCACCCGGGACGAGGCCGCGACGATGGGCTGCCGCGCCTGTGGCACTCCGGGGGGAGGCTGTCAGTTCCTCGGCACCGCGGCGACCTCGCAGGTGGTGGCCGAGGCCTTCGGTCTGACCCTGCCCCACAGCGCCCTCGCGCCGTCGGGCGAGCCGGCCTGGCTGGACATGGCCCGCCGCTCGGCGCGGGCCCTCGTGCGGCTCTCGGCACGAAACATCCCGCTGTCGGCGATCCTGACCCCCGGGGCGCTCGAGAACGCGATGTTGCTCCACGCGGCCTTCGGCGGCTCGACCAACCTCTTGCTGCACATCCCGGCCCTGGCCCACGCGGCCGGGCTCAGGCGCCCGACCATCGAGGACTGGAACCGCATCAACCGCTCGACCCCGCGGCTGGTCGATGCGTTGCCGAACGGGCCGCGCAACCACCCCACCGTCCAGGTGTTCATGGCCGGCGGCGTGCCCGAGGTCATGCTGCATCTGCGGCGCATGGGATTGCTCGACGTCGGCGCCCTCACCGTGACCGGGGAGAAGCTCGGGACGGTGCTCGACTGGTGGGAAGCCAGCGACCGGCGGCGCGAGGCCCGGGCGCGGCTTCGGGCCTCCGATGGGATCAATCCCGACGACGTGATCATGGACGCGGACGCCGCGCGCCGGGCCGGGCTCACGAGCACGGTGGTCTTCCCGTCGGGCAACCTGGCCCCGGAGGGCTCGGTGGTCAAGGCGACGGCCATCGATCCCTCGGTGGTGGGTGAGGATCAGGTCTACCGTCACCGGGGACCCGTGCGGGTCTTCGGCTCCGAGGTGGAGGCGATCGCCGCCATCAAGGGCACGAGCCGGCCGCCCGTGAAGGCGAATGACGTCGTGGTCCTGATCGGCGCGGGGCCGCTCGGCACCGGGATGGAGGAGACGTACCAGCTCACCTCGGCCCTCAAGTACGTCCCCTGGGGCAAGCACGTCGCCATCGTGACCGACGCCCGGTTCTCCGGGGTCTCGACCGGCGCCTGCCTCGGGCACGTGGGACCCGAGGCGCTGGCCGGCGGGCCGATCGGCAAGCTGCGCGACGGGGACATCGTCGAGATCATGGTGGACCGGCGGGCGCTGACCGGACGGGTCGACCTGGTGGCGGTGCCGGTGCCCGACCGGGACCAGCCGCGCGCCCTCGATCCCGGCGAGGCGGTGCGACTGCTGGCGGAGCGCACCACCCATCCGGCGGTTCGGCCACACGCCCGCCTGCCCGACGACACCCGCCTCTGGGCAGCTCTGCAGCAGGCGAGTGGCGGCACCTGGGCGGGTTGCATCTACGACGTCGATCGGATCATCGAGGTGATCGAGGCTGGCCTCGCGTCGCTGCGGCCCGCGGGCGCGCGCGAGCGCCTGCCTCGCGACGAAGGTGCTGAATAGAAACGGCCCCGCCGGGTCGTGGGCTCTCTTCCATGCGCGTGCTCGTGACCGGCGCTTCCGGCGCCATCGGCAGGCCGGTGTGCGCGTTTCTGGCCGGACGGGGGCACGCCGTCCGGCGCTTCGATCGGTCGCCCGCGGGGGCACCCGCACGGGATGGCGTCGCCCCCGGTCCCGATGACGTGCGCGGGGAGCTCGGCGATCTCGGGGCGCTGACCGGGGCCTGCGCCGGGATCGAGGCCATCGTGCACCTGGCGGCGGTCCCCGACGACGCGCCCTTCGAGCAGCTGGTCCCTTCGAACGTCGTGGGTCTTTACCACCTGCTCGACGCCGCCCGGCAGCATTCCGTCCCGCGGGTGGTGCTGGCGAGCTCGGTCCAGGTGGCCTGGCATCGAGCCGCGGGTGATCCCCGGCGGACCTCGATGCACGTCGAGCCCACCAACCACTATGCGCTCACCAAGGTGTGGGCGGAGCAGATGGGCGAGATGTACGCCCGCAAGTTCCCGATGGCGATCATCGCGGCCCGCATCGGCTGGATGGTCCGGGACGAGCGCGAGGCCCTGCGGATGCGGGAGGTGGCGATGTCGCGCCACTACATCAGCCGGCGCGACGTCGCGCACTTCATGGCCTGCGCCATCGAGGCGCCCTTCGCGGGCTTCGCGACCTTCTACGCCATCGGACCGGAGGGCCGCGACGCCTACGATCTCGCGGCGCCGGCCGCCGCCATCGGCTACGACCCGCAGGACCGCTTTCCAGCCGGCCTTCCCTTCGATTTTCCCCCTGGGCCCGATTCGCCGAGCGCGCCAACCGGGTGAAGCGGGCGGTGAGCGGGCCGCGCGCGGGGGCGACGCCGGGTGCGGATCGATTGTGGCTTCACCTGCCGATTTCATCGCGTAAGTTTCGGTCAACCGTGAAGCCCAGCGACGACTTCGTTCCCTCCCGCGAGCAGCTCCTGCACACCCTCTACGAGGCGTCCGAGCTCGAGCACACGCTCATGTGCACCTATCTCTATGCGGCCTTCAGCCTGCGGGATGGCGAGGCCGAGGGGCTGACCGCCGAGGAGGCCACCGCGGTGTCGGCCTGGCGCAAGACCATGGTCGACGTGGCCATCGAGGAGATGGGGCACCTGGCGGCGGTGTGGAACATCACCTCGGCGCTCGGCGGCGCGCCCCACTTGGGACGCGGGAACTTCCCGCTCGATCCGGGGGCGCTCCCGGCGGGGCTGGTGGTCAAGCTGGCACCGTTCAGCGCGGCGGTGCTGCAGCACTTCATTCACCTCGAGCGACCGGTGGGCTCGGCCGAGCCCGAGGGGGAGGGGTTCGCTCCAGAGTTTCTCTTCTCGCGCGGCGTTCGGGCCCCGCGGATCACCCCCATGGCGCTGGACTACGAGACGGTGGGCGAGTTCTACGAGGCGCTCGAGGCCAGCCTGCGCGCGTTCGTCGCGCACCAGGGAGAGGCCGTCGCCTTTTGCGGCGACCGAGAGCTCCAGCTGTCGTCGAGCGAGGTCGATCTGGCGGGCGTCAAGCCGGTGGTGTGCCTCGAGACCGCGCTCGAGGCCCTGACGTCGATCGTGGAGCAGGGGGAGGGCGCGCCCTTGCATTCGGTGGGCTCTCACTACCAGAAGTTCGCCGCCATCCGCTCCGAGCTCGCGGCCCTCCAGGCGGCCCGACCGGCGTTCGCTCCGGCGTTTCCGAGCGCCCACAACCCGGTCCTGCGGCCGCCCATGCGCCGCGAGGGACGGGTCTGGATCGAGGATCCGCAGGCCGCCGCCACCGTCGATCTCGCCAACACCGGATACCAGCTGATGTTGCGGCTGCTGGCGTTCTCCTACCTCGTCCCGCGACCGGCGGCCGACAAGGGGGTGGTGGTGGAGCTCGCGATTGGCCTCATGCGGGCGGTCACCGCGCTCGGCGAGCACGCCGCCCGGCTGCCCGCGGGGCCGTCGCATCCGGCCTGCCACGCCGGGATGTCCTTCACCGCCCTGCGGGACGCGGCCGCCCTGCCGCCCGGCCCGTCCGCGCACCGCTTCTTCCGCGAGCGTCTCCACGAGGTGGCGGAAGCCGGTGCCGGGCTCGCGTCTTCGTGGTCGTCGTCGTCGTCGTCGGCTGGGTCGGGAACGGTCGCGACCCGGGCCGGGGGCCGGCTCGAGCGTGCGGCGCGCATCCTCGCCGAGCTCGATCGGCGCGGCGACCACGCGCTCGGCGATGAGGTGGCGGCTGGCTCGCCGATCGCCCAGGCCGCGGTGGCGCCCGCGCCGAAGCCGGTTGCACCCGAGCAGCCGGTCCTGCCCGGACGGCCGGTCCTGCCCGGGCTGCCGCCTGGGGACCCGGCGCCCCCCCCGGTGCCGACGGTGGTCGGCGGGGTGGAGCACATCGAGGGCCAGGCCCTGACTCTGCTCTTCGACGGCAAGAAGTGCATCCACTCCCGCTTCTGCGTGACCGGCGCTCCCCAGGTGTTCCTGGCCAACGTCAAGGGCCCCTGGATCCGCCCCGATGCGATCCGCGTCGAGGCCCTGGTGGAGATCGCGCACGCCTGTCCGTCGGGCGCCATCGCGTACCGGCGCAAGGACGGGCAGCCGGACGAGACGGCTCCCCCGGTGAACCTGATCTCGGTGCGCGAGGCGGGGCCCTATGCCGTGCGCGGCGCCCTCGATCTCGACGGCCAGACCGGCTTCTTTCGCGCCACCCTCTGCCGATGTGGGGCCTCGAAGAACAAGCCGTATTGCGACAACAGCCACCACGAGATCGGGTTCTCGGCCTCCGGGGAGCCGGCGACGACCTCACGAACCGACATGCTCCCCGTGCGCGATGGGCCGCTCACGATCAATCCTCAGACCGATGGCCCCCTCAACGTGCGCGGAAATCTCGAGATCACGAGCGGGACGGGCCGCGTGGTTGCTCGCCTCGGTCAGGCGAAGCTCTGTCGTTGCGGCGCGAGCAACACCAAGCCCTTCTGCGACGGCAGCCACGCCCGGGTCGGGTTCCGGTCGACCTGACGCTCGCCTCCGGCCGGCCGCTACTCGGCCGGCTCCAGCATTGGCCCGGCGTGGGCGAGCTCTTCGTCGTCGGCGTGGTGATGTCCACTCACGGCGCTCGGGGTCACCTGGGCGAAGCGGGCGCAGCCGGCGAGCACGCCCGCCACCCCGAGGTACGCCAGGGCCACCACCGGGGTCTCGCCGAACCCGATGGCCTCGCCATGCATGAAGCCAAAGAAGGTCAGCCCAGCCCCGACCAGCGCGAAGATGGCCGATTTCATGAACTGTCGCTCGATGATGAAGACCGCGATCGAGGCCAGGATGACGCCCCCGAGGATCGCGCCTCCCCCCATGACGGCCAGCCCCTTGTACAGAACGCCGATGTCGCCGAGCTTGTCGTAGCCGACCGCGGCTGCGTTGGTCCCCGCCGCCGCCAGCGAGTTGTCGATCTGAAGCTTGCCCCAGGCGGCGATGTGCGGCGTCAGGGAGAGGACGATGGCCGGGGCGTGGCTCTTCGGGGTCTCCTGGAAGGCCTGCGAGCCGATCAGCATCCCGATGTAGAGCAGGATTGGCGATATGGCGACCACGGGGACCAGAGAGACGATCAAGGAGATGACCCCGAGCCAGGAGAGCAGGAGGACACTGACCCCCGTGGCCGCCGAATATCCGATGCGTCCTCCCATGGCCTTCCAGCCCGGGTGACCGATGTAGACCGCGTTGATGAAGGGGTTGCCCATCGAGCAGCCGATCAGACTGATCACGCCATCGGCGGTGAGCACCCGCGTGGTGGGGAAGCTGTCCCCGGCCACCGCCGCGCTCTCGACGTTGTCGAGCGCCTCGACCAGATCGTAGATGCCGAACGGGATGGCGGTCACCAGGATCACGCCGAGGAACTGGAAGCCTGAGAAGATGTGGCCCACCGCCGGCAACGGGACCGAGAACCCGAAGCTCGAGACCGAGTCGACGAGGCTCTTCTTGCTCATTCCGAGGTCGAATCCGAGGGCTGTCCCACCCCAGGCAATGGCCGTCCCCACCCCGATCGCCACCAATCCGGCCGGGATGCCCCGAAAGTAACGGACCCCTCCGAACCAGCTGGCGAGGATGATGGCGAAGCAGACGATGCCGATGGTGGGATTCATGAACATCTGCAGCGCCGGGCGCATCGATATGAAGGCGATCGAGACCCCGGCCAGGGTGCCGAGCAGCGCAGCGCGCGGGGTGATCTTCCGGATGTAGGGGGCGAGAAAGCCGCCAGCCATCAGCACGAAGCTCTGGATGAAGACCCAGGTCAGGCCAGCTTCCCACCCCTTGACGGGATCGCCGGTCTTGGCGGCGATGGGCAGCATGATCACGAAGGTGACGACGAACATGTGCGGGACGCTGATCCCGGAGGGGAGCGCACAGACGTCGCTGCGTCCGGTCTTCTTGGCCAGGTTGTAGGCCAGGCGGGCATAGTAGAGCGTGCTGATGCACAACATCAGCCCGGTGGCGGGCAGGATGCGCCCGAAGACCAGGGCATCAGGCATCTTGAGGACGAACCGCAGCAGCCCGGTCAGAACAATCAGGTTCACCAGGATGTTGGTGCCGAACCCGAAGAAGGCGTTCCAGTCGCCCGGTGTCCAGAGCACCGGCTTGTCCCGCATCGTCACTCCGGATTTGCCCATGGTCGTGGTCTTCGTCGTCGTCATGCTGGTTCTCCCTTCGCTGCAGCGACTCCGCCGCGCAAGCGGGGCGTTCCCCGTCGACCCTTCGCCTGTCTTTGACCCAGCGGCGCCGCTCGGCCGTCCGCTAGGCGGCGAGCGCCGCCGTGATGCGGGCGACGTCGGTCACCCACCCGAAGATCCCGCCCTGAGCCTTGATCATGCGCAGACCAACTTCGTGGAATTCTGGGAAGTAGGAGGCGCAACAATCACCGGGCACCAGGCAGCGGAATCCCCGGTCATTGGCCTCGCGCACCGTCGTGTGGACGCACACTTCGGTCGTCACCCCGCACACGATCAAGGTCTCGATGCCGCGGTTCTGCAACACCAGGTGCAGGTCGGTGGCGAAGAACGCGCCCTTGCCCGGCTTGTCGATCACCGGCTCCCCCTTGCGGGGCGCGAGGGCGTCGATGATGTCGTGCCCGCGCTCTCCCCGGATCAAGATGCGTCCCATCGGGCCTGGCGCCCCGATGCGCATGCTCGGTGCGCCGCGCTCGACCTTGGCGCGGGGCGCGTCGCTCATGTCGGGGCGATGCCCCTCGCGGGTGTGGACCACGAGCAGGCGATTGCGCCGCGCGACCTCGAGCAGGGCGCGACAGGGCCCCACCGCGGCGTTCAACAGCGAGACGTCGTTCCCCAGCGTCTCGCCAAATCCCCCGGGCTCGAGAAAGTCCCGCTGCATGTCGATCATCACGACGGCGGTGCGGCTCGGATCTATCGGGAGCGGCTCTGGCTCTGCATCGACGATTGCACTTCCCATGAGCGACCTGCCTCCTTGGTCGGCTCATGACGTCCGACCACCACCGGCAGACTAGCCGACGGTGGTTTCCGCACGGTTTCCAGGCGTCGCAATCGGCGTAACGCGTGGGCGCCACAGCGACTGGCGCCCGCCGGGCCGGATCTGGGGGCTGCGCGGGTATATGCGGCTGCGACCCCGTGACGGGCAGGGGCGAGAGCTCGGAGGGGGCGCCGCCGCGCGCGCACGCTGCTGCTGGTTCCGCTGCAGGGAGGCCTCGCGGTCCGCTTCCGGGGTGCGCGGCGGACGACTCAAGATTCCGAAGAGGAGCGCCGCGGTGGCGGCCAGGATCGCGATGGGATCGGCCTCGGATGACGCCATCTCTCCGAGGTCGCAGCCGCCAGCGTGAGCCACCGAAACGGCGCCGGTGGTCGACGGACCCGCTCCGCTCGTCAGGTTGCCGGTGCTCTGGCCGCCGGCTCCTGCGGCGCCGGCGGCGGGGCCGGTGCCGCCGGACGCGGGATCTGCGGGGGGCGGGGCGACCTCCTGCCGGAAGTGGATGGTGGGCCCCGGGCAGGTCATTCCGACGCTGGAGCTGTCGGGACAGGCCACCCCGGTCTTCACGTCGGCGAAGGCCAGCAGGCGCTGAAACGACTCGCCGTCGTCGGAGGAGACGCTGATGTCGAAGTTGCCCTCGGTGACTCCGCAGGCGTACAGCCGGCCGCCGTGGGCATCGAGGCACCCCACCCGCGTGAGCCCGGAGCCAGGGATCGCCTCGAAGTGGGCGCCCCGATCCCGCGAGCGCCACAGCCCCTCCGCTCCGCCCACCCACACGGTGAGGCCGTCGGGCGACATGGTGAAGCCATTCATCGAGGTCATGGTGGCGAGCGTGGCGAAGCTCTTGCCGGCGTCCGTGGTGACGATGAGCCGCTCGGGCAGCTCGAGGCTGGTGGCCTCCACGTGCAGGTACACCCGGTCGGGATCGCCGGGGTCGACCGCCAGCAACCGCGCCTGGAGCTCGTTGCTGCCGAGCGGGATGAGGTGCTCGACGGCGGTGTTGCCCCCGTCGGTCGACACCGAGAGCTTGTGCACCAGGGTGGCGTCGGCCGCGACGTCGACGGCGCTCCGGTAGATCCGGTTCGGATCCGAGGGGGCCACCCGCACCCGGGTGTAGGGCACCTGGCCGTCTCCGACGGCGGTCCAGGTGGCGCCCGCGTCGTCGCTGCGGAAGAGCCCGGTCGACGAGGGGGCGGTGCTGGCGAGGAGGTAGCGCCTTCGGGGCTGGCCGGGCACCCCGACCACGTCGAAGGTGGCCGCGCCGCCGCCGAGCGGCCCGGTCGCGGAATGCCAATCGCATAAGTCGGCGCTGCCGGTCACGAGGCCATTGGCGAAGGTGGCCACCGCGAGCTGCCCATCGGACGTGACCAGGATCGGGGTCGGCGTGGTGTCCGTCCCCCAGATCACGTCGCTGCAGAGGTACTGGAAGCTCGCCTGGCCGTCGCTCGAGATCATCAGCCCGCGGTTGGTCTGGACGAGCATGCGCTCCGGCGCCGCGACGACGGCGCCGGCGGAGCTGGTCTTCGTGTCGCCCGGCGCCCACAGAATGCCGGTGCCCTGCGGCGGATCGTGCGCGAGCGCGTCCGATGCCAGAGCCACTCCGAGCAACGCCGGGACGACACGAAGACGGTACTTCATAGCCCCGTGCACCCGTTTTCGCGGAGGAACGAGCCCGAGGAGAGGCCGCCGTTCGGGTAGGCGAGCACGAAGTTGTAACACATCTCCTGCTTGGTCCCCTGGCCGTAGAAGGCGGCCCCACCGTATGTGCAGGTGGTGGTGAGGGTGTCACCCGGCATGATCACCGCCGGCGTGTCGTAGCCGATCTGGTTGGCGAACTCGAAGGGCTTGTCGATCAGCATCTCGGTGGTGCCGCCCTTGCGGTTGATGACGGTGGTCATGTGGCGGCCCTGCAGGTGCATGTGCGGCGTGGCCGAGATGATGGTGACCGGACCGGTGGCCTTGGGGGTGCAGACCCCGCTGGTATTCCCGCCCGAGGGCAACGAGATGTTCTCGGTGCCGAGCCAGTGGATGCCAGCCTCGTTCTTGCGAAGCTTCTTGGTCACGCACATGTGCACGCCGCTGGCGTCGGCCTGGGTGCCCATGGTGTTGTTGTAGTGAATCTCGAGCGTGAAGCCGGCCCCCGCGACCGACTGGCCCACGTCGGGGGGCAAGGTGGAGGCCTGTCCACCCGGCGCCCAGCCGGTCACCATCGCGGCGCTCGGGTGCGCGCCCGAGCAGTCCATGTCCGAGCCGTCGGTCACGCTGCCGGTGTCGTTGTAGAGGATCCAGTGGTGGATGACCTTGTCGTTGTCGATGACCGGGCTCCAGCTCACCATCTGCACCTTGTCGCTGCCCCAGGGCGGCGAGAAGTTGAAGCAGTGATAGAGGTCGGGCGTGGTCGGGACGTTGTAGCGCTTGGTCTTGGAGGAGGGATCGTGCGCGACGATGTCGTAGCAGGTCACGTCCGGATCGGCCGAAGGCGGGGTCGTCCCGGTCGAGGTCCCGGTGCCGCTGCCGCTGCCGCCGCTGCCGGTGGCGACGGTGGTCTGGCAGGTGTCGGACTTGGCGCCGGCGTTGATCCAGGTGGTGAGGGTGGAGATCTCGGCGGTGGTGAGGCGCGTGGCGGGGGCCGCCGGCATCGGCTTGGCGTTGTCCTGGATGCGAGCGATGACCGCCTGTCCCACGGTCGAGCCGCCGGAGGTGGCCATCTTCTTGAAGTCCGCGGCGGTCACCAGTGACATCGGTGCGCCGAACTTCGGCTGGCTGCCGTGGCAGGTCGCGCAGTGCGCCTGCAACACGGTGGACACCGCGCAGGGCAGGTCGCTCGACGTGGTGGCCGGCGGTGGGGTGCTGGTCGAGCTGCCGCCGCTGCCGGTGGTCACCATCCCGCTGCTCCCTCCGCTGCTGGGATCGACGTTGCCGCCTCCCACGGTGGTGGCGCCACCGCTGCCGTTGCCGCTGCCAGGCGAGCTCAGCGAGCCGCGCCCACCGCCCGAGCCGGATCCGACGTTGACGTCCGATCCCGCGGTGCCGAAGCTCGCGCCGCCGCCGCACCCGAGCAGCATGATCAGTGTCCCGGAGAAGAAGAGCTCGGCCCAGTGTGGATCGCGTGTCATCGATGTACCTCCCATTGGTTCGCTGGCATTGGTGGCGTGCGGCGCGCGCTCGACGAGGAGAGCCTCCTCGAGTCACGGGCGGCCGCGTGGCGCTTTCGCCGCAGTCGCCGCAGTCGCCAAATTCCAAAGCAACAAGCGCACCAGGTGATCGCATGTGCGCATCCGCGCCTCCGCGCGGGCCGCGCGGGCCGCGCGACGCACGTCGGCCCGCATCAGGCCGGGCTGGCCGGGGATTTGCTGTGCACCCGGGTGGAGCGCGTTGCCACTCAAAGGAGCTTGACGATGAAACCCGGTTCCCGAATCTCTGGCTTTTACGAATTGCCGATCGAGCAGCGTCGTCTGATCTTGATCGAGCGCGGCTGGCTCGATGGCGAGGACGTCGCGCGCCTGGCCTATGGTGGCCTCACGGTTCAGGCGGCCGACGGCATGGTCGAGAACGCCATTGGATTGCACGCGCTGCCGCTCGGCATCGGCTTGAATTTCCTGATCAATGGCCGCGATCACCTGGTGGCGATGGCCACCGAGGAGCCCTCGGTGATCGCGGCGGCCTCCAATGCCGCGCGCATCGTGCGGGGCGGCGGCGGCTTCCGCTACGCGGCCGACGAATCGATCATGACGACCCAGATCGAGATCCGCGAGGTCCGGGATCCGGCGGGCGCCACCCGGGTGATCCTGGCCGAGAGCGAGACGATCCTGGCCATCGCGCGGACCACGGTCCCCCGGCTGGTGGCGCGCGGGGGCGGCCCGCGCGCCCTCGAGGTGCGTCAGATCGATGCATCCACGCTGGTTGTCCACGTGCACGTGGATTGCCTGGATGCAATGGGGGCGAACCTGGTGAACACGCTGGCGGAGGGCGTCTCGGAGGCGCTGTGCGCGCTGGCGGAGGGGCGGTGCGGCCTGCGCATCCTCACCAACCTGTCCGACCGACGCTGCGTGCGGGTCGAGGCGCGCATCCCGGTAGGCTTGATGCACACGCACACCCATTCCGGGCCGGTGGTGGCCGAGGGGATCGCCGCGGCATCGCGCTTCGCCGAGCTCGATCCCTACCGGGCCGCCACCCACAACAAGGGCATCATGAATGGCGTCGACGCGGTGGTGCTGGCCACCGGCAACGACTGGCGCGGGGTGGAGGCCGGAGCCCATGCCTTCGCCGCCCGCACCGGGCGGTACCTGCCGCTCGCGGTGTGGCACGTGGTGGAGGACGAGCTGGTCGGCAAGCTGGAGATGCCGATGGCGGTGGGGGTGGTGGGGGGGACGTCGACCTTCCACGCGGGGGCGCGCGCGGCCCTGCGGCTGATGGACGTGCGATCGGCCTCCGAGCTCGCGGGGATCGTGGGGGCGGCGGGCCTGGCCTCGAACCTCGCCGCGCTGCGGGCGCTGGCGACCGACGGGATCCAGCAGGGCCACATGCGCATGCACCGCCGCGCGGTCGAGAGCAACGTCCCGCTGACGGCGGCTCCGCGCGCGCTCGACGGGGTGGTCACCGCCCTCGGCGATTCGAGCGGGCAGAGCGGCTCGGGAGCCGTCGACGGCTCGCGCTCAGCGCGCAAGTGCGCGTGACCGGGCGCGGGCCGCACCGCGGGCGCGCCGCGCCGGCGCCGAGGTCAGGTCACCCGGCAGATCGCGCCGGCGCTGACCTCGGATCTCGCCTCACTCGGTCGCTCGCCTAGGATCCTCAGATCCTGGGCTTGCGGAGGTTGTGCTTGTCGAGGAGGCGCAGGAAGTGAACCCGGTCGACCTCCGCGGCCGCGGCCGAGGCGGTGATGCGCCCGTCGTGCGCGGCGAGGAGGTTGGTGAGGTACTCGAGCTCGAACTGATCCACCACCCGCGCCTTGCCGACCTTGAAGGGCTCGAGGGGCATGCGCAGCCCGGCGCCCCGCCCGCCGCCGCTCCCGCCCGGTCCGCTCGCGCCGCTCGCCCCCACCGAGGTCGCGGTGACCAGGGACAGCGGCAGCGGAGGCGGGGTCCCCGTCGACGACCCCGCCGGCACGATCTCCTCGTCGCCGAAGGCCACGATCTGCTCGACCACGTTGCGCAGCTCCCGGATGTTGCCGGGCCAAGGCCGGGCCACCAGGCGCCTGATGCTGTCCTCGTCGAGGGTGTGCCGTCGACCGTCCCGGGCGAACTGCTGATCGAGGAAGTGCTCGATCAGCATCGGGATGTCCTCGGGGCGCTCGCGGAGCGGCGGCATGGTCACGCAGGCCACCGCCACCCGGTAGTACAGATCCTCGCGGAAGGTCTTGCGGTTGACCTCGCGCCGCAGATCCTTGTTGGTCGCGGAGATGACCCGCACGTCCACCGGGATCACGCTGGACGAGCCGATGGGCTTGACCTCCCGGCGCTCGAGCGCGCCCAGGAGCCGGGGCTGCAGGTCGAGGTCGAGCTCGCCGATCTCGTCGAGGAAGATGGTGCCGGTGTGGGCCCGGACGAAGGCGCCTGGGCGCGCCTGGGTGGCGCCGGTGAAGGCCCCCTTCTCGTGACCGAAGAGCTCGGCCTCGATGAGGTTGCGGGGGATCGAGCCGCAGTCGACCACCACGAAGGGCCGGTCGCGGCGCGGGCTGTTCTCGTGCACCGCGCGCGCGGCCAGCTCCTTGCCGGTGCCGCTCTCGCCTTCGAGCAGCAGCGTGGTGTCGCGTGCGGCCACCCGCGCCAGTCGGTCGAAGAGCGCCCGCATGACCGGGCCCACGGCCAGCATGGCGCCGAATTGCTTGTCGGGGTGCAGGTTGAGCTCGTCGGATTCGCCGAGCAGCAGGAAGGAGAGCTGGGACCGCCCGATCTGGATCTTGGCGCGCTGCTGCAGGTAGGCCTCGCGGATGCGCAGCCCCGCGATCTCGGTCCCGTTCTTCGAGCCGAGGTCCCGGATGAGGTGACCGTCGTGGTCCGTCACGATCTCGAAGTGAAAGCGCGATACCGTGCTGTCGTTCACCACCAGGGTCGCGCTCGGGTGGCTGCCGACGATCACCCGGGGCTCGGAGGAGACGAGCTCGATCTGGGGACCCTCCCCGCGCTCGATGCGCAGCCGAAAGCGTCGTCGCGTGATGCGCGGGCTCAGGTACTGGCGGGCGGCGAGGGTCAGCTCCGAGGTCTTTTCCATCATCGACTCCGGGATGGGCTCCGCGGAGCCGGGAGGGGCGAGCGGGCCGGGCGGGCCGGGTGGGCAAGGTGGGGCGAGGTCGACATGGGTGGGATTGGAGGGGCGCGGGGGTAGGTGGTTGGGCCGAGCAGGTTTCCTGTCCCGATCGCCAGATCCCGGGAAAAGTTGATGCGCCCGGAGAAAGAATCCCCGGCTCGCAATCGGTCAATCTCTGCGGTATCGCGCGGCGTGAGCAGGTTCGAGCAGCCCATGCCTCCCCCTGCTCGCACCCCGAGCTCGCGGGGTACCGCGGGCAGGCCTCAGCGGCGGCCCGGGAGCGGGGGCCCGGGGGCGTGCACGGTCAGGCTGAGGGTGAGGGCGCTGGCCGGGGCGAAGATCTCGCTTTCACCCGACCGGGGGAGAGGGAAGGGCTGGTAGTGTCCGTCCTTCCAGGTGAGCCAGAGCTGTCCGTGCCGCTGGAGATCCTCGGTGAAGGTGAAGTCCACCACCGACGGACGGCCATCGTCGGTGACGGCCACCACCGATGCGGTCATCCCGGCCATGCGAATGGTCTGACCAGGCTCCAGGCGGTGGCGGCGATCCCGGTAGAGCTTCTCGGTGGCGTGGCCGAGGAAGCCCCCCTCGGGCGCGATGCGGAGCGTGTGCGGGCCGGTGCGCGTGACGCGCACCCCGTCGCGGCTCTCGGCCAGCCAGCGGACGCGGGGCCGTGCGAGGTGGTGCGCGAGCGCCCAGCGCGCGGCCAGGTAGGAGACGTCGGGGGCGACCGGTGTGTTGACGAAGACGACGGTGTCCGCGTCCGCACCGTAGCGCTGGATGGCGGCATCGGCCGAATCGGAGCCGAGGGCAAACGTCTGCATCGCGTGCGTGCGGATGGGCAAGAGCGCCAGCGCGAAGACCGTTCGCCGGCAAAGAAGGCCGATGGAGACGAGCCGGAGCGCACGGGCGCCCGCGCCCGGCGGCGCGCGGAGCGGGACGTCCGCGGGCCGGGGCGCGCGCCAGCGCGCCAGGTACCAGTCGAGGAGCTCGCCGAGGAGGCCCATCGCCCCGACGCTCACGAAGAGCAGCAGGCGATCGCCGGGCAAGCCAGCGGAGATCGGGAACAGCGCCAGCGACGCGCCGGCGGCCCAGAAGCGTGCGGTCGGACGGGCCCGGAGCACGGGCCGGGCGATGGCGATGAGGCTGGCGATCCCGAGGACTGCGGCCGCGAGGACGAGAGGAACACAGGCGGGAGGTCCCCAGGCGAGAAGATCGGCCGAGGTGAGGCCGAGCTCGGCCCCGGCGAGCGCGAGGGCATTGGTGGCGAGGGACCGGACGAACTGCGCAGGGGCGGCCAGGGGATCGGCGTAGACGCCCGAGCCCGAGACGCCGTGGCGGAGGGCCCGGTAGACGATCTGCCACACCAGGGTCACGGCCAGGCTCGGGGCGAGGGCGAGCCAGCGGCGGGACCTGCCGCCGCCGGTCGCCGGGGGGGGCTCCATGAACGCGGCGTAGGCCGCCAGGTACCCGAGCGTCGCGATCGCGGCCTCCCCGGCCAGCAGCGCGCTCGCCAGCAGCGCGGGGGCGAGCAGCGCCCCCGGGCGCCAGCCCTGGGCCCGCCAGCGGTGGTGGCTCCAGAGCGCGGCCGCTCCGAGGAGGGTGGTGAGGAGCGCACTGCGGTTGGCCAGCCACGAGAGGGTCGCGCCGTGGCTGTCGTCGAGGGCGAAGAAGGCGAGGGCGAACAGGGCGGAGCTGCCGGTCCGGGCGAGCGTCGTGGTCGGGCGACCCGTGCGTGCCACCTCGCCGTAGAGCGCGGAGACCACCGTCAACAGGAGGGCGTAAAGGAGGAGGCTGTGCGCCTGCATGAGCCAGGCGGTCCGCGGCCACAGCATGGCATCGAGCGCGTGGCTGGCCGCCGAGAGCGGCCGGAAGAAGGAGACCTTCAATTCAGGGCTGGTCCACCAGGGGAGCAGATCGCCCGCGTCCATGGCCCGGCGGGCGTCTCCTGGAGCTCCGGAGGCAAAGGTGAACAGGTCGCCTGCCCACCCGCTCCGCCTCCCTGGCTCGAGCCGCCGCATGAGCAGCAGGTCATCGAGCACGAGCCGGTTCGAGAGCGTCGGCACCGCCAGCAAAACGCCGAGCAGAATCAGCCCGCAGCGCCTCCCACCATCCGAGGCCACGAGCGATCCCCACCACCGAGCGAGCGGCCCAAACATCCGCATATGAGACAACCTCCGTCCAAGCTAGTTTCGATTCGACCCGATCCGATCTAGTGGGCCCCTCTCCCCGCTCAGCGGGCGAGGGAATAGGGGGAGGGCTCGCCTCTCCCTCATCCGTACGCGGGCTCACTTCGAGATTGAGATTCCCCCGCCAAGATCACCCGGTTCATGCGGTGTATCGGAGGTTGGCTCTGCCAACCGGAGAAGACACCCGCAAAGCAGATCCGGGCCCGCTTCTCGTCGTCCGTCGGGAGGGGCCCGCGGGGAG
>CAZIOH010000034.1:0-64953 GCA_964540815.1 uncultured Myxococcales bacterium | reverse complement strand
GAGCGAGAGGGGCGCGGGGACGTGCGAGCGGCAGCGAGCCACGTCCCCGATACAGTAGTTCAATCGCCGCGATCGGTGGGGGGGCGGCGGAGGGCCTTGGTGGTGGAGAGCTTGCGCTTGTCGGCGAGGATGGCGCGCTTGAGCCCGCGCGGGCGGGGGCGGGACTGGCGCTTGCGCAGGGCGATCTCGCTGGCCACGGCGGCCCTGGCCTGGACCTGGCGCGCCTCCAGCTTGTCCGCCAGGAGCTCGCGGGCGAGCACGCGGTTGCGCCCCTGGGTTCGGTGAGTCTGGCACTTGATGGCGAGGCCGCTCGGGCGGTGGACGAGGACCACGCAGGTGGCGACCTTGTTCACGTTCTGCCCGCCCTTGCCCCCGGCGTGCACGAAGGTCTCCTCGAGATCGTCCTCACGGACCCCGAGACGCTGGAGCCGCGCCAGAGCGGTGCGCGCGCTGTCGGAGGAGAGGGCCATGGGGTGCGTTTAGCGGGAGTCGGGGCGCGCGTCCACCGGCGCCCCACGTGCGACCACCGGCGTCGTCGCCGCCCCACCCGCCGGGTTTGCGGATATCATGCCCGCGTCGCACCGACGGCGTTCGCCTTCCCTTCATTTACTCTGCTTTCCTCTGCTCGCCTCTCCTCGCCTTCGCCGCTCGCCGTTCCCATTTGCCCCGGGGGTCTCCCATGCCGCTCCTCGCCCGCCATCGCCGCTCGTGGATCTCTCGGATCGTGCTGCTCGTGACACTCGCGCCCGCGTGTCAGTCGGAGGCGCCGAAGCCGGCGGCGCCCGTCGCCGCCCCGACGCCGCCCCCGCCCCCGCCGTCGCCGGCTTCCCCGTCCGCCGGGGCGGGCGGGACCACCGAGACCAGGTCCAAGCTCCCGGCGGCGCCGACCGACGGCCTCAGCCTGGCCGAGCGCCTCGAAAAGCGGCATGCCGCCGAATCCAAGCTGGCGGCCCAGCTCGCGAACGATGAGCGCGCGCGCCTCCTCGCCTACGACAAGGGCAAGCTGCCGCTGCACAACCAGGTCTTTTCCTTCATCACCAAGACCCGGGCCGCGCTGGACGGCGCCAAGGACCGGGCCGCCGTCGAGAAGCTGTCGGCCAAGCAGAACAAGGCCATCGTGGCCGCGGGCAAGAAGTTGCAGCTCATCGACCCGAAGGGCGGGAACTCGAACGTCGTGACCGATTACGACGTGATGCTGAACTCCCTGGCCAACGACTATCCGGCCGCCCTGCTGGCCTCGTTCGACGGTGACGGGAAACCGCTCGCCGAGCAGCGGGCCGAGCTCGACAAGCGGACCAAGAAGATCACCGACTGGCTGGCCGCGCTCAAATCCGGGAAGTAGGAGCGACCATGGCCACGGCAGGCAGCATCGCGGTGGGCCTGCTGGCCCTCCTGCATCTTTACATCCTCGTCCTCGAGATGTTCCTGTGGGACAAGCCGCCCGGCCTGCGCGCCTTCGGGCTCGCGCCGGACTTCGCCCGCGCGACCAAGGCCATGGCCGCCAACCAGGGGCTCTACAACGGGTTCCTGGCGGCCGGGCTCATCTGGGGCCTCTATCTCGGCCCGGACGGAGGGGCCGTCCGCACCTTCTTCTCCGTCTGCGTGCTGATCGCAGGCCTCTTCGGCGGCCTCACCGCCAACCGCAAGATCCTGTGGGTTCAGGCGGCCCCCGCGGCCATCACCCTCGTGCTCCTCGCGCTCGGCTGACCGCCGAGGGGGCCCCGTCAAAACCCGTGGCCGTGACCGGGATCGGGCCCTAAGGGGCGGCCGACTCGGCGGCCTCTGCCGCTGGAGCGGCCGGGCCCTTGGGCGCGGCGCGCTCCTCGAGGACCTGCTCGAGGAAGGTCTTCGCCTCGGGCGTCCAGACGTCGCCGTAGGTCTGCATGTAGACCTGGGCCTCCTCGATCGAGCCGGGCTGGGCGCCGGCCACGTTCTCCACGCGGCGACGGATTCGCCCGAGCAGCGCCTTGCCAAAGTGCGGATTGCCCTGCAGCGCCTGCTCCAGGCTGGCCCGCGCCTCGCTGGTGGCGCCTGTGATGAACTGCGCCAGCGCCGTGCCGAGCTGCCCGCGGCTGGCGCCCGTCTCCGAGCGCAGCGTCGGCTCCAGCACGGTGATGGCCTCGGGGGCCTTCTCGAGCTTGAGCAGCGACTTGGCGGCGATCAGCCGGGCCTCGGTCCCGACCGGGCCCTCGTCGATGGTGAACACCTTGGTCAGCGAATCCACCGCGTCGGCGTAGCGAGCCTGATCGTAGGCCAGGCACCCGAGCGCGTGCGCCGCGCGGATCAGCGGCTGCGCCTCGGGGCGGGTGAAGGCGTCCTTCACCGCGTCGGTCCGCAGCTTCTCGAGCTCGCCCTCGGAGGCCGTCACGACCTCCGCCAGGGCCGCCTGGGCCCCCTCCGCATCGTTGGCCGAGAGCCGCGACATGCCGATGCCCACCTTGGCATCCGTCAGGTTCGGGTCGAGGGCGAGGGCGGCGCGAAACTCGCGCTCGGCGGCGCCGGGGCGGCGCTGCTCGAACAGGCCCCAGGCCTTGGCCAGGGTCTGCTGGGCGGTCGGGGCCTCCACCGCGGGGAGGGTCGCCTGCTCGTCCGCCGGCAGGTGACACTTCTTGTACTTCTTGCCCGACCCGCACGGACACGCATCGTTGCGACCCGAGCTGCGCAGACGCGCGCTGGCCGCCTCGAGGTTGCTGGAGTGGGCGTCGTTCGTGGCACTGGTGTCGTCGGCCATGGTCTTTGCTTTCGTCCTCGTCGAAGGGGGCGGTGGGCGCGCGTCGGATCGGGGCGGCGGCGGGCCCACCGGAAGGCGACGCTTCTATCACCCGGCCATTCGCGAGGCGAGCGCCGCCCGCGGTTTTGGCCGGGCCACCCGCCGTCAGCTGGTGGCGGGGGACCGGAGCAGCGGCGCGAGCTCGCCGCGCGCGTGCATCGCGCGCACGATGTCGCTGCCTCCGACCAGCTTCCCGTCCACGTAGAGCTGAGGGAACGTCGGCCAGCTCGAGTACTCCTTCAGCCCCTCGCGGATCTCGGGGTCGGCGAGGATGTTGTGCGAGTCGAACGGCACGCCGATCTCCTTGAGGACCCCGACCACCGCCGCCGAGAATCCACATTGTGGCATGGAGGGGCTGCCCTTCATGAACAGCATCACCCGTTGCTTGCGGATGGTCGACTCGATCCGGGACTTCAGCGCTTCGGTCATGTTCGTTTGTACTCCTCGGGTGTATCCGTGGTCAGGGCCAGGGCGTGAATGTCCGCCCGCATCAGCTCGCCGAGGGCGGCGTAGACCATCCGATGCCGCTCGACCAGGGACTTGCCATGAAAAGCGGCGGTGACCACGGTGGCGGCCCAGTGGTCGCCATGCCCGGTGGTGTCGGTCACGAACACCCGCGCCCCCGGGAGGGCCGAGGTGATCCGGACCTCGATTTCCTGCGCAGACACGGCCATGCCCCACCTATAACACGCCCAGCAAGAGGCTATACTCCCCGATCCCACCTCACCATGAGGGAACCCTCGTTCATGCACCGACGCAGGTCCCAAGCTCGCCACCTCCGAGCGGTGGATCGGAGGTTGGCTTTGCCAACCGGAGAAGCCACCCGCGAAGCAGATCCGCCTTCGCCTCTCGTCGCATCTCCGGGGGGGCTCGCGGGGGGGGCGCAGCCCCACCCGCGAGCGGCGAAGCCGCGCCCGCTATGCGCCTGAGCACGCGCGTCACCCTGCTGACCATCATGCTGGTGGCGCCCATGCTGGGCGCGCTCGGGTACGCAGCGCTGCAGGCGCGCCGCGCCGATCTGCAGGCCGATCTCTCCCGCCAGGCCCGCGAGATCGCCGACGCGTTGCGGGTCGGCATCGAACCCTTGCCCCAGGACGGCGTGGTCTCGGCGCTCACTGACCGTGCCTGGCGCGCGCGCGAGCTCGACGATACGTTCCAGCTCGAGATCCTGAAATCCCCGGACACGGACGGACGCACCTGGCAGACCAGCGATCCCGGCTGGCTGGTCCTGCTGCAGGCCGCCGAGTTCCAGGATGCGCCGGTGGGCCGCTTCTTCGACCGGCCGGGAGGGCCCTCGTCCTTCGCGATGGCCATCCCCCTCTACGACCAGACCGGAATGGCGCTGCCGCGCAGGCACCCCGACCGGCGGCCCGTGGCGGTGCTCGGCATCCGCCGCAGCACCGACGCCATCGATCTCGCGGTGGCGGCCACCGCCCGGCGGACCTTCCCGCTGCTCATCGGGGTGGTCGTGGTGCTGGCCATCGGGGTGCTGCTGGCCATGCGCGCAGGGGTGACCGCGCCCGTACGGCGGCTGCTCGAGGGCATCGATGCGGTCGAGAAGGGGGATCTGTCGGGCGTCCTGCTGACCGAAAGGGAAGACGACATCGGGGCGCTGGCTGGCCGCTTCAACGCCATGACCGCCTCGCTGCGCAGCGCGCACGAGGAGAACGCCCGGGTCTCCGAGGCCCGGCTGGCGCTCGAGACCCGATTGCGGCAGTCCGAGAAGCTCGCCACCATTGGCCAGATGGCGGCGGAGATCGCCCACGAGGTGGGCACGCCGCTCAACGTGATCGGTGGGCGGGCCCGCGCGCTCGGCAAGAAGTCCGGCGACCCGGCCGAGGTGGCCAAGAACGTGGAGATCATTCAGACCCAGGTCGCGCGCATCACGAGGATCATCAACCAGGTCCTCGACTTCTCGCGCAAGCGCGGACCGACGGTGACGCGGGTGCAGATGGGGCCGGTGGTCACCGAGGCGCTCGACTTCGTCGGCGAGGCCCTGCACAAGCACAACGTCGAGACCGAGCTGCGCCTGCTCGCGCCGGAGCTCGACCTGCCCGGTGACGCAGACCAGATCCAGCAGGTGTGCCTCAACCTGTTCATGAACGCCATCCACGCGATGCCGGGCGGAGGACGGCTCCGCGTGACCCTGGATCTGGTCACCCGCCGCAAGGAGGGGCTCGACATCGCGGCCCCCGCGGAATATGCCATGCTGGAGATCGCCGACACCGGGCCCGGGATCTCCCGGACCGACCGCGAGAAGATCTTCGAGCCATTCTTCACCACCAAGGACGAAGGTCAGGGCACTGGCCTCGGCCTGGCGGTGAGCTACGGCATCGTCAAGGACCACGACGGCTGGATCGAGGTCGACAGCCCGCTCGAGCGGGCCCGAGCTCCGACCCCGATGGGCACGCCGGCCCCGGTCGCGGAGCTCGCCGGCCCTGGCGGCGTCCACCCCGCGTCCGGCACGGCCTTCCGGATCTTTCTGCCCCGCCGCGGCGCCGCCGCCAGCGCGGACTGGGCACGCCCCACCGACAAGGCCATGGCCGCCGCGCCGGAGGGGCCCCTCGCCTCGCCGCGCGCGACCGGCGAGGACGAGCGGTCGACCCAGCCCGGCGCGGCAGCCGCCGCGGCCGGGGGCCCCGCGGAGACCGCCGCCACCTCCAAAGACGAGAACCGCCTTGCCGCCACCCACGGGATCGGCAAGATTTAGGAAGTTGAACGCACCGAATGCAGTCGACGGGCTCGCGCCCTCGTCCGATGGACGCGGCGGCGCGCACGTCTTGGTGGTGGAGGATGACGCGGCCATGCGCGATCTCCTGCGCGAGGCGCTCGACGACGAGGGGTACCGCGTCGAGTCGGTCGGAGGGGGGCGCGCCGCGATCGAGCGCATCCGCCTGGGGGGAATCGACCTGGTGGTCTCCGACGTCAAGATGCCCGACCTCGACGGCATCGATCTGCTGCGCGAGATCAAGGCGGTGGAGCCCTCCCCCCACGTCATCACCATCACCGCCTTCGGCTCGATCGACACGGCCATCCGGGCGGTGAAGCTCGGCGCCTTCGATTACATCACCAAGCCCTTCGAGATCGATCAGCTGCTGGTGACGGTGCAGAAGGCCCTGGCCGAACGGGACCTGCGCCTCGAGGTGGTCCGGCTGCGCGAGGAGGTGGCGCGCAGCTATTGCTTCGACAGCATGATCGGCCGGTCACCGGCCATGCAGGAGATCTTCGGCATGATCCGCCGGCTGGCCGGCTCGTCCGCCTCCGTGCTGGTCACGGGCGAGTCCGGGACCGGCAAGGAGCTGGTGGCGCGATCCCTGCACTTCACGAGCCCGCGCAAGAACCGGCCCTTCGTGGCCATCAACTGCGCGGCCATCCCGGACGCCCTGCTCGAGAGCGAGCTGTTCGGGTACCGGCGCGGGGCCTTCACCGACGCCCGGGTCGATCGCCCGGGGTTCTTCCTCGAGGCCGACGGTGGAACCATCTTCCTCGACGAGATCGCCGAGCTGTCCCCGGCGCTGCAGGCCAAGCTCCTGCGCGTGCTGCAGGACCGGGAGATCCGGCCGCTCGGCGCCAACCGCAGCGAGAAGATCGACGTGCGGGTGGTGGCCGCCACCAACCGCGAGCTCGAGGCGCGCCTCAGGGACGGCCGCTTTCGCGAGGATCTCTACTACCGGCTGAACGTGATTCACCTCCAGCTGCCCTCGCTCCGCGATCGACCGGAGGACCTGCTGCCGCTGGCCGAGCACTTCCTCGCGGCGGCGCGGGCCCGCTCGGGCAAGACGATCCTCGGATTTCACGAGTCCGCTCGGCGAGCCATCCTGGCGCATGGCTGGCCAGGCAACGTGCGCGAGCTCGAGAACGTGGTGGAGCGCGCGGTGGCGCTGGCCGAGGGCCCCACCATCTCGGCCGAGGACCTGCCGGGCGCCGTGCGCGAGCCGAAACCGGTCGACACCCTGGCGAGCGCGGTGTCGCGCGGGCTCACCCTCGAGGAGCTGGAGCGTGAGTACATCCAGAAGGTCGTGAACGCCGAGGCCGGGAACAAGACCCGCGCGGCCCAGCGGCTCGGGCTCGATCGCAAGACCCTCTATCGCAAGCTCGAGGAATACGGAGCCCGACAGCCCCAGGCCTCGGCTCATCCTGGCAACCCCAAGCCCGAAAACGACGACAGCGCCAAAGACCGTGGAGGACAAGTCTGATGCACGACGGCCGTGTTTCATTCGAGGGTCAGGTGGCCCGGAGACTCGAAGCTTCCCCCACCGACGCGCTCCTGGCGCCGGCCTCCGGGATCGCCTGCGTGCACTGGCGGCTCAAGATCACCGAGCCTATCGACGCGCGCCTGCAGCTGGTGCACGAGGTGGTCTCGGTGGAGGGCTTCGACCTGACCTGGCTCGGGTCGCGCGCGACGGCTCGCGCCATGGCAATCGGACGCCAGGCGGTGGCGGCGGCCGAGACCCTGGCCCCGTCGGTCGTGCTGGCGGCGGGCTCGGGGCCGCTGGCGCTGGACCAGCCTCGGCGAGGAGCTGGGTCCTTCGGGGAGGAGGCCATCCGCATCCGGGTGGACACCGAGTCTCTCGAGCTGCGCGCCGCGCCGGTGTTGCACCGTCCAGGCACCCCGGGGGCCCTGAAGGTGGCCGAGCACCTCGGGCTGTCGAGAGCCATCTCGGTGGAGGAGATCGTCCTCACCGAGGGCGAGCGGGTGCAGGTGGCCGGCGTGCTCGACGGCGGCGGGGTCGGCCCCGGCGCGCACCGCGGTCCATTCCGCGAGGTGGCAAGCCCGCTCGAGCTCCACCAGGGCTCGCTGGTGGTCGCCCATCGCCGCGAGCTCGGTCCGGCGCTCTTGCCGCTCTTGCCTTGGGCGCTCGGCACCGCGGCCGCCATCCTGGGTGGGGTCGGCGCGACGGCCTGGGCCGCCTGGCGGTTCGACCTGCTCGGTGGGTTCGGGGGAGGTGCACCCTCGCACCTCGAGCCTCCGGCCCAGATTGGCCCCGACGCCCCCAACCTGCGGGCCCACTTCAGCCGCCCGGACTGAGTGCAGGGAGCGAGTCTGCGTGTGATCTGAAGCGAGCGGGCGGAGTTTTGACTTTGCCCGGGGCAAAACGTAACTTGGCCGGCCTCGACGCATCCAAGAAGGCAATGACACTCGAACGCTATGCGGAGGCTGAGCTTCCGACGGAGCACGGCCCATTCAGGCTGATCGTCTATCGGAACGGCGAGGCTCCGCCCGCCGCGAGCGGACAGCCGCTCGCGGCAACCCCGCTCGTCGAGGAGCACATGGCGATCGTGCGCGGTGACGTCTCGCGGGGGTCGAACATCCTGTGTCGGGTGCACTCCGAGTGCTGGACCTCCGAGGTGCTCGGGTCGATGAAGTGCGACTGCCGCGAGCAGCTCGACGCCGCCCTCGAGAAGATCGCCCACGAGGGCGCCGGGGTGGTGATTTACTTGCGCCAGGAAGGCCGGGGGATCGGCCTCGGGAACAAGATCCGGGCTTACGATCTGCAGAACCACGGAGCCGACACGGTGGAGGCGAACCTGCGGCTCGGGTTCGAGGCGGACGCCCGCTCGTACGATCTCGCGGCCGAGATCCTGCGCGACCTCGGCATCCGGTCGGTCCGGCTCCTCACCAACAACCCGCTCAAGGTCGCGGGCCTCGAGGCCGCCGGCATCAAGGTCGGCGAGCGGCAGCCCTTGTGGGTCGGCGAGAACCAGCACAACCAGGGCTACCTGGCGGTGAAGCGCCGCAAGATGGGGCACCACCCCGACGTGCCGATCAAGCTGCGGGCCTTGCCGGGCGTCCGGAAGTAGCCGCCCCTTCCAACCAAGAGCTGCCAAAAGAGCGGCGAGCCCTGCGAAAACTGGCCAGAACGCGGTATAGCCTCCAGCAGACGAGGAGGACGCCATCTCAACTTCGGAAGACAGTTCGACAGGCAGTTCGACCGAGGAGCTGACCGCCGCCGTTCGCGCCGCCGTATCCAGGGTCGAGGACCCGGGGTTGCACCAGGAGCTCGGCGCGGCCGGCATGCTCAAGGCCGTGGAGGTCGACCCGTCCGGCACGCGGGTGCGCATCGACGTGGAGCTGACCAGCCCGGCCTGCCCCTCGCAAGACGCGATCAGCCGGGCGGTGGAGGCCGCCGCGCGCAGCGTCTCCGGCATCGCGGGCGTCGAGGTGCGGATGACCGCCAACGTGCGCGGACGTCCCAACCATCCGTCGAACCCCCGGCTGCCGGGGGTTCGAAACATCATCGCGGTGGCCGCCGGCAAGGGCGGGGTCGGCAAGTCGACCGTCACCACCAACCTGGCGGCCGCCCTGGCCGCCCAGGGCGCCGAGGTCGGTATCCTCGACGCGGACGTGTATGGCCCGTCGGTGCCCCAGATGATGGGCGAGGCCGAGAAGCTCTCGGGCGCCGAGGTGGGCAACAAGATCATCCCGGCCGTGCACCACGGGATGAAGATCATCTCGATCGGGTTCTTCGTGGAGCGCGGCGGCGCGGTGATCTGGCGCGGCCCGATGGTCCACAAGCTCCTGCAGCAGTTCATCGAGGACGTCGACTGGGGCGACCTCGATTACCTGCTCGTCGATCTGCCGCCCGGCACGGGGGACGCCCAGCTCTCGCTGTCGCAGCTGCTGCCGATCACCGGCGCGGTCATGGTCACGACGCCCCAGGAGGTGTCGATCATCGACGTCGAGAAGGCCCTCGGGATGTGGAAGCGGGTGGAGGTGCCGGTGCTCGGGCTCATCGAGAACATGAGCGGCTTCATCTGCCCGAGCTGCGGCCACCACGAGGAGATCTTCCTGCGCGGCGGCGGGCGCAAGCTGGCCGAGCGCGAGGGCATCCCCTTCCTCGGCGAGATCCCGCTGCAGGGCGCGGTGGCGCGGGCGGGCGATGCGGGCAAGCCGGTGGTCCTCGTCGACCCACGGGCCCAGATCTCCCAGATCTTCCATGGCATCGCCTCGACCCTGGCCTGCGCGCTGTCGGTCAAGAACACCCCCGAGCCGGGCAGCGGCAAGCGCAGCTCCAAATTGACCATGATCCGCTGACCAGGCTCCGCTGACCACGATCCGCTGACCCGCGCGCGCGGCTCAGGCGGGCCCGAGGAACCGCGCGACGATGGTCTTGGTCTCGGCGCCGAAGCGCAGGGTGATCTTGAGGTTCGCGCCTTCGCCCTGCCAGGAGCGGACGATGCCGATGCCGAGCAGCTTGTGGCGGAGCTTCATGCCGACGAAGAGCGCACCGCCGGTCGATTCTTCCTGGTCGCCCTGGCTCCCCTCGTCGTAGTCCACCGTCAGGTCCCCGGGGTGCTGTCCAGGTGGCTTGCGCGCTGCTGGCGCAGCTCCCGTCCCGGGCAAGGCGGTTCCACGCGCCGCGCCAGGCCGGCTCCAGCTCCCACCCCAGGGCCCTTCTCCTTCGGCGCCGCGCCGGCCGCCCGGCCCGGCCCCGTAGCCCTCCGGGCGCGCCATGACGATCGACTCCAGCGCCTCGCCCGGGATCTCGGCCAGGAATCGGCTCGGGATGCCCGGCAGCTCCATCCCAGAGAGTCGTCGGCGCCGCACGCGTGACAAGAAGAGCTGCGCGCGGGCCCGGGTGATGGCCACGTAGCAGAGCCGCCGCTCCTCCTGCATCGCGCGCTCGTCGTCGATGCTGCGCGCGTGCGGGAACAGCTTCTCCTCGAGGCCGGTCAGGAAGACCACCGGAAACTCCAGGCCCTTGGCGGTGTGGACCGTCATGAGGGACACCGCCCCCTTCTCGGCGTCGTAGCCGTCGACGTCCGACGCCAACGCCACCCGCTCGAGGAACCCCACGAGGCTCGGCTCCTCGGCCTCGCGCTCGTACTCCCGCATCTGCGACACGAGCTCGAGCAGGTTCTCGGTGCGTCCCTCTGCCTCGAGCGTCGACTCCGCGGCCAGCGCGTCGCGCATCCCGCTCGCCTCGAAGACCCGCTCGGCCAGGGCCGCGGCGCCCAGGGACTCCGCCTCGTCGCGGAGCCCCTGCATGAGGGAGACGAAGGCGGCCACCCGCTTGCGCGGCCCGGCCCCGAGCAGGTCCGGGCTCTGGGCGGCCTCCTCGAGGCCGGCCGAGAACGAGATCCCCCGCTCGTGGGCAAAGGCGGCGATCCGGTCGACGGTGGCATCGCCGATACCGCGGGTCGGCACGTTGATGATCCGCTGGACCGCGATCGAGTCCTCCGGGTTCACCAGGGCCCGCAGGTAGGCGACGAGGTTCTTGATCTCGGCCCGATCGAAGAAGCGCACGCCCCCGACGACCACGTACGGCAGGTTCGCCGCCCGCAGGGCATCCTCCAGCACCCGCGACTGGGCGTTGGTCCGGTAGAACACCGCGAAGTCACGCGGCGCCCGGCCCTCCGACAGCGCCGCCGCGATCCGCCCGGCCACGAAGCTCGCCTCGTCGCGCTCGGTCTCGCCCTCGAAGAGCACGATCGCGTCGCCGGCCCCGGCCGTGGTGAACAGGCGCTTCGGCCGCCGCTCGGTGTTGCGGGCGATGACCGCGTTGGCCACGAGCAGGATGTTCCCGGTGGAGCGGTAGTTCTGTTCGAGCTTGACCACCCGCGCGCCCGGGTGGTCGCGCTCGAAGTCGAGGATGTTGCGGATGTCCGCGCCCCGCCAGCCGTAGATCGATTGATCCTCGTCGCCCACCACCGTGATGCTGCCGGTACGCCCCGACAGCGCCCGCACCAGCCGGTACTGCACGCTGTTGGTGTCCTGGAACTCGTCCACCAGCACGTGGTCGAAGCGCGCCCGCACCTCGTCGCGCCCCGGACTGGCCTGCTCGCACAGGCGCAGGGCGGACAGCAGGAGCCCGCCGAAGTCGGTGGCGTTCGCCGCCCGCAGCCGCTCCTCGTAGAGGGCATAGGCCTTGGCCACCACGTCGTCGAAGTAGTCGTGCGGGGTGAACTCCGCCGCCGAGATGCCCTGGTTCTTGGCGCCGTCGATCACCGACATCACCTGGCGCACCGGGAACATGCGCTCGGGGACCGCCAGATCGATCAGCACCCGCGCCATCAGGCGCTTCTGGTCGTCGTCGTCGTAGACCACGAAGTCGCGGCGAACCCCGATGTGCGCGCCCCAGGTCCGCAGCAGCCGCGCCGACACCGAGTGAAAGGTCCCGAGCCACAGGCCCTGCGCCCCGACGCCGAGGCGTTCCCACAGGAGCTTCGAGACGCGCTCGCGCATCTCGCCGGCGGCCTTGTTGGTGAAGGTCACCGACAGCATCCGGCGCGGGTCCGCCCCGGCCGCCACCATCCGCGCCATGCGGTAGCTGATGACCCGGGTCTTGCCCGAGCCCGCCCCGGCGACGACCAGCAGAGGGCACCCCGGAGCCAGCACCGCCTCGAGCTGCGGCGGGTTGAGCTCGCGCGCCAGCACCGCCTCGGAGAACGGTCCCGAGGTGAGCACCGCCAGCGCCCGAGGCGGCGGCGACCCGGCGGGGGGCGCCGTCCCTGGCTCACCCACGGGGGCCGATCCCGACGCCGGTCCCGATCCCGGTCCCGACGCGGCCCCTGACACCTGCTCGGCCTTTGCGGCCAGGGACGGATCCCCGAACAACCCGAGCTGTGGCAAAGCGGCGCCTCCTAGTGTCCTCCATGGCGCGAAGGACCACGGATCCGATCTCCGTCGGTCCTCAGGACCCGCGCGGATCCTTGTCGACGGGATTCACGATCTGTCGCCTGAGCAGCATCTCCGCAATCTCGGCGACCACCTCGGACTCGGGCTCGACCCCGCGGAACCGCAGGTCGCACGCCTGGGTGCTGGCCCCGAGCGGATCGATCTCCACCACCAGGCTCGGGGTGTCGGGGATCAGCGCCTGCACCGCCCCGTAGTCCGCCAGCCCGATGGCGTTGGTGGTCGAGACCACGATCAACCCGGCGTCCACCAGCAGGTGGGCCACCTCGCCGAAGCGCCGCACCAGCTCGTGCTGGGTGGCGTCCACCCACACCAGATCCTGGTCCACCCCGAGCAGCACGTTGGTCCCGTCGAGCAGGTACACGTTGCGCCCCTGGTCGAAGAGCGCCTGCTCGAGGGCGCGCGCGTACCGGTTCTTGCCGGTGCCGGCCTTGCCGACGAACATGATCAACGCCGCGCGGTGCCCGTGGCGCGCGGTCCGGGCGCTCGGGCTGACGGCCCCCTTGACCCAGTTGAAGTCGCGCAGGCGGGCCTCGGCCCGCAGATCGTCCTTCTCGTCGGAGACCACCCCGGTGATGATCCCGCCCCCGGCGACGTCGTAGCCGTCGACCAGCACGAAGCGCCCCGTGGCCTCCGAATCGCCGATCAGGTCGAAGGCCACCGGGGTGCGGGTCTCGAGGACGAGGTCGGCGACGTCGTGGCGCCCGACGTGGTCCTTCTCGAGCCGCCCGCTCGCTTCCGAGGCGTCGATGACCTTGAGGAGCTTGTGAATCCGGACCGGGGTGGCGACCGTGTGGAGCTTGAGCTTGTAGTCCCGGCCCTGGACCAGGGGCTTGCGCCCGAGCCAGATGACGTTGGCGCGAAGGCGGGTGCTGACGCTGGGCGGGCTTCCGGCATGGCTCATGAGCTCGCCGCGGGTGACGTAGATCTCCTCGGCCAGCGTGAAGCCGGTCGACCACCCGGCGAAGATGCTCCGGCGTCCCGCGGCCGCCGGTCCAGGGTTGAACGCCTCGATGCTCTTGATGGTGGTGCTCTTGTTCGACGGCGAGAACACCACGCGATCGCCCACCGCCACCCGTCCGGCCTCGATCCGTCCGGCCACGATGCGCCGGTCGTCGCCTTCCCGGGTGAACTTGTAGACCGCCTGCACCGGCATGCGAAACGGCGCCTCGGTCTTGCCGGGGGCCTTGGGGAAGGCGTCGAGCATCTCGAGCAGGGTCGGGCCCTCGTACCAGGGCATGTGCGGGCTCGGGGCCGCCAGGTTCTCGCCCCCGATGGCGCTGACCGGGATGAACTGCTGCGGGCTCACCGCGCCGATGTCCCGCAGGAACCCGCGGTACTCGCGCTCGATGTCGCGGAAGTGGGCCTCGTCGTAGCCGACCAGATCCATCTTGTTGACGCAGACGACCACCTGCTTGATGCCGAGCATCGACAGGATGTAGCCGTGGCGCCGGCTGTTCTCCCGCACGCCCTCCTTGGCGTCGATGATCAGGGCGGCCGCCTCGGCCCGGGCCGCGCCCGAGATCATGTTCTTCAGGAACTCGATGTGCCCCGGGGCGTCGATGATGATGTAGTCGCGGCGGGCGGTCTTGAAGAAGCACCGCGCGGTGTCGATGGTGATCCCCTGGTCCTGCTCGTCGGACAGGGCGTCGAGCAGGAAGGCGTACTCGAAGGGCTTGCCGGTGCGCTCGCACTCGCGGCGAACCGCCTCGAGCTTCCCCCGGGGCAGCGAGCCCGTGTCGGCCAGCAGCCGTCCGACCACGGTGGACTTGCCGTGGTCGACGTGCCCCACGATCACGATCTGCATCTGCGTGCGCGCTGAAGTATGAGGATCGGTCGCAGGATCGGTCTGAGGATCGATCGGACGCTCGGTCATGCGAAGATTTCCTGTCACATGTAGCCTTCGCGACGCAGCTCTTCCAGGCCGTGCTTGCCGTCCTGCAAGCGCCCCGAGCGCTCGGCGATGTTCTTGAGCTTGCCGCTCCTCAGCTCGACCAGGATCTCCTCGACGTTGCGGGCGGTGCTCTCTATCGGGGCCTGACAGGGCGCGCACCCGAGGCTCCGGTAGCGCGTCCCGTTGCCCTGGTCGTAATACAGCGAGACCGTCGGGATCTTCTCGCGCTCGATGTACTCCCAGATGTTGAGCTCGGTCCAGTCGAGGAGCGGGTGGATGCGCACGTGCGTGCCGGGCGCGAAGTCGGTCTTGAACTGGTTCCAGAACTCGGGCGGCTGATCGGCCACGTCCCACCCGTTGTTCTTGTCGCGCGGGGAGAAGTAGCGCTCCTTGGAGCGACTGCCCTCCTCGTCCGCCCGGGCCCCCACGATCACCCCGTGGTAGGGCTCGCGGTCGGGATCCGGCTGGTAGGCGCCGGTCGCGAGGTCGAGCCGCATGCGGGGCATGGTCCCCTGCAGCGTCCCCTTCAAGGTGTCCCGCTTGAGGATGCCGCAACAGTCGACCCGCGACAGCTTGTCGGGGTGACCCTCGGGCAGGTGCCGGGTCGCCGGGAAGGTCCGCCCGGCCGCGATGGCCTCCTTGTCCTGGCCGACCACCATGGTCAGCTTGTACTCCATGGCCAGGCGGTCGCGGTAGGCGATCATCTCGGGCAGCTTGTAGCTCGTGTCGATGTGCACCAGCGGGAACGGCACATGCCCGAAGAAGGCCTTGCGGGCCAGCCACAGCAACACGGTCGAGTCCTTGCCGATCGACCACAGCATGCAGAGGCGCTCGAAGTGCCGGAAGGCTTCCCGCAGGATGTACACGCTCTGCTGCTCGAGCTGTTCGAGGGGGTCGAGGGCGTCGGACGCCTCCCGCGCAGCCTCGGGCGGGGCCGGAATCTCGGTGGTCATCGGGTGGTCATTCGGGGTGCAGTGTGCAGTGTGCGTGTGGAGGGCCGGCGGGCAAACTGGCGATACACATTGGCCGATGGACGGCGCCGCGGCAAGAGCGCGCACTCTAATTCTCCGCCCAATTCGGAGCCTCGGCCAGAGCCTAGTTCCAGGGAACCAGTGCTAGGGGACTAGTGCACCGCCGTCGGAATAGCATCATATTCGGCCGACGATCCGAGCCGGCCTCGGTATTGATGCTATTTCGACGGCGGTGCACTAGTGCTAGTTCGGCGCGGCCAGGAGCTCGCGCTCGGCCTCCTTCAGCGTCTGCTTCCATTCGAGATCCCCGGGCACGGCGGCGACCGCCTTGCGGTACATCCGGACCGCGTCGCCGATGCGCCCGGTGCGTCGCAGGAGATCGCCGAAGTCGATCATGGTCTGGTGGCAGCCGTCGCGGTCGTGCTTCATCGCCGACTCGAACAGCTCCACTGCCCGCGTCACGTGCCCGGCGTGCCCGTGCTCGACGGCAGCCTGGTGCAAGGCCCAGTGATCCTCGGGATCGATCTTGAGCGCGTCGTCGTAGGCCGCGGCCGCCTCGGCGTGGCGCTCCATCTCGGCATAGACGTCGCCCCGGATGGCGGCGATGAAGAAGGGGTCGCCCCCGCGGTCCGCGGCCGCGGCGATCGCCTCCAGGGCCTCGAGGGTCCGCTCCTGCTCGAGCAGCACCTGCGCCAGCTTGGCGAAGCCGAGGCCATAGGTGGGGTCGAGCTCCACGACCTTGCGGAACGAGCGCTCGGCGGCCGAGAAGTCGCCGGCCTCGATCTCGGCCTCGCCGCGCTCGCGCCAGGCCTCGACCAGCATCGGGTTCTGGGTGGTGGCCCGGCGCCCGGCGTCGAGCGCGCCCCGCTCGTGGGCGGCGTTCATGGCCTCCGCCAGGAGCGCCCAGGCCGAGCCGAGCTCGGGCAGGAGCTCGCTCGCCTCCTTGCCGGCGCGGATCGCATCCTCGGGCCGCCCGGTCTCGAGCGCCTCGCGCGCCCGCCGGAGCGCGCGCAGGCCCGACACCAGGGCGGGGCTGCGCGGCTCCTTCAGGCGCGGGAGATCCGCGTCCTCCGGGACCAGCGCGCTCACGATCCGCGTCCCGAGATCGATGCGCAGCTTGACCTCGGGGAGCTGGGCGTCGGCCGCGTCGGCGCCCATGGCGTGCAGGGCCTCGACCCGCCAGAAGGCTGCCGTCGCCGCCACCCCGTCGCCGAGCACGCGGCGGCAGCTGGCGATGGCGCCCGCGTCCCCGCGCTCCGAGGCCAGCACGTAGGCGGCCGCCGCGGCGTCGAGACGCGCGTCGTCGTCGCGGGTGGTCAAGGGCTCGAGCGCGATGGCGTCCTCGAAGCCCCGCGCCGCCGCGGCCCAGTCCTGGTGCAGCGAGGCACGCATGCCCACCGCGAACAGCAGCGACGGCGTGGGTGGCGTGGCGGCCCGCACCGCGGCGGCCAGCGTCGCGTCGACCGCGGCGCCCTCGCCCGACTCCTCCTGCAGCTGCGCCAGCTCGAGCCAGTGATCGGCGAGCCCCGGATCGCGGCGGCAGCACTCCTCGGCCAGGCTCTTGGTGCGGCCGACCGGCCCCCCGGGCGTGATGACTGAGCCGAGGGTCTCGGCCGCCAGCAGCTCGGCGCCGAGGACGTGCAGGAAGCGCAGGAACGAGGTGCCCACCCGATCGACGCCGCGCTCGGTGACCTCGACCGCGGGCCACTCGCCGTCGCTGCCTGCCCCCTCCGCGTCGAGGGCGAACAGGCGACCGGCGTGCTCGAGGAACGGCCAGAGGCCCCGCTGCCCGGCGGCGGACAGCTCCTGAAAACGGGCCGAGGCCTCGGCGAAGGTCAGGAGCTTGGACTCGGAGGACAGGCGGCCGCCGTCGTGCAGCGTGAGGAACACCTCGAAGCCCGGGGTGGGCTCGACCCCGAACACCCCGCGAAAGCGGGAGGACGCGTCCGCGCCGAGGCCCGGAAACAACGTCGCTCCCGGCACGGTCGCGAGCTCGCGCTCCAGGGTTCCAACCAGAGTCCTCACCGGATCGACCATGCGCACGGTTTATTCGGTGCACCCCGAAGTATCAAGTCCGGCGGCCAGATGCGGCCCGGCGCTCGAGCGGCGTGTAGACGCGTGTAAGGACAAACCGGCCCGCCGGAAGGGCGATGACGATCCTGGCGAAGCGAACTTCCCAAGCGACCTCGATTGCATGTATGATCTTGTGGCGAGGCTTACTAAATTAGAAACGCCACGGGGCGGGCTCCCAAGGGCAAAGGAAGACGATGGGTAAGATACTCCTCTGCGACGACGAAGATTCGTTGTGCCGAAGCCTCTGCCGGATCTTGCGTGGGAACGGGCACGAGGTGGTGTCCGCCGACGGTCCGAACGGCCTGGCGCGGATCCGGCAAGACCACTTCGATCTGATCCTGACCGATCTGAGGATGCCCGGGGTCGACGGGTTCGAGATCATCTCGACCGCCCGCCAGTTCGCGCCGCACACCCCGGTCATCGCCATGAGCGGCAGCGCCGAGATCCCGGACGCGGTCAAGGCGATCCACGCTGGTGCGCGCGACTTCCTCATCAAGCCCTTCGACGGGAACGCGCTCGAGGAGGCGGTGGGGGCCATCCTGAGACCGGCCGGCCATCCCGAGGAGGCGGTAGCCGGGGTCACGACCGATGCCCTCTCCTGGCGCGATCGGCACGCGCCGTGGCTGCTCGGCTCGGACCAGGCGATGCTGCCGGTGCTGTCGCTGCTGTCGCAGGTGGCCGACACGCGCTGCACGGTCCTCATCACCGGAAGCTCCGGAACCGGCAAGGAGCTGGCCGCGCGCTCGCTGCACGCCGGCTCCTCGCGGTCGAGCAAGCCCTTCGTGGCGGTGAACTCGGCGGCGATCCCCGCCAACCTGGTCGAGTCGGAGCTCTTCGGACACACGCGCGGCGCCTTCACCGGGGCGACCAGCGCCCGCCTCGGCAAGTTCGCGCAGGCCGACGGCGGCACCATCTTCCTCGACGAGATCGGCGAGATGGAGATGGGTGTCCAGGCCAAGCTCTTGCGGTTGATCCAGGACGGCGAGCTCTACGCCGTCGGCGACGAGACCCCGCACAAGATCGACGTTCGGATCCTGGCCGCCACCAACCGCAACCTCGAGCACGAGGTCGCGGCGGGGCATTTCCGGGCCGACCTGTACTGGCGCCTCAACGTGATCCCGATCGAGATGCCGAGCCTGTGCGACCGGGCGGGCGACATCGTCCCCCTGGCCGAGTACTTCCTGGTGCGCGCCAACGAGAAGCACCGCCGCCGGGTCACCGGCTTCGAGGCGACCGTGCTCGGCCTGATGCGCGCCTACCGGTGGCCGGGGAACATCCGGGAGCTCGAGAACGTCATCGAGCGCATGGTCATCGTGAAGGGCTCCGGGCAGGTGACCTGCTCGGACCTGCCGGCCTTCATCCGCCAACCGGCCCCGCAGCAGTCGCCGGCCGGCGCCTCGCCGGTCCCCGAGCTCCCCGAGTCGGGCGGTGATCTCAAGACCATCCTCGACGCTGTCGAGGAGCGCATGATCGGCGAGGCCCTCGAGCGCACCGGCGGCAACAAGAACCGCGCCGCCGAGCTGCTCGGCCTCAACCGCACCACCCTGGTCGAGAAGCTGCGCCGTCGCCGCCTCTCGCCCCAGATGTAGTGCACCGCCGGTACCCTCGCTCGGTCAGACCAGGCGAGGGAGCGCCGCGGCGATGCGCGCTACGCCTTCCTCGACGTTCTTCATCGAGGTCGCGTAGGAGAGGCGGGCATAGCCGGGCGCCCCGAAGGCGGAGCCCGGGACGATGGCGACCCGCGCGGCCTCGATCAGGTACTCGCACAGCTGGGCGTCGTTCTCGATCACCTTGCCCTCCGGGGTCTTGCGGCCCACGAAGGCGGTGAAGTCCGGGAAGGCGTAGAAGGCCCCCTGCGGCTCGACGCAGGTCACGTTCTTGATCTCGCGAAGGGCCTTGACCATCACCTTGCGCCGCCTGTCGAACTCGACCCGCATCACCTCGAGCTCGTCGGTGGGACCCTCGATGGCGGCCATGGCCGCCGCCTGGCTGACGGCGGCCGCGTTGGTGGTGGACTGCCCTTGCAGGGTACCCATCGCCTCGACCAGCGCGCGCGGCGCGCAGGCGAACCCGATCCGCCACCCGGTCATCGCGAAGGCCTTCGAGACGCCGTCGATGATCACGGTGCGCGCCCGCACCTCCGGCGAGATGGTCGCGGGCTGGAAGAACCTGGCATCCCCGTAGATCAGGGTCCGGTAGATGTCGTCGGTGATGACCCAGAAGTCGTGCCTGACCGCGAGCCCCACGATGGCGCGCAGGGTCTTCTCGTCCATCATGGCGCCGGTGGGGTTGGACGGCGACGAGAACAGGATGGCCTTGGTGCGGGGCGAGATGGCCTTCTCGACGTCCTCGACCCGCACGACGAAGTTGTTCTCGGCCGAGCCGGGGACGGTCACCGGCCGGCCACCCGCCATCTTGACGATCTCGTTGTAGCTCCCCCATGCCGGGGTCGGGATGATCACCTCGTCGCCCTCGTCGACGATGGCGTGGATGGCGTTGAAGAGCGACTGCTTGGCGCCGGCGCTGACGATGATCTCGGAGGGCTCGATCTTGAGGCCGTGCGCCCGCCCGAGCCACTTGGCCACCGCCGCCCGCAGGGCCGGGGTGCCCTCGACCAGGGTGTACTTGGTGGCGCCCGCGTCGAGCGCCCGCTTGGCGGCCTCCTTGATGTGAGCGGGCGTGTCGAAGTCCGGCTCGCCAGCCCCGAAGCTGATGACGTCGAGCCCCTTGGCGCGGAGCGCGGCCGCCTTCGCCGAGACGGCCAGGGTGGGAGACGGTTCGATGAGGGACAGACGACGCGAGAGCTTCAACGGACGACTCCTTGTTTCATTTCCTGGTATTTCCGGCCGAGCGCGACCACCACCGCGGGAGGAACCATGCGCGAGACGTCGCCACCCATCAAGGCCACTTCCTTCACGAGCGAGGAGGATACATAAAAGCTCTCCTGGCTGGTCATGAGAAATACCGTTTCCACCTCGGGGGCGAGGTGGCGGTTCATGTGGGCGGCCTGGAACTCGTACTCGAAGTCGGCGAGGGCCCGCAGCCCGCGGATCACGGCCGAGGCGCGCTGGCTGCGCACGTAGTCGACGAGCAGCCCCTGGAAGGCGTCGACCTCGACCCGCTCGTCGCCATCCACGGCGTCGGCGATCAGGCGGCGGCGCTCGTCGAGCGCGAAGAGCGGCGACTTGCGGACGTTCTCGGCGATGGCGACGATCACCCGGTCGAAGAGCTTGAGCGCGCCCTGCAGGATGTAGACGTGGCCATTGGTGATGGGATCGAACGTCCCTGGATAGACCGCAATCCGCGGCTCGGGCATCAGGAGTGCCCGGACCGATAGAACGAGAGCTCGGTGTCGCCGTACTCGCGCCGATCGGTCAGAAACAGGGCGCCGACCGAGGCCGGCGGGCGGTGACGCCCGTCGTGCTCGACGGTCACCACCGCGCACCCGGTCAGCAAGTTCCGTTCGGTGAGCTCGGCCAGGACCGCCTCCGTCACCGAGGCCTGATCCACGGCGTACGGCGGGTCGAGGAACACCCAGGAGAAGCGCTCCTCGGGGCCGAGCGAGGAGGCCAGACGCCGCAGCCCGGTCTTGACGTCCGCCGCGACCACCACCGCCCGGTCGGCGAGGCCGAGCTCCTTCAGGTTCTCGCGCAAGGCACCGAGCGCCTGGCGATCGCGCTCGATGAACACCGCCCGCTCGGCGCCCCGCGAGAGGGCCTCGATCCCGAGCGCCCCGGTCCCCGCGAAGAGATCCAGGACCGCGCCACCGGGCGGCGGGCCGAGGATGTTGAACAGCGCTTCCCGTACCTTCGCGGCGGTGGGCCGGGTCCCGAGGCCGCGTGGCGCTCGAATCCGCCGACCGCGCTCCATGCCACCCGTGAGACGCATAATTAAGAGACACTCCTAACTCCGGGGTGCGAGGACGTCAACCAATCCCCCTCGGCAGGGCCTGCGTCCGTGCCAGGGGCTCGCGTCATCGGGCGTCCTCCGCCGCGCCGCTGGACGCGTCGCATTTTCAGCCGTTCTCGGCGCAGGCGGAGGCCGTGCGTGATAGACTCGTGGATACCTTATGTCGCGTGTTGGCGCTTTCTTCGACCTCGATAGAACCCTGGTTGCTTGCAACACCGGGCGGCTTTTCCTCAAGGATCTGCGCAGCCGGGGTGAGATCTCCCTCGGTCGGGCCCTGCGCGCGCTCGGCTGGCTGGCGCGCTACCACTTCTCGCTGCTGGACGTCGACGCCATGGCCGACAAGATCATGGGGGGGATGCGGGGCTGGTCCGAGCAGGACTTCGAGACCCGCTGCCAGCGCTGGGTCGAGGACCAGGTGCTGCCGCTGCTGTTGCCGGCCGGGCTGCGCAAGATCGAGGAGCACCGACGCCAGGGCCACCTGCTCGCCATCCTGTCCACCTCCCCGTCGTACGTCACGCGCCCCATCGCCAGGACCCTGGGGATGGACGAGGTCCTGTCGACCCAGCTCGAGGTCAAGGGCGGCCTCTTCACGGGGCGGGTGATCGCGCCGGCCTGCTTCGGCCCGGGCAAGGTTCACTGGGCCGAGCAGCTCGGTCGCACCCACAAGATCGACCTCGGACGCAGCTGGTTCTACACCGACTCCTTCACGGATGTCCCCATGCTCGAGCGGGTGGGCCACCAGGTGGTGGTCAACCCCGACCCCCGGCTGCGCCGGGCGGCCCGCCAGCGGGGGTGGCCGGTCGAGAACTGGCTGGAGGCGGCGGCGTGACGGTGGTGCAGGCATCGTGGTTCACCCCGGCGGTCCAGCGGCTGCTCGACCTCAGCCTCGACGAGGACGTGGGCCGCGGCGACGTGACCACCGCGGCGGTCGTCGACGAGGGCCAGGAGGCCGAGGCGGACATCGTGGCCAAGGAGCGCCTCGTGGTGTGCGGGCTCGCGATCGCCGAGGCGGTGTTCACCCGGTTCGACTGGCGCGCGCGGCTGCGCACGCGGGTGGCGGACGGCGATCCGGTGATGCCCGGGACCCTGGTCGCGACGGTCAAGGGCCCGGCGCACGCCCTGCTGGCGGGTGAGCGCGTGGCGCTGAATTTCCTGCAGCGGCTCTCGGGCATCGCCACGTTGACCCAGTCGTTCGTGGCCGCGGTCGAGGGGGCCAAGGTGCGGGTCACGGACACGCGCAAGACGACGCCCGGGCTGCGGGCGCTCGAGAAGTACGCGGTGCGGGTGGGCGGCGGCCACGGCCACCGCGCCGACCTGTCGTCGGGGATCCTCATCAAGGACAACCACGTGGCGCTGGTCGGCTCGGTGCGCGAGGCGGTCCGGCGGGCCCGCGCCAACGCCACCCACGGCCTCAAGATCGAGGTCGAGGTGGATACCCTGCCCGAGGTGGACGAGGCGCTCGAGGCCCAAGCGGACATCATCCTGCTCGACAACTTCCAGCTGCGCGACATCGCCGAGGCGGTGAAGCGGGTGCGCGAGCGCGCGCCGCGGACCCTGATCGAGGTCTCGGGCGGGGTCACCCTCGACCGCATCCGGGATCTGGCGAAGACCGGAGTGGACCTGATCTCGGCCGGGGCGCTCACGCACTCGGCGCGGGCGGTGGATCTGTCGCTCGAGCTGCGGCCGGTCATCAACCCGCGCTAGGGTCGAGCAGACCCTCCCGCGGTCAACACCTGCGCATGCTACAGGACGACCTCGCGCTCTCGGTCCAGGGCTTGGCGGGATTGCTGACCACCCACACCTTCGGGCGGCGGCACGTGCATCTCGCGACGTGCGGGTCGACCAACGACGAGCTGTCGAGCCTGGCGCGCGCCTCCGGAGGGGCTGCGGTCCCTGCGGTCCCTGCGGTCCCTGCGGTCCCTGAAGGTACGGTGGTCACCGCGGATGCGCAGACCGGAGGACGCGGGCGGATGGGCCGGGTGTGGCACTCGCCCGCCGGGGAGAACCTCTATGTGTCGGTCCTGTTACGCCCGGCCATCGCGACGGCGGGGATTCCGCCGCTGACGTTGCTGGCCGGGGGCGCGCTGGCCGAGACGTTGCGCCGATTCGAGGTCGAGGTCCGGCTAAAGTGGCCGAACGACCTGCTGGTTCGCCCGCGCGGTGCCACGGACCGGCCGTTTCGCAAGGTGGCCGGAATCCTCACCGAGGCCGCCACCGAGGGTGAGCGTCTGTCCCACGTCGTGGTGGGCATCGGTCTCAACGTGAACACGGCGGACTTTCCAGCCGATCTCGCCGACAAGGCCACCTCGCTGCGGCTCGCCACCGGGAAGCTCACGTCCCGGGCCGGCCTGCTCGCGGGCCTGCTCGCGGATCTCGAGCGCGCGTACCTCGATTTTCGCGCGCGCGGCACACCCGCCGCCATCGCGCTGTGGGAGCGCCATGCCCACCTCGGTCAACTCTGCCGCGCGCGAGGGACGCAAGGCGAGGTGACCGGCCACACGGCCGGGGTCGGGCCGGGCGGCGAGCTCTTGCTGCGGGACGCGATGGGCAACCTGCACCGGATCTTCTCGGGCGAGGTCGTGCCGCTGACGGGCCAGGACCCATGACCTGACCCCGGGCCTGTACTTGCGAAAGAGCTTGGTCAGGCGGGGCGACTGGGATAGATCCGGCGCGTGACTCTATTCGAAGCGGTTGTGCTCGGCGTGGTCCAGGGCGTGACGGAATTTTTGCCGATCTCGTCGACGGCCCACCTGCGGATCGTGCCAGCGCTTGCCGGCTGGGAAGATCCGGGGGCGGCCTTCACCGCGGTGCTGCAGCTCGGGACCCTGGCGGCGGTGCTGGTGTTCTTCGCGCGCGAGCTGGTGGGAATGGCGCGGGCGACCGCCGCGGCCATCGGCCACCCGGACCGGCGCGGCGATCCCGAGGCACGGCTGGCGGTGTACCTGGTGCTCGGCACGTTGCCGGTGGTGGTGGCCGGCGTGCTCTTCAAGAACGCCATCGTCGGCGCGTGGCGCGCGTTGCCGGTGATCGCCACCGCCATGATCGTGGTCGGGCTCGGGCTCGCCTGGGTGGAGCGGCGGGCCACGCACCAGCGCGACTTCAGCACGATCGATCTCCGGGACGCGCTCATCATCGGGTGCGCGCAGTCGCTGGCGCTGGTGCCGGGCGTCTCCCGCTCCGGCATCACCATCCTCGCGGCCATGGCGCTCGGGCTGCGGCGTGACGCCGCCGCGCGCTTCTCGTTTCTGCTCTCCATCCCGGCGATCGCCGGCGCCGGGATCTTCGAGCTCAAGCACGTCCTTCACTCCGACGCGGGCGGCGCGCCGCTCGCCGTCGGGCTGGTGACGGCGACCGTCACCGGCTATGCCAGCATCGCCTGGTTGCTGAAGTTCCTGCGCACGCGCACCACCATCCCGTTCGTGATCTACCGGGTCGCGCTCGGGCTCGGCATCTTCGCGCTGCTCGCGATCGGCTACCTGCACCCCTGATTCGCTCAGCCGCCGGAGCCGAGGGGCTCGCCCAGATCAAAACCTGGTCAGAACCTGGTCAGAACCTGGTCGAGAGTCCGACGACGAACCCTCCCTGCCGTCTCATCGCAAAGGACGGGCGAATCCCCTCTGGCTCGCTGGCGGCGCTGCGCAAGCTCGCCCCCGGCCGAGCCAGGACACCAGCGTCGAACGAGGTCGCCACGGTCACCCCGATGAGAGCACCGACGACCTTGCCCCACTCGCCGCATCCAGCCTCCGCGTCCACGTTGACCACGTGGCAGGAAGAGTCGTCGATGGCCCAGCCGGTGGCGAGGCCCAGCGCCGGGAGCAGGACGTGAGCGAGGAGGCTGCCCACCGCGGCCCCGGGCCGACCATGGGCGATGTGCACCCCGAACGGAGCCAGCGGGTAGATGAGGAGCGGCGCCGCACTGTGCGACCTCACCGCGAGCCCAGCGGCCAGGGCGCCGCCAAGCACGGCCGCTCCCGCGATCTCGAAAGAATAAGACTCGGGCGGCGCCTCCGGGACGGCGCCAGGCCCCGGTGCTTGCCCGAAGCAGCGGGCCGACGAGGCGAGGAGCCCCCCGATTCCGAACACGACCGACAGAAGACGGATCGCCAGCATCAAATGAGGCCGCCCTCGGTAAGGAGTCAAGTTGCTCTGAAGACTGCGGAACGGTCGGGGGTGATGAGGCGCAATCTTGGAAAGTACGAGCGATAGCGGGCGGCATCACGGGTGAGCAGGCTCATTCCCGCGACAGCGGCGTGCGCGCCGATGTAGAAGTCTGGAAGGGGACTGCGGCGCGTGCCCCCGCGACGGCGGTACGCCTTGAAGCACTTGCCGGCCAGGAAGGCCGCCTCCCACGGCAGCGGCGTTCGCATGAACAATGAAGCTGGCAGGACCAGCTCCAGTTCCTCGATGCGCCGATAGGCGATCGAGACCTCGGCGTAGATGATCGGATTGATGTGGAGATGACCGTCCTCGGCACACCTCTCCAGCGCCGCCTGGGACCAGTCGCTCCAACGCGCGTCGGCGGTCGCGACGTCGATCAGAACGTTGGCGTCGATCAGGGTATCGGCCAAAGGCACTACCCGCGGGTCAGGGCCAAGATCTGATCGGTGGTCATTCGCACGGTGGCGCTTCCCCGCAATCCGATCAGCGCGCTCTTGGCTCGGGTCGGAGACTTGCCCTTCCTGAGCCGCACGGTGTTTCCGGTGACCTCGAACTCGACCTGCGTATTCGGCAGAAACCCAAAGCGGTTCCTGATCTCCTGGGGAATGGTGACCTGTCCCTTCGTGGTGATCCGCATACAGTAAGAATACTACAGGTAATACCGGCGGGCGCCGAATCAGATGCTGTAGTCCTCGACGAAGACCTTGGCGGCGCGGAGGTCCGCCATGACCAGATCCCCCTCGCCGATCCCCAGCGCCTCGACCTCTCCGCGCGGCATCTCGACGGTCATGGCCGCGCCGTCGGCGAGCTTCAGCGAGAGCTTGACGTAGCCTCCGAGGCGGGCCAGGCGCTCGACGCGCGCCACCGACACGTCGGGCGTCGGGGCACCGGACGCGCCGTCCACCTGCAGCCCAGAGCCCATGTGCGGCCCCGAGGCGTCCGCCTTGGTCAGCTTCACGTCGTGGGGACGGACGAACGCCTGGACCGCGGCGCCGTCGCGCGCGCCCGAGCCGTTCGGCACCGTCATGGCGAAGGTGCCCGCCACCGATGCAACGCCCGCCTGCATGGTTCCCCGCAGGAGGTTGGCGCCGCCCACGAAGGCCGCCACGAACGGGGTGGCCGGGTGGTCGTAGACCTCCTGCGGGGGCCCGACCTGCGCCACGGTGCCCTCGGACATGACCACCACGTGATCGGAGACCTCCATGGCCTCCTCCTGATCGTGGGTCACGAGCAGGGTCGTCACGTGTCGCTCGTCGTGCAGGCGGCGCAGCCACGCGCGCAGATCCACCCGCACCTGCGCGTCGAGCGCCCCGAAGGGCTCGTCGAGGAGCAGGACCTGGGGATCGATGGCGAGCGCCCGCGCGAAGGCCACGCGCTGCCGCTGCCCGCCCGAGAGCTGGTTGGGGTAGCGCTCCCCGTACCCATCGAGCTGGACCAGCGCCAGGAGCTCGTCCACCTTGGCGTCGATGGCCTTCCGCGGGGCCTTGCGCATCCGCAGCCCGAAGGCGATGTTCTTGCGCACGGTCATGTGCTTGAAGAGCGCGTAGCTCTGGAACACGAAGCCCACCTCGCGCGACCGGACGTCGACGCGGGTGAAGTCTCGTTCGCCGAAGAGCACCTGCCCGGCGTCCGGGTATTCGAGCCCGGCGATGACCCGCAGGACGGTCGACTTGCCAGAGCCCGACGGGCCCAGCAGGGTCGTGATGCCACCGGTGGGCGCCAGGAACGTCACGTCCGAGACCGCGGGTGTGCCGCGCGCCGTGAAGCGCTTGGTCAGGTTCTTGACCGAGAGGCTCATCGTGGGTTGGTCGACCTGGCCATGGGATTGGCCGTCTCGGTCTCGGTCTCGGGCTCCGGCTCGGCGCCGGAATGGCCGGTGAAGGTGCTCCGCAGGGCTTCCACCTCGGCGGCGACCTCCACCACGGCGCCGATGATCAGCACCCCGGGCAGCAGCAGCCCAGGAGCCGCCGGCTCATCCGGCGCCCCCCCCGCCACGGGCCCGGAGGGCAGCGGCGCGGCTCCGAGCGCGGCGAGCGGGCCGCGCCAGCTCCAGGCCTGCGGCGTGGCCGCCCCGAGGACGATGGCGGCTGGCGTGGTCGATGCCCACCCGAGGGCGAGCAGGTGGGCCGCGATGGCAGCGCGCTGCCGCAGCCCCATCAGGACCACCAGCGTCATGCCCTCGCGTGGCAACCCCGCGAGCAGCGGTGCGTAGCTCTCCGGGTGGTGCCCGGCGATCACCGTGAAGGCCGAGGCCGCCCCGCGGTGGGTCACCGGGATCCCGGCCAGGAGCGGCCCGGCGATGGCCGAGGAGACGCCCGGGACGATCTCGCAGGGGATCCCGGCGGCGGCCAGGGCCACCAGCTCCTCGCCGCCGCGCCCGAAGACGAACGGGTCGCCGCACTTGAGGCGGACGACGGCGTGGCCGCGGCGCGCCTCGCGGATCATGAGCCGGTTGAGCAGGTCCTGGCCGATCGACTGGCGGCAGGCCCTCTTGCCCACGTAGAACCAGCGGGCCGCCGGGGCATGGACCCGCATCTCCTCGGACGAGAGGGCGTCGTAGAGCACGAGGTCGGCCTCCCCGAGCTTGCGCACGCCGCGGACCGTGAGCAGATCTCCGCTCCCGGGCCCGGCGCCGACCAGGGTCACCTTCCCCACCGGGCTCCGCCCGGGCGACGGCTCGTTGTGCGTCGCTTCCGTCGCTTCAATCGCCTGGACCGTCCCGGCCGTGGCCCGCTCGCCGTACAGCCGGTTCAGGGCCGCCAGCAGGTGCGGGCGACGTTCGCCGAGCGGCAGACCCTCGCGGCGCCAGGTGGGGCGCAGACGCCGGGCCTCCGCCATCCACGCCTCGAGATCCCCCGATTCGGGCAGGACCGCCTCCATCCCTTCGCGGAGCAGGCCCGCCAGGGCCGGGGCGTGTCCCGCCGTCGAGATGGCCAGGGTGACCCCGCCGCGGCGGACGATCCCGGCGCCGTAGGCCGACGCCGATGGCGGGTCGTCGACCGCGACCACGAAGACGCGGCGCGCCTCCCCCTCGAGCGAGACCGCCCGGTTCACGTCGGGCGGCGCGGCCGAGATGACCAGCCACACGCCGTCGAGGTCGGCCGGCTCGAACGGGCGCCGCCGCACGGTCCAGCCGAGGGGGCTCTCCGCGGCGGCCACCACCGCGGCAAGCTCGGGCGTCAGGTCGGGCGAGACCACCCGCACCCGGGCGCCGGCCTCGGCCAGCGACCGGGCCTTGCTGGTCGCCACGGGACCTCCCCCCACCAGCAGCACCTCGCGTCCGGCCAGCTTCAAGAACAGTGGGAAGAGCAAGATGTCCTCGGTGCCCGTCAAAGGGGGTGAGATTAGGGGCCGGAGGCGCCGAGGGTCAAGCCGCAACGCGCCGGCAATCCGGAGGAATGCCTCAGACGAAGGTCGGCTCGTCGTCGCGCCCGGGCGACGGCTCGGTGGGAAGGTCGCGGTGCAGGAACGCCTTGCCCCCCGGCCCGTAGTCCGCCGTGGCCTGGCCATGGCCGTGGAGCAGCCACCGGTAGGTCAGGAGCCCGTCGACGCCGACCGGGCCACGGGCGTGCAGCTTGTCGGTGCTGATCCCCACCTCGGCGCCGAGGCCGTAGCGGTAGCCGTCGGCGAAGCGCGTGCTCGCGTTGTGGTAGACGCCGGCCGCGTCCACCGCGCCGAGGAAGCGCGCGGCCGCGACCGGATCGGAGGTCACGATGGCCTCGGTGTGGCGCGACCCGTGGCGGGCGATGTGCGCCAGCGCGGCCTCGAGCCCGGACACGCGTCGCACCGCCAGGATCGGGGCGCCGTACTCGGTGTCCCAGTCCTCGTCGGTGGCGGGGAGGACGTCGGGGTGGCGTTCGCGGGTCGCGGGGCAGCCGCGCAGCTCCACCCCGGCCGCGCGCAGGGCCCCCACGGTGGCGTCGAGCGCGGCCTCGGCCCCCTCGTCCCAGAGCAGCGTCTCGACGGCGTTGCAGGCCGCCGGATAGGTCAGCTTCGAATCGATGGTCAGGCGGGCCGCCATGGCCGGATCGGCGGCCCGGTGCAGGTAGACGTGGCAGATCCCGGCGGCGTGGGCCATCACCGGGATGCGGGTCGACCGCTGCACGTGCTGCACGAACTCGGTGGATCCGCGCGCGACGATCAGATCCACCGTGCCGTGCAGCCCGAGCACCGCCTCCACCTCGGCGCGGTCCTCGAGCAGCACGACCACCTGGGGGTCGATCCCGTGGCGGCCGAGCACCTCGTGGATGACGGCGGCGAGCGCGCGGTTGCTCTCCTGGGCCTCGCGCCCGCCCTTGAGCAGGACGGCGTTGCCGCTGCGCAGGGCGAGCCCGGCGATCTGGATCAGCGCGTCGGGGCGCGCCTCGAACACCACGCCGAGCAGGCCGAGCGGGGTGGTCACGCGCTCGAGCACCAGCCCGTCGTCGAGCGCGCGGCGGAGGGTCACGCGACCGACCAGGTCGGGCATGGCGGCGAGTTGCCGCAGGCCATCCGACAGCGCCTCGAGCTTCCTCGGGTCGAGGCCGAGGCGCTTGAAGATGGCGGGGGCGAGGTTGCCTCTCGCCCGCTCGACGTCGCGGGCATTGGCGGCGAAGACCGCCGCGCGCACATCGGCCCGCTCGAGGGCGGCGGCCAGATCCGCGAGCACGGCGCCGCGCGTCTCGGGGTGGGCGGCGCGCAGCCCGGCGCCGGCGGCCTTGGCCGATTCCGCGGCGGCGACAGCCGCGGAGCTCAGCGGAGTGGTCGTTGCCACGGCGGTGCCCGACCCGGCTGCGGACACAGACGACGACGACGATGTGGATGAAGCGGTTCGGCTCATATGGCTCCCATGACCAGGTTGTCGCGCGTGATGAGCGCATCATACCCGCGCCAGCCGAGGACCGCCTCGATGTCGTCGCTCTGCCGGCCTGCGAGCAGGCGGCAGGCGTCGGCGGGGTAGTTCACGAGCCCGCGGCCATGCACACGGCCGCTGCCATCGCGGACCTCCACGAGATCGCCCTTGTCGAACTGGCCCTCGACCCCGACCACCCCGATCGGCAACAGCGAGGCCTTCCCGGCGCCGAGCGCGCGGAGGGCCCCGTCGTTCACGATCAAGGCCCCGCGGTGTCGACCCGAGACCGCGATGTGCCGCCAGCGGGCGCGGCGGCGTTCGGTCCCCGAGATCAACGTGCCGAGATCCTCGCCGTCGAGCGCGCGCTGGAGCACGCCCGGCTCCGCCCCGTCGGCGATCAACACGGCGGTGCCCTCGTCGCTGGCCAGGCGCGCGGCCTCGAGCTTGCTCGCCATCCCACCGGTCCCGCCCGTCGACCCGCCGCTGGCGAGGGCCAGGAGCGCGTCGTCCACCACCTCGGCCTCCCCCACCCGGCGCGCGCTCGGGTCGAGCGCGGGGTTCGCGGAGAAGAGCCCCGCGACGTTGGTCAGGAGCACCAGGAGATCCGCGTCGAGGCTGACCGCCACGCGCGCCGACAGGCCGTCGTTGTCGCCGAAGGCGGAGCTGGGCTTCGGAGTCGGGTTCGGCGGCAGGGAGCCCGACGAGATCGTGGTGGGTGAGCCGGCGGCACCGCCGGTGGGCGCGGTGACCGCCGTCGTCGCGCGCGCCTGCGAGCGCTGGTGCTCGACCAGCTCGCGCACGCTGACGCTGTCGTTCTCGTTGAGGACCGGCACCGCCCCGAGCTCGAGCAGGCGCATGAGCGTGGTGCGCAGGCACAGCGCGCGATCGCGATCGGCGAGATCCTCCTGGGTCAGCAGCACCTGCGCCGCCGTCAGCCCGACCTCGGCGAAGGCCCGGGTGTACCAGCCCATGAGGTGTCCCTGCCCCACCGCGGCGCACGCCTGCCGCAGCCCGAGGGAGCGTGGTCGCTCGGTGAGCCCCAGCACCTGCATCCCGAGCCCCACCGCCCCGCTCGACACCAGGACCACCTCGCGCCCCGACTGTCGCAGCCGCGCCATCCCCGCGACCAGGCCCTGCAAGCGGTCGAGCGCCAGGCGCACCCCATCCTCGGTCACCACGTGGGTTCCGAGCTTGACCACGATGCGGTGGGCGTCGCGCAGATTCTTGCGGGAGAGGACCATGGGGGAGGCGTCGGAATCTACCAGCAGCGGCCGGGTTGGTGCTTCGACTTTGGTGCCCGTCACTCGGAGATCTGCCTCAGCCCGGCGTGGACCGATCCGGGGCCAGAGCGCGCGCGCCGTTGCGCGCCGCGACCCCGGGGATCAGGATTAGCGTGGGATCATGAACGAGATCACCTACTCCCCGGCGTCGCCCAACGACCTGCCCGCCGTTCAGGCCCTGCTCGAGCGCTGCGGCCTGCCGTCCGAGGACCTCGAGGCCGACCAGATCGAGCACTTTGTCCTGTGCCGCTCCGGTGGGAGGGTCGTGGGGACGGTCGGGCTGGAGCTCCTCGGCGAGCTGGCCCTGCTGCGGTCGCTGGCGGTGGCGCCGGAGCTTCGTGGCGGGCGAATCGGACATGAGCTGTGGAGCCGGGCCCTCGCCGCCGCCCGGCGCCTCGAGGTCAGGCAACTCTTCCTGCTCACCACGACCGCCGAAGGGCTCTTCCTCCGCTGGGGCTTCCGTCGCTTGCCGAGAGAGAGCGTGCCAGAGGTCGTGCGCCAGACCAGCGAATACGGGGCGGTCTGCCCGAGCACGGCCGCCGTCATGGCGATGGACGTCGGCAGGTGCGCGCCCGGTCAGGGTCCGCAGGTGAACGGATAGCTCGAGCCGCTCGCGCAGGGCGTTCCATCGAGACGAATGATGAGGGTGAGTGTCACGGCTCCTGGTTGGGAGCACGTGAAGGTGGTCGAACAGAGGGACGCATCTGCGAACGTGCCTGCGCTTGCCGGGGTCGCTGTCCAGAGGAACGTCACGGGTGGCCCGCATCCGTTTCCGAGCGCCGGCGTGGCCCGGGAGTTGACGGGAACGGGGTGCCCGACCGTGCCTGCCTTGCTCACGGCTGGATCATTGACGACCGGACAATCGAAGCTCGCCGCTCCGCCCGAGCCGGCGACCCCACCCGAGCCGGCGACCCCGCCCGAGCCGGCGCCCCCACCCGAGCCGGCGACCCCGCCCGAGCCGGCGACCCCGCCCGAGCCGGCGCCCCCCCCGGAGCCGGGATCCGGGACGCAGCCGCACGCCTGCGAATCGAAGTGATCGCCCACGACGCACAGAGCTGTCTGAACGCACGGGCACCGGCCCGAGACCTCGGGATCGCAGCCTTGCCCGCAGGTCAGCGATGACGGACATCCAAGTGCCGGGTTGTGGCAAGCGAGTCCTTTGCCGCCCAGCGTCTCCTGGCAATCGTACAGGTCGAAGCCGATCGGACAGCATGGCAACGGACCACCTCCACTGCCGCCGCGGCCCCCTGAACCAGCGTCCGGGAGTTGTCCAGTCGCCCCTCCGGTGTGTTCGAGCCCCGAGCTCCGGCCCGTGCAGGCGGAAAGGCCCGCCACCCAGAGAACCAACGCCAAGCGGGCTCGCGCCGGGTCATGCATTGAATCCTCCAGGAGACGGACTGCCCTCGTACGGACCGTCGGTCCTTCGAGAATAACCGAGAGCGCCTCTCGGCGCCTTCATTCGTCACATTCTCAGGCACCGCTCGGCTCGATGGTTATCACCACCGACTTCGAGGCCGGCTGATTGCTGCCGTCGGCGACGTCGTTCACCGCCACGAGGACGTTGGTCTCGGGGTAGTACGCCGCGGCGCACCCCTTCGGGATCTCGTAGGGGACCACCCGGAAGCGACTGGCGCGGCGGCGCTCGTCGGCGAAGTGGCTGACGAGGTCGACCCACTGGTCCTTCCGCAGCCCGCGCTCCTCGATGTCGGCGGCGTTCAGGAAGACCACCCGCCGGCCCCCGGAGATCCCGCGATAGCGGTCGTCCTCGCCGTAGATCGTGGTGTTGAACTGATCGTGGCTGCGCAGGGTCGTGAGCAACAGCTGCCCCTCCGCGAGAGCGCGCGCCGGGATGGGGTGGACCGTGAAGTGCGCCCGCTTCGACTCGGTCGGGAAGATCCCCTCGCGTGGTCCGTTCGGGAGGTAGAAACCGCCCGGCTCGCGCACCCGCCGGTTGTACTGCGTGAAGCCCGGGACGACGTGCTCGATGTGCTGGCGGATGGCATCGTAATCGTCGACCAGGCCCTGCCAGTCCACAGGGGTCCGGGTGGTCCGGCCGGCCAGCGTGGCCCGAGCCATTCCCGCCACGATGGCCGGCTCGCTGAGCAACTCCGGGGACGCCGGCTCCAGCACCCCCCGCGACTGGTGGACCACCCCCGTGGTGTCCTCCACGGTCACGAACTGCTCGCCCGAGGCCTGCACGTCCCGCTCGGTGCGGCCGAGACAAGGCAGGATCAGCGCCTGCTCGCCCGTGATCAAGTGGCCGCGGTTCAGCTTGGTCGAGATCTGCACGGTCAGCCGGCACCGCGCGATGGCCTCCGCCGTGTAGTGGGTGTCCGGGGTCGCGCTGAGAAAGTTGCCCCCCAGCCCCACGAACACCTTGACCCGGCCCTCGTGCATCGCCTGGATGGTCCGCACCGTGTCGAAGCCGTGCCGGGCAGGGGGAGAGAAGTCGAACTCCTTCGCCAGCGCCTCCAGGAAGGCGTCGCTCATCTTCTCCCAGATCCCCACGGTGCGATCACCCTGGACGTTGCTGTGCCCGCGCACGGGGCAGAGCCCCGCCCCGCGCCGCCCGATCTGGCCGCGCAAGAGAGCGAAGTTGGCGATGCTCTGCACGTTGCCCACGCCGTTCTTGTGCTGGGTGATGCCCATGGCCCAGCAACAGATCATGCGCTCCGACGCCATCGCGATCTCGGCCGCCTGGTGGATCAGCTCGCGCGAGACCCCGCTGCCCTGGAGGATGGCCTCCCAGGGCTCGGCCTCCAGATCCCGACGAAAGGCTTCGAAGCCCGCCGTCTGGGTGGCGATGAAATCGTGCGCCAGTACGGTGCCGCCGCGCCGCGCGTCCTCCTCGCACATCTCCTTCATGATCCCCTTCAAGAGGGCCACGTCCCCGTTGATCCGCACCGGGAGGAACAGGCACGCGATGGGCGTCCCGGCGCCGAGCAAGCTGAGCGGCTGCTGCGGGTTCTTGAACCGGATCAGGCCCGACTCGGCCAGCGGGTTGACGCTGACGATCTTGCAGCCGTTCTTGGCGGCCTTCTGGAGCTCGGTGAGCATGCGTGGGTGGCAGGTGCCCGGGTTCTGTCCGATCACGAAGATGCTGTCGGCGTACGAGAAGTCCTCGAGCTTCACGGTGGCCTTGCCGATCCCGATCGACTCGGTCAGACCGGCGCCGCTCGATTCGTGGCACATGTTCGAGCAATCCGGCAGGTTGTTCGTCCCGAACTGACGGGCAAACAGGCCGTAGAGGAACGCCGCCTCGTTGCTGGCCCTCCCGGAGGTGTAAAACGCCGCCTCGTCCGGCGACGCCAGCGCGTTGAGCTCGCGCCCGATGAGCGCGAAGGCCTCGGCCCAGGAGATGGGCTCGTACCGTTCTTGTCCCTTCCTGCGGAGCATGGGGTGGGTGATGCGCCCCTGCGAATCCAGCCACAGGTCGCTGCGGCGGAGCAGGTCCGCCACGCCGTGTCTGGCGAAGAACTCGGGCGTCACCCGGGTGGTCATGGCCTCCGACGCGACCGCCTTGGCCCCGTTCTCGCAAAACTCGGCCGTCTTTCGCTCGCCGTCGGGGTCCGGCCAAGCGCAGCTCGGGCAGTCGAACCCGTCCTTCTGGTTCACCTTCAGCAGGGTGCGCAAGCTCCTGCCGGTCCCCATGTTGCGCACCCCGCGGTGCACCGTCTCCCAGATCGACGTCAGGCCCGCCGCGGTTCGCATCCGCCGCCCGGCCCGCGGAACGGTCTGCTCGGCCGGGGGCTCGTCGCCGCCTACTCCCCGCGCAAGGTCGGCCCGCACCGCGTTCGGCCGCGCGTCTTCCGCTTGCCCAGGAGCGCTGTTCTCATCCTTCTGGTCGCCATGCTGGGCCACGCGCCTCTCCTTACCGTCCTCAGGGCCTCAGGGCCGCCGGGTCACAGGCCCGCGACCCGCTCCGCCCCGGTGTAGACGTTGAAACCGCCGTCGCGGACGAAGCCGAGCAAGGTCATCTCCGCCGCGCGCGCGATCTGCACCGCGAGGCTCGAGGGCGCCCCGACCGCCACCATCATGGAAAACCCGGCCACGCTCGCCTTCTGGACCAGCTCGAAGCTGGCGCGCCCGCTGACCACCAGGATGCTGTCGCGCGCCGGCAAGCGCCCCGCGAGGAACAGCGCGCCCACGAGCTTGTCCACGGCGTTGTGGCGCCCCACGTCCTCGTGAACCGCCCGGGGCGTCCCATCGAGGTCGAACAATCCGGCGGCGTGAAGGCCGCCGGTCTGCGCGAACGTGGCCTGCGCCCTCCGCAGGGCCGCAGGGAGCTGGTGGATGAGGGCGGCGTGGACCGGCGCCGGGGGGCGCGCGTCGGGGAAGCCGCCAGCCCCGGTCGCCAGGGAATCCATGGAGGCGCGTCCGCAGACCCCGCAGGCGCCGGTGGTCACGAATTGCCTCTGGGTCGCCGCGAGCGCCGCCTCCGCGTCCACCCCCAGCTCCGCCAGCACCGCGTCGTCCTCGACGGCTTCGAGCAGCACGAGCTCGCTGCGCTTCTTCACCACCCCTTCGGCGACCAGGAACCCGGCCACCAGGGCCCGGTCGTCGCCCGGCGTGCGCATGGTCGTCGAGATGACGCGCACCACGCCGGCCGTCCGCACCCGGATCTCCAGCGCCCGCTCCACGGCGAGCCAGTCCTCCACGGCCGCGACCTCCTTGCCGCGGACTCGAATCACCTCGGTCAGCTGGGACGTGATCATTGGAGGCGAGTGTGACGTGCCCACCCGGGATCGACGCTCACCGGCGGGGGTGGCCGTCGAGCGTTCACGGGACGATCGTCCCGCAGGTCGCGCCACAGCTGAACGTGGCCGACAAACAGGACTTGTCGCCGATGCACGCCTCACATTGGTTGGCGGCCGACCTGACCGACGGGTCGTTCTCCGAGTTGGTCCGGCAGCGCTGGCGGCACGCGTCGACGTCATAGCCCGTGTCGTAACAATCGTGATAGCGGCTGCAGACCGTCTGGCAGTCGAAGATCTCGTCCGCCTTTCCGCACCCGCTGATCCAGGCCGTGGCGCCGAGGGCAATCCCCATGAAGGCCATCGCCAGGGCGGCGGTCTTCGCTCTCTTCATCACGTGCGCCTCGTGCATCCGTCGTCTCCTCTGGCTGGTGGGTTCGCTCGACGAACCCCGAGCCATTCACGAGTCGTGCCAGTGAGACATGCGCATTCGGCCGCGCCAATCGAGGCGCTCCGGCGGTATGCGTTCCTGGTCAGGTAACAGCGGACGGCCTCACGTCACCGACCGGTAGCTCTCAGAGAGATCGGGCGGTAGGGGCTGCCTGGTGGCCGCCGCTCGCGTCGGCGCCCGTCAGCAGATCGACGTCGGTGAAGCGGCCGCGGACGTAGCGGACGCGGAGGATGTCGGCGTTGGCGATGGGAGGGGGCTGGGTACCGGTGATGGCGTTGGCGAAGGAGCGCATGGTCCCGCCGTGGCTCACCACCAGGGCGGCCTGCTGGTCGCGCAGGGTGTGGGCGATGTCGAGCATGGCCTTGAGCACGCGCTTCACCACGTCCTCGTGGATCTCGGCGCCGGGTGGGGTCCAGCGGCGGTCGCGGTGGTAGCGCTCCCAGGCCTCGGGGAACTGGGCGGCGCACTCCTCGCGGGTCAGGCCCTCGAAGCAGCCGAAGCCGCGCTCGCGCAGGCGGGCATCGAAGACCGGCGCCGCCAGCCCGTGCGCGGCGGCGATGATCTCGGCGGTCTCGCGGGCGCGCGCCAGATCGCTCGCGAACACGCGGACCAGGCCTCGCGCATGCAGGCGGTCGACGAGGGCCCGCGCCTGGGCGCGACCGGTGTCGGAGAGGGCGATGTCGGTGACGCCCTGCCAGCGACCGACGCGGTTCCACTCGGTCTCACCGTGCCTCACCAGGTAAATCGTGCGTGCTGCCAACTCTCGCTCGCCTCCTCCAGACTTTCTCTAGACTTCCACTAGACTTCGACCACGGTCACGCCGTCCCCGCCCTGGCCCTTGGCGCCCGGCGCCCAGCGTCGCACGTACGACGACGCCGCCAGGTGGGCCCGCACGATCTTCTTCAAGGCCCCGGTCCCGTGCCCATGCACGATGAACACGGGCGAACGGTCCTCGAGGGCGGCGCGATCCAGGTAGGTGTCCACGGCGTCGATCACGTCATCGGCACGTCGTCCGCGCAAATCGAGGGTGTTGCGGTCGTTTTGAATGGCCCAGGCGATCGCGTCGGACGAGGCCGCCTCGGCGGGCGGGGCAGCAGGCTCGGTCCCGGCCAGGGCCGTCGCCCGCGCCTCGGCCCGTCGGAGGTCGGGTCGGCGTCGGACGCCGGCCACCACCCCCGCACCGGCGGGCCCGCCCGCGGGCGACGGACCCCGAGGCCCGCCCACCTCCGCCGCCTCGCCCAGCTCCGAGACGTGAAGATCCACGGTGACCTTGCCGACCAGCACCTTCAGCCGCCCCCGCTCGTCGGGGGGCTTGACCACCGCGCCCGTGGCGCCTCCGAGTGCCGGCACGCGCACCCGCGCGCCCACCTTCAGCGCATCGACCAGCGCCTGGGCACCGACGAGCGGGCCCGCCGGGCCGGGCGGGCTCGGCAACTGCCGGAGCGCCGCCTCGGCGGTGGTCGCCAGGGCCTGCCGGGCCGCCTCCGCCGCCCGCGCCGAGCCCGCCTCCTGCGCCTGGCGCACGATGGCCCGGATGGCCTCCCGCGCCTCGCGCACCGCGAGCTCCACTGCCGCCCGCGCGTGGCGGCCGAGCTCGCGCTCCCGCCGCTCGAGCGCCTCGCGCGCCGTCCGCTGGTCCTCGGTCGAGGCCTCGAGCAGGGCCCGCGCCTCGGCCAGGCGCTCCGTCTCGCGCCCGAGCGCCGCCTCCCGCGCCTCGAGGGTGGCGATCACCTCCTCGAGCGCGACCGTGGTTGTCCCGGCCAGCGCCCGCGCCCGCTCCAGCACCGCGGCCGGCAAGCCCATGCGCGCGGCGATGTCGAGCGCGTACGAGCGCCCCGGCACGCCGATCCGCACCCGGAAGGTGGGCGTCAGCCCGGCGGCGTCGTACTCCATCCCCGCGTTCTCGAAGCGCGGATCGGTCTCGGCCACCGCCTTCAGCACGTCGGCGTGGGTGGTGGCCACCGCCAGCACGCGCTCGCCGAGATCCGCCAGCCCCTCGAGGGTCGCGCGCGCCAGGGCACCTCCCTGGTCGGGGTTGGTCCCCGCCATCAGCTCGTCGAGCAGGACGAGGGCCCGCGCCCCGTTCGTGCCGGCGGTGGCGGCCATGCTTGCCGCCACCCGCAAGATGTCGCCGAGGTTCGCGAGGTGGGCCGAGAAGGTCGACAGGTCTCCCATCACCGACTGGTGATCGCCGATGTCGGCCAGCACGTGGTCGAAGAACCCGATGCGGCTGCCGGGCGCCGCCGGCAAGAGCAACCCCGCCCGCGCCATGAGGGCCGCCAGCCCCAGGGTCTTGAGGTACACGGTCTTGCCCCCGGCGTTCGGCCCCGAGATGACCAGCACACGCGCCGCCGACGCGCCGAGCTCGACGTCGTTCGGCACCACGGTGAACCCGGGCTTGCGGGCCGCCGCGCGCAGCACGAGCAGCGGATGCCGGGCCTGCCGCAGGTCCACGAAGGTGTCGTCGACGAGGACCCCTGGGCTGCCCCGGTACGCGACGCCGAGGCGGGCCATGGCGCAGATGCGGTCGAGCTCCCCCAGCACCACCAGATCGTCCCGCAGCGCGCCACCGGCGTCGGCCACCGCGCCGGAGAGCTCCTCGAGGATGCGGCGGATCTCGTGCTCGATCTGCAGGTCGGCGAGCTTCACCCGGTTGTTGAGCTCCACCACCGAGGATGGCTCGACGAACACCGTCTCGCCGGTGCGCGAGCTGTCGTGCACGATCCCGAGGCCCATCGACTTGGCGGAGGCCTTGAGCGGCAGCACGTAGCGATCCTGCCGGATGGTCCAGAAGCGATCCTGCAGGAGCCCCGCCAGGGAATCGTCCTGCATGAGGCGCTCGATCTCCGAGCGCACGCGGGACGAGGTCGCCTCGCGCTCGCGCCGCAGCCGCGCGAGCTCGGGGGACACGTCGTCGCGCACGCTCCCCGACGGATCGAAGGTCGCCCGGATCCGCCGCGCCAGCCCGGTGCAGGGCTCGATCGGCTCGACCCACGCGGCGAGCAGCGGCGTGCGGGGCGGCCCCGGGGGCTCCCCGGCCGCGACCTCGACCGCCGGCGCGCCGAAGAACCGCCGCGCGTCCCCCGCCACGTCACAGAGCTCCGCCACCGGGCGAAGCTCGACCCAGCCCAGCACCTCGCCGCGCATCGCCGCGTCCAGCACCGGGGACACGTCGAGGAAGCCCAGGCCCGGAAAGCCGAGGCCGTTCGCGAGCACGCCGGCCGCCTCCGCGACCAGCTCCATCCGGCGGCGCGCCTCGGCAGCGGTCGACGCCAGCGCCGCGGGGTCGCCGAGCTCGAGGCAGAGCGCGCGCCCGACCTCCGACTGTGCCTCGGCCCCGAGCCGCGTCACCAGGTCCGGCCAGTCGAGGCTCGCCCAGGCCGCGGGCCCTGTGGCCACTGTATCGTCGGGCGCCACCGCGACGGACACCCGCGCCGTCGGAGTCGTCGCCGAGGGCGACCAAGGGCGGATCTCGCGCGCGCCGGGCCCTGCCGTCACGGGAGCAGATCCTGCACGCGCGCGTGAAAGCCGGCCGCCGTGTGGAACACGAAGGCGAAGCGCCCCATGGCGATGCGCGTCCCGTCGCCGATCGTGGCCGATTCGCCCGAGCCGATGCGCAGATCGCCCACGATGGTCCCGTTGGTGGACCCGCAGTCGGTGATCTTGGTCCCCGCCGGCTCGAACTCGAAGAAGCAGTGGCGCTTCGACAGCGAGTACTCGGGGATGACGATGTCGTTCTCCCCCGAGCGTCCGAGCGCCACTGGCCCGCGCGGGGCGTGCGGGGCCTTGGTCACCGCGAACACCCGATCGATGAGCGCGAACTCTGGCTCGACGCTCTCGTTCGGCTTGGCCACCATGGTCTGGTCATGGCCGACGTTGGCGCTCGACAGCTCCCCGGCCTTGCCCACCACCACCAGCATCGGAGCGCGGTAGCGACTCTTGAAGACGACGTCGCCCACCCGGCGAAGCTCGGCGACGACGTCCTTCAGATAGAGCGAGGCCATGTCCGGCCAATATAACCCACCCGCGGATCCGGCTCTCGTCGGCGGGGGCGAACCGTCATTCTGCGTCGTGATCGCGGCCGTGGCCAGGGCCGCGCTCATGCCCGTGCCCGTGATCATGTCCGTGCGGGTGCCCATGGTCGTGGCCGTGCCCGTGGTCATGCCCATGATCATGATCGTGCCCCTGCCCGGCGGCATGACCCTCCTGCTGCGCGGCCGCGGCCTCCTCGGCCGTCACCTGCTTGCGCACCTCGTCCATGTCGAGGCTCTTGACCTTCTGCACCAGCTCGTCGAGCTGGGCCTTCGGCAGCATGCCGGGGCGCGCAAAGAGCAAGATCTGATCGCGAAACACCATCAGGGTCGGGATGGACTGGATCCCGAAGGCCCCCGCCAGCTCGGGCTCCTCCTCGGTGTTCACCTTGCCGAAGACGATGTCGGTGTGCTGCTCCGCCGCGCTTTCGTAGATAGGCGCGAACGCCCGGCACGGTCCGCACCAGGGCGCCCACCAGTCGATCACCAGGGTCCCCGGCTGATCGACGTGGTGCTGGAAATTCTCTTCGGTCAAAGCGACGGTGGCCATGGCATCCTCCGGGTCGAGTATGGAATACCCGAGCCCCGTGGTCGAGGTCGTCGCGCTGGCGAAGACCTACCAGGTCCATCGACGACCGCCCGGCCTGTGGCCCGCCCTGCGCTCCGTCTTCCACCGCCCCACCGAGGCGGTGATGGCGGTGCGCGGCCTCTCGTTCCGCATCGCCCCCGGCGAGCGCGTCGGGTTCCTCGGCCCGAACGGCGCCGGGAAGACCACCACCCTCAAGATGCTGGCGGGGCTGCTCCACCCGACCTCCGGGCAGGTCACGGTCGCCGGGGCCGTCCCCTTCCGACGCGAGGCCGCCTTCCTCAAGCAGATCACCCTGGTCATGGGACAGAAGCAGCAGCTGCTCTGGGATCTGCCGCCCGCCGAGACCTACGCCATGAACCGCGCGATCTACGACATCCCGCGCGCCGAGGCCGAGGCCACCATCCGCGATCTGGCGGCGCTGCTGGAGGTGGAGGAGCTGCTCGGCCGCCCGACCCGACAGCTCTCGCTCGGTGAGCGCATGAAGTGCGAGCTCATCGCCGCCCTGCTCCACCGCCCGCGCGTGCTGTTCCTCGACGAGCCCACCATCGGGCTCGACGTGTCGATGCAGGCCAAGATGCGGGAGTTCATTCGCCACTACAACGAGGCCTTCGGGGCGGCCGTGCTGCTCACCAGCCACTACATGGACGACGTCACCGCGCTGTGCCCGCGGGTGATCGTCATCGATCACGGGCAACTGGTCTACGACGGCGATCTCAAGGCCCTGGTGCGGCGGATTCGCCCCGACAAGCGCCTGGCCGTGCGCACCGCGACGCCCGTCGACCGGGCGCACCTGGCGGCCCTCGGGACGGTGGTGCTGCACGACGGCCTGCAGGTGGTCCTGTCGGTGGCGCCCGAGCGCCTCAACTCCACCATCCAGGCCCTCTTGCAGACGCTGCCGGTGGCGGATCTCGCCATCGAGGATCCCCCGCTCGAGGAGGTCATGCGCGAGCTCTTCCAGGAGGTGCGCACCGCCTCCGCCACCGCGGCCACCGCAGCCACCCCAGCCACCGCCGCCAAGCAGGTCGGGTGAGGACGGGATGAAGCCCGGGCGGACCCAGCTCGCGCGTGCGCTCGGCGCCTACCCGACCTTGCTGCGGGTGGGCCTCTCCGAGGTGGTGGCCTACCGCGCCGAGTTCGTGGTGTGGATCCTCACCACCAACATGCCCTTCGTGATGCTCGCCATCTGGCACGCCGTCGCCAGCGACGGGCCGGTGGGGCGCTTCGGGCGCGGCGACTTCGTCGCCTACTACCTCGGCGGGTGGATCATTCGCCTGCTCACCAGCACCTGGATGGTGTGGGAGCTCAGCACCGCCATCCGCGACGGCTCGCTGTCGAGCCGCCTCCTGCGGCCCATCCATCCGCTGTTCGCCTTCAGCGCCGAGCACCTGGCGGCGCTGCCCATGCGCCTGCTGGTCGTCTCGCCCGTGATGGTGGTCCTGCTCGCCTCGGCGGGCCGGCGCCTCGCGATCTTTGACCCGATCTTCGACCCGCGGGTGGCGGCGATCTTCCTCGCGTCGCTGGTGGGCGCCTGGCTGCTGATCTTCTTCACCATGGTGCTGCTCGGCTCGCTGGCCTTCTTCCTCGAGAGCGCGCTCGGGGTGTTCGAGCTGTGGCTGGCGCTGCATTCGATCCTGTCGGGCTACCTCATCCCGCAGGAATTCCTGCCCGGCTGGCTGGCGGCGGTCGCGCGCCGCTCCCCCTTCGATTCGATGCTGGCCTTCCCGCTCGAGACGCTGCTCGGGCTGCGCGACGTGCACGTCGCCCTCGGCGATCTGGCGGTGCAGTGGACCTGGGTCGGGGCCATGGTGGCCGCCGGGCTGGCGGTGTTCGAGCGCGGCGTCCGACGCTACATGGCCTTCGGGGGCTGAGGACATGTCCGCAGCAAACGCCGTGCGCCAACCGCTCCAGCGCCTCGGTCGCGTCCTTTCCCGCCACGCCCGCCTCCTCGGGCTGCAGGCCCGGATGGCCAGCGTGGGGGCCATGCAGTACCGGGCCGACTTCTGGCTCAAGGGCCTCATGTCCCTCGTGTGGACCGGGGTGGCGCTCGTGCCCCTCGTCAGCGTGTTCCACCAGCGCGCCACGGTGCGGGGCTGGACCTTCCCCGAGGCCCTGGTGGTGGTGGGGTGCTTCTCGTTCATGAAGGGGGTGCTCGAAGGGGCCATCAGCCCCAGCCTGACCAGCGTCGTCGAGCACGTGCGCAAGGGCACGCTCGACTTCCTGCTCCTGAAGCCGGTGGACGCTCAGTTCCTGGTCTCGACCGCCAAGTTCGAGCCCTGGCGCGTGATGGATCTGGTCGGGGCGCTCGGGGTGTTCGGCATCGCGTTCACGCGGCTCGGGCACCCGCCGCCGTGGCGGGGGGTGCTGCTGGCGGCAGCGCTGCTGCTGGTCGCGACGCTGGTGCTCTATTCGCTGTGGATCCTGGTGGTGAGCGCCTCGTTCTGGGTGGTCAAGGTCGACAACCTCAGCTACCTCTTCGGGTCGCTCTTCGACGCCGGGCGCTGGCCCATCTCGGTGTTCCGGGGGGCGCTGTGGTTCGCGTTCACCTTCGTGTTTCCCCTCGCCCTCATGACCACCTATCCGGCCATGGCCCTGCTCGGGCGCCTCGGCCCGGCGGTGGCGCTCGGCGCGCTCGGCGGCGGCGTGGTCTTCGCCGCGCTCTCCCGGGCGGTCTGGCGGCGGGCGCTCGGCTACTACACCTCGGCCAGTTCTTGACCGGGGCGCCCGTGGTAGTGGTAGGTTCGCGTCCACACATGCTCTCGGGATCCGCCGCCCTCGAAAACCTCCGCGAAGGAAACGCCCGCTTCGTCGCCGGGGTCATCAGTGTCCAGGCGCTGGCCAGCCACGGCAAGCGCGGGCGCGAGGTCGAGCCGCAGCAGCCGCACGCCATCGTGCTCGGGTGCTCGGACGCCCGGGTGCCCGCCGAGATCGTCTTCGATCAGGGCCTCGGCGACCTGTTCGTGATCCGGGTGGCCGGCAACATCGTCGCGCCGTCGCAGGTCGGCAGCGTGGAGTTCGCGGCCGAGCGGTTCGGGACCCGCCTGGTGGTGGTGCTCGGACACTCCCGGTGTGGGGCCATCCTGGCGACGATGGAGGAGCTGCGGCGTCCCAGCAACCACTCGCGCAACCTGTCGTCGATCGTCGACCGGGTTCGCCCGTCGGTGGAGACGTTGCTGGCGGCCGGGCTCACCGACGAGGCGCTGGTGCGGGAGGCGGTGCGCGCCAACATCCGCCTGTCGGTCAACCATCTGCGCCACGGCTCGACCTCGCTCGAGCAGCTGATCCTCAAGGACGGGCTCCTGGTGGTGGGGGCCGAATACTCGCTCGAGACCGGGGTCGTCGACTTCTTTGACCATGTCCCGGGAGTCGCCTGACTCCGAGCCGTGTGCGTTGCCGGGGCAACCCGCGGCGCCGGGGCGCCGAAACAGCGACGTCGTGACCGAGGAGGTGGTTCTTCTCCAGCGCATCGAGGCCCTGCGGGCCGAGCTCCTGGCCTTCGAGTCGGGGGACGGGGCCGCCAGATCCCGCTGCGAGGCCGCCCTCGAGGGACTGCGTGATTCGTGGCGCCGCACGCCCACGGTCTTCGCCCCGGACACCATCGCCCACCTCAAGCAGCTCTCGGCCCGCCTGCGCGAGGCCCAGGCTCGGCCCGGGCGTCCGGCCCCCGCCACCGCCGCGGGCGTCGGCGCCGGTGGGGGCGGCACCGCGGCCACCCGCGCGGCGCCGAGTGGCCGCGCCCTGCCGGAGGCCTTGAAGGAGATCTTCGGGTACGAGCGGTTTCGGCCCGGGCAGGAGGAGATCATCCGCGCGGTGCTCGCCGGGCGCGACTGCATCGGCGTGATGCCGACCGGCGCCGGCAAGTCGCTCACCTATCAGCTGCCGGCGCGCTTGCTCGGAGGCACGACCCTGGTCGTCTCGCCGCTGATCGCGCTCATGAAGGATCAGGTCGACGCCATGGAGGAGGCCGGCCTGCGCGCCACCTACCTGAACTCGAGCCTGTCGCCCGAGGAGCGGCGGACCCGCCTGCAGGGGCTCTATGCGGGGGCCTACGAGCTGGTCTACGCCGCGCCCGAGGGGCTCGAGGCCAGCGTCGGGTCGGCCCTGGCCCGCACCCGCCTGTCCCTGATCGCGGTCGACGAGGCCCACTGCATCAGCCAGTGGGGCCACGACTTTCGCCCGGCCTACCGCAACCTCTCCGGGCTCAAGCAGCGCTTCGGCGGGGTGCCGGTGCTGGCCTTGACCGCCACCGCCACCCACGAGGTCATGCACGACATCGTCGAGCAGCTGGCGATGCGCGAGCCGGCCCGGTACCGGGGCAGCTTCTTTCGCCCCAACCTCTCGCTCTTCGCCTACCGGAAAGGCCAGGAGCGTGAGCTCGGGCGCAACGGCGTCGACGGGGCGAGCGCGTCGGGCCCCCCGACCGGCTCCGGCTCCCTGCGGGGGGGCGTCCGCGCCAACATCCTGCGTCTCGTGCGCGCCCACGCCGGACAGAGCGGGATCGTGTATTGCCTGTCGCGCAAGGCCGCGGAGGGCACCGCCGAGTTCCTGTGCCAGAGCGGCGTGCGCGCCCGCGCCTACCACGCGGGGCTGCCCGCCACCGAGCGCGCGCAGGCGCAGGATGCCTTCCGACGCGACGACGTGGACGTGGTGGTGGCGACCGTGGCCTTCGGCATGGGCATCGACAAGCCCAACATCCGCTACGTGATCCACCGGGACATGCCGCGGTCCATCGAAGGCTACTACCAGGAGATCGGCCGCGCCGGGCGCGACGGCCTGCCGAGCGCCTGTGTCCTCTTTTACTCCTGGGCCGACGTCGCCAGCTACGATCGCTTCGACACCGACGCCAGCCCGGAGGTCGTGGGGCGCCAGCGCGAGCAGACGCGCGAGATGTTCCGGATGGCGGACAACCGGTCGACCTGTCGCCACCAGTCCGTGACGGCGTACCTCGGGGAACGAATCGCCGCCTGCGTCGGATCTTGCGACGTCTGTGCGGGAACCGACATCCTGGCCGAGTCCGACCGCAAGGTGAGCGCCCGCGCCCGCTCGACCCAGGGTTCGAGATCGGTCCTGACCCCGCGCGCGCGCATCCGGCCCGAACGCGGCGAGCGGGGCGCCGCAGATCCCGGCGCGCCCGCCTCCGGGGAGGAGACGGGCGACGAGGCCGAGCTCTTCGCGGAGCTCCGGCGCCTGCGGCGAACGCTGGCGGATGCGCGCGGGATCCCGGCCTACATGGTGTTCAGCGACGCGACCCTGCTCGAGTTCGCCGCACGGCGTCCGAGCACGCCGGAGGAATTCTTGTCGATTTCCGGCGTCGGACCGAAGAAGCTCGCCCTGTACGGGGAGCCGTTCCTCGCGGTGCTCGGCGCCGAGAACCCGGCGCTGGCGCCTGCGGAAAATCCGTCGCAACTTTGATTGGAACTTTCAGAATCGATTGCTGTTATCCTGCGAGCAGTTCGGATGGACTTCGCTGAAATCAGCCTGTTTTCGCACCTGGTGACCCGGCCGGAATCCGACCTGGATCTGGCACGGGCGGCGTTGCTCATCGCCGAGCCCGAGTACCCAGGCCTCGACGTGGGAAACTACGTCGAGCAGCTCGATCGCATCGGGACGGTGGCCGCGGCGCGCATCGCGGCCGCCCCGCAGCAGGCCCCGCTGGCGGTGGTGATCCGCTACCTCTACGAGGAGCTCGGCTTTCACGGCAACACCCAGGATTACTACGATCCGCGCAACAGCTTCCTCAACGAGGTCCTGGATCGGCGCACGGGAATTCCCATCAGCCTCGGGCTCGTCCTGACCGAGATCTGCCGGCGGGTCGGCATCGAGGCGCGCGGGGTCTCCTTCCCCGGGCACTTCCTGGTCCGCATCCAGGACGACGACGGCGACGTGATGTTCATCGATCCCTTCGACGGCCGCCTGCTCGACGAGCACCAGCTCGCCGAGCTGCACGAGCGCGCGACCGGCGACTCGGGGCCGATCGATCCGCGGGTGCTCGAGCCAGCCAGCAAGGGGCACGTGCTCATGCGGCTGCTCAACAACCTGCGCGCCATTTACGAGCGCACCGGCGATCAGGATCGCCTGCTCGGCGTGCTTGCACGCATGCAGGTGCTGAGCCCCGACGAGGAGATCCGCGCGCGCATCCGCCAGACGGCGGGGGGCGGCAAAGGTGGCAGCGGATCGCCGTCGGGCGGCACGTCGCTGAACTGAGCGGGGCGGCGGATCCGGGGGGCCAGCGGGTTCGAGTTCGAGTTCGAGTTCGACGACAAGGAGCCGCCTCCACCGAAAGCGGCCTCGGGCGGGGGTCTTCGATATAGTCGCCGCATGCACGTCGGCGCGCTCGGCTTCTTGACGGCCGTCCTCACGGCCGGCTCGCTCGCTCCCCCGACGGTCCCGGACGCACAGGCGGCCCCAGCGACGGCCCCTCGGCCTGCCGCGGGCGCAGGTGCGGGGACGGTTCCGACCCTCGACGCCGACGGCGGGCCATCCCTCGATTCGTCGGCGCCCCCGGAGGAGTCCTTCCCGGTCGGCTCGGACTTCGGGCCCCACTATGCGCTCGAACGGGTCCAGATCCGGGGCAACCACAAGACCGAAGCCCAGCTCATCCTCGGCGAGATCGATCTTCACGCCGGCGACGTCGTCGCCGCCTCGGATCCACGGGTGGAGGCGGCCCGCATCCGCCTGCTCTCGCTCGGATTCTTCCTCAACGTGCACCTCGCCCTCGAGCGCGGGCAGCAGCGCGGCGGGGCGGTGCTGGTGGTGGAGGTCGAGGAGCGCGGCACCATCATCCTCAACGCCCTGCACCTCGGCTCGAGCGCGGCCACCGCGTTCTGGGGCGGCATGGACGTCGCGGAGAACAACTTCCTCGGCCGGGGCATCAGCGTCGGCGGTGGGTTCGTCGCCTCCACCTTGCCCAGCCTGCCGGAGGCGAACCACGACATCGGCGCTCGCCTGCGGGCGCTCGTACCTCCCCTCGGCGACACCGGGATCATGCTGACCGGCACCGCCCTCGCCTCCTCCGGCTCCGAGTTCTTTCGCTTTCGCGGCAGCCCCGACGATGGCTCCCGCCCGTCGGACTTCGTGGCCTTGCGCATCCGCCGGGCCGGCGGCGTCCTCGGGATCGGACGCACGCTCACCCGCTCGGCGCGCCTGTTCCTCGACTTTCGCGAGGAGGGCATCGCCGCCGATTACCCGGACACCCGCACCACCCTCGCGAGCCCGGGCAAGACCGGGACGCCGACGCCGATCGACTTCGGCGCCGAGTCGGGGTTCAGCCGGGTGGGATCTCTGACCGCCACCCTCGACTACGACAGCCGCTCCGATCCGCTGGTTCCACGGGCCGGCACCCACGTGGTCCTGTCGGTGGAGGCCGCCAGCGACGATCTCGGCTCGAGCTACAACTACCTCAAGCTGCTGGTCCAAGGTGAGGTCTACCGGCCCGTGTGGAGGCACCACGTGGTGGGCTTGCACCTGCTCGCCGGCGAGATCTTCGGCTCCGCCCCGATCTTCGACCGCTTCTTCGTGGGCGATCTCGATCTGTTCCTGCCACCGCGCGCGCTCGGCCTCAACTTCTCGACCGAGCCACCCCACAACTGGCTCGGCAGCGGGATCACCGCCCACCGCTTCGAGAACATGGCGGCGCGGGTCCTGGTCGAGTACTCGATCCCGGTGTGGCGCCGCCACCGCATGGTCTACAGCGGCGACTTCTTCGTGGCCTTCGGCGCCTTCGGGCTCGGCGACCGCAATGCCCTGCGCACCCCGGGCGCCTCGGGGCTCGCGGCCTGGCCGGTGAGCATCACGGGGGATCTCGGCCTGCGGCTCGACACGTACATCGGGGTGTTCACCCTGTCCTTCGCCAACGCGCTCGGGCGGCTGCCCTTTTGACCATGTTCCCCGCGGCTCGAGGCTGGTTGCGCGTGGGTGCGGTCCTCGCCCTCGGCCTCACCTTCGCCCTCGCCGTCGCCCTCGCCTTCGGGGGCGTCGTGCGCGCCGAGGACTTGCCCACCCGCGCCGTGGGCGTGGTGCCACGGGGCGGGGCGCTCACCATCGACGTGGCGGTCCCCGACGTCTTCACCCCCGAGGCACGGCAGCGCCTGCTCTCCGGGTTCGCGACCCGGGTGCTGGTGCGGGTGTACCTGCAGGAGGCGGGGACCTCCAAGGCCATCGCCGTGGCGGTCCAGCGGGTGGAGATCGTCTACGACATCTGGGACGAGAAGTTCCAGCTGCGCCTCTCGCGAGGGCCAGGGACCGAACGGGAGATCGAGGTGCCCACCCTCGGTCAGGCGGTGGAGGCGGCCACCGCCCTGCGGCAGTTCCCGGTGGCGCCGCTCGACCTGCTCGTGCCCGACCACCGCTACTCCATCGCGGTACGCTGCGATCTCAATCCTCTGTCGCAGGAGTTGCTGGCGGAGCTCCGGCAGTGGCTGCGCCAGCCGTCGGGGCCCCAGCGCCGGCCCGGCACCGGCGGAGGAGACAGCTTCTTCGGAACCTTCGTCACGGTCTTCATCAATCCCCAGATCGACGAGAGCGAGCATCAGGTGCGATTCGTGTCGCCACCATTCGTGTCGCCCCCCGCCGGACACCCCACCGCCGGACCACCGGCCAAGCCATGAGCTCCGACAGCTCCACAGGACACGACGCCGACGCCGACGGGACCAGCCCCGAGGGCGCGCCTTCCCTGGCCGGAGGCGCACACACGGACGGCGCAGCCGCGGAGGGCGCCCCGAGCGCCAGCCGGTCCCAACGCCGCCAGGGCCTGCGCTGGCCCGGGCGCTTCGAATGGAAGATCCTGGCGGCGGTCTTCATCGTCGCCATGCTCCCGCTCGTCACCACCGGCTACTTTCTCAGCCGCACGCTGACCACGGTGGGGGACGTCGAGTCGCGGCACCGGCAGGACGTCATGGACTCGCTGCGCGCGGCCCTCGACGCCTACCGCACGTACTTTGCCCAGGAGAAGGAGATCTTCCGCGAGCGCGCCGAGTTCATCGCCCAGTCGAAGGTGCTGCGTGCGGCGGATGTGTCCGACGCCCCCAACCTGCTGCGCGCCCGGATCCTCGAGGGGGATCGCGTCGTCGACGAATGGTCGGTCGAGCCCGAGGCCCTGCGCCGCGCGCGCGAGGCGCCCCCCAACCTGGTCGAGTTGCCCCCGGCCCCGGGCTCGCACGCCGCGCGCGCGCTCGAGCTCACCTTCGGGATCGACCGCCAGACCTACGCCAACTTCCTGTCCTTGCGGCAGGCGGTCGAGGAGGAGCGCGACCTCGATCGGGTCCTGCCTATCCTGCTCCCCGGGGTGTTCCGGGCGCTCAGCTTCAACCTGTTCGTGTCGCTGATCGCGGCCACCGCGATCGGTCTCCTGGTGGCGAGGCGCGCCACCCGGAGGGTGGCGGTCTTGCGACAGGCGGCGGCGCGGGTGGCCACCGGAGATCTCGCGGTGCGCATCGCGCCCCGGGGACGCGACGAGCTCGACGATCTCGGGCGGGCCTTCGATCGCATGGTGGAGGAGCTCGGCGAGGCGCGCTCGCGCGTCGAGTACCTGCAGAAGGTGTCGGCCTGGCAGGAGGTGGCCCGTCGGCTGGCGCACGAGATCAAGAACCCGCTCACGCCGATCCAGCTCGCGATCCAGGAGCTGCGCTCGCAGTACCGGGGAGACGATCCCGCTTACCGCTCGCGCCTGGAGACGGCGTCCGAGGTCCTGCACGACGAGATCGCGGTGATCCGCCGGCTGGTCGACGACTTCTCGGCCTTCGCGAAGCTCCCCAAGGTCGATCCCCAGCCCGTCGATCTCGGCGCCCTGGTCGCGGACTTCGCGCGCGCGCACCCCGAGTGGCAGGACCTCCTGCGCATCGAGACGCCCGCCCAACCCGTCTGGGCGCTGTGCGATCGCATGCTGATCCGGCGGGTGCTGAGCAACCTGGTCGAGAACGCGCTGCAGGCGGCCGCGGAGCGCCCGGGGGGGCCGACGCCGCAGGTGGTGATTCGCATCCGCCTCGCCGACGACCCCGGACCCGCCGCGGGCACGGGGGCCAGGCTCCGACCGAACGCGCGCATCCAGGTCGACGACAACGGCCCAGGCGTCCCGGCGGCTCGGGCGCGGCGCATCTTCGATCCCTACTTCACCACCAAGGAGAGCGGCACGGGCCTCGGCCTGGCGATCGTCCGCAAGATCGTCCTCGACCACGGCGGTGACGTGACGGTCGGGGTGGCCGAGCCCCCGCTGCACGGCGCCCGCTTCACCGTGGAGCTCCCAAACCCCACCCGCCCCTGAGCACCGAAATTTCTTTATCGGGGACGTGCCTCGCCGCCGCTCGTGGCGATTGTATCGGAGACGCGGCTCGCTGCCGCTCGCACGTCCCCGCACCCCTCTCGCTCCGCGCGGCAAAGCCGCGCTGCGCTCGCCTGAATGCCGGAGGTGAACAAAGGTACTTGGCGCTGCCCCCGCAGATTGAAGGGGGGTCCCTCTCCCTCGCCCCGCTCCGCTCCGCCGGGCGAGGGGACAGGAAGGGAACGGGGCTCGGCTCCCGGGTCGGCACATGCCCCAAACGGATGTCTCTCCATGCGGTTCATCGGAGGTTGGCTTTGCCAACCGGAGACACCACCAGCAAAGCAGATCCGGGTACGCCTCTCGTCGTCCCCGGGAGGGGCCCGCGGGGAGGGGTCCTCCCCTGCCCGCGAGCGCCGTAGTTGCGTCCGATCCTCCCCTTCCCGCGAGCGCCGTAGGCGCGTCCGGTCCTCCCCTTCCCGCGAGCGCCGTAGGCGCGTCCCTTATCCGTCCTGGTTCACGACCGACAGCGAGGGGCCGCGGCGGACGTCGTCGAGGGTGACGGGCTCGAGCTTGCGGCCCGACTCCGAGAGGAAGGCGGGCTTGATGAGGCCGAGCCGCGTGAGGCGACACTGCAGCCCCGCCTGCAGGACCCCGAGGCCGTAGCGGACGCTGCGCCCGAAGGCGATGGACGAGGCCTCCTCGAAGTAGAGGGTCGGGCAGGTCACCTCGGCGATCCGGAAGCCGAAGTGCGCCGCCTGCACCAGCATCTGGTTGTCGAACACGAAGTCATCGTCGTTCTCGTTCAGCGGCAGGGTCTCGAGCACCCGCCGCGAGAACGCCCGATACCCCGTGTGGTACTCGGAGAGCTTCTGATCGATGAGCAGGTTCTCGGTGGCGGTGAGGAGCCGGTTGGCGATGTACTTGTAAAGCGGCATCCCGCCCTCGAGGGCTCGCCCGCCGAGGATCCGCGAGCCGAGCGCGACGTCGAAGAGCCCGCTCGTGATGCAATGGGCCAGCGCCGGGATCAGCTTGGGTGTGTACTGGTAATCCGGGTGGACCATCACCACGATGTCCGCCCCGCGGCGCAGCGCCGCCAGGTAACAGGTCTTCTGGTTCCCGCCGTAGCCGCGGTTCTTCTCGTGCTGGATGGTGTGCAGGCCGAGCTTCCGGGCCACCGCCACGGTGTTGTCTCGCGACTGGTCGTCGACCAGGATGATGTCGTCGACCAGGTCGGGGATCTCCGCGACGGTGCGCTCGAGGGTCTTCTCGGCGTTGTACGCGGGCATGACGACGACGATTTTCTGGGTGCCAATCACGGTGTCGGCTCTCCTCGAACGGGTGACCTCGGGTTGCTGGCGCGGACGTTAGCACGACGGAGGCAGCACGACAGGAGCGGCATCACCGAAGCCACGACGGCGCCCTCCCCGGTCAAGCGGTCGACGGGGCGCGTTGCCGGACCAGGAAATCGCCGTTCGGCGCGTGCAGGACCACCTCTTCCAGGCGCCCCGGGGCCGCGCCGGGCCGAGCCAGCTCGAGCGCGTCGGCCAGCATCGTCGCGGCCGAGGTCGAGAGCCGCGCCTCGAGCCGACCGCCGCGCACCCAGCACCGCAAGATGCCGAGGCCGTCGACGGTCAGGGTCCGCGGATCGAGGATCTCCTCGGCGCCATCGGACAGCGCCAGGTGAAAGCCGTCGGCATCGCGCCGCGCCGCCCGCACCACGAGCGGGGTATCTTCCACCTCGACGTGGGCGAAGCGCCTGGGATCGAGGCGCAGGACGTAACGACCGTCCGCATCGGGCGAGCGATCGAGCCAGCCAAAGAGCGCCCGACGGAGCCCCTCGTGCCGCACCCGCTCCCCCTCGTGGATGAAGTCGCCCTCCTTGTCGATCGAGATCCCCGACCGCCGCAGCCGAGCGATTCTCTCCGCCTCCGGCTCCGCTTCACCTCGGGTCATGCGCCGTCCTCGGCGGGCTCCCGACCCGGGCTGTCACCCGAGAGCGAGCAACTGGGTCAGCGCGACGATCCGATCCTTGCTCCACAGCTTCTCTTTCTTGAGTCGCGCGCGTTCGAATTGCTCGTCCGAGGTCAGCGATAGATGGCGATCCAGCTCGAGGAGCCTCTGTTCGATCTCGCCGTGTCGCGATCTCAGCTCCGTGATTCGACCCTCGATCTCCAGCCGTTCCACCCGCCCATCCTTGCGCCCGGTCCCTACCTCGTGCTCGGCGACTCGCTCCATTCGCGCCTCCGTCGTTTGGCCTTGCGGTTCGATCCGTGCGACCGCTCCCTCAAAGCCTATAGCCGCCACATCCCATCGGCAACCCGGAGTCCGATGGACTTCGGGCGGCCGCCGTCGATCTTCTGACGCTCTTGACGCTGCCGACGCCTTCCGGATCGACGCCGGCCGGAAACAATCACCTGGCTTCGAAGCGGGCGATGGCGTCTTGCTGGCTGAGCAGGAAGTCGAGCTCGTCCTGGCCATGCAGCAGGCAGTGCCGGGCGAAGGGGGCAATCGGGAACGGAACGGTGGTGCCGTCGGCCAGCGTCAACGTCTTGGCCTCGAGTGACACCTTGACGAGCATGCCCGGCTCGGCCAGCAGCCGCCGGTGAATGGCAGGCTCGACCACGATCGGCAGCAGGCCATTCTTGAGCGAGTTGCTGCGAAAGATGTCCGCGATCGAGGTGCTGATGATGGCGCGAAATCCGTAGTCGGTGAGCGCCCAGGGCGCGTGCTCGCGCGACGAGCCGCACCCGAAGTTGTCGCCCGCCACCAGCACCATCGCCCCGGCCGCCTCCGGGCGATTGAGGACGAAGTCGGGCCTGGGCGCCCCCGAGGCGTCGTAACGCCAGTCCGCGAACAGGTGCGCGCCGATGCCGATCTTGCTCGTCACCTTGAGGAAACGCGCCGGGATGATCTGGTCGGTGTCGACGTTCTCGATCGGCAGGATGACGGTCTTGGTCTCGAAGGTTCGAATGGGTTCCATGGGGACGGCTCTCTTTCCTCGACTCGCTCGGCTCGGCTCGGACTAGCTCACCAGCAGGCGAGCATCGGTGATGCACCCCGTGACGGCCGCGGCCGCCGCGGTCTCGGGGCTCGCGAGAAACGTGCGGCCCCCGGCCCCCTGGCGTCCCTCGAAGTTCCGGTTGCTGGTGCTCACCGCGTATTGCCCGGGCTTCAGCTGATCGCCGTTCATCGCGATGCACATCGAGCACCCGGCCTCGCGCCAGTCGGCGCCCGCCTCCCGGAAGACCCGATCGAGCCCCTCGGCCTCGGCTTGCTTCTTCACCCGCTGCGATCCGGGCACGACCAGCGCCCGGACCCCGGCCGCCACGGTCCGCCCCTTGAACACCGCCGCCGCCGCCCGCAGATCGGAGATGCGCGAGTTGGTGCAGCTGCCGATGAAGACCACGTCGATCTTGCGCCCGAGCATCGGTTGCCCGGCGGTGAGGCCCATGTAGGCGAGGGCCTTGGCCATGGTGGCGTTCTCGGGCGTGGGGACCACCCGGCTGATTCCCACCCCCATGCCGGGGTTGGTCCCGTAGGTGATCATGGGCTCGAGGGTCTCGGCCTCAAAGATCTCCTCGCGGTCGAAGGTGGCGCCCGGATCGGTGACCAGCGCCCTCCAGCCGGCGACGGCCCGATCCCACTCCGCGCCCGCCGGCGCGCGTGGACGCCCCGCGAGGTAGTCGAACGTCACCTGGTCAGGCGCGATCATGCCGGCGCGCGCGCCCGCCTCGATGGACATGTTGCAGACGGTCATGCGCTCCTCCATCGAGAGCGCCGAGATGGCGGAGCCGCGATACTCGATCACGTGCCCCGTGCCGCCGCCGATCCCGAGCCGCGCGATCACCGCGAGGATGATGTCCTTGGCGGTCACGCCCCGGGGGACACGCCCGTTCACGGTGATGGCCAGGGTCTTCGGTCGCGACTGCAGCAGGCACTGGGTGGCGAGCACGTGGGACACCTCGCTGGTGCCGATCCCGAAGGCGAGGGCCCCGAACGCGCCGTGGGTGCTGGTGTGGCTGTCCCCGCAGACGATGGTCATGCCCGGCAAGGTGAGCCCGAGCTCCGGCCCGATCACGTGCACGATGCCCTGGCCCTCCGACCCGAGCTCGAAGAGCTCGATCCCGAACTCGCGGCAGTTCTCCTCGAGGCGGGTGAGCTGCGCCTCCGCCTGGGCATCGAGGATCTTGAACTTGCCATCGGGCCCGCGCGGGGTGGTGGGGATGGAGTGATCCATGGTCGCGACGGTGCGCTCGGGCCGCCGGACGCCGAGCCCGCGCTCGTGCAGCCAGGTGAAGGCCTGGGGCGAGGTCACCTCGTGGATCAGGTGGCGGTCGACGTACAGCACCGCCGGGGTGTCGGCGGTCTCGGGCCGCACCACGTGACTGTCCCAGATCTTCTCGAAGAGCGTACGCGGCTGCATGTTTGGATCTTTCCTCGCTCGGGTCGTGGTCGTGGTCGTGGATCACGGTCGTGGATCGTCGGGTGGTGTCGCTCGCCTTCTAGCGCGCAGCCCCGCCGGTGGCCAGCGCCGCGGCGTCCGGACCGGGCGCGGGTCTGCCGGCCACGCCGGCCTCGGACCGGGCCCGCGCGAGCGGCAGCTCGAACGCATCCGCCAGCGCGGCGGTCGAGGCCTCGATGATGTTCTGGGACACGCCGATGGTGCTCCAGCGCTCCTCGCCGCGCGCCGTCTCGATCAGCACCCGGGTCTTGGCGCCGGTCGCCGCCTCGGGATCGAGAATCCTCACCTTGTAGTCGACGAGCCGCATCTCCCGCAGGAGCGGGTAGTGCCCGTCGAGCGCCTTGTGGAAGGCGCGATCGAGCGCGTGCACGGGGCCCTGGCCCTCGGCGACGGTGTGCACCACCTCGTCGCCGAGCTTCACCTTGACCGTGGCCTCGCAGAACATCTCGATCCCGCGGCGGCGCTCGGAGATCACCACGACGTCGAGGACCTCGAAGGCCGGCGCGTACCCGGCGCTCTCCCGCCGCAGGAGCAGCTCGAAGGATCCCTCGGCGGCCTCGAACTGATAGCCCCGGCTCTCGAGCTCCTTGACCCGGGTGACCACCGCCCGCTCGCTGCCGGTGGCGTCGAGGCCGAGCTCGGTCGCGCGCAGCCGGACGTTGCCGCGCCCGGACAGCTCCGACACCACCACCTTGCGGCGGTTGCCCACCTTCTCCGGCGGGATGTGCTCGTAGCTCGAGGTCACCTTCTCGATGGCCGCCACGTGCGCGCCCCCCTTGTGGGCGAAGGCCGACGCGCCCACGTAGGGCGCGTGCGCCCGCGGGCGGATATTGGCGATCTCGCTCACCGTGCGCGACAGCTCGGTCAGCCGGGCCAGGCGCTCGTCGGAGACGCAGCGCCGCCCCATCTTGAGCTGCAGCGCCGGGATGATCGAGATGAGGTTGGCGTTCCCGCACCGCTCGCCCCAGCCGTTCATGGTGCCCTGCACCTGGGTGCAGCCGGCCTCCACCGCGGCGAGCGCGTTGGCGACCGCCAGATCCGCGTCGTTGTGGGAGTGGATCCCGAGGCGGGTGGTGACCGCCGCCCGCACCGCGCCGATGGCGGCCGTCACCTGACCCGGCAGGCTGCCGCCGTTGGTGTCGCAGAGGGTGATCCAGTCGGCGCCCGCCGCCGCGGCCGCGCGCACCGTGCCGAGCGCGTACTCGGGATCGGCGCGGTAGCCGTCGAAGAAGTGCTCGGCGTCGTACACCACCTCGCGCCCGGCGCGCTTGAGGAAGGCCACGCTGTCGGACACCATCGCCAGGTTCTCCTCCGCGGTGGTGCCGAGCACCTTGACCACGTGGAGCAGCCAGGACTTTCCGAAGATGCACACCACCGGCGTCTCCGCCGCCACCAGCGCCCCGAGGTTCGGATCCTCGCCGGCGGCGACCCCGGCGCGGCGGGTGCTGCCGAACGCCGTCAGCTTGGCGTGCTCGAGCGACAGGTGGCGCGCGCGCCGGAAGAACTCCACGTCCTTGGGGTTCGAGCCCGGGTAGCCCCCCTCGATGAAGTGAATGCCGAACCCGTCGAGCAGCCGGCAAATCTTCAGCTTGTCCTCGACCGAGAGGGAGAGGCCCTCGCTTTGCGTTCCATCCCGCAGGGTCGTGTCGAACAGCTGGACGTCCATGGTGGCCGCAAGCGTAGAGGACCGGACCCACGATCTCCAGGCAAAAAGCCCGGGCGAAACCGGGGTCTTGCGCACGTCGTCACACCGTCCGCCCTCGGCGGAGGCCCTGTCACCCGACGCGCGGCTTCGGTCGCGTGATGTCGGGGTCGCGACCGTAGGACGGCACCACGGTGGCGAGATCGTCGCGCCCGCCGTCGGCGAGCCGCGTGCAGGCGCGGCGCGCGAGCGATTCTGCCGTCGGCCCGACCACGCTCGCGAGCGCGACGTCGGGGCCGAGGGCAGCGCGAAGCTCGCCCGCGAACCGGTCGGCACCGGGCCCGAACAGGACCACGGGATCTCCCCCGACGTCGAGCCCGAGCGCGCCCGCCAGGGCGCCAGGGGCGACCGACACCGTCCCCGCCACCTCGGCGACGTCGGACCGCCCGGCGTCGACCGAAAAGACGGCCGCGAAGAGCTGGCCTTTGCCGGCATCGAGGCAAGGCACGAGCCGCAGCGGCCGCGGGTCGCCCGGGGGGGCCCCGGGCGCGCCCGCCGCGGCCAACCAGTCGCGGGCGAGGATCTCGAGCGAGGAGACGGTGATGAGCGGAATCGCCGTCGGCAGGGCCAGCCCCTTGGCCACCGCCAGCCCCACCCGCAGGCCCGTGAAGCTGCCCGGCCCGGCGTCGCACGCGATGGCGGCGAGCCCGGGGACCACGACCCCCCGCGCCTCCATCACCTCGACGCACAGGCGGAGCAGGTGCGACGAGTGGCGCTCCGAGGGCGCGACGCTGGCCGACGCCGCGGCCAGCAGGGTGCCCGTCCGCGCGTCGACCAGCGCCACCCGGGTGGTGGGGGTGGCGGTCTCGATCGCGAGCAGCGGCGCCGGGGCCGTGGCGTCGACGGCGGCGTCCGGGCTCGGGGTTGCCGCGCCGGCTTCGGCCGCGGTGGCGTTCAACTCGGGGGTCTCGTTCCTCGACATCAGCGCGGAAGAAGATACCGAACCACGTCGTTTCGCAAGGCGAACAGCATCAGGACCGCCACGATCACAAGCCCCACGTACGAGGCGAGCTCGCGGGCCCGCGCCGACGGGGGACGGCGCTTGAAGAGCTCGATGGTGAAGAACACCAGGAGCCCCCCGTCGAGGATGGGCACCGGCAGGAAGTTCAAGAGCGCGAGGTTGATGCTGAGGAGCGCCATCAACCACAGGTACTGGTCGACCCCCTGCTCGGCCGCCACGCCCGCCACGTAGCCGATCATGATGGGACCGCCGAGCGTCGTCAGCGGGACCCGGCCGCGCAGGATCTGGGTGAACCCCTGGACCATGGCCGCCACGATCTGCCCGGTGCGATCGAAGGCATGTCCCACCGCGTACCCGAAGCGATTCTGGATGGGCACCGCCGCGTCGGTGCGCCAGGCCATGCGGTTGAGCGCGCCGAACACCAGGCGTTGCTCCTCCTGGCGATAGGCATCGAGCTCGCTGCGGACCTCCTGGCGAAAGGAGGCCTGCCGCCGCCCTCCCCCCGGCGAGAGCCAGGCGATCTGGAAGGTGCGGTCCGGCCCCGAGCCGAGCCGCTGGCGCAGCAGATCCCAGCTCGTGAGCGCCTGCCCATCCAGCTCGACGATCTGGTCCCCGCGCCGGATCCCGATCAGATCCGCCGGGCTCCCCGGCTCGACCGAGAACACGAAGAGCTCGGCGGACAAGAGCCCGGTCTCGTAGCGGCGGCGTCCGGACGCATCGAAGAGCGGATTCGGGATCACCACGGCGGTTCCCGGCTGCTGGATCTCGACGTGCGCGAAGGGGATCGCCGAGTACCCTCCACGCAGGTAGGTGACCCGCAGCGGGGAAGCCCCGTTGCGGTCGATCGCCTTCTGGAACTCGGCCATGGTCAGCACCGGATTGCCGTTGACCGCGGTCACGAAGTCGAAGGTCTTGAGCCCCGCCTGGGCCGCCGGGGAGCCGGGATCGATGACCCCGATCTCGGGCAGGTGGAAGCGCGGGGAGACCCCGATCCAGCCCACGGACTCGGGGATCCCGAGGGGGCCCGGCCGTTCGACCTGGGCAGGGGTCACGTCGCGCTCCTCGAGATCCGCGCCGCGGCGAATCTCGAACCGGCGGGTGCGCAGGTGATCGTGGGCAACCGCGTCCTCGAGATCCTCCCAGTAGCGAACACGGTGACCATCGATGGCCTCGACGCGATCTCCCGGCAGGAGCCCCGCCGCGGCGGCCGGGTAGTCGGGGAGCACGGTGCCGAGGGTGGGAGGCAGGAGGGTCCGGTGACCGGCGTAGTGGACGACGTAGATGAGGAGCGGCAGCACCAGATTGAATGCGGGCCCCGCGATCACGATGGTGTAGCGCTGCCACAAGGGCTTGGCGGTGAGGGCCCGCGGGCGATCGCGCGGCGCCATGGCCTCGGCGGGATCCTCGCCGAGCAGGCGCACGAACCCGCCCAGCGGCACCAGCGAGACGCGGTACTCGGTCTCGCCCACCGTCAGGCCGAACAGGCGCGGCCCGAACCCGAGCGAGAAGCGCAGCACCTTGACGTTGAACAGCTTGGCGCACGCGAAGTGCCCGAGCTCATGCACGAGGACCAAGGCCCCCAGGAGCACGACGACGGCCGCGGCCCACATGAAGAGATTCATGTCTCGTGCTTCCTGGCCATCATCTACATCCGCATCCGCGTCGCGGTGACACCTATATCATCGAAGACGGAACCGCAGGAAGAACCGCAGGGCGTTCCGAAGTCCGCCCCGGTCGCCACAGTGCGCTGACGGCCACGCCGGCTGCCGTGCGAGGCGGCGGGCGTCCGCCATGTCTCGAGGGAAGCTCGGAGTGGACGACGTCCCTGACGCCCGCGCTCTCGAGCCAGTCGACGATCGTGCGACCGGGTCCGACCAGGGCGGTCACCTTCACGCGTTGCTTCTGAAGCTGCGGCAACACCGCCGCGATCTGCCGCTCGGCGCCGCCGAAGAGCTCCGACGGCTGAAGATAGAGGATGTGTCTTTGGTTCAGCATGAAGATTGGCCTCGGGTGAGCGAGATGAAGGAGCTGAAACGGCCCGTCGTGACCGCCGAGCCAGCTTCAGTCTCAAGATGCGAGGCGAGCAGCGCCGGTGTCGTTGGAACTCCGTCGGAAGTCCGTCAGATCGCCGTCGGGCATCCCCGTCGAGCGGTGCGGTCGAGACGGCGATGGTCATGCCGGCGTCGCTCGCGCAGGTGGCCACGGGCGGACTGGCAGAGACCCGAGGCACGCAAGACGGATTTCCAGAGTCCGTGGAAACGGAGTAGGTTTAGATAGCTTCCATTTCGAACTGGCATCCGGAACCCGCGGACATCGACCGACATGAAGGACAAATTGAGCTGGGGCATCATCGGGACGGGCCGGGTGGCCACCGACTTCGCGCGCGCCGTGCAGACCACGGACGGCGGTCGGGTGGTGAGCGCCGTCGGCACGACCCGCGCGCACGGCGAGGCCTTCGCGGCGACCTGGGGCCTGCCAGCCTGGGCCGAGTCGATCGACGCCCTGGTGCACGACCCGGCGGTCGAAGCCGTCTACGTCGCGACGCCCCACCCCTGCCACGAGGAGCACGCGCTCGCGGCCATCCGCGCCCGCAAGGCGGTCCTGTGCGAGAAACCCATCGCCATGAACGCCGCCAGCGCCGCGCGCATCGTGGAGGCCGCGCGGGCGACTGACGTCTTCCTGATGGAGGCGTTCATGTACCGCTGCCACCCGCTCACCGCGGCGGTCCTCGCCCGCCTGCGCGACGGCGCGATCGGCCGCGTGCGGCACGTCGCCGCGAGCTTCGCCTTCCGCGCCCGGCGCGATCCGGCGAGCCGCCTCTACGACAAGGCGCAGGGCGGCGGCGCCATCCTAGACGTCGGCGGCTATCCCCTGTCGTTCGCCCGGCTGATTGCCGGCGTGGTCGAGGAGCAACCCTTCGCCGAGCCGGTGGCGTTTCATGCCCACGGCTTCGTGGGGCCGCTCGGGGCCGACGAGCTCGCCTCGGCGCTCTTGCGCTTCCGCTCGGGGATGACGGCCACCCTCACCTGCGCCGTCCACCACGACGGCGGGATGCGGGCCGAGATCTACGGCGAGAGCGGCAAGATCGTGCTCCCCCAGCCGTGGATCCCCGGTGGGAGGCCGGACGGGCTCGACACGGAGCTCATCCTCCACCGCGACGGCCACGGGCCCGAGACCATCCCCGTGCGCTCCCGGGTGGCCACCTACGCGCTCGAGGCCGAGCTGGTGGCCGCCACCCTTCCCGCCGTGGAGGCGAGATGGCCCGCCATGACCTGGGCGGACACCCTCGGTAACATGCGCGGCCTCGACGCCTGGCTGGCGGCGGTTCACCGAGACGACGACCCGCAGCAGCCGAACCCGTCCGAAGGTGCCGATCGCGAGCCGGGGAGCCCGTGATGCAGCGAAAGGTCGACAACCGCGGGATGCGCGAGATCAACCGCGCCATCGTCCTCGACATCATCCGGCACAGCGAGCGCATCTCCCGGGCGGAGCTGGCCAACCGGTCCGCGCTCACCAAGCCCACGGTGTCGGCCATCGTCGACGACCTGATGCGCGACGGCTCGGTGCGCGAGGTGGGCTTCTCGGAGACCGCCTCGAACGGCGGCCGACCGGCGCGCCTGCTCGAGTTCAACGGGCAGTCGGCCGCCTTCCTCGGCATCCACTTCAGCGCGCGCGGCACCTCGGTGGCGGTGGCCGATGCGCGCGGGGTGATGCGGGCCTTCGCCGAGCAGCCGTCGGCCAAGGACTCCCCCGAGCGGATCATGGAGGCCCTGGTGCCGCTCGTGGACCACGCGCTCGCCTCCGCGAACGTCCCGCGCAGCCGGCTGCAGTCGCTCGGGGTGGCGATGCACGGCCCGGTCGAGCAATCGACCGGGGTCTGCGTGGTGTCGCCCAACCTCGGATGGCACGACGTCCCGCTGCGGGCCATGATGGCCGAGACCTTCGGGTTGCCAGTGGTGGTGCACAACGAGGCGCACGCCGCCGCGGTGGCCGAGGGCCGCATGGGGGCCGCGCAGGGCGTGGCCTCGTACGTGTGGCTCTACTCGGGCGTGGGTGTCGGCTCGGGCGTGGTGATCGACGGCAAGCTGTTCTTCGGCTTTCGCGGGTTCGGCGGCGAGATCGGTCATTGCGCCGTGGCGGACAACGGGCGCGTCTGCGCCTGCGGGCGGCGCGGATGTCTCGAGACCGTGGCGTCGGGCATGGCCATCGCCCGGGCCGCGCGCCAGGCCGCCGCCGGCAGCGAGCCCACGTCACTCAAGTCCGCGCGTCGTCCGCTCGACGCCGAGGCCGTCACCATGGCCGCCCGCGAGGGCGACAAGGTCGCGCGGCGCATTCTCTCGGAGGTGGGCGAGTACCTCGGCAAGGGCATCTCGTACCTGCTCAACATCCTCGACCCCGAGATGGTGGTCGTCGCGGGCGATCCCGCCAACGCCGGAGAGGCCCTGTTCGAGCCGCTGCGCGCGTCGGTGGCCCGGCACGCCCTGCAACCCGAGGGCGTGCGCATCGTCCCGTCGGTCCTCGGCACGCGCGCCGAGATCCTGGGCGCGGTCTTGCTCGGCATGGACCACGTGCGCCGCGGCGTTCGCACGGTGGCCCTGACCTTCCCTCCCTCCCTGGCCTTCGAGCCGTCCGCCGGCATCCCCGGCGGCTTCGACGCCGCCGAGTGAGCGAGCTCGCCCGGGTGCACACGTGACCGGAGAGGATCCGTTCAGCCTCGACCACATCCGGCGGCGGGTCTTGCCGGAATTCTCGCCGGCGTTCGACCCGAGCCGGGCCGTGGTCACCCCACTTCCGGGTGGGCTCATCAACCGGACGTTCCTGGTCTCGGAAGGCGTGGTCTCCGAAGGGGCAGAGGTGAGGAGCCAGTACATCCTCCAGTGGGTCAATCCGATCTTCCCGGCGGCCATTCACCAGAACATCGCGGCGGTCACCGCCGCCCTTCGCCGGGCGGGCGTCACCAGCCCCGCGCTCATCCCCACCACGGGCGGCGCACCTTGCCTCACGCTCGAGCCGGAGGAGCCGGGGGCCCCGCCCTCGGTGTGGCGCCTGATGGACCGCATCGCCGGCGTCGGGTTCGACGTGGTCGGGCGCCCGGCGCAGGCCTTCGCCGCCGGCGGCCTGGTGGCGGCCTTCCACGACGCCCTCCGCGACCTCGACCACCGGGTGTTCACCGGGCGACGCACGGGCGTGCACGACACGCCTCGGCACCTGGCCCATCTGACGGACTGCCTGGCGCGACATCCCGACCACGCCCTCTGCGAGGCCGTGCGGGCGCTCGCCGCCGAGATCCATGCGGCGGCCACCGCCCTGCCGCCCCTGCCCGCGCTCCTGGAGCGTGTCGGGCACGGCGATCTCAAGTTCAACAACTTCCTCTTCGCGGGTCCCCAGCCCCCCGAGGCGGATCGCGCCGTCTGCCTGGTCGATCTCGACACGGTGGGGCCGATGAACCTCGCCCACGAATGGGGAGATGCCTGGCGTTCCTGGTGCAACCGCGCCGGGGAGGACGCGGTCGAGGCCGACCTCGATCTCGAGATCTTCGACGCCGCCTGGGAAGGCTACCGCCAGAGCCTCGGACGATCGCTGTCGCACCCCGAACGCGAGGCGCTCCTCGTCGCCCCCGACTGGATCAGCCTGGAGCTGGCCGCGCGGTTCGCCGCCGACGCCCTCGCCGAGCGCTACTTCGGCTGGGATCCGGCGCGCTTCCCGAGCCGCGGCGCCCACAACCTCGTCCGAGCCCGCGGGCAGTGGTCCTTGCACCAGGCCTTCGCCCGCACCCGCTCGGCCCGCGCCCGCCTCCTCGGCGTCCCGTGAGGGGCCTCGCTCTTCAGCTCAGCCGGTGGATGCCATCCACCACGTGCCAGGTCGCGACGATGGTCAGCTCGACCAGCTTCTCGGTCCGCCGACCCTCGGGCACGAACAGGCGCTCCTCGGTGCACAGCGCCTGGAACTGCCGCAGGAACCGCGAGATCACCCGCTTGTCGGCGCCGCCGATCCACCCCGACAGGCGATCCATCAGCATCTTCTGGTGCTGCTGGATGAAGCGCGCCGCCGACTGCGACTGCGCGGTCGGGCTGAAGCGCCCGCGCACCGGCGCGCGCTCGCGCTTGGGCATGCGCGGAAAGATCTCGAGCAAGTCCTTGCGGTACTCGATGAGATCCCGGTCCACCTCGTCGCCCATGTCGAAGTAGTCGGCCACGGTCTCGCGGATCTCGGTGTACGGGACCCGCAGGCCGTTGCGGGCGTTGGGCGGCGAGCCCCGGCACACGCGCTCGACCTCGAGGATGCGGT
>CAZIOH010000033.1:30354-66620 GCA_964540815.1 uncultured Myxococcales bacterium | reverse complement strand
CGGCGATGTCGGGGTTGCGCTTCTGCGGCATGAGCGAGCTGCCCGAGCAGTAGCCTTCCCCGAGGCGCACGAAGCCGAACTCGGTGGTCGACCAGAGCACGAGCTCCTCGCCGAGCCGCGACAGGTGCACCCCGAGCAGCGCACAGGCGAAGGCCAGCTCGGCGGCGAAGTCGCGGTCCGACACGGCATCCAGGCTGTTGTGGGTGGGGCCCCCCTCGAAGCCGAGGGCGCGCGCGGTCATCTCGCGATCGATGGGGAGCCCGGTCGAGGCCAGGGCCCCCGAGCCGAGCGGACACTCCCCGGCCCGCCGGGCGGCGTCGAGCAACCGGCCGCGATCGCGCCGCAACATCTCGGCATACGCGAGCAGGTGGTGGCCGAGGGTCACCGACTGTGCCCGCTGCAGGTGCGTGTACCCGGGCACGAGCGTGTGCGCGTGTCGCCTGGCCTGGCGGCAGAGGGCCACACGGGCACTGTCGATCCGGGCGACGAGCTCGACGGCGACGCCTCGGGCGTAGAGCTTGAGGTCGGTGGCCACCTGATCGTTGCGGCTGCGGGCCGTGTGCAGGCGTCGGCCCGGCTCGCCGACCAGGGCCGTCAGGCGGCTCTCGACGTTCATGTGGATGTCCTCGAGCGCCGCGTCGAGGACGCGCTCGCCGCGGGCGAGCTCGCCGGCGGTCTGGTCGAGGCCGCGCACGATGGCCTCCGCGTCGGCCGGGGAGATGAGCCCGACCTCCGCCAGCATCCGGGCGTGGGCCTGGCTGCCCCGGACGTCGTCCAGCAAGAGCCGCCTGTCGAAATCGACGCTGGCGTTCAGGGCCGCGGCGGCGGGATCCATGGCGCCCTGGAAACGGGCCCCCCGGCCGCCCGACGCCGGAGAAGCCGCCGGCGGCACGGCCGACGAAAGCGGTGGAGGGGGCGGCTCGACGGACGACGGCATCATGGGCCGGCTTATACCAAAGTGGCGTCCTCCGAATCGTCACAGTATCCTAGTTTTCAAGGCATCCGCGAGCGACTGGCCTAAAGAAGGAGGAAAGGCATGGCGAAACGCATTCACCGGATCGGTTGCACTTCTCTGCGCACCCAAACCCGCTTCGACGTCGAGGAGGTCGAACGAGCCTGATCGGGACCGCCCAGGTCCCGATGCCCGATGGGTGGAGGGGCGTCGTACGGCGAGGCATCACGCGCCACGGACGTTCACCAAGCAGGCGCGCTCGACCAACGAGACGGCCTGGCACCACCCAAAGCAGCCCCCTTTGAGGACCAGCTGTTCGCAGTTCGTCCGAGCCCATTTTTGGACTTAACCCGCTGCGCTGACGAGGCTCGCGTCGCACGGCAGAAATTGGGCGGTGCTCTCTGGATCCGACCCCTGACGTCATGGACCGAAAGATGGCTCCAGGGATGATCGAGCAGACCCAGCACTAGCCCACGACCAGTCCACTAGCGGATGACACGCGCCGGTGAGCCGAGGGCTCCCGGCGCGTTTTTTTTCTGGCGCCCCGACCGACGGCGGCCGAGGAATCCGGACCGCCCAGTCGGGCGATCCTCGCCGCCCGGGGCTGTCCGTCAGGAGGCGCGGCGCACGCGCAGGCCGCCGATCTCGGCGAAGAACTTGGTGGTCGTCTCGATGGCGTTGTCGAGCGACTCCACGATCAGGTTCGTGAGCAGGTGGTTGTCGAAGCGCAGGGACTCGTAGTACCGCTGGCGCTCGATGGAGTGAATCACCGCCGGCAGATACCCGGCGCGGATCAAGATGAAGTTCATGAGCAGGCGGGCCACCTTCCCCGAGTTCTTGGTCCACGGGTAGATGTTCAGCAGCGTGTGGTGGGCCCGGGTCGCGCGCGCGATCGGATGCAGCTCGGTGAACTCACGCGACTCCATCCACTCCTCCAGCTTCTTGAGTCGGGGGGCGATCTTATCGGGCGCCGCGATCTCGTGATAGTAGAGGCGATGCAGCGGATTCTCCCGCCGCAGGGGATAGCCCTTGTCCGCCGCCTCCGGCGTCAGGATCGCGTAGAGCTTCTTCACGAGCTCGGTGTCGACCTTGACCGCGTTCCGGCGAGCCTCCTTGTTGGCCTCCCGAGCGGCCTCCTTGGCGGCCTCCCTGGCCTCGGTCGAGCGCCGGGTGTCGGTGGACTTCACCTCGAGGATGGGAGCGTTCTCGCGCACCCAGTCGACCGCCTGCTTGTGTAGGCGCACCTCCTCGTACATCGGGATCAGGCTCACATCGCTGATGATGCGGCTGTCGATGGCGGCCTTGAGCTCGGAGTAGGAAAGGACCACCCCTTCCATGGCGTTGTCGTGAAAGAGCCAGGAGACGTCGAGGCGCTCGCGATAGTCAGCGGTGATACCGGCCGGGAACGATCCCAGCAGAGCGCGCAGGCGCTCCATTCGAGCATCCATTTCGTGGAATTTGGCGTCCATCCCCATCTCTCCTCATCGGAAGTAATGGCCTGCCTGATCTCGGCCTCGACGCGAAGGCCACTCAGTCGGCCAAGCCGTGCAAGCGTATGTCTTGTCCTGCCCCTCGTCAAAAGGGTCGAAAATCGCGGTGACCTCAACTTTAACATCAACGACGAGACAAGAAGGGCCGCCGCCCCGTCCGCCCACCTGTCCGCGCCAGCGTCAATCGCGCCATCTGGCGACGGGAAGATGCTCCACGCCCGGGACCCACATCACGTCCGAGCCACCGACGCTGCTGGAGCGACAGCACCCGTCGAGCAGTGACACCAGCTGGTCCGATCGGCCCAGGGAACTTGCCACCGCCTCGCGCCGGGCTTGCGCCCGCATCAGCAAGCTCGCGTTTTGGCGCAATGCATCCTGTCCCGTGCGAACGTGCCTCGGCTCGATCCTCAGTCCCGGCGGCGACCGCCGCCGAGCAGCCTGAGCATGATGAGAAAGAGGTTGATGAAGTCGAGGTAGAGCGTGAGGGCCCCCTGCAGCGCCGCCTTGGTGACCGCCTGCCCCGCACCGAGCTCGCCGCGTTCCTGCAGGGCCCGCAGCTTGGCGGTGTCGAAGGCGGTCAGCCCCGTGAACACGATGACGCCCATGAACGTGGTGAGCCAGTAGAGCATCGAGCTGCCGAGGAAGATGTTGACCACCGATGCGAGCACCAGCCCCACGAGCCCCATCATGCAGAAACTGCCGAGGCTCGACAGATCGCGCCGGGTGAGCGCCCCGTAGGCCGAGATGGCCGCGAACATGCCGCCCGTGATCAGGAACGTTCCCCCGATCGATCCGGCCGTGTAGCGCAAGAAGATCGAGGCGAAGGTCACGCCGCTGAGCGCGGCGTAGCCGAAGAACATCGCCGACGCGATCCCCGCGCTCACCCGGGCCGCCACCGGCGCGAACGCCGCGACCAGCGCCAGCTCGGCGATCAGCAATCCGAAGAACACCAGCCGGTTGCCGAACACGAAGGCGATGGCCGCTGGGCTCGAGGCCACCGCCAGCGCGACGAGCCCGGTGGTGGCGAGGCCGAGGCTCATGAAGAGATAGACCCGCTGGAGGAAGGTCCGCGCCTCCGCTTCCGAGCGCGCAGCCACCCCGCCCGACGCGGCCGCGCCGCGGCTGCCCACGAATGTCCGTCCACCCATCTGGTTCTGTCCGATCCATGCCATGAGCATGGTCTAGCACCGTGGTGGGCCGGATGCCCGCCAGCTTGGCGCACCCGGCGCCTGCGGCTCATCCCGCGGGCGGCACCTCGACCAGCCGAGGCGCGCTGGCGGGAGCCGCGCCCAGCGTGACGCTGCGGTAGCCGATGCGGGTGCGCTGAGCCGCCGCATCCCAGGCGAGTGGCACCTTCTTCGGCACCGAGCCGGGTGCTCTTCAAGAGATTGCGACGGTCGGTTGAAATCGGCATGCGATAACCTCCTGTCCACCCAACGGCCGAAGCCGCGATTGGTTCCCGCGCAAACCCGTCCTCGTCCTCGTCCTCGTCGTCGTCCTCGTACTCGTTCCCCTTCACGTCCGCGCGTGGGGACGAGGACGGAGACGAGGACGAGGACGAGGACGGGGCCAGGTCCTTCACCAGGGAGCGCGAAGAAGAATCGGGTGTCGGCTCAGTCGCGTGGGGCCGTGTCGATCAAGGTCGCGAGGCGCTCGAGCTCGGTACGGTTCACGTCGGAGACGAGCACGTAGCCGAACCCGTGGTCTCGCCAGAGCAGCACCGTGAAGCCGCGGGCGTCCCGCACCGTCACGGACAGCGGGCCCACGGGCACGAGGTCGCGTTGGGGCCAGTCGAGGCCGGCGTCCGGGAGCACGAGCAACGTGATCGCATGGAGGCGCCGCCGGAACGAGAAGACCGCCGCCTTGTGCTCGTGGAAGTACCCCACGCTGCCCCCGACCAGGGGAAAATCCGCGTCGCCCGAGAACGTGACCGGTGGGGCGAAGTCGAGGCGGCCGGTGAACCATGGGCGAACCTGGTGGATGCCGCCCCCTTCGATCTCCACCGGATGGGTGCTCGCCACCACGCGCAGGTGATCGTTCACGGCCTCGCCGACCGCCTCGCCGAGCACGTCCACCCCTGGTCGCCGGCCGCCGGTGACGGTCGCCCAGCCGACGACCAGCACCACCGCCGCCACCGCCGCGCCAGCGCTGGCGCCCGCCAGGACGGCGCGAGCGCGCGGGCGCGCACCGAGCACCGGCCCGGGGGTGGGCTCGCGCAGTGAGGCGCGGATGAACGCCCGGTCGAGGACCGCATTGGCTGGGGCCCCGCCCGTGGACGGGCCGGTGACCGCGGGGGCAGGCGCGGCCGGCGCCGCGGCCTCGAGAGCCGGAGCGGGCCCCGAAGCCGGCGCGACCGGAAGATTCGCGCGGTGCAGCCGCCGGCGCAGATCCACTGGCGCTCCGTAGCGCGGGAGCGTGTGTTCGAGCGCGGCGTCGAGCGCACGCTCGCCATCGGCGATCCGGCGACAGGACGCGCAGATCGCGAGGTGCGCCTCGAGCGCGGCGCGGCTCTCCGCCGGGAGCTCAGCGGCACCGGCCCGCCTGGATTCCGAGGTGGCTTCGACCAAGCCCTTGAGGAAGACCTCCTCGACCTGTTTGCAGTCCATCATTTTTCCCTGGCGTAGTCCTTGAGATGGCGACGCAGCGCCGCCCGCGCGCGCGAGAGGCGCGACTTCACGGTGCCGGCCGCGCACCCGATCACCCCGGCGATCTCGCGCTCGGTGAAGCCCTCCAGATCCAGCAAGATGATGGAGCGCGAGCTCTCGGAGAGCGTGGCGAGGGCCCGCTCGATGTCCTCGGCGACCACCCGCCGCAGGCGCTCGAGCTCGAGATCGTCCCGGACCAACTCGCCGTCCACCGCCCGATCGAGCTCGTCCCCTCCGAGCGAGATCGGCTCGTGGCGCCGGTGACGCCAGCGATCGAGGAAGTCGTTGCGCAGAATTCGAAACAGCCAGGCCTTGACGTTGCCGACCTGAAACGTCTCGGCCCCGGCCAGCGCGCGGGCGTAGGTCTCCTGGACCAGCTCTTCGGCCTCGTCTGCATTTCCCGACAGGTGTCGCGCGTAGTTGAAGAGCGCGTCGACGTGGGCCAGGGCCTCGGCGACCCAGGCCGCTCGTGCGCGCGGCGGCTCGAGCTCGGTCATGATGCGCCCACCAGGGGCGCGCCCGCCCCCCGCGACCGGCGAGCGGGCGGCGGCGCTTCGAGGCAGGCTTCGCCGGGGCGCATCGAGCTTCACGCTTAGACCACGACGGCCCGGACGGCAATTCGGTTCCCGAAAAGTTGGTCGCCCAAATTCATGGCCCCGTTGCCCCATTGCCGCCGCCCGCCGGTATGCTCATGGCCATGCTCGTCTGCCTGGTCGCCGCGCTCGGCCTCGCGGGAGCCCCGCGCGCCCCCGACCGCCCGAGCGGCCCCGTGATCCCGGTCTCCCCCGCCGACGCCGCCAACGTCGTTCCCAGCGCCGTTCCCTCCGTGGTCTCCTCCGTGGTCGTCCCCTCGGTGGTCCCCCCGGATCCGCGCAGCCTGACCGCCGCGGTCTGGAGCCGGCAGCAGCTCCCTGCGCGGGGCCCCGCGCGGGCGATCGGGGGGTACTCGAGCGGGTGCCTGCAAGGAGGGAAGGCCCTCCCGGAGCACGGCCCGGGGTTCGAGGTGTTCCACCGCTCGCGCCACCGCTTCTTTGGCCATCCCACCCTCATCACGTACATCCGCCACCTCGGCGCATCCGCACGGCAGAGGCACCTCGGTGCCGTCGCGATCGGCGACCTGTCGCAGGCGCGCGGCGGCCCCACACCCTCCGGACATCGCAGCCACCAGTCGGGGCTCGACGTGGACGTGTGGTACACCGCGCCACCACGTGGCGCGTCGGGGGCGGTCAGCCTCGGTCCCGAGGATCGCGAGCGGCTGGTGGCTCCTGCCGTGGTGGACACGCGCACCCACGAGATGACGGCGCTCTGGAGCCGACGCGCCGCCCGCCTGCTCGCCCTCGCGGCGGCCGATCCGTCGGTGGACCGGATCTTCGTCAACCCCGCCGTGAAGCGGGCCCTGTGCGCCGGACCGGAGCGCCACGCCCCGTGGTTTGCGCGGCTACGGCCCTGGTGGGGGCATCACGATCACTTTCACGTGCGCCTGCGTTGCCCGGCGGGCAGCGAGCTGTGCCAGCCTCAGGCTCCCCCCGCCCCCGAGCCCGACGATGGATGCGGCAGCAGCCTCGCCTGGTGGTTCAGCCCCGCCGGCGCGACGGCGCCGACGCCGCGCGCCCCGGCGGACCAGGCGGCGCCCGAGGGCGGTGGTCCGAAGCCCCCGAGCCTCCCCGAGGCCTGTCTGGCGCTGGTCCGGAAACCCACCTCGGGGGGCCGGGCGCTGGCGCCGTCGACCTCCACGCTGACCGTGCCCGAGCGCCGCTGAGCCTTCGGCCAGAACGCCCGACCAGGACGCCAACCAAAACGGAACAAAGCTCCCGTTCCTCTTCCGACCGAGCCCGTGCATCATGACGGCCATGCGATCCGAAAGTTCGTCGAGCGATCCGCCCGGTGTGCCCTTGCTCCCCCCGTCCGAGCCCATGTCATCGGACGAGGTGCTCGACGCCTGGCCGGTGCTCTCCACCAGCGACCGGGCGGAGGCCTTTCGCCTGCTTCCACGCGACGGGGCGGGCGATTTCTTTCTGGGGCTGCGCGCCGCCGATCAGCTGGATCTGCTGCTCGGCATGCCCGCCGCCGAGCAGCGCACCTGGATGCGTCTGCTCGCCCCCGACGACGCCGCCGACCTGGTGCAAGCCGCCAAGCACGAGGACCGCGACCGCCTGCTCGCGCTGCTCGACGATCCCACCCGCCGCGAGGTGACCGCCCTCATGGCCCACGCCGAGGACCGGGCCGGCGGCCTGATGGATCCACGCTACGCCCGCCTGCGCGCGGACATGACGGTCGACGAGGCGGTCCGTTACCTGCGCGAGCAGCTGCGCGAGCGCCGGCACACCCTGCTCTACGCCTACGTGCTCGATGCCGAGCAACGCCTGCTCGGGGTGGTGCCCTTCTGGCAGCTCTTCATCGAGCCGGGGTCGGCGCGCATCCGCGACATCATGAAGACCGACGTGGTGTCGGTGTCCGAGGAGATGCACGAGGAGCAGGTGGCCCAGAAGTTCGGCCAGCACCACCTCAAGGCGCTGCCCATCGTCGATGCTGAGGGGCGCATGAAGGGGGTCGTCACCGTCGACGACGTGGTGGACGTGGTGCGAGAGGCGGCCACCGAGGACATCCAGAAGATCGGCGGCGTCGAGGCGCTGGATGGGCCCTACCTCGAGATCTCGCTGCCACGGATGCTGAAGAAGCGGGTCGGCTGGCTGTCGGCGCTCTTCGTCGGCGAGATGCTGACCGCCACCGCGATGGGGTACTTCGAGCGGGAGATCGCCCGGGCCGTGGTGCTGGCGCTCTTCGTCCCGCTCATCATCTCGAGCGGCGGCAACTCGGGATCGCAGGCGAGCACCCTCGTCATCCGGGCCATGGCCCTCGGGGAGGTGCGCATCCGGGACTGGTGGCGGGTCATGCGCCGGGAGATCCTGGCCGGGCTCGGGCTCGGGGCGGTGCTGTCCGTGATTGGCTTCGCGCGCATCATGGTGTGGGCGACCGTCTTTCACGCCTACGGCGACCACGCCACGGCGGTCGCGATCACCGTGGGGTTGAGCCTGGTCGGGGTCGTCATGTGGGGGAGCCTGTCGGGCTCGATGCTGCCGTTCCTCTTGCGGCGCATCGGGTTCGATCCGGCGAGCGCGTGCGCCCCGTTCGTGGCCACGCTGGTCGACGTCAGCGGGCTCATCATCTACTTCAGCGTGGCCGCCGTGATCCTCCGCGGGCGCCTGCTCTGAGCGCCCGCCCGGGGGCGGCACCGCGCGCGCTTCGCGCTTTCCGACGTCGAGACGCAGATCGGCGAAAACGGTTGCAATCATTCGGAAAACCGAGCGGCAATAATTTGACTTGTGGGGGTGGAGCCGAGACAGTCAAGGGTCGGAATTCTCGTGATGGCTCTCGGACAAGAATCGGCGCCCGCTGGACACGTTCCCGTCCTGCTCGGCGAGGTCCTGTCGTTCCTGTTCCCCGAGGGCGCGAGGCCGGGGGGCACGTTCTGTGACGCCACCGTGGGGCTCGGCGGGCACGCCGCCGCCATCCTGACCGCCTGCGGCCCGTCGGGTCGGCTGATCGGGCTCGATCGCGACGCCGAGGCGCTCCGGGCCGCCGAGGTGGCGCTGGCGCCGTTCACCGGTCGGGTGACCCTCGTGCACGCGGCCTTCTCGCGGGTGGGCGCGGTGCTGGTGGAGCTCGGCCTTCCCCCCGGGACAGTCACCGGGATGCTGGTGGATCTCGGGGTGTCATCGCCCCAGCTCGACCGGCCCGAGCGCGGGTTCTCGTTTCGCCACGACGGCCCGCTCGACATGCGGATGGATCAGGGCTCGGGCGAGACCGTCGCCGAGCTGCTCGGGCGGGTCTCCGAGACCGAGCTCGCCCGGATGCTGCGCGACTATGGCGAGGAGCGCTTCGCGGGACGAATCGCCAGGAACATCCTCGAGGCGCAGGACCGTGGCGAGCTCGCTTCGACCGGGGCTCTCGCCGCGGTGGTGGCCCGGGCGGTCCCGAGCCACGAGCGGCACAAGAACCCGGCCACCCGCACCTTTCAGGCGCTGCGGATCGTGGTCAACCGCGAGCTCGAGGAGCTGGATGCCTTCCTCGATCAGGCCGCGGGCTGCCTGGCACCGGGCGGCCGCCTGTGCGTCATCTCGTTTCACTCGCTCGAGGACCGGATGGTCAAGCGGCGCTTTCGCCGGTGGGCGAGCGACGACTTCGCCGGCCCGCGCTTCCGCATCCTCACCAGGCGCATCGTCCTCCCGACGGACGAGGAGCAGGAACGCAACCCCCGGGCCCGATCGGCCAAGCTGCGCGTGGCGGAGCGTGCGGCGTGAGCCGGACCCACACGGGCCCGCGGCCGGGTGCGGGACAGACCGCCACCTCGCAACCAACGCTTGCCACGCTTGCCAGGCTGCCTATTTTGCCCGCCCCGCGGCGGGGCGGGGGCGCCTGGGCCTTCCTGCTCGCCATCGCGACGGCCGGGGCCCTGGCGCACGTGGGCGTTCGCTTCAAGGGTCTCGAGGTCGCCTATGCCCTCGGGCGCGAGCGCAAGGTCAGCTCCGATCTGGAGGAGCAGCAGCGGCGCCTGCAGATCGAGATCGGCATGCTGAAGGATCCGAACCGCGTGGTGTCGATCGCCCGCGACAGGCTGAAGATGGGACCACCGGCGCCCGACGCCATCAGGCGCCTCGGGACGGGCAGTTTGCTCGTCCCGCCCTCGGCGCCGACCGAGCCCACCCCGGCCCAGGGCGAGCGCGGCGGCCCGACCTCGGCGCCAGCCCCAGGTCCATCCCCGGCTCCAGCGAGGGCGGCGGCGATGGCGCCCCGAGGTGGACGGTGAAGTCTCCGGGGACACGCCGCGCACCTTCGCCCGTGCGATCGTCGCCGGTGGTGGCCACGCCGAGCTCGCCCGGCGGGCCCACCGGGCGATGGACCCGCGTGCGCATCGCGATCTGCGGGGTGGCCTTCCTCGGCCTCTTCGGCGCGGTTGGCCGGCGCGCCTATCAGCTGCAGGTCGGCCCCGAGGCGGACCGGCTGCGCGGGCTCGCCGAGGAGCAACACAACCGTGACGTCGACCTGCCGCCGCGCCGCGGGCGGATCCTCGATCGCAACGGGGCCGAGCTGGCCTCCACCGCCGACGTGGATTCCATCTACTGCAATCCGCGGAAGCTCGGAGACGTGCGGGCGGTGGCCGATCGCCTGGCCAGGATCCTGCACATCGATCGCAAGGAGCTCGCGGCACGGCTGGGCCCGCGCCGCTACTTCGCGTGGGTCAAGCGCAAGGCCGCCCCCGACGAGGTCGACGCCGTGAAGGCCCTCGGGCTGCCCGGCGTGGCCTTCGTGCGTGAGCCGCGGCGGTTCTACCCGAACCGGATGCTGGCCGCGACCGTCATGGGGCACGCGGGCACCGACGGGCGAGGGCTCGACGGCGTCGAGCTGTCGATGGACAAGACCCTGCGCGGGCAGATCTCCTCGGTGCAGGGCGAGCGGGACGCGCTCGGGCGCGAGCTGTTCATGGACGGCGTGGGCGGGGCCGGCAACGGGGTGGGCAGCGACGTGATCCTGACCATCGATCGCTACCTCACCTTCATCACCGAGCGGGCCATCGCCGAGGCCCAGGAGCGCCACCATGCCAGGGCGGTGATCGCGGTGCTCCTCGATCCGCGCACCGGCGAGGTCCTGACCATGGCCTCGGTCCCGTCGTACAATCCGAACGAACCGGGCGGCTCGGGGGAGAGCGGGGCGCGCAACCGCGCGATCACCGATGTGTTCGAGCCGGGCTCGACCATGAAGACCTTCAGCATCGCGGCGGCCCTCGACGCCGGGGTGGTGACGCCCACGGACGTCTTCGATTGCCAGATGGGGAGGATGATGGTCGGCAAGTACACGGTCCACGATACCCATCCGCACGGCACCTTGAGCGTGGCCGAGGTCTTCAAGTTCTCGAGCAACATCGGCGCCACCAAGATCGCGCGCCGCCTCGGCAAGGAGCGGCTCGCGGGCGCGCTCGATCGTTTCGGCTTCGGGCACCCCACGCGGGTGGGGCTGCCGGGCGAGCGCGCCGGGATGGTGAGACCGATCGAGCGCTGGGGGGACATCGGGTTCGCCAACGTGTCCTTCGGGCAGGGCCTGACCGCCACCCCGCTGCAGATCGCGGCGGGCATGTCCGCCATCGCCAACGGCGGCGTCTACCATCGACCGCGCATCGTGGCGCGGGTGGTGCACCCCGACGGGAGCAGCGAGGCCGAGGCGCCGGACCCTGGCCTCCGGCTGATCTCGGAGAAGGCGGCGCGGGCGATGACGGGCATCATGGAAGGCGTGACCGAGGTGGGCGGAACCGCGCGCGCGGCCGCCATCGATGGCTACTCGGTGGCGGGCAAGACCGGCACGGCGCAGAAGGTGTCGGGCGGCCACTACGACGCGAGCAAGTGGGTGTCGTCGTTCATCGGATTCGCGCCCGCCGAGAATCCGCGCATCGCGCTGGTGGTGATGGTGGACGAGCCGCAGGGCGGACACCTCGGCGGCGCGATCGCCGCTCCGATCTTCAAGGAGATCGCCGAGCAGGCCCTGCGGTACTTGCACGTGGCCCCGACCCGCGAGGTGCTCGCGCGCGCGCCCGAGGAACGGGCGGCGAGCGGCGGGCCGGCGGCGGCAGCGGACGGGCACGCGTCGGAGGCCGACGAGCGCCCGGGCTCAGACGTGTCGACCGTCGACCCGGGCGAGGTGGCCGAGGTCGACGGATCGACCGAGTTGCCTCCGGAGAACGGCAATCGCGTCGGCGATGGCGTCGGCAATGGCGCCGACCCCGGGAGCGCGTCCGAGCTTCGCGCGGACGACGGTCAGGGAGGTGCCGAGGACGACGACCAGGGCGGTGCCGACGGCAGCGGCAGCGGCACCGGTCGGGAGACCGACTCTGCCCCGGGCCGGCTCACGCGCGGCGAGGTGACGGTGCCCGACTTTCGCGGGCTGACCGTGGCGGCGGTGCTGCGGGCCGCGCGCGACCATGGCGTGGCGTTGATGTTCGACGATCCGCAAACGATCACCGGTGTCGCGGTGGCGCAGACGCCCGAGCCCGGCCCCGCCCCCATGGGGGCGACCTGCCGGGTGGCCTTCGGGGTGGGGGTGGCGCCGTGAGCCATCAGATGCCCGGGCCGGCGGCGGGATCGATTCCCATGAGGCTCGCGGAGCTCACGGCGGATCTGGGCGACGCCCGGGTGCAGGGGAGCCCCGACGTGGAGATCCACGAGGTGCGGGATGACTCGCGCCAGGTCCGACCGGGAGATCTGTTCGTGGCCCTGCCGGGGAACGCCGCCGACGGGCGCAGGTTCATCGCCGACGCCATCGCGCGAGGTGCGCGCGCGGTGCTCTGCGAGGGGGCCGACGATGCAGCGACGGCCGGTCCGGCCGCCATCACCACGGTCACGGTCGCCGACGCCCGCCTGGCGCTCGCCAAGATCGCGGCCCGACGCTGGAGCTCGGGCGCCGAGCTGATCCTGTCGGCCGTGACCGGAACCAACGGGAAGACCACCACCACGTACCTGGTCGAGGCGATGCTGGCGGCCGCGGGCATCCGGGCCGGCGTGATCGGGACGGTGGCCTATCGCGTGGCGGCAGGCCCAAACGTGGATGCCGTGGGTGGCACGGGTGCGCTGTCCTACGACGCCCCCTTGACCACGCCGGGCTCGCTGGCGCTGCACCACCTGTTCGCGGACATGCGGGCCGCCGGCGCCAGCGACGTGGTGCTCGAAGCCTCGTCCCACGCGCTGGTCCAGCGACGCCTCGATGGGTGCCGGTTCCAGGTCGCGGCCCTCACCAACCTGACCCAGGACCACCTCGACTACCACGGCAGCATGGACCAGTACTTCGACGCCAAGGCCCTGCTCTTCGAGCGGCTGCTCGACCCGGTCGCGGGGGTGGCCGTGCTTCCGGTGGATCTCCCGGAGGGACGGGCGATGCGGCAGCGCCTGCGCGCGGGCCAGGCGCGGCTCGGGGTGGCCTTCCGGGTGGCGTCGGGCCCGGGCAGTGGCGCCGACGTGGTGGTGGAGTCCGCGACCCTGAGCGCCAGCGGCCTCCGGGCGCGCCTCGCCACGCCGCTCGGGCCGATCGCGCTCGATTCGAGCCTGGTCGGAGACTTCAACCTGGCCAACATCGTGCTCGCCGTGGGGATGGCCATCGCCCGCGGAGCCTCCGCGGATGCGATCGCGCGGGGCGTGGCCGCCCTGGCGGGGGTCCCTGGGCGCCTGCAGCGGGTGGACAATGCGCGCGGCGTGCTGGCGGTGGTGGACTACGCGCACACCCCGGACGCGCTCGAGCGCGCGACGGCCACGCTGCGGCCGCTGGTGGAACCGGGGGGGCGGCTCATCACCGTCTTCGGCTGCGGCGGCGATCGGGATCGCCGCAAGCGGCCCATCATGGGTCGGGCGGCGGTGGAGGGCAGCGATCTGGCGATCGTGACCTCGGACAACCCACGCAGCGAAGATCCGCGGGCCATCATCGACGAGATCGTGGCCGGGGGAGCCGACGTGGCCGGGCCGGCCGTCGCCCCCGGCCGACTGGCCGAGGCGGTGCGGGGCTTCTGCGTCGAGGCGGATCGTCGGGCCGCCATCCGCCTGGCGGTGGCGGCCACGCGGCCGGGCGACGTCTTGCTCGTCGCCGGCAAGGGACACGAGAACTACCAGATCGTGGGCAAGGTGCGCCTGCACTTCGACGATCTCGAGGAGATGCGGCTGGCCTTCGCCGACGCCAGCCGCGCGGCGGACGCCCCCCGCCCCGAAGGTGAAGACGAAGATGAAGGTGAAGATAAAGGTAAAGGCGAGCCATGGTGACCCCACCGCCCTCCGCCGCTCCCCCTGCCGAAACCGACGCGCGCCGGCCGGCGTCGCGGCCCCTCGGGTTCGCGGTCGGCGCGATGCAGGGCCAGATCCTCAATCCGCATCCAGGCGACGAAGCCGTGGCATTCCGGGGGGCCGCCTACGACAGCCGCGGGGTGCGTCCCGGCCGGCTCTTCTTCGCGCTGCCCGGAGCCCGCGTCGACGGATTCGACTTCTGTGCCGAGGCCGAGTCCCGGGGCGCAGCCGCCCTGGTGGTGGCGGCGGCGCGCGGTCTGCCCGGGGCGCCCACGATTCCAGTGGTGGCGGTGGCGGATCCGCTGCAGGCGCTGGCCGCGCTGGCCCGGGCGGCCCGCGCGGCGTTCACCGGGGCGGTCGTGGCGATCACCGGTTCGAACGGCAAGACCACCACCAAGGAGCTGTGCGCGGCGGCGCTCGGCACGGTCGGTCCGGTCCTGCGCACCGCCGGCAGCCTCAACACCGAGGTCGGGCTGCCCATCACCATCCTGGAGGCTGTGGGGGATGAGGGCTACTGGGTGCTCGAGCTGGCGATGCGCGGGCGAGGGCAGATCGCCGCGCTCACCGAGATCGCGCGGCCGGACGTTGGCGTCATCACCAACGTGGGCGCGGCGCACCTCGAGCTCCTCGGCTCGCTGGAGGAGGTGGCGCGGGCCAAGGGCGAGCTCTTCGCCGGGCTCGGACCGAGCGCGATCGCGGTCTTTCCCGGTGGAGATCGGCTCATCGAGGCCGAGGCCGCGCACCTGCCGGAGGCGCGCAAGCTGCGGTTCCAGGGCGGCGAGAGCCGCCGGCCGGCGGCGACGGAGCGTGCGGGCCTCGACGTGCACGTCGAGCTCGACGCCGACCTGGACGTCGAGATCGTCGACACGGCGTCGGATGGGGTGGGGGGCCAGCAGGTCACCTATCGGGTCAAGCGGGAGACCGTGACCGCGCGCCTGCCGCTCGTCGGGATTCACAACGCCCGCAACGGGGCCGCGGCCCTGGCAGTGGCGAGCGCGCTCGGCGTCTCGCCATGGCGGGCGGCCGAGGGCCTCTCGGCGGTCGTGTTGCCTCCGCACCGATCGCACGCGATCGCGGCGGGTGGACGCACCGTGCTCGACGATTGTTACAACGCCAACCCGGGCTCCATGCGCGCCGGGCTGGCCATGCTGGTCGCCACCGCCGGGGACCGCCACCGGGCGTATGCCGTGCTCGGCGACATGCTCGAGCTCGGGCCCGATTCGGAGGAGCTGCACCGGGCGCTCGGACGCGAGGTCGGGCCCGAGGTGACCGGCCTCGGGGTGGTGGGGGAGCTGGCGCGCCACATCGCGGCCGGGGCCGAGGAGGCGGGCCTCGATCCTGCGCGCATCGTCGCGGGACGGGATCCCGCGGCCGTCGCGGAGACGGTGGCGGGGTGGACCCTGCCTGGCGACGTCATCCTGGTGAAGGCCTCGCGCGGCGCGCGGCTCGAGCGGGCGGTGGAGGCGCTGCGCGCGAAGCTGGGCGCCGAGCCGAACACGAAGCCGGAAGGAGAGGCAGATGTTTGAACCGAGGTGGTGACCCGCTCGGCGGCAACCTTCGAACACCTCCGTTTCGTCACGAAACTCCCAACCCGCTCTGATCCAAGGGGGGCACACACCAGATGCTCTTTCACCTGTTCCACCACTTCCGCGACGTCATCCCCGGAGCCAACCTGTTCCGTTACGTCTCCACGCGCCTGGGGCTCGCCACCCTGACCTCCCTCCTCATCATGTTCTTCGTGGCCCCCTGGTTCATCCGCCGGGCCCGCGCGCTCCAGCTCGGCGAGGTGATCCGCGACGACGGCCCGGCCAGCCACTCCTCCAAGCGCGGCACCCCCACCATGGGCGGCGCGCTCATCATCATGGCCCTGGTCGCCGCCACCCTCCTGTGGTGCGACCTGCGCAGCACCTTGATCTGGCTGGCCCTGCTCGTCACCGTGGGGTTCGGGGCGGTCGGGTTCCTCGACGACTACCTCAAGATCTCGCGCAAGAACAAGAAGGGGCTGGCCGGTCGCCTCAAGCTGCTGGGACAGTTCGTGATCGGCGGGATCGCCGTGCTGTGCCTGTTCTGGGGAGACGCCCTGCCCGCGGAGGTGCGCCTGCGGCTCGCCCCGCCGCTGCTCAACTTCGATCGCTTCCCCGTCACCCTGCCGTTCGCCCTCTACGTCGCCTTCGGGATCTTCGTCCTCCTGGCGGAATCGAACGCGGTCAACCTGACCGACGGCCTCGACGGCCTGGCCATCGGGCCGGTGATCATCTGCTCGTTCACCTTCCTCCTTCTGGCCTACGTCGCCGGCACCACCTTGCGGGGGTTCAACATCGCCGAGTACCTGGGGATGGCGCCGGTGCGCGGGGCGGGTGAGCTCGCGATCTTCTGCGGGGCCATGGGGGGCGCGGGCATCGGCTTCCTGTGGTTCAACACCCACCCGGCCCAGGTCTTCATGGGTGACGTCGGGGCGCTGGCCCTCGGGGGCGCGCTCGGCTTCGTGGCGCTGGCGACCAAGACCGAGCTCTCGCTGCCCATCATCGGCGGCGTCTTCCTGCTCGAGGCGGTGAGCGATATCATCCAGGTCGCCTACTACAAGCGCACCAAGAAGCGGGTGTTCCTGATGGCCCCCATCCACCACCACTTCGAGAAGCTCGGGTGGCCCGAGTCGCGGATCGTGGTGCGCTTTTGGATCGTATCGTTCGCTTGCGCCATTCTCGGTCTCGTGGTCACGTTGAAGGTCCGCTAGAAAGAGAGCTGCCCCGTGACCGATCTCGCCGGCAAACACGTCCTCATCGTCGGGCTCGGCCGCTCGGGCCTGGCGAGCGCGCGCGTGTGCGCGGAGCGCGGCGCCCACGTGGTGGTCTCCGACAAGCGCGACCGCGCCCAGCTCTCGGCGACCCTGGCCAAGCTCCCGGCCGGGGTCGAGACCGAGCTCGGGGGTCACGTCGAGGCGTCCTTCCTGCGCGCCGATCTCATCGTCCTGTCGCCCGGTGTCCCCGAGCTACCCGAGCTCGGCGCGGCGCGGGTCGCCGGGGTGCAGATCGTCGGCGAGATGGAGCTGGCCTCGTGGTTCATCGAAGGCCAGATCGTCGCGATCACCGGGACCAACGGCAAGTCCACCACCACCACCCTGTGCGGCGCGATCGTCCGCGCCAGCGGCTTTCCCACCTTCATCGGCGGCAACCTCGGCGAGCCGCTCAGCGAGGCGGTCGGGACCCGTGCGGCGACCCTGGGGGGAATCCTGGTGGTGGAGGCCAGCAGCTTTCAGCTCGACACCATCGAACGGTTTCACCCGCGGGTCGCGGTGCTCCTCAACATCACGCCCGACCACCTGGACCGCTACCGGGATCTCGAGGCCTACGCGCGCTCCAAGGGCCGCATCTTCTCCACCCAGACCGCCTCGGACTTCGCGGTGGTGAACGCCGACGATGCGCTGGCCATCCGGGTCTCGGACCACATCGCCGCCCGCCGCATCTTCCTGTCGACCACCCAGAAGCTCGAGCAGGGCGGCTGGCTCGAAGGGGACACGCTCTGCATCCGCCTCCCGGGCGGCGAGCTCGAGCGGTACACCAGCCAGAATCCGTCGCTGGTGGGCCGGCACAACCACGAGAACGCCCTGGCGGCGCTGCTGGCGGGGCGGCTGGCCGGGGCCACGCCCTCGGAGGCGCGCCGCTCCCTGCTCGAGTTCCGCGCCCTCGCCCACCGCATGGAGCTGGTGGCCGAGGCCCGCGGCGTCGAGTTCTACGACGACTCCAAGGGCACCAACGTGGGGGCGGTGACCGCCGCCCTCTCGGGCTTCCCGCGTCCGGTGGTGCTCATCGCCGGAGGCCGCGACAAGGGCGGCGACTACGGACCGCTCGTCGAGGTGTTCAGCCGGGTGGGCCGGGGGGTGGTGCTGATCGGCGAGGCGGCGCAGCGCATGGCCGACGCCCTCGGCACGGCGGTGCCGCCCGAGCACATCCAGCGCGCCGGCACCATGGAGGAGGCGGTGGAGAAGGCGGCCGGGATGGCGCTCCGCGGGGACGCGGTGGTCCTGTCGCCGGCGTGCTCCAGCTTCGACATGTTCCGCGACTACGCCCACCGTGCCGAGGTCTTTCGCGCGGCGGTGCGGACCATCGTCGGCGACGAGGCCATGCAATGACCCCCGTGGGCCGCAGCACCGGCCAGGGCCGGCCTCTCGCGCTGCGGACGGGGGGGGTGCCTGAAGCCATCGGCCGGGCCTGGTGGGGGGCCTGGGGGTGGCTGCGCGAGGGGTCCCGTGCCTGGCTCGGTCCCGGGACGACCGACGGCCGGCGCGCCGGGGTCGACGATCCGGGCCTGATCCGCCCGAGCCAGATCGGCGTCGACCGGATCCTCTGCGGCACGGTCCTGACGCTGGCGGCCTTCGGCGTCGTGATGGTCTTCTCGGCGGGTGCGGTCTTCGCGGCCAGGCGCTACGGCGATCCCTTCTACTTTCTCAAGCGGGAGCTGGTGTACGCCTTGCTCGGGCTCATGGCCTTCACCCTGGCCCTGCGCATCGACTACGGCGTGTACCGCAGGGTGGCCTATCCCCTGCTCTTCGCGAGCCTGGCCATGCTGGCGGCGGTCTTGAAGGTCGGTTCGCGCGCGGGCGGCGCGATCCGCTGGTTCCGACTCGGACCGCTCTCGTTCCAGCCGGGCGAGCTGGCCAAGTTCGCGCTGTGCATCTACCTCGCCACGTTGCTCGCCCGCAAGGCCGAGCAGGTGCGCAGCTTCTCGGTGGGCTTCCTGCCCCCGCTGGTGGTGACCGGGGTGATGATGGGCCTGTTGCTCAAGCAGCCCGATCTCGGGACCGCCGTGATCTTCGGGTGCGTGGCGCTCGGGCTGCTGTTCGTGGCGGGGACCCGCACGAACTATCTGATCCTCGCGCTCCTGGTGGCCGCCCCGGCGGGGTGGGCCTTCATCGTCTCGACCCCGTTCCGGATGCGGCGCATGCTGGCCTTCCTCGATCCCTGGGCCTTCCGGCGCGACGTCGGCTACCAGATCACCGAATCGCTGATCAGCGTCGGCTCGGGCGGGGTCTCGGGCCTGGGGCTCGGCGACGGGCGGCAGAAGCTGTTCTTCCTGCCCGAGGCCCACACCGACTTCATCCTGTCGATCGTCGGCGAGGAGCTGGGGCTCGTCGGCATCCTGTTCGTGATCACCGCCTTCGCGCTCTTGCTGTGGCGCGGGCTGCGCACGGCCTGGCGGGCCCGCGATCCGTTCGGGACGTACCTCGCCTTCGGGATCTCCGCCATGTTCGGGCTGCAGGCGCTGGTGAACATCGGGGTGGTGCTGGGATCGCTGCCGACCAAGGGGCTGCCGTTGCCGTTCATCAGCTACGGTGGCTCGTCGCTCATCGTCAGCCTGTTCATGGCCGGGGTGCTCGGCAACATCTCCGCCCGCCACCCGGAGCCGCGCGACCACCGCTGGTGGGACCTCAACGCCCGGACACACCGGGGCAACAACCGCCGGGTGACTCAAGGTCCCCGGATCGTCGTCGAGGTGGGCCCACCGCCGCGCCGACAGCGGCCGGCCGGACCCGAGACCATCGCCGGATCCGACTCGCCCCCCGCGGTCGAGCCTGGACCGGAGGCCTGAGGAGATGCGGCTGCGACTGCTCATTGCCGGCGGAGGCACGGGGGGACACGTCTTCCCCGGGATCGCGATCGCCGAGGAGGTCGCGACCCGGCCGGGCGGGGAGGTGCTCTTCGTGGGGACCGCGCGCGGGCTCGAGGCCACCCGGGTCCCGGCCGCCGGCTTCCGGCTCGAGCTGCTCGACGTGAGCGGGCTCAACCGCGTGGGCGCCGCGAGGCTGGCGCGCGGGCTGGTCCGGCTGCCGCGGGCCTTCTGGCAGACCGCGGGCGTCTTGCGCCGGTTCCGCCCCGACGTGGTCGTCGGGGTCGGGGGATACGTCTCGGGGCCGGTGGTCCTCGGAGCCGCCCTGCTCGGGTACCCGACGGCCATCCTCGAGCAGAACAGCTACCCGGGGTTCACCAACCGGGTCCTCGGGCGGGTGGTGCGGCGCGTGTACATCGCCTTCGAGCACGCGCGGCGCTTCTTCCCTCCCGCCAAGCTGTTGCTGGTCGGCAACCCCGTCCGTCGTCAGTTCGTCGACGCGGTCGAGGACGCTGTCACGGGCGGCCAGGGCGCCACGGCGGTGGCCGAGGACGCGCGGCGGGGCGAGCGAGATCTGCTGGTTCTCGGCGGCAGCCAGGGCGCCCGGGCCATCAACGATCTCGTGGTGGGGGCCGTGGCCCACTGGCGCGAGACCGCCAAGGTCGGCGAGACCGGCATGACCAGCGAGACCGGCGCGATCCCCTCGATCCCCTCGATCTTGCATCAGGCCGGCGCCAAGGACGACGCACGCGTGCGGGCCCTCTACGCGGCCCTCGAGCCACCGGCGCCGCGGATCGAGGTGCGTCCGTTCATCGAGGATGTCCCATCGGCCTTGCGCGCCACCCGCCTGGTCATCGCCCGGGCCGGGGCGTTGACGCTGGCCGAGCTGGCGATCATCGGGCGACCGGCGATCCTGATCCCCTTGCCGACCGCCGCCGACGACCACCAGTCCTTCAACGCCGCCGAGCTCGCCGAGGCGGGGGCCGCCGTCGTGCTCGCACAACCCCGTCTCACGGCCGAGCGCCTGGCGACCGTGGTGCGCGAGCTCCTCGACGACCCGCCACGCCTGAGCAGGATGGCAGCGGCCATGCGGGCGCTCGGCCGGCCCCACGCGGCGTCGGCCATCGTCGATGATCTCGCCCGCCTGGTGCACGGGGCGCCGGCACCGACGCCAGCGCCGACGTCGGCGCACGCCTCGACATCCGCCGAGGAGAGGGGGCAGGCCCGCTGATGTGGCGGAAGCGCAACGTGGCCATCCACTTCGTGGGCGTGGGCGGAATCGGCATGTCGGGCCTGGCCGAGGTCCTCGTCAACCTCGGCTACGCGGTCTCGGGCTCGGACCTGAAGCCGAGCGACGTCACCCGCCGGCTCGAGCAGCTCGGGGTGACCGTGCACATCGGGCACGCTGCCGCCAACACCGCCCAGGCCGACGTGGTGGTGGTGTCGAGCGCGGTGCGCGCCGACAACCCCGAGGTGGTCTCCGCGCGCGCGCGCGACGTCCCGGTCATCCCGCGCGCCGAGATGCTGGGCGAGCTCATGCGGGTGAAGGACGGAATCGCCGTGGCGGGCTCGCACGGCAAGACCACCACCACCACCATGATCGCCTCGATCCTGGCGCTGGCCGGGCTCGATCCCACGGCCATCATCGGCGGCAAGGCCCAGGTGTTCGGCTCCAACGCCAGGCTCGGCCAGGGCGAGCTCCTGGTCGCCGAGGCCGACGAGTCGGACGGCTCGTTTCGTCACCTGTTCCCGATGATCGCGCTCATCACCAACATCGATCGCGAGCACATGGATCACTACGGGACCATGGATGCGCTGCGCGCGGCCTTCCTGGACTTCGCCAACCAGGTCCCGTTCTACGGGCTCGTGGTGCTCGGCGCCGACAGCCCCATCGCCGCCGGCCTCGCCCCCGACCTGCTGAAGCGACACGTGACCTATGGGCTGCGCGGCGGAGATTACCGGGGCGAGATCCTCACGGCCGGACCCGAAGGGACCATCTTCCGGGTGGCGGTGCGGGGCGTGGACCGCGGACGGGTCCACGTCCGGATGCCCGGGATCCATTACGTGGAAAACGCGCTCGGGGCCCTGTGCGTCAGCGACTTTCTGGGGGTCCCGTTCGCGGACTGCTGCGCGGCGCTCGGCGACTTCCAGGGCGTCGATCGACGTTTTTCGATTCGCGGCGAGGCCGATGGCATCCTGGTGATCGATGACTATGGTCACCACCCGACGGAGATCGCCGCCACCCTGGCGGCCGCGCGCCTGTTCGGGCGCCGCGTGCTGGTGGCCTTCCAGCCCCATCGCTACTCCCGCACGCGGGATCTCTTCCCGGATTTCGCGCCGTCGCTGCGGGAGGCGGACGTGGTCGTCTTGACCGACATCTACGGGGCCGGAGAGCCTCCCATCGAAGGCATCACCGCGGCGGCGCTGCTCACGACCTTCGAGGCCGGCATCGACGTCCACCACGTGCGGCGTCCGGAGCTCGCGGCGGCGCTCGCCGACGGCGCGCGGCCGGGCGATCTGGTGCTGCTGCTCGGCGCGGGCGACATCACGCACGCGGCCGGGGAGGTGCTGGCGGCGCTCCAGCAGCGCGCGGCGGGCGCGGCGCCCGCGGAGGCCAGACCAGCCTCGGAGGAGGAGGAGGCGACGGAGACGGCGATGGAGACGGCGGCACGGTCGGCGTCGGAGTCTCGCTCCCCCTCCCCCGCGCGAAAGCGGCAGGGGCCATGAGACCCGGCCGGGAGCACCCGCCGAGCGAGCGCGCGGGCGGCCGGCTGGGGGCGACCGCGGTCCCGGTGGCGCCCCGCCGCGTCGCCGCCCGATCGGCCGTGCTTCACCACCCCCCTGCGGCGCGGGCCGAGGCCCACTATGCGCCCCGAGAGCCCATCACCGAGCCCGTCCGGGTCAAGGTCCCGCGGACCCCGCGGGGGCTGCTGCTCTGGCGACGCGCCAACCGGCGCCTCGGATCCCACCGGCGCAGGATCACCGCCTGCACCGCCTGGCTCCTCGACGCGGGCAGGACCGTTGGGCGCTGGCTGTGGCTTCTATGTCGCACGGTCGCGGCGGTGGGGGCGCTGGTGGGCGCCATCTACCTCGGTCGTCTGGGGATCGCGCACGTGGTCGCTTCGCCCCGCTTCGCCGTGCGCGCGATCCGCGTCTCACCGACGAGCCGTCACGTCCCACGCGAGGAGATCCTCCGGCGGGCCGAGATCGCGCTCGGGGGCCGCCTGCTCGCCATCGACACCGATGCGGTCGCCGCCCGCATCGCCGCCCACCCCTGGGTCGCGGGCGCCCTGGTCCGCCGCGAGTTGCCCGCCACCGTGGTCATCGAGGTGACCGAGCGCCAGGCGGGCGCCCTCGCGGTCATCGGGGGGCTCTATCTCGTCGACCAGACAGGGCGCCCCTTCAAGCGTGCGACGCTCGAGGAGAGCGAAGGTCTCGTGGTCCTGACCGGCATCTCGCGGGCAGCATACGCCGAGTTCCCGCAAGCCAGCCAGGCCGCGCTGCGCGAGGCCCTCGAGCTGCTGTCGGCGTACGCTCACCCAGACTTGCACCCAGACTTGCACCCAGATTTGCACCCGGATTTGCACCCGGATTTGCAGCCGGACGGTCTGGACCCGGCCCGGGCCTCGAGGAGCGCGGGCCAGAGCGCGGGACACGTTCGGCCCGCCCTGTCCGAGATTCACCTCGATGCCCACAGCGGCTACACGCTGGTGCTCTACGACGGGGGTGGACAGATTCGCCTCGGACGCGATGGCTTCCCCGAGAAGCTCGCGCGCCTGGATGCGATCCTGGCGGATCTCGCGGCGGGCCCGCCGGGCGCCCTCGCCGCCCTGCGCGTCGTCCACCTCGACGGCCCGGCCATCGACCGGGTTCCGATCCGGTTCGCCGCTCCCGTCCGCTGACGGGGGCCGCTGCCGGCGGCGCTTGGTGCTTGCAGGTCAGGGTCGCGAACTCCAGGATAGGGCCATGATCAAAGCCGGCGATGCGATACCCGACGCGACCCTGATGGAGACCACGGAGTTCGGCGAGGCCTGTCCGCTGTCTCCGCAGCCCGTCCAGGTCGGCCGCGCGGTGGCAGGCAAGCGGGTGGTGATCTTCGGTCTACCAGGGGCCTACACCCCCACCTGCTCCGCCAAGCACGTCCCCGGGTACCTCGCCAACCTCGAGGCGCTGCGGGCGAGGGGCGTGGACGAGGTGTGGTGCGTGTCCGTGAACGACGCCTACGTCATGGCGGCCTGGGGCCGCGAGCAGCACGCGATCGGCAAGATCCGCATGCTCGGCGACGGCAACGGCGAGCTCGTCAAGAAGCTCGGCCTCGACGCCGATCTCACCAAGTCCGGAATGGGGCTGCGCGCGCGCCGCTTCTCGCTGCTCGTGAAGGACGGCATCGTCGAGCAGGTGAACGTCGAGCAGCCCGGCAAGTTCGAGGTGAGCAACGCCGAGACCATCCTCGCCCAGCTCCCCGCCTGAGACGAGTGAGGAGCCCAGCGGGGCCTCGGCCTCCCATTTCTTCTCATCCCCTCGCCCCGCGAAGCGGGGAGAGGGGACCCGCTTCAATCCGGCGAAGCGCCGTTACTTCGCGGGCTTCGGCGCGGCGGCGGCCGGGGCGGCGGCAGGCTTGGTGGCCGCGGCGGGCGCGGCGGCGGGAGGCGCGGCCGCGGCCGGAGCGGCGGCCTTGGCCACGAGCTCGGCGTCGAGCTGGACCTGAACCTCGTCTCCCACCACCACCGAGCCGGCCTCGAGGGCCTTGTTCCAGGTCAGGCCCCATTCCTTGCGGCTGAGCTTGCCCTTGGCGGACACGCCCCGGACCTGCCGGCCCATCATGTCCTTGACCGCGGCGGTCGGGCCCTCCACTTCCAGGGTGAGCGGCTTGGTCACGCCGTGCATGGTCAGATCACCCGTCACCTTGTACTTGCCCTTGCCGGCCTTCTCGATCTTGGTCGACTTGAACGTCAGCGTCGGGAACTTGGCCGCATCGAAGAAGTCGGGCGACTTCAGGTGGGCGTCGCGCTGGGCGTTGCGGGTGTTGATGGTGGTGGCGTCGATGACCACCTCGACCGTCGACTTGGCCGGCGCGGCGTCGTCGAGGTTCACCGTGCCGGTGATCTTCTCGAACTCACCCCGAACGGTCGACACCATCATGTGCTTGACCGAGAAGGTGGCCGAGCTGTGGGTGGGATCGACGTCCCACTCGCCCGCGTGGGCGATTCCACCCACGGTCGCGGAGAGCAGGGTCGCGGACAAGAGAGACGTCTTGAGGAGGCTGGTCATCATCGTCATGGTCGGTAACTCCTTTGGGCCCATAAGATGCGCCAAGCCGGCTGGGCGTATAGGCCCAACTTTGGCAACATACCGTTCCATGAATGAGACAATCAGCCTGGACCGACTCAGCTGGTTCCTGGCGGTCGCGGAGTCCGGAAATTTCTCGGTCGCCGCTGCGCGCCTCGGCGTCCCCAAGTCGTCCCTCTCTCGCCGCATCGATCGCCTCGAGCGCGAGGTGGGCGTTCGCCTGCTTCACCGAACCACCCGTCGGGTCTCCCTGAGCAGCGCCGGCGCCGCCCTCTTCGCGGGAGCGGCCCCGGTCCTGCGCGCCCTCGAGGAGGTATTTGGCAGCCTTCCCGAGCGCGATCCCTTCCCCGCGGGCGAGCTGCGCATCACCGCTCCCAACGACTTCGGCGCCGAGCTTCTGGCCGGGCTGATCCCGCCGTTCGCCAAGCGCTATCCGCGGGTGATCCTCGACGTCTGCCTGACCAACCGCGCGGTCGACCTGGTGGCCGAAGGTTTCGACCTCGCCATTCGAGCGGTGGTGGATGCCCCCGCCGACTCCGGGATGATCATGCGGCGCCTGACCACCGCCGACTTCGGGATCTTCGCGAGCCCGGCCTACCTCGCCCGCCGGGGAACCCCGCGGAGCCTGGAGGAGACCGCCGCCCACGACTGGGTGGTGTTTCGCGGGGGCCGGTCGAGTCGTCTGCCCATCCCCCCTGGCCGCATCGTGGCCAGGGCCGACGACTTTCAGTTCGTGCGCAACGCCATCCGCGCCGGGGCGGGAATGGCCCGCCTGCCGGCCTTCCTGGCTGCCGCCGACCTGGTCTCGGGCCACCTCGTGCGGGTGCTTCCCCGCGAGAGCTGGAAGGATGGACGGATGGTGCTCATGTACCCGAAGACCCCCCAGGTCCCAAGGAAGCTCATCGCCTTCCGTGACTTCCTCCTCGAGCACCTCGGGGAACCCCGGGCCTGACGTCTCCTCGATTCCGAACCCGTCCTCGTCCTCGTCCCCCGACAGGCCACACACGTCGTCCCGCGACCCTCTTCGAGCGAAAAGCGGTAAAAAAATCGACGGGCGTGCGAATCGCGGTTATTGCTGCCAAGGGGAGTCTTCCTGCACCGTCGGTGCTGGAATTTCACAGGGCGCTCGACACCAAGAGCTCAATGCCGCGAAAATCTTCGGACATCATCGTTGGACTGGACATCGGGACCACGAAAATCGCCGCGGTCGTCGGCGAGCTTCGGCCGGACGGTCTCGACATCATCGGAATCGGCACCCATCCGTCACGTGGCCTGAAGAAGGGCGTGATCGTGAACATCGATTCCACCGTGGCATCGATCAAGCAGGCCATCCTCGAGGCCGAGAGCATGTCGGGCTGCGAGATCTCGCAGGTCTACGTGGGCATCGCGGGAGGCCACATCAAGGGCGTCAACTCCACCGGGACGGTCGCGGTCAAGGATCGGGAGGTGCGATCGCCCGACGTGGCCAAGGTGCTGGAGCTGGCACGGGCCATCGCGCTGCCGGTCGACCGGCACATCGTCCACGTCTTGCCCCAGGAGTACAAGATCGACGGTCAGGATGGCGTCCGCGAGCCCATGGGCATGTGCGGAGTGCGCCTCGAGGCGCGGGTCCACATCGTGACCGCCGCCGCCGCCGCCGCCCAGAACATCATCAAGTGCTGCACGCGCTGCGATCTCGAGGTGCTCGACATCGTGCTCGAGCCACTCGCCTCGGGCGAGGCGGTGCTCGAGGAGGACGAGAAGGGGCTCGGGGTGGCCCTGGTCGACATCGGCGGGGGCACCACTGACATCGCGGTGTTCATGGAGGGCGCGGTGGCCCACACCAGCGTCATCCCGATCGGCGGGCACCAGCTCACCAGCGACATCGCGTTCGGTCTGCGAACACCGCCCCACGAGGCCGAGAAGATCAAGATCCGCGCCGGGTGCGCGCTGGCCTCGATGGTGCCCGAGGACGAGACCCTCGAGGTCGCATCGGTGGGCGGTCGCTCGCCGCGGGTGCTCTCGCGCCACGCCCTGTGCCGGGACATCATCCAGCCCCGCATCGAGGAGATCTTCTCCTTCGTCAAGGCCGACCTGCAGCGCCTCGGGTGCGAGGACCTGCTGGCCTCGGGCGCCGTCATCACGGGCGGGGCGACCCAGATGCCCGGCATGACCGAGCTCGCCGAGGAGATCCTCGGCCTCCCGGTGCGGCGTGGAATGCCGAAGGGCGTGGGGGGCCTCGCCGAGGTGGTGCGGTCGCCGACCTTCTCGACGGCGGTGGGGCTGGTCCACTATGGCCTCTCGCGCATGGCGGGTGCACACGTGAGCGAGAACGCCAAGCGCGGCGGTCTCTTCACCCGCTTCCGCCGCAGCCTCAGCAACGTGTTTTAGCGCGGGGGCCGCGCCTCCGGCGCTCGCCGGGGGGCCGCGGACGTCCCCCCACGTACCCCCCTCGGATCTTGCTGCGGTGGGCCGGCGCGGCGAAGCCGCGCCTCCCGTTGAAAGACCCGCTCGCGACGCTCGCTCTGACGCTTCGACAAGAAGGCTCTCCCTCCCCGCGAAGCGGGGAGAACTCGAACGCTCGGACTCGCCTCGAACCTCTGCCCGATCCCGGTCCTTGCCACTCGTCAAGAAATTGCACGTCTTGGCGCTGGTTTTCCGCGGGGTGGGCCCGCGGTTCGCTGGTTTTCGCGTCGGCGCACGAAAAAGCGGTCAAAAATTAGCGTCGCGGCTCAAGACATGGGATCGATCTTGGCATGCTTGAGTTCGACGACGACACGAACAATCGAAAAGGTCCCATCATCAAGGTGGTGGGGGTGGGGGGTGGAGGTGGCAACGCCATCAACACCATGATCGAGGGCGGAATCGGCGGCGTCGATTTCATCGTGGCCAACACCGACTGCCAGGTCCTCGAGGCCAACCAGGCCGCCATCAAGGTGCACCTCGGCAAGACCTTGACCAAGGGGCTCGGGGCGGGGGCGAATCCGGAGATTGGCAAGGCCGCGGCCCTCGAGGACGCCTCGCGCGTCGCCGAGGCCCTGGCCGGCGCCGACATGGTCTTCGTCACCGCGGGGATGGGCGGCGGGACCGGCACCGGCGCCGCGCCCGTCATCGCACAGGTCGCCCGCGACATGGGCGCGCTCACCGTCGGTGTGGTCACCAAGCCCTTCGCGTTCGAGGGCTCGCAGCGCAAGAAGAAGGCCACCGCCGGCATCGCCGAGCTGGCCAAGGCCGTCGATGCCCTGATCGTCATCCCCAACGATCGCCTGGTCACCCTGGCCGGGGTCAAGATGACCTTGAAGGATGCCTTCGGGATGGTGGACAACGTGCTGCTCAATGCGGTGCGCGGCATCAGCGACCTCGTGATGGTCCCCGGTCTCATCAACGTCGACTTCGCCGACGTGCGCACCATCATGACCGGCATGGGCCGCGCGCTCATGGGCACTGGTCGCGGGACCGGCGAGAAGCGTGCCCTCGAGGCCGCCCAGCAAGCCATCAGCTCGCCCCTGCTCGAGGACGTCTCGATCAACGGCGCGACGGGCATCCTCATCAACATCACGGGCGGTCCGGACCTGACCTTGTCCGAGGTGACCGAAGCCGCCACCCTCATCGAGGAGGCCGCCGACCCGGGCGCCAACATCATCTTCGGCTCGGTGATCGACGCCCACGCCGGCGACGAGGTCCGCATCACCGTGATCGCAACGGGCTTCCAGCCATCGCAGCAGGAATACCCCATGCCCTTGCCGTCGGCGGCCGGCGCGGGTCGGAACGGCGCGCACGGCCGCCGCATCACGAGCGACCAGATGGCCCTGCCCATGAATCCCGGGATGAACCCGGGCATGAACCCAGGAACGAATCTCGGCATGCATCCGGGCTCGAGCCCGGGCGCCTTCATGGCCCAGCCGCACCACGCCCACGGGCAGGCGCCGGCGGCTTCGGCTTCAGCGCCGAGCAGCTTCTCCGCCGCGGCTCCGCATGCTCCCGCCTCGGCCATGGGATTCGGCGCGACCACGCCCCCTTCGGGCCCCGCCGGCGGTGGCGGCGCCAGCGGCTACGGTGCCGCCGGGGCGGTGCGGGTCCCCGGTCACACCGGAAACACGGCCTCCTGGAATCCCGCCAGCGCGGGAAATCGCTACGTGTCGGCGAGCGCGCCGAACGAGATCCGCGGCGAGATCCGCGGTCGGACCGTGGCCGTGCAGCCCCACGCTTACCCGGGCGAGCAGGCCTTCTCGCACATGTCGAACGACGGGATCGCCGACCCGGCCGAGTCCGGTGAGAACGTCGGCTTCGCCGATGGGTTCGAGGACGAGTTCGCGGCCGCGGGATTCGGTGGTCCTTCCGCCTCGTCGATGGCCAACGCCGGGGTGGCGGCCGGTCTGGCGGCGTCGGCGGCGTCCGGGTTCGGAGAGTGGACTCCGCCCCCCGAGCGGCCCATCATCCGACCCGCGGTGACCGCCAACCCCGCGCTGCGCGGGCGCACCTCGGGAGGAATGCACCGGATGGCGGGCGCCGACGAGCTCGGTGTCGAGGAGAGCGAGCTCGACAAACCGACCTACGTGCGCCGCGGGATCCTGCCACCCGGATAGCCCGCCGGAATGAGCGTCCCGACGAGATCTCGGTCCGAGGCCCGAGGAAGTCAGAGGCCCCTCACCAGCAGCCGGGGGGCGAAACCGTTTGCCGGCGCCATCGATAAGCCGGCATGGGCATCGGTGGCATTGCCAGCGTGCTGGCGGGGGAGGTGTTGCATCTGGTCTGGCCGGCCCGCTGTGCCGGCTGTGACGAGGTGCTGGAGCGCGAACGCCAGATCTTCTGTGAGATCTGCGCCGAGGCCCTCAATCCCATCGGCCGCGCCTGTGCCAGCTGCGCCTCGCCCCTCACCGACTGTCCCGAGGTTGGTGGTGGCCACCGGGCGATCCACGGCTGTCCGGCCTGTCTGAGCAGCACCTTCACCTTCTCGCGTGCCTTTGCGGGGTTCGAGTACGGCGCCTCCCTGGCGAGCGCGCTCGTCCGGATGAAGCATGGCGATCGGCCCGACCTGGCACCACGGCTGGCTCGGCTGCTGGCCGCTCCCCTGTGGCAGGCGATCTCGCCCGGGGGATCGCCCGGCGCCGCGGGGGGAGGCGCGGGGCACGAACGGCCCAGCATCCCGTTGGCGGACCTGGTGGTCCCCGTCCCGCTCCACCCGCGCAAGTTGCGCCGCCGCGGGTTCAATCAGGCGCTCGCGCTCGCCTGCGGGGCGCTCCGCGCGCGGCCCCACCCGGTCCCGCGGGGCTCAGGCAGACCGCGCCTCGAGCGTGATCTGCTGCGGCGGGTCCGAGACACGCCGGAGCTCGGCCGACAGGGACCGGGCGCTCGCCGCGCGCAGGTCGCAGGGGCGTTCGCGGTGGCCGACCCGAGGCGGGTGCACGGCCTCAGGTTCGTGATCGTCGACGATGTGATGACGACCGGCGCCACGCTGGATGCGTGCGGGGAAGCCCTCCTCGAGGCGGGGGCCAAGGAGGTTCGCGTGGTGGCCCTGGCCCGCGCCGTCTCATCGATCTCATCCGTGCTAAACACCTCTGCTCCGCGATGAAATCGGGCGCTTCAACCGCTGATGAGGTCAAGGTGCTGGCACGCAACCGGCGGGCCCGCCACGAGTACCACATCGACGAGTCTGTGGAGGCGGGGCTGGTGCTGGCTGGCTCCGAGGTCAAGTCCATCCGGGATGGCAAGGTGACCTTGGTCGACGCGTTCGCGGAGATCGATCGCGGAGAGGCCTGGCTCACCCAGATGGACATCGGCGTCTATGTCTTCGCGCACCAGCGCAACCACGAGCCCCGCCGCCGGCGCAAGCTCCTGCTCAACCGCCGGGAGATCGATCGCCTCGAGGGCAAGATCCGCGAAAAAGGCTACACCCTGGTGCCGCTTTCCCTGTACGAAAAGAAGGGGCGCGTGAAGGTCGAGCTCGCGCTCGTTCACGGCAAGCAGCAATGGGACAAGCGTGAAGATTCGAAGAAGCGGGAGACCGACCGTGAAATTGCCCGGGCCATGTCCTACCGCAAGCGCTGAGGACGCCTGCGCCGCCCGGCGATCTCCTCGGCCGGGCTCGAGGCCCCTCGCCCTCGTCTGGGCGGGGCTCGCCCTCCTCGCCGGATGGGCGCCGAGCGCGTGCGATCGCGGCCTCCCGACGGGAGGGGGGGTGCTGCCAGCCGAGACCGGAGGGAACGATGCCTCCGGAGGCTCGGGCCCACCCGAGCTCGGGGGCGCGGGCGGAGGCGGCGCCCCGGGGGCCGCGGGCGGTGATGGGGGTGACGGCGGCGGCGACGACGTCTTCGTCGAGACGCTGAACAGCGACCAGGGCGCCATGCACGTCCCCCCCTGCAGCGATGTGAGCTACGCGACCTCGCCCCCCTCCTCGGGGACCCATTATTCGGTCTGGGCCGCCTACGAGACCTATGCCACGCCCGTGCCCTGGGGCTTCCTGGTCCATGACCTCGAGCACGGTGCGATCGACGTGGTCTACAACTGTCCGGTCGACTGTCCCGACGAGGTGGCGGCGGCGCAGGCCTGGATCGACAGCCTGCCCGACGATCCCATGTGCGGAGGCCGCCCCCGGGTGATCCTCGCCCCGGATCCGACCCTGACGTGCCGCTGGGCGGCGGCCGCCTGGCGATGGACCCTGCGTGGGGGCGCGTTCCGGGTGGATCCCTTCCAGCAGTTCTACGAAAAGCACTACGAGAATCCGGATCCGTCGCTGCAGGCCCCGGAGGTCAGCCTGTGCATGAATGGCATCGACGAGCCCGCCGGCGGCTGGTGTCCCTGAGCCCCCTCCCGCCCGCCCCCAAGCTGGTGTAGATCTCGCGCCCGACCAATGGCCACCCTCTCTCTCTCGCACGTGCGCAAAGTCTACGAGGGCGGCATGGTCGCGGTCGAGGACTTCAACCTCGAGATCGCCGACCGAGAGTTCATCGTCCTCGTCGGTCCGTCGGGCTGCGGCAAGTCCACCACCCTGCGCATGATCGCCGGGCTCGAGGACATCTCGGCCGGGACCATCGCCATCGACGGGCGGGTGGTGAACCAGGTCCCCCCGAAGGACCGCGACATCGCCATGGTCTTCCAGAGCTACGCCCTTTATCCCCACATGACGGTCTACGAGAACATGGCCTTCGCGCTCAGCCTGCGCAAGATCCCGCGCGCCGAGATCGAGCGCAAGGTGCTGGAGGCCGCAAGGACCCTCGAGCTCTCAGCGCAGCTCGACAAGCTGCCGAGGAACCTGTCCGGCGGACAGCGGCAGCGGGTGGCCCTCGGCCGCGCCATCGTCCGACAGCCGAAGTGCTTCCTGTTCGACGAGCCGCTCTCGAACCTGGACGCCAAGCTGCGGGTCGAGATGCGCGCCGAGATCAAGCGGCTGCACATCGCCCTGCAGACCACCACCGTGTACGTGACCCACGACCAGGAGGAGGCCATCACCCTCGGCGATCGGGTGGTGGTCATGAAGGACGGGGTCGTGCAGCAGTGCGCTCCGGCGCTCGAGATGTACCGCCGTCCGGTCAACCGCTTCGTGGCGGGCTTCCTCGGCAATCCGCCCATGAACTTCCTCACCGGGCGGCTGGTGGTGGGCGGGGGGGGCGGCCACGGCCGCGGGGCCGACGGCGCGGAGGAACGCCTGTGGTTCGACGAGGGCAGTGGCCTCCTGCCGGTCCCGCCCTGGGCCGAGGCCGCCCTGCGCCCCCGCATCGGAGAGCCCATCGTCCTCGGGGTGCGCCCGGAGGCGCTCGCCGCTCGCGGACACGCCCGCTTCCCGACCAGCGACGCCGATGCGCTCGAGGTGCGGGTCGAGCTCGTCCAACCGCTCGGCGACCGCATGGACGTCCAGCTCGCGACGCGCGCGCACCCGCGGGTGATCGCCCAGATGGATGCCGACGCCGGCCTCGCGGTCGGCGACCTGCTCCCGATCCAGCTCGACCCCGCCCGGCTGCACTTCTTCGAGGCCGGCGGTGAGGGCAGGGTCCTGGTCAGCGCCCCATCCGGCGGCGCGCGAGGGGTTTGAACGGCAGGCGTTGCTTGCGTGCATCCCGAGGCGCATCGCATGATCGCCGGCACACACATGCCGCCCAAGCACTTTTCGATGTTCAGGGAGTTCCACCTGGCGGATCTGCTCACCCTCGCCAACGCCGCGTGCGGAGTGGCCGCCATCTTCGCCGCCATCTCCTTCGTCGAGACCCGCGCCATGAGCCACTTCTACATGGCGGTGGGACTCGGCCCCTTCGCGTTTCTCTTCGACGCCCTCGACGGACACGTGGCCCGCTGGCGGCACCAGCACTCGGTGATGGGACGCGAGCTGGACTCGCTCTCGGACGTCATCTCGTTCGGGGTCGCGCCGGCCGCCATCGCCTACGCCGCCGGGCTGCGCGGTGGCTGGGATCGCGCGATCCTGATCTACTTCGTGGTCTGCGGGGTCAGCCGACTGGCCCGCTACAACGTGACCGCCGAGACCCTCTCGGCCGGAGCCGACAAGGTGAAGTACTTCGAGGGGGCCCCCATCCCCACCAGCCTCTCGCTCACCGCGGTTCTGGCCGTCGCCGCCCTCACCGGACACCTCGGAGCGGCCATGTGGCTCGGGCGCCTCGAGCTCGGTCCCTTCGACCTCCATCCGCTGGCCCTCCTCTTCGCGGCGCACGGCTCACTGATGGTCAGCAAGACGATTCACATACCGAAGCCGTGAGTGAGGCCTGAGGTCCGAGGCCCCTCCTGTTCAGGGCTTGGTGGGAACGAGCCCGGTCGAGGGCGGCGGGTCGGAGTCGCCCTTCTCGAGGTCGTCCGCCGCCCGCCTGCGGGCTCGCTCGATCAGCCACACGATCAGGATCGACAGGTTGTACAGGAGGAACAGCGGTCCTGCCATCAGCAGCTGCGACAGCACGTCCGGACCCGGCGTGAGCACGCCACCCACCACGACCGACAGGATGAGCGCATACTTGTCGAACTTCCACAAGGACCGGGCGGTGACGAGGCCGATCCACCCGAGGACCGCCATCACCACCGGCAATTCGAAGGCCACCCCGGTCCCGAGCAACATGGCCAGCATGAAGCCCACGAGCTCGTCCATCATGATGGTGGGCTGGATCTCGAAGCCCGCGAACTTCTCGGCAAACGAGAACATGTAGGCCAGCGCCGGGGTGCAGAGCACCGCGAAGCCAAACACCGCGCCGCCGAGAAAGCAGAAGGCGGTGGCGCCGGTCATGAACATGACCATGCGCTTCTCCTTCTTGTAGAGGCCAGGGGCGATGAACTTCCACAGCTCCCAGATGATGAAGGGGCTCGAGACCAGCAAGGCGCCGATGATGGCGATCTTGGTATAGACCCAGAACGGCTCGGTCGGGCTCGAGAAGTGGAACACCGGCGGGCGCCCGGCCAGGGCCATCTCCCAGGCCTGACGCGCCGGCCGGGTCAGGAACTCGAAGTACTTCTTGGCGAGAGCGAAGGAGCCGCACACCGCCACGATGAAGATGATCGCGGCGTTGCGCAGCCGCCCCCGGAGCTCCGAAAGATGCTCGAGGAACGACATCTTCGATTCATCGACCGCGGCGCGGTCAGCTTCGTCGTTGGGGGCCACGCGAACCGTCCTTTTTTCGTGCGGATCAGGTCGAGGAAGAAGTCGGGGGCTTGGGCGGTGTCGATCCCGGCAGAGGAGGTCCATTGGAGGACGTTGCCACCGCGCTCATCACCTTCCCGGTCGGCCGCGTCGTGGCCGGAGGGGGAGGCGGCGGCGTGGGCGTCGAAGCCAGGGTGGCGAGATCCGCCTCGGACAGCACCTGCGTGGTGTTGTTGCGATCCGCCGAGCCGAAGGCCGGGACGGGTGGGACCGGAGCCGGCGCGGACGCGCTCTGGGGCGCGAAGGCACTCTGAGGAACGACTGGAGTCTTCCGGCTGTCCGGGCGCAGCGCCCGCAAGAGCTCCGAGCTGACCCCGGAGCCGGCCACCACGGTCTCCGAGGACGGAGGAGCCGCGATGGGCGACCCACGTCGCGCAGCCGCAACGGGTGGAGGCGGGGCGGCATGACCGCCCGAAGGCAGCGGCGGAGGCAGCTGGGACGGAGCGCCCCCATTTCCGCCTCGGGCCACCGTGCCGGCTGGCGCGGTCCCGGTCAGGTTGGGCAAGGAAGCTTCCGTGGGCACCGCCGCGAGGGCAATGGCCGCCGCGCTGTTGTCGACCGGTCCTCCCGGGGCGAGGTGGTGGTGGTGGTCGTCGTCACCGCTGGCGGCACTCCCGGGAGACAGGGGGGACCCGCTGGCCATCGCCTCGGGAAGAATGGTGTTCGGCAGGCCATCGACGGGCGCCTCGGGTGGCGGCACATCGGACGTCCCGTCACCATACCCTCCCGCTTCCCCGTTGGTCTCCCCGTTGGTTTCTTCGGCCGAAAGCGGGGGCGCCTCGCCAGCCTCGAGCGCCGCGGCCTGGCGCGCCGCGTGTTCGGCCGCCAGCTTCTCCATCTCCTTGAGCTCGCGCTTGATCCGGTCACGCCGCTTGAGCTCCTCGGGATGGAGCGTGACGGCGTCCCGCAGCTCCTCGAAGGGCTTGCGGATCGCGTCGTCGAGCTGAATCTCGTTCTTGACGTCGGCCGTCGTCTTGCGGATCTCCCGGATCAGCCGCCCGAGGCCCGACGCCAGCTCCGGCAGCTTCTTGGGTCCAATGAATATGAGGGCGAGGACCAGGATGACCGTGATTTCGCCCATTCCCAGATTGAACACAGCCCGCCGAATCTAGCTCCTTTTTCGGGAAATGCGAAGCCGGAGCGCCGGTTTCATCGAGGACGCCTGGATGGCCCGCCACGGGGCGACAGGGTGACATGCGCGGCGCGGCTAGTCCCCGCGGTCGAAAAGACCAATTTGTCGGGGCGGCCCGAGGGGATAGACCACCACCCGGCGCCGGCGCAGCTCGGTGGCGAGCGCGTCGGAGGGGGCCCGCAACAGCGCGACCTCCCGGGCCCCCGAGGCGGCCACGAAGCGGAGCACGCCGGCGAAGTCCGCCCGCCGCGACATCGCGATGCCGACGTCCGCGCCCACCCTCTCGCAGGCTCCCGGGTCCCCCGCCCACTCGGACAGCCAGGCGACTCGCACCGGGCGGCCCCCCAGCGTGCTGGCGGCCGCGCGTCGACCGGGTGGGTAAGGCACCGACGTCAGCAAGATCTCCCCCGCCGCGAGCGCACCCGCGAAACGGGTCATGTGCGGCAGGTCCATCCCGCAGGCCTGGTAACGGGCGCTGGCCTCGAGCACGGCGTGGTCGGCGCGAATGCGCCAGCCGGCCTGTCCTACGATCGCGGCGACCTCCTGGGCCGGCCCGAACGGGTGGACCACGAACACGGGGGCGCTGCCGCGCGCCCGTGCGTCGTCCGCGTGGGCGAGGACGCGCGCGTGCGCTTCGGCCCGCCGCAAGAACACGAAGCGGGGATCCGCGAAGGTGGCGTCGATGCAGAGCGCATCACACCGGCGGACGTGAGTCGTCGTCTCCTGGGTCG
>CAZIOH010000033.1:24226-30254 GCA_964540815.1 uncultured Myxococcales bacterium | reverse complement strand
GTCGTCTCCTGGGTCGCCTCTCGGCTGGCCGACTCGCCGACGGAGCCATGGGCGGCAGAGCCGGGCTCGCTCACGACACCGACCGGCCCGACGTACTGAACGCGGGCGCTGCCGGTGTCGCACAGGAGCGCGGCCGCCCCGAGCTGGTAACCGGCTGGCACCAGCTCGAGCCGCAGGAATCCAAGGGTGAACGGTCGACCGAATCCCGGCAACAGCGCCCGCGCGCGCAGGCGCTCCCCCCGGGGGCCCATCAACGTCAGCGTCTCGGCGGTGGTGAGGATCTGGGTCCGGCCTGGGCGGCGCGCGCGGTGGGCGGCGCCTCCGCGTGCGACCGGCAGGGCCTCCGCGTGCGAGACGAACGCGAGCTCCGCGGCGCCGGAGGCGTCGCAGGCGAGGACGGTCCCGGTGATGCGAACGCCGGCCCGATGGTGAAACGCAGGTGCGGGCGCGCCGCGCGGGGAGGCGCCACGCGCGGACGCAGGGGGCGTGGAAGGTCGAGGCGTGGCGGGAGGGCCCTTGGCCATGGGCGCGGCGGTTATAGGTCAGGCGACCGGAAACGTGAAGCACGCGAGCATGTTTCCGCGCAGACGGCCCCGGGGCAGGCAGCCGAGAGCATGTCTGGTGAACGGCCGTGAACGAGGACGTCGACCGCCCTGCATTCGGGTAGCGACGTTCACGTTTGGCTTGTTAAGCTGGAGCGCCCATGCGCCCGCGCTTTCGTGCCGACCTCCTCACCACGACTGCGGAAAACGAGGGCGTCACCTACGTCGAGGTGCGAGATCCCGGGACGGGAAGCACCTTTCAGTTCTACGACTTCGAGTATGCGCTCGCGCAGCAGCTCGATGGACGACCGCTCGACGTGGTGTTGCAGTGGGCGGCCGAGACCTACGGCGTGGAGCTCACGCTCGAGGCCCTCGACTCCTTCGTCGATCGGCTGGCGGGTCTCGGGTTCCTGGCCGGAGAGGGTGGCCTGCTCGAACCGGTGCCTTCGCTTGCCGCCGCCGTCGCAGTCCCCGACCCCGCCGGGTCATCCGCCCACCCCGAAACGGCGGTCGGCGCCGCGACCTCCCACCCGCTCGAACGCGGGGAAGCCGAACCATCGCTCCGCGTGCCGCCCGGATTCGGGACGACGCCACCGCCAGGCTCCGGAGGCGACGAGACGTCCATCACGTCCATCGCCCACGCCATCGTCACCGACCACGACAGGGACAGCGATAGCGACAGCCGTCGCGTCGTTCCGCACGGGTCGGCGGAGGATGGAGCGCGTCCCCCCACGGCCGCCTCCTTCATTCAACAACGTCCAAACCCGAACCTGCGTCCGAGCCTGACCGGGGGCAGCCCCCAGGCTGGCGTGCCGGGCGGCGAGGCGCGCGGCCCGGAGCCCGAGCGGGACAGCGGCTCCGAGTCGACCCTGACCGAGGAGGCCGCCCGCTGGGTCCAGCACCTCCGGGCCGAGGTCGAGGAGCGGGGATGGGAGAACCCCGACCAGGCTCACCCGCCCGCTGGCTCCCTGGATGTCCGCGGGCACGTCGGCGACGCCCGAAGCGACGCACCGAAGGAGACCGCCGCCAGCCTGCTCTCCGCGGGAGCGCCCACCCCGGCCCCGCCGGCGGGCACGGCCTCGGCCGAGCGACCGATGGCGGGAATGGTCGTGCGGCCGCCGGTGGCCGAGCCGTCGGCGGCGCTGACCCTCCCGCGCCGCCGCCTCCCCACGGTGCTGGCCGCGCTCGGGATCCTGGCGGCCATCGCCACGGTCGCGTGGTTCCTTCGGCCAGAGGGTGGTGGGCTCGAGGGGACCCCGGCCGTCTCGGTGCCCACGGTGCACGTGGTCTCGCCTCAGCCGACGACCTTCCACCGTTGGTTTCCCACGACGGGCGTGGTGGTCCCGGGTCGGGACCAGACCCTCGGGTTCGCGGTGGCCGGTCGGATTCAGGACGTGCTCGCGCCGGGCACGACGTTCTCGGCTGGCGACAGCATCGCGCGACTCAAGGGCGTGGCCGACCGGGAGCTGGTGGTCAATCGCCTGCGCTCGCGCATCGCCTTTCTCGAGCAGCTCCGGAGCTCCAGCCTGGACAGCGGGAACAAGGCGGCCGTCCGGGACGCCGAGCTGAAGCTGGCGGCCCGGAAGCGAGAGCTGGTCCAGGCCACGGCCGAGCTCGCCAAGCTCGAGATTCGCCCGGCCATGGCCGGCACGATCGCCGAGGTGCTGGCGGAGGCGGGCAGCACCGTTGCAGCCCAGGCACCCATCCTGCGCCTGCGCGCGGCCGGGCCCCACGCGGTCTTCGCGCTCGCACCGAACCAGCTCGCGGCGGCCCGTGAGCTCGGCTTCTGTCGGCTCGAGACCATCCCCGGCGTCGCGCCCGAGTCCCCCGAGGCCGTCGCCGATGCTGGCCCCGTCGAGACGGCGGCGCGGTCCACCGACTGCACGTTCCCGGCCGCGCCGGCCGCGGAGGCCGCCACCGCGGCCGGGGCACCGACCCCGGTGGGGACGCCCGGGCGTCCGGCCCCTGTGCCGCCGCCCACGGCGGCCGGCAGCGTCGTCGAGGAGCCGGTCCACCCGGACTTCGAGGGCAAGCTGGTGCTGGGCCTCCCGGCGGGCACCACCATCCCGGCGGGCACGCAGGTACGGCTCGCGAGCGCCCGCTTCGAGAGCGTGTTCCCGGTCCCGCAGTCGGCGGTGGTCAGCCAGGATGGGGCCGATCGCGTCTGGGTGCTGACCGCGGCCGGCCACCACGCCGACGTCCGCCCCGTCGAGGTCGCCTCGACCGAGAAGGGCATCGCGCTCATCACCCGGGGAATCCGCTCGGGGGACGCGGTCCTCGTCGATCCCCCCGCCAGCTTGAAGGGCGGCGACCCAGTCTACGTGATCCAGTGACAGCCCGGCAAGGCGCGACGGGCCTCCGTCAGAGCGCGATCACTCGTGCGGGGCCAGGGTTTCGATGATCCGCGAATCCCGCGTGTCCGACGTGGCCAGTGTCCAAGGCATCGAAGGGATCGCGGAGGTGCCCGGCCACCCTCAGCCGCCGACGCGAATCAGCTGAACGATCGGGATCTCGTCGAGCCCGGCCCGATCGCCCGAGGGGTGGTGGAGGAGGTCGACCCGGCCCTCGATGGCCCAGTCGTCGTCCCCCGCGGGATCGAGCAGCCGCTGCACCACGCGGATCGAGCCATCAGGCTCGGCCCGGGTGAGCGTGAGGTGGGGACGTCGCGACTCGGGCGTGGTGACGATGGCCGGGTGGCCATCCCAGTACGGCTGCATCTCCGCGGTCAGGCGGCCCACGGTCCAGTCCCCTTCCGGATCGAAGAGCGCGGCGAGCGCCGCCTCGTAGCGCCGCCCGGCGAGCCACTTGACGAGCCGGTGCATCTCCATCCGCACCCGCCCGAGCAGCGCCTTCGGATCCTCGCGCAGCGGGCGCAAGGTGGTGCGGGCCACCTCGCTCTCCTCCTTCCGCCTCGGGGGGACAAGGCCGCCCGGCTCGTGCAGGCTCTCCCATTCCTCGAGCAGGCTCGAGTCGGTCTCGCGCAGGATGGCCCTCAGGTGCAGCGCGATGTCATCGACCTCCTCGTTGCGAAAGGCGGGGGGAACCGTCTGCTCGAGGGTGCGGTAGGCGTCGGCCAGGTAGCGCAGGAGCACCCCCTCGCTCCGCTCGAGGCCGAGCTCGCGCACGTACTCGGAGAACGTCGCGAGGGTCTCGTAGAGCTCGCGGGCCACCGACTTCGGGCGAATGTTCTCGTTGCCCACCCAGGGATGGCTGGCGGCGAAGGCGTTGAACGTCTCGTAGATGAACTCGCGGCAGGGCTTGGGCCACTCGACCTTGTCGAGCTCCGCCATCCGCTCCTCGTACTCCAGCCCCGCCGCCTTCATGGCGGCCATGCGCTGGTCCTTCGCCCGGTCGAGTTGCTTGCGGAGCACCGCCTCGGGGTTCTCGAGGATCGATTCGACCAGGGTGAGCACGTCGAGCGCGTAGGTGGGCCCCTGCGGGTCGAGCCCGGGCAGGGCCGCCAGCAGGTACAGCGACAGGGTCTGGTTCAGCGAGAAGTCACGTTGCAGGTGCGGGGCGATCTCGACGATCCGCCCACGGACCGCCTCGGTCGTCACCACCTGAACGATTCCGGCGTGCCGCAAGGTCCGGAAGTACATCGCCGCCGTTCGGCGGTGCTCCCGCTTGCGCCGATCGCTGTCGTGGCTGCGCGCGATGAGGCCGACGAGGCGCCCGTACCCCCCGCCGCGCAGGGGTTCACCCTGCCCCGACAGGAGGTTGATGATCATCCCGAACGACACCTGGAAGCGGGACTCGAGCGGCTCGGGCGTGCCCTTGATCAGCCGGTCGAACGTGCTCGCGTCCCAGGGGACGTAGCCCTTTTGTGGGGGCTTGCGCGGGACGAACTTCTTGCCTCCCTTGGCCGCCAGCCGCTTGTTCTCGATGACGTGGGCCGGAGCCTGGGCCACCACGAACCCCTGGGTGTCGAAGCCCTTGCGCCCGGCGCGCCCGGAGATCTGCTGGAAGTCGCGCACGCTGAGCAGCCCGGTCTTCTCCCCGTCGAACTTGCAGAGCTGGGTGAAGAGCACCGTCCGCAGCGGAATGTTCACCCCGACCCCGAGCGTGTCCGTTCCGCTCACCACCTTCAGCAGGCCGGCCTGCGCGAGCTTCTCGACCAGCAGTCGGTAGCGCGGAAGGAGGCCCGCGTGGTGCAACCCGACCCCGTGGCGCAGGAACTTCTGCAGGTCCTTGCCGAAGGGTGTGGTGAAGGGCACGTCGTGCAACGCCACCTTGATCGCCTCCTTCTCCTCGCGGGTGCACAGCTCGACGCTGGTCAGGCTCTGGGCCTCCTCGGCGGCGGCGCGCTGGGTGAAGTTGACGAGGTAGATGGGGGCGCGACCGGTGCGGACCAGATCCGCGATGGTCTCGTGGAGCGGCGTGTCTCGATACCCGTGATCGAGCGGGACCGGGCGCTCACTGCCGCGCACCCGCGAGAACTCACGGCCGGTCAACTCCTCCACCGATCGCTCGATGGTCCGCGTGTCCCCGAGGGTGGCCGACATGAGGAGGTAGGTCACGTCCCTCAGGCACAGGAGGGGGAGCTGCCAGGCGACCCCCCGCTCACGGTCGCCGTAATAGTGGAACTCGTCCATCACCACGTAGTCGATGCGCGCCATCCGATCGCGCAAGGCGAGGTTGGCCAGGATCTCCGCCGTGCAGCAGATGAGGGGGGCACCCCGGTTGATGGTCGCGTCTCCCGTGAGCAACCCCACGTGCTCGGGGCCGAACAGGTCGCAAAAATCGAAGAACTTCTCGTTGACCAGCGCCTTGATCGGGCAGGTGTAGAAGGCGACCTTGCCCTCGGCGAGGGCCTTGAAGAAGAGCCCGGTCGCCACCAAGGACTTCCCGGAGCCGGTCGGGGTCGACAGCACCACGTGCTTTCCGCCCATGATCTCGAGCAACGCCTCTTCCTGCGCCGGATACAGCGAGAATCCCGTGTCCGCCACGTGGCCGAGAAACCGGCTGAGGAGCTCGTCGGGCCCGAGGTGCCCGACCGGCTCGGCCAGGGCGGCGAGAGGCGCCCGCCGGGACATGGACGGGTTCCCGTCGGCAGACGAGGCCCTCGGCGCCGGGGTCGGGCTTGCGTCCCGCGCCCGCGCGGTGGTGGTGTCGAGGGCAGACATGCGGCAGGGGCAGGCATACCATGGTCCGCCAACCCCGGGGGGCGCCGACCCCGGGGGCCTGCCAACCCGGGATCCGCCGTCTCGTCAGGGACACAGCGGGTTCGGAGCTCCGGGCGTTCCGAAGCTGCCGGCGTCGCCGAATTGCTCCGTGGCCGGACAGACCCGGCCGCGCTCATCCCGGGACAGAGCGTGACCATCGTAATCCGGCCCGAGGCTCGAATCCCATTCGACCCGGTCGACCTGCGTCCCCGCCCCGCAGGGCCCCACGCAAAGCGAGATGGTGTCCATGTCGTTGTTGAGAGACACCCGGGTTCCGAAGCTGCCGAGCACCGTGGCTGACGGTCCACCGCCGCCAGCGCCAGC
>CAZIOH010000033.1:0-24126 GCA_964540815.1 uncultured Myxococcales bacterium | reverse complement strand
CGCCAGCGCCAGCACCAAGGCCAACGCCAGCGCCCGTGACGGCAATCCCCCCATTCTTGGTGGGATCGGCGGACTGCAACAGAACCGCGCATGCCCCGATGTCGAGTCGCGGAACCGCGAGCCCCCAATCCACCGCCGCATCGTTCAACCGATCGGCGAGGTGGAGCCGCGACAGATCGAGAGCCCGGCCCGAGGCGTTCTGAATCTCGATCCACTCGCGCCCCGTATCGGTCCCAGCCGGGTTGATCAAGAGCTCGGTGATGCGAAGCTCACCCACGCCCGGGGGCGTGAGGTCAGGCGTCCTCGACGATCCTCCCGACCCTCCCGCGGTGCCACCCACATCTCCTCGCGCCCAATCTCCCTCACCTCCCTGATCTCCGTGGTTTTGCACCGCTCCCGTGCCCCCCGACCCAGCGGTACGACCGGATGCCCCCATGCCCCCGTCACCTGCCACCATCCCCGACGACCCACCGTCCCCACCTTCGCTCGCCCCTTGGCCACCACCTTGGCCACCACCTGGCATCCCGGCCGCACCGCTCCCCGTTTGCCCCGCAACCGAGCCAGCGGAGGGGCCTCCCGCCCACGACGCTCCCCCGCTCGCCCCATGTGTCGCTGGTATTCGAGGCCCCCCGTCTCCGCCTCCCCCTGTGCTCCCACCCACCGTTCCGAGACATGCAGAAATACCTCCGCCGCCTCCTCCGCCTCCTCCCGCGCCAAAGGACGGGACACCGGCGCTCGACCGGCCGCCCGTTCCGGATCCACCCACCGCGGCCGATGTGCCCGGGCCACCACCGGTCCCGCCGTGTCCGATCACCGCCACACCCGCGTCGCCGCCGTCCGCGCCCGAGCTCCCGACCCCGCCTCGATCTCCCTGACTCGGCGAAGGATCTTGCGCGCCCATGCCCGAATCCGCCCCAACTGCCTTTGCGCCCGACGCGTCCCGAGTCGCACCGTCGCCCACGTCTCCATTCGTGGCCAGTGCCCGACCGTCCAAGCGTCCCCCCGCGTCCGCGCCTGCGTCCCCCTGCACCTGCGCTTGAACGTGCGTGTCCGGCCGCCCGGTGTCCGCCCTCACGCCACCATCGAACGCGCTTCGATCGGACAGTGACGCTGGACCGCAACCCCAGCTCACCGCTCCCCAGCCGATCAGGATTGGCCATGCCGGTATCGGCCCCCGCCGCCCCTCGCGCCGACAGCGCCGCCCACCGTTTCCACCCTCGAGAGCCATGTCACTTCATCGGGGCACGCTCGAAACGGTTGCGTCTTTTGTCGTCCCCTCGTCGTCTCCCGTTCCGGTGCCCTCGTGCACCGCTCCAGCGCTCCAGCGCTCTAGCGCTCGAGGCGCTTCTGCAGCAGCTTGTAGGCCTCGGTCAATCGCTGCGCGACCTCGTTGGCGGCGCGCTGCTTCTCGGGCGACGAGGTGTGTCGATCGGGGTGGTACTTGCGCATGAGGGTCCGGTACGACCGCCGAACCGTCTCGAAGCTCGAGCCCATCGGCACCTCGAGGGTCGCGTAGGCCCGCTCGACGCTCGAGCTCGTCGCCCGGTCCGCCGCCGCCCCGGGCCCGCTTCCACTCGCGCCGGGACGCCCCGTCCTCGCCGAGGATCCCCCCCGGGGGCCCCCGGGCGGGGTGGTGTCCGCTGGGCCGCGCCGACCGTGGATGGCCTCCTCGACCTCGGCGTGCGCGGCGCGGCGCCGGGCCAGCTCCTCTTCCAGCTCCTGCCGCGAGAAGCCGGACAGGCCGTCCGAACCCGCCTCCTCGAAGTCACCGGCTTCCCCGTCATCTCCCCCCCGCCTCGACGCAAAGTCGAGGAGCGAGTTGAGCTCGGCCCGGGCGAGGTCCATGAACCGCTTGCCGATGCTCACGAGACGCCCCCACCGGGCGGCAGGACCGGAAGAGCCGAGAGGCAGCGCGCCCACATGCTTTCAACTTATCACGCGCGTGGGATAGATTGGCGCCGTGGAGACCTTGATCATGGTGGGGGTGCGGACGCTCGGCCGGGCCCTGGCGCTGCACTTCGCCAAGCTGCAGTGGCAGGTGATATGCGCCGCCCGGACCAGGGACGACGTGGACCGCCTGGCCGCCGACGTGGATGCCGCCGGAGGACGGGGCAAGGCGGTGGTCTGCGATCTGCGCGATCGCCCGTCGCTCGAGGCCCTGGTCCCGCCGGGACAGCGCATCGACCTTTGCATCGCCGCCCAGACCTCGGGCGTGCGCTTTGGCCCGAAGCCCCTGCTCGAGATCGACGACGACGAGCTCGACCGCGGCTACGCCAGCGCCGTGCGCGGAACCTGGAACCTGCTCAAGACCGTCGGCGCCCGGATGGTCGAGCAGGGCGACGGGACCTTCCTGCAGATTGGAACCTCGTCCGGCATCCGCACGAAGGAAGGCTTCGCCGCGCTCGGCGCCACCCACCACGGGATGCGGGGGCTGGTGCAGGTCGCGGCGCGCGAGTGGCGCACACAGGGCGTTCACGTGGCCTACTTGCCCATCGATGGCGCCATCGCCAGCCCGCGGACGGCGGGGTGGATCGAACGCAACGGAGAGAGTCGCGCGGTCTCCCAGGACGCGATCGCGGGCGCGTGCGAGTTCCTTCACCGGCAGTCGCCGTCGGGCTGGACGCACGAGCTCGTGCTCCGCCCGCCCGGAACCGCCTGGACCGCGCCGACCTGAGGGCATCGCGGCCCCCATCACTCGGGGAACGCGAGCTGAAGGCGAAGGAGGGCAATCCCCGTGAGGGGCCCATCGCCAGCCAGGGGGCCCCGGAGGGTGTAGGCAAGCTCGGCCCGACCAAGCCGGGTGGCCGACCACACGGTCACCCCCAGCGCCGCGCCCCAGAGGTCGGCCGGGGAGCGCGGCCCCACGTCGTCGTTGAAGAATTCGCCGCGGGCCACCAGCTCCAGCCGGTCGCGCCACACGAGGACGCCCGGCTCGATCACGAACCCCAACCGGTCCATCGTCCCCCGATGCGTCCACAAGAGCTCGGCGGTGGCGCAGAACCAGGCCCACTGCAGCTGGGCGTCCCCGCCGAGGCCAAGCTGGTTCGCGCCGGGCAGCCGGGCGTGGAGGGCCGAGACCCCGAGCGAGAATCTCCACCAGCGATCCCAGGGATCTTCCTCCGCACCCGGCGCGCGCACACGCCGCAACCAGGGCGTGGGCCCGACCGGACCCACGGGCTCCGCGGAGAGGCGCAGCACCGACAGCGGTCCCGCCCGCGAAAACGGGGTGTCGAGGAGGGAGCTCGTCGAGCCCGACCCCACGGAGTAGATGCCGAGCGCGTACTGCAGAAGGCCGAGATCGCCCGCCACCTTGGCTCCCACCCGGTAGTCCGGGGTGGCGCGCAGGATGATACGGGCCCGCTCCGGCAGGCGCAGATCGCTCTCGTCGACCACCCGCGAAAGTCCGATGGGGACCCGCATGGAGCCCACCCACACCCCGAAGGCCTTGTGGGGGGCGAGGCCCACGTAGGCCTCGGTCGTGCGGAGACACCAACCGGGCGCGGCACAGGCCGGCGCGCCCGCGACCGGGTCCGCGGCGGTGAGCGCGGGCCACGTGCCCTCGGGGCGCTCCGCCGAGACCACCAGGCGGGCGCGCCACAGGCCCTGGCCCTGGCCCACCCCCTCGCCGACATCCACGTCCACCCCCAGCCTGGCCCGGCGCAGGGTGAGCCCGACCTCCTCGGGGGCGGCGTCCTCGGGCAGGCGAGTCGCGTCGGTGCCGCCGTGGTGAAGCCACACCCCATCGGTCTGGAGCAGCAGGCGAGGCGACCACGCCACCTCCGCCGAGAGCGCCGCCATCAGGAAGACCACTGCGGCGCTCACGAGACCCTCCCCCGTGTCCGTGCCCGCGGCGTCTCGACCTCGCGCAGAGCCGCCGGTTCCTTCAGCCGATCAGCCGGGTCAGCCCGTCAGCCGATTTTGCGCTCGAGCGCCTCGATGACGTCGACCTCGTAGGTCGCGTTGTCGAGCGCGTTGGCCTCCATGAGCCCGGTCGGGCTGGTCACGTTGATCTCGGTCAGGTAGTCGCCGATCACGTCGAGCCCGACGAAGAAGTGCCCCGCCTCTCGCAGGCGCGGTCCGACCGCCGCCACGATCTCCCGATCGCGCGCGCCGATCTTGGCCGACATCGCCCGCGCGCCGACGTGCAAGTTCCCGCGCGCGTCGTCGGGCGCCGGGACCCGCAGCACGGCGCACAGCGGCTCGCCGTCGATGAGCAGGATGCGCTTGTCGCCATGGCGCACCTCGGGCAAGTAGCGCTGGGCCATGGTCCAGCGCCGGCCGAGGTTGGTGGCCTGCTCCAGGATGGCGCCGGTGTTGGTGTCACCCTGCCGCACGTGGAAGACGCCGAAGCCGCCCGACGCATCGAGGGGCTTCACCACCATCTCGCCCCCCTGCTCGGCCAGGAAGCTGCGGAGGCGGGCCGCCTCGCGGGTGACGATGGTGGGGGGGATGAAGGCGGGGTAGTCCAGGATCGCGAGCTTCTCGTTGTGCTCGCGCAGCCCGCGCGGGTCGTTGATGATGAGGGTCTTGCCGCGCGCCCGCTCGAGCAGCAGCGTCGCGAAGTAGTAGTCGAGATCGATCGGCGGATCCTTGCGCATGAACACCGCGTGGCAGCTGCGCAGGGGGACCGTGGCCTGAGGCCCGAGCAGGTAATGATCTCCCACCACCCGCCGAACCGTCACCGGCCACGCGCGCGCCATGGGCTCGTCGTGCTCGAGCGCCAGGTGGCGCGGCTCGCAGAACCAGATCTCGTGCCGGCGCGCCTGGGCGGCCAGCATCATCGCAAAGGTGGAATCGCCCGCGATTTGCAGGCGAGCCATCGGATCCATGACAAAGAGCAGTTTCATGAGTCATTCCCCCGCGGAATCGGCGACGGCGGCGGCGGCGCGGAGGCCGAGGCCCCCACCGTCGCACCCGTCTCTTTCATGGGTAGCAAGTACTCGAGGCCGTACTTGCGCAAGCGGTAATAGAGTGTGGATCGGTTGATGCCGAGGCGCCGCGCGGAATGCGCGATATTGCCCTGGGACTGATCGATCGCCTGCACGATCTCCGCGCGCTCCTGCTCCGACAGACGTTCGTTGAGGGGCCGCGCGCCGTCTCGGCCCGGGCCGCCGCCGCCCGCTGCGGAGGCGCCGCTCGGGCCGGCGCTGCCACCGCCGGCGCCCGCGCCAGCGCCAGCGAGACCGCCCAGCCCCGCGCTGCCCAGCCCGCCCGGCAAGGGGCGACGGTTGAGCTCGAGATCGGCCGCGGTCACCTCCGGCCCGCGGGTCAGGATCAGCGCCCGCTCGATCACGTTCTCGAGCTCGCGGACGTTGCCCGGCCAGGCATAGCCGTTGAGCGCGGCCACGGCGCTCGCGTCGAGGCCGCGGATCTGCTTTCCGAACGAGCGCGCGTACTTCTGTACGAAGTGCTCCCCGAGCAGCGCGATGTCCCCGATGCGCTCCCGCAGTGGCGGCAGGTGAATGGGAAAGACATTGAGCCGGTAATACAGATCCTCGCGGAACTGCCCGAGCGCGATGTGGTGCTCGAGATCGCGGTGCGTCGCCGAGATCAGGCGCACGTCGACCTTGACCGTCTCGGTGCCGCCCACCCGCTCGAACTCGCGCTCCTGCAGCACGCGCAGGAGCTTGACCTGGATCTCGGCCGGCACGTCCCCGATCTCGTCGAGGAACAGGGTCCCGCCATCCGCCAGCTCGAAGCGCCCCGGACGCCGACCCACGGCGCCGGTGAAGGCCCCCTTCTCGTGTCCGAAGAGCTCCGACTCGAGCACGCCGCTCGCCAGGGCCGCGCAGTTGACCTTGACGAAGGGCTTGGCCTCGCGCGCGCTGTTGATGTGGATGGCACGGGCCACCAGCTCCTTGCCCGTGCCGGTCTCGCCCCTCAGGAGCACGGTGGCCGTGGTCTGTGCCACCTGCTCGACCCGCGCCAGCACGTCGCGCAGGGCCGGCGCCTCGCCCACGATGGCGCCGAAGTCGAAGGCGCTGTGGGCGTCGCTGGCCAGCATGCCGGCGTACTCGGCCAGGCGCTCGGCCAGCCGTTCGGTGAGGCGCCGGTTGTCCTCGACCAGGTGGAAGCGCTCGACCGCCTGGGCGAGGATGCCGCGCATCTCCTTCGAGTCCCAGGGCTTGGTCACGTAGCGGTAGATGCGCCCGAGGTTGATGGCCTCGATGAGCACGTCGACGTCGGTGAACGCGGTGACGATGATCCCGATGGCGGCGGGCCGCACGTCGCGGACCGCCCGCAGGAGCTCGAGGCCAGTCATCCGGGGCATGCGCTGATCGGTGACCACCACCGCGATGTCGTGGGCGCGGGCCAGCTCGAGCGCCTGCTCTCCGCTCGCGGCGTAGAGCAAACGAAACTGCTTGCCGAAGTTGAAGCGGAACGCATCCAGGTTGTCCTGCTCGTCGTCCACGACCAGCACGGGAAAGCGCGACCAATCGAGCCCTGGAGCGACCGTCATCGGAGAAACGGTATCACAGCGAGATCCCCCCGGGAGGCCTCCCGCCTCGCCCGGGCTCGATGGCGAGCGACGCCCTGGCGCGAGCCGATCGGGTCAGCCGGAGGGCGAAGGACGGATGGCGGGTGATTTTTACGTGAATCGGCGGAACGCTGATACGATCCGCCTGCTTGCGGATGACCAGACGGAAAACCACCGAGCCCGGCGAACGAGCCCCCCGGACCGACGACGCCGAGTCGACCGCCGAGTCGTCCCACGAGCTGTCCCACCAGGGCCCGGTCGAAGGCGCGGGCCAGCGGCGGCTGCCGGTGCGCAAGCCGATGGCGCGGGCCAGCCGACTGACCTTGTTCGAGCGCGAGGTGCGCGAGCGGTTGTCGCGGGCGGCCATGGACGTGGTCTTTGCCCGCGCCGAGTCCATCTCGGAGGGACAGTGTCAATCGCGCGGCGGCCGCGAGGCCTATTTTGGATCGACCATGCTGACCATCGATCTGCCGGCCCTGGGCGACGTCCTGCGCGACGCCGGGGACGCCGGGACGCCCCAGCGGCTCGTCCCCCTCATGGAGCTTGACCACGAGGTGGGGGTGCGCATCCGGGAGATCGCGGCGCGCGAGGCCACCCGCATCGCCGTGGCGCGGCTCAAGGACATGAAGACCCACGTCAGCATCCGGGCTCAGGAGCAGCGGATCTTCATCGATGTGGACGTCGAGGCCAACGTGTGAGCATGGCCGCGCCGTCATCATCCCCTCCATCCCCTCCTCCCGCTCCTCCCGCTCCTCCCGCGCCCGGCGCCGCTGCCCCCGCCGCTGCCGCCCCGGGGTCCACCTCGTCGGCCTCGGGTTCCTCGGAGACCACCTACTCGTTCGCGGCGGTGGCCAAGATCCTGGATCTCGGCGAGAGCAAGCTCCGATACTGGTCGCAGGTGGGGTTCGTCGGTCCGTCGGTGCGAAGCGGTGGCCGGCAGCTCTTCAGCTTCCAGGATCTCATCAGCGTGAAGGCCGCCAAGGAGCTGGTGGACCGGGGCTTCAGCGTCACCGAGATCCGGCGGGCGCTCGACCGGGTGCGCGCTTCCCTGCCGCACGTGGATCGACCACTCGACCGGATCCGCCTGGCCTTCGACGGAGAATCGCTGGTGGTCGTCGATGATGGGAATGCCTACGAGGTGACCGGTCAGAAGGTCTTCGACTTTGGTCTCGGCGACCTCGCCAGCCAGGCGTCCATCATGCCCATGGGGGGTGGCGGAGGCGGTGCGGGCAGCGGCGGCGGCGGCGCCATCGGTGGCGTGTCGGCCGGCGTGCGCCCCGGACCGCAACCCCAGACCTCGTACGACTGGTTCAAGGAGGGGATGCGCCTCGACCTCGATCCGGCAAGCCAGGGGGAGGCCGAGGCGTGTTACCGCAAGGCGCTGACGCTCGACCCCGGCCTGGCTGCGGCCCAGACCAACCTCGGACACCTCGCCTACCGACGCGGCGACACCCTGGCCGCGCGGGCGGCCTTCGAGGCGGCCTTGTTGATGGATCCCGAGCAACCCGAGGCCCGGTTCAACCTCGCGAACTTGATCCTGGAATCGGGTGACCTCGAGCTGGCGGTGGCGGAGCTGCGGCGCGTGCTGCAGACCGCCCCGGACTTCGCCGACGCGCATTACAACCTGGCCGTGGCGCTCGAACGGCTGGGGGGCCGGGCGCAGGCCCGGGCCCACCTCGAGCGCTACGTGCGCCTCGACGGGACCAAGAACGCGCCGTGGGCCGCCGAGGCCCGCACGCTGCTCGAGAAGCTCGCGGACGCTTAGAAGAGAGAGGCAGCGCAGCGGGGCTCGGCCTTCATTCGGAGGGATGGGCCGGCGCAGGTCCCCTTCCGCGGACCCGAAATCCAGGAGGCCGACACTGTAGGTCCTGCACGTCGCCCGGGGAACCGCTGGACGTGGACCGGTCTGGCGGGCGACGATGGAGGGGCAAAAACTTCGATGTTCTGTTATCGGTGTGGTACCTGAGAGGACCATCTTCATGGCGCTGTGGTTCGTGTACGTCGTCCGCTGTCGCGACGATTCGCTCTATACCGGAATCACGACCGATGTCGCCGCGCGGGTGGCCGTACACAACGCCGGTGCTGGCGCCCGGTACACGCGCGCGCGGCGGCCGGTCGAGATCGTGCTGGTCGAGCGCAAGCGCTCCCGCTCCACGGCGCTGCGCCGCGAGGCCTTCATCAAGTCCCTCTCACGCCACCAGAAGGTCGAGCTCGTCGCCACCGCCGGCCTCCCCCCGGCCCTCCGGAGTCCCGCGAGGCGCCGCACTCCCAAGCCAAAGGCCAAGGCCACGGCCATTTCCAAGGCCACGGCCACGGCCGGATCGTCGTTGACGAGCCGAGCCCTGACCGTCGGCGCGGCGGCGGCCGCCGCCGCGATGGTGTCCGCCGTGGTTCCCGGGCTCGTCCGGGCAGCGGACCGTGTCGACGTCCCCGCGGGATCCTTCGTCGCCGGGTCGAACCACGGCGCCGACGACGAGCGCCCTGTCCGCGAGCAGCCGCTGGCGCGGTTCCTCATCGACCGGACCGAGGTCACCCAGTCGGCTTACATGGCGTGCGTCGGCGCCCGACGGTGCAAGCGGGTCCCCGAGCGCTTTCGCAGACCGGTCGGGGCGGACGGTCAGTTGCCCGTCACCGGCGTGTCGTGGTTCGACGCCCGCGACTACTGCCGCTTCGCGGGCGGGCGGCTCCCGACCGAGCTCGAGTGGGAGAAGGCCGCGCGCGGCCCGGACGGCCGAGAGTACCCGTGGGGCGCCGAGGCGGCGTGCGACCGCGCCAACTGGGGCAACTTCGGCGGGGAGGGACCCTGCGCCGGCCAGAGCCCCGGCTTCCCGGTGGCCGTCGGGCGGTACGAATCCGGCGTCAGCCCCTACGGCGCGCTCGACATGGCCGGGAACGTCTGGGAATGGGTGGCCGACCGTTACGACGACGAAGCGGCCGTCGAGCTCGACGCGCGGGCGCACCCGCGCACGAATCGGCGGGTGGTGCGCGGCGGCTCGTGCTGTAGTTACTTCGTGCCTCCGCGCGCCGCCAACCGCAACGCCTGGGATGCGAGCTACCGGGATCAGGATCTGGGATTCCGCTGCGCCGCCAGTCCCGCGTCGAGACCCGCGGCCCCACGATGAGCGACGATGTCAGCCTCCGCGCCGCGCGGAACCGAGGTCCCCGTCCGCGCCGTGCTGCCCTCGCACGATTCGGTGTGGCGGCCTCGGTGTGGGGAGCCGCCGGGCTGGTGGCGGGGGCGGGGGGGACCTGGGCCCCGACGGGCCGCCTGGCCGCGGCCGCGACCGCGACCGCGACGGGACCGCGCGCCGGGGCACGGGCAAAACGCGCCGGCCGCGGTGAGATCCTGGACGAGCGCAGCAAGGACGATCGCTCCATCTCCACCCTGAGGCCGAGATCCGCGTCTGGCGGCGCCGGACGCGACGAGGTCCCGGCCCCCGCACCCGGCGATCGCGATCGCGATCGGATCGTTCGCCTGCAGGACGCGTTGCGCGACATCCTCGGTGGACGGACCCTCGGACACACCCGGGTGGGCATGCGCGTGGCGTCGGTGGCGACCGGTCGCCTGTTCTACGCGCGCCACGCCGACGCCCTGATGGATCCGGCGTCGAACCAGAAGGTGCTGGCCACCACCGCGGCGCTGATGCGCCTCGGCGCCGACTGGACCTACCGGACCGAGCTGTCGTCGATCGAGCCGAGCCCCGACGGGGTGATCGCCGGCAACCTCTACCTGCGCGGCAACGGCGACCCCTCGCTGCGGGCCGTCGATCTGTCCGGCTGGGCGGCCGAGCTGCGCCGCCGCGGGATCACCGCCATCGAGGGCGGCGTCATCGCGGACACGCGCCGCCTCGGTGACGAGAGCGCCACCGCGGGCGGTCTGCGCGACGAGGAGATCACCGGGTCGAGCCCGCCGGCACCGCTGGTGGTCGATCGGGGCGTGACCCTGGTCAGGGTGCATCCGGGCGCCAGCGCCGGAGCACCGGCGGTCGTGCTCACCAATCCACCTTCCGCGCCGGCCGTACCGGCCCCAGGCGCGGCGGAGCCCGGCGCCCCGTCGGCCGGCGGCGGCGCCGAGGGCGAGCACAGTCCCTCGGGCTTCACCATCATCAACCGCGCGGTGACCAAGGATGGCGGGCGAACCCGGGTCACCGTCCAGGTGGGGGTCTCCGGGGGCACGATGCGCATCGAGGTGTCAGGGCGGATCGCCCTCGGGGCGGGCGGCGTCTCCTTCCGGCGGCGGGTGCCGCATCCTGGCCTTCACGCGGCGATCCTGCTGCGGGCGGCCCTGCTGTCGGAGGGGATCCGCGTGCGGGATGCCGCGGGCATCGGTGGCGCCCCGACCGGTGCGGGCTTCGCGCTCGTCAACCGCTCCCCGCCGCTGTCCACGTTGCTGCGCCGGATCAACAAGGATTCGGACAACGATCAGGCGGAGCACGTGCTGCAAACCGTGGGCGCGGAGGAGCGCGGAGGTCCGCCCACCACCGAGAAGGGGCTCGGCGTACTGCGCGAGGTGATCGGCTCGCTCGGCCTCAAGCCCACCGACTACGTCCCGAAGAACGGGTCGGGCCTGGGCCACGCCAACCGCATCACGCCGGCGGCCATGACCGAGCTCTTGACCGCGCTCTACTTCGATCCGCGCGTCGGTCCGGACATCCTGCAATCGCTGTCGGTCGGGGGCGTCGACGGGACCACCCGGAACCGGTTCAAGGGGACGCTCGCCGCGCATCGTGTGCGCGTCAAGACCGGGACGCTGAGCGGGAAGTCCTGCCTCTCGGGCCTGGTGGGCGATGGAGACGAGGTCCTGGTGTTCTCGATGATGATGCAGGGCTTTCGTGGGCGCGCGCTGCACGCGGTGCGCGCCTCGCAGGTGGGGGCGGTGAACGCGATGATGCGCTACGTGCGCGAGGGGACCGGCGAGCGTATCGAGTGGCCCACCACCTTCGACGAGTCCAACGTGGCCACCGACGTCGAGACCGGCGGCGAGATCCACGAGAGCGGGGAGGAGGGCGAGCAAGAAGGCCCCGACGGGGTCATGGCCCCCACCATGGAGATGCCCGAACCATCGCCACCGTCGCAGACGAGCCCCCCGCCCGCCTCTCCGTCACGCCACGCCCGGTGACGAGGAGTCGATCGAGAAGGACCTCGGGCCTCGGGCAATACGACGCCCCAGGGGGTTGGGGATCGGCTGTTACCTGCCCTGCGACCTGTCCTACGCCGCGTCGGGCTCCAGCTCGGCCGATGGTGCCGCTGTTGCTCCGCGCTTCTTGGCGGGCTTCGGGGCCTTGTGCGCCTTGCCGTTGCCGTTCGACTCGCCCGCCGACTTCGACGGCGCGCCCCCGAGCGCGACGATCTTCTTGGCGCCCGCCTTGAGGGCGTCGACCTTGTTGGTCTTCTCCCAGGCGAAGTCGGGGTCGTTGCGTCCGAAGTGTCCGTAGGCCGCCGTCTTCTGGTAGATCGGCCGCAGCAGGTTCAGCTCGCGGATGAGCGCGCCCGGGCGGCAGTCGAAGTTCGCGCGTACCAGCTCGGCGATGCGGTCCTCCGGGATGGTCCCGGTCCCGAAGGTGTGGACCAGCAGCGACACCGGCTCGGCGACGCCGATGGCGTAGGCCACCTGCACCTCGCAGCGGCGCGCCAGCCCGGCGGCCACCACGTTCTTGGCGATGTAGCGCGCGTAGTAGCACGCCGACCGGTCGACCTTCGAGGGATCCTTCCCCGAGAACGCCCCGCCCCCGTGCCGGCCCATGCCGCCGTAGCTGTCGACGATGATCTTGCGCCCGGTGAGCCCCGAGTCGCCCATCGGCCCGCCCACCACGAAGCGCCCGGTCGGGTTGATGAAGTACTTGGTCTTGTTCGACACGAAGGCCGCCGGCAGCACCGGGCGCACCACCTCCTCCATCACCGCTTCCTTGAGGGTCTTGTACTTGACGTCCTCGCTGTGCTGGGTCGACACCACCACCGCGTCGATGGCGAGCGGCCGCCCGTCCTCGGAGTAACGCACCGTCACCTGGCTCTTGCCGTCGGGGCGCAGGAAGTCGAGCACCCCCTTCTTGCGGACCTCGGCCAGCTTCTTGGCCAGCTTGTGCGCGGTCATGATCGGCATCGGCATCAGCTCGGGGGTCTCGTCGCAGGCGTAGCCGAACATCATCCCCTGGTCGCCGGCGCCCTGCTCGTCGCGGGTGTAGACGCCCTTGCCGTCGACGCCCTGGGCGATGTCGGGGGACTGCTGCTCGAGCGCCACCATCACGCCGCAGGTCTGCCAGTCGAAGCCCATGTCCGAGCTGCTGTAGCCGATCTCCTTGACCACCCCGCGGACGATCTTGGGGATGTCGATCTGCGCGCTCGACGTCACCTCGCCCGCCACCATGACGAACCCCGTCTTGGTCAGCGTCTCGCATGCCACCCGCGAGAACTTGTCGCCCTTCAAGAGCGCGTCCAGGATCCCGTCCGAGACCTGATCGCACAGCTTGTCGGGATGTCCTTCGGTGACGCTCTCGGAGGTGAACAACGACTCGGACATTGCGGGTGCTCCTTGTGGGGCGAACGGGATGCGGAGACCCGGACCACGGGCCGCCGCCAACGGGCGCGAGTTTTCACCGCGGGCCCCCGGTCCGTCAACGTAAACCTCGCGGGCGCCGCCAAATAGAGCGGGCCGTGGCCCGGCCGGATCCGCCCCCTGTCCCCTATCTGGCGATCCGGCCCGCGGGACCGACCCGGACCATGCTGATGGCGGCATCGTCGGCGTACAGCGTCGTCGCGGACGGATTCAGGTTGAGACCGATGCTGGCGACCTCCCAGGCCACCCAGGGATCGTGCGCCGTGGGCCCGCTCGGCTTGTCGAGGATCTGCATGCCATCGAGCCAGATGGCGAGGTGCCCGTCGGCGGCGTTGCGATAGAGCGCCTCGATCTGGAACCAGCGGTCGACGGGGACCACCGGAGCTTGATTCGGGGTGAGGGGATCGTCCCCGCCGGTGTCCCAGTCGTAGAGCCGCAGGGTGAAGCCGAGTTGCCCGGCATCGGCTCCCGTGACGTTCTTCAGGTTCAGGTCGTAGAGCTCCTTCATCGAGCCATCCGTGGGATCCCGGCGCCGGAACTTCATGATGACCCAGTAGCCATTGCCGGGGATGCTGACCACGCTCGAGCTCGGGATGAAGTACCAGCTGCTGTAGTAGGCCTCGCCGGGGAGGCTCCCGGAGATGGTGAGGCTCTGGCTCTGGGCCTGCGTGTTGGTCCCGGCGAGGGAGAACTTCGCGGCGAACTTGCTGCCGAGGTAGGTCTGGTCCATCGAGGCGGCCACCATGCTGCCACTGGCGGAGCCCATCGAGATCCCTCCCGTGATCGGGCTCGCTCCCGCGTCCGACGAGCCGACGCTGCCGGGCGAGCCATTGATGCTGGCGACGGTCGGGTTCTTCCATTCGCCGAGATCGCCGCCCTCGTAGCGCGCCGACCAGTAGATGTTCGATCCGACGTCGAGGCTCTGCCCGCAGCCGCCGCTGGCCAGGGACAGCGGCACCGCGGTGGCCATCACCAAGAGCCACGAATTTCGCCCGCATGAATTTCGCGCGATCATCTGGTTCACTTCAAAATCCTATCGATGCGCCCGCCATGGCGCCGAGCCAGTAGGAGGGCGCATGGCCCACCGCGGGCAATGCAAAGATCGGGGCCGGGCTCGGGATCCACTCGCCCCGCCCAGACAAGAAGAACGCCCCCCGACTGCGCGCCGGCACGCGAATTCCCGCAGCGACGAACGCGCCGATCTCGAAGCCCGTGGCCGTTTCCTTTCCCTGTTCGGTCAGAAGGGCAAGTCCGACCCCCGTTTCGGCGTAGGGCTCGAAAAAAAGACCCTGCCACCGTACCCGCACACCGACGTCGAGCGGATAGTGCCCCTGCGTCAGCTTCATCCCTACGAGATCGCCGCTGGCGGTGGTGAAGAACATCGCTCCAATCACCAGCGCCAGCGGTCCTCGGCCGAGGGCCACCCGCACCCCAGCACCGCCGTGCGTCGTGTGTGGACCCGTGCCCATCGCGCGATCGACCGCCACCCCGAGATCCACCTGCGCAACGGGGTCGCCCGGGAGGTCGCGCGAAGCCTCTTCCGAAGCGGACGACGGAGACGACGACGACGGCGATGGCGGCGGCGGCGGCTCGACGGCCAGCGCGGCCGGATCCACCGTGAGCGCGACGAACACGGCGGCCACGCGCGCACGGTAAGCACAATCGCGCCCCGGATTGCGGTATTCCCGAACCCGGCCGCCGGCGATGACCCGATACTTTTCACCCAGATCGACGATCTCGACCCCCGGCGGGCTGGAGCCCGCCTCGGAGGAGGCCGCGGGCAAGGCGGCGTTCTGTGCAGCTTGATACGCGATCAGCCGATCGACCGGGATCAGGGTCCCGAGCTCTCGCCAGACGTCCGGGGGCGTGGGACAGGCGCTCGCTCCACCGATGAAGGAGGCGAGCTCCGGTCCGAGCCCAGGGAATGGAGCGGGAGCGACGACGTTGGCCCGTTCCGGGCCGACCGCGGCGCCTGCCCCGGACCCACCTCCCGCGCCGCTCGCCGTCGCGCCACCGCTCGGAGAGCCGGTCGTTCCCCCCGCCGCCGCCCCCCCAGTCCCGGTGGACGCGAGCCCTCCGGCGGCCCGGGCTTCGACGCCGACCGCCACGGTCGCAAGAAACGCGACCTGGGTGAGCAGCCCGAAGACCCGAACCTCGCGCACGCGGGTACGATAACCGAAACCGGAAGGGCAAACAGGGTGGTGCGAGGTTTCCCCACTCGAATCGTCCGCTCCTGGCGGCGGTGGCAGCTATCCTTTGTTCCGATGAAGGTCTCGACGCGCCTCTCCCCTTCTCAGGACGTGCAGCACCAAACCGTGCCATCGGCCCGGTCGATTGGAACTGGTGAAGGATTGGGGGTGAGCCATGAAGGCAGCGGCGACGTCACCGACCCTCGGATCAGTTTCCGCGCAATTTACGACACATGGTTCGAGGATGTGGCGCGATGGATCCGTGCGCTCGGAGGTCTGGAGGCGGACCGGGACGACATCCTCCAGGAGGTCTTCCTGGTGGTGCGGCGTCGGCTGGACTCCTTCGACGGGCGGAATCCGGCGGGATGGCTCTACCGAATCACCCGCCGCCAGGTTCGAGATTTTCGGCGGCGCACCTGGGTCAAGCACATCTTCACCAAGCAGCGTTCGGACGATCCGGACATCCTCGCGCACGGCGGGACCAACCCGGCGTCCGCCCTCGAACACAAGGAAAAGCAGCGCATCTTGTATTCGCTCCTCGAGAACATGAGCGAGGATCGCCGGTGTGCCTTCGTGCTCTTCGAGATCGAGGGGCTGTCGGGCGAGGAGATCTCGAGAATTCAGAGCGTACCGGTCAATACAGTCTGGACGCGCCTGCACCACGCCCGCCGGGAATTCTTCGTTCTCGCGGCCCGCTACCAGAAGGCGCACGAACGAGAATTTGGCAGAGAGTCCGGCAAAGAGTCTCGAAAGGGAAACACGTGACCATACGGGGTGGACAGTCTTCTTCGTCGACAGAGCGAGATGGCGGTGAGCTCGAGCGGCTCATGGATTCGGACAGAGCTCGTTCCGGCTTCGGGCTGGGCCTCGGTGCGACCGAGGACTGGGCGGTCGAGCTGCTGAAGACGGCCGCGCCCAGCGGCAGCGCGGTCGGCCGGAAGCAGCGGGTCTGGATGGGCCTGACCTACGCCACCGAGCGCTCGGTCGGGATGGGAGGCGCTCGCTGGTTCCGTCGGCTGGTCGTGACGGCCGTCGTGCTGGTTCTCGGGCTCGGGACCGCCATTGCGAGCGCGGCGCTCGGGCACTGGCCGAAGTGGGCCGTTCGGGCGTACGAGAGCCTGGTGACCTCGCCCCAGGCATCGGCCCCGCCCCCCCTGCCCAAGACTCCCCCGTCGCGATACAGGCACCGCGCGGGTGGCTCGCACCTGCCGCCGGCGACGGTGGCCGAGTTCGAGCCGGACTGCCTCGATGACGTCCCCGCCGAGGTGGAGACCGCGCCCGCGCCGGTCGCGACGGCCATGGCGATGGTGCCGCAACCCACGAGCGTGACCCGGATCGCGCCGGTCCCCCGCCGCCAGACGGTGACACCGCGCACGGTGCGTCATGTTTCGTCACCGGCCGGCCTGACCGTGGCCTCGGCGGCCCGCGAGGACGCTGGCCCAGTCCTGGCCGCGGTGCGGGCCCTCAGGCGGGATCACGATCCCGCGCGGGCGAGGGCTCTGCTCGATGTCTATCTGAGCGCCCATCCCTCGGGGGGACTGGCGGAGGAAGCCCTGGCCATCTCGATCGAGGCGGCGGCGGCCAACCATGACGCCGACGCCAACGTGCTGGCGTCGCGCTACCTGCGGCTCTATCCGAGCGGGCCTTTCCACGCGATCGCCCAGCGTACGCTCGGCGCGACCGGCGTCGCTCCGCGTTGAACCGGGCAGCGCCGCGGCCGGCCTGACGGGAGGGAGGCACCGCGGCGGCAGCGGGTGAGAAGATGTTGGTGAGGGCGATGACAATGTTGTGACCGAGACATTTCATCGCCCTGACAGACGGCCGTCTACAACCAACTCGTGGAAATCACACAACTCGCAACCGATTTTCGACCGCGCTGGACAACCTACATCCGGACCACGACCGTCCTCTTCTGGGCGGTTCACGTCGCCGCCGTCGTCGGCGTGGTCTTGTGCGGCTTTTCCTGGCGCGGCGTTGGACTGGCGCTCGCGTCGTACTACGTACGGATGTTCGTGGTCACGGCCGCGTACCACCGCTACTTCTCGCACCGGGCGTTCAAGACCTCGCGGTGGTTCCAGTTCCTCCTCGCGGTCGGGGCCCAGAGCGCGGCGCAGAACGGGGTGGTCTGGTGGGCCGGTCACCACCGCTGGCACCACAAGCACTCCGACAAGCCCGAGGACGTCCATTCGGCCAAGCTCCGGGGGTTCTGGTATGCGCACCTCGGCTGGATCATGCGGTCCGACTGGAACGACACCGACGAGCGGATGGTGGCCGACCTCGCGCGCTTTCCCGAGCTGCGCTGGCTGAACAAGCCGGTCGTCCACATCTTGCCGACGGTGGCCCTGGCGATCGGCTTCGCCCTCATCGGGGGGGCCCAGGCGCTGGTCTGGGGCTACTTCGTCTCGCTGGTGCTGCTCTGGCACGGGTGCTTCTCCATCAACTCGCTGGCCCACGTGATCGGTGACAAGCGCTACGCCACGGGCGACGAGTCTCGCAACCACTGGCTGCTCGCGCTCCTGACCACCGGCGAGGGATGGCACAACAACCACCACCACTATCAGAGCTCGGCCAACCAGGGCTTCGAGTGGTGGCAGATCGACGTGACATACTACCTGCTCAGGTTGATGGCGGCCGTGGGCCTGATCTGGGATCTCCGCCGGCCGCCGCAAGCTGTCATCGATGCACCTCGACCCGCTCAGCTGGAAGCCATGGACGCGACGACGTCCCGCGCGGCGTAATTCCCCGGACTCTGCCACAATGGCGGACGTGAAAGTCCGTTCCCCGACGGCTGTCCTCCTGCACCGCGCGCGCGTCGTCTTCATGATGACGGCGCTGATTCCGACCGTCCTCATCTCGGTCATCGGGATCGTCCTGCTCGCCACCCGGGAGTCGCGGTCGGCCCCGGTGGTCGCTGGCATCCTGTTGTTGTGTTTCTGCGCGACGGCGCTGGCGGGCTACACCCTCGGGACCATCTTCGTCACCCGTGGGGCCAGCCTGGCGACGGTCCAGAACGAGTTCCTGGCCTCGCTGTCCCACGAGCTGCGCACCCCGCTGACGTCCATCCGGATGTTCATCGACACCCTGCGGGAGGAGCGGGTGCGCGATCCGCTCGAGAAGCAGCGCTGCCTAACGGTGATTCACCAGGAGCTCACCCGCCTCGACGGCCTGGTGGGCAAGCTCTTCACGCTGTCCAAGATCGAGTCGCGGCACGCGGCCTTCGACCAGCGGATCATCCCGGTCGAGGAGATCGTCAGCGAGGCGCTGGTGGCGTTCGAGGCCATGAAGTTCGGCGAGCCGGTGGATCTGCAGGTCAAGGTCGAGCCGGGCTTGATGGTGCAGGGCGACCAGTCGGCGCTGGCGCAGGCGGTGGCGAACCTGCTCGGCAACGCCTGGAAGTACACCCGCCCCGAAGGCAAGAAGATCGAGCTGTCGGTGGTGGGCGAGCCCACCCACGTGGTGATCGTGGTGGCGGACAACGGGGTCGGGATTCCCGAGAACGAGCTCGAGCTCATCTTCGAGAAGTTCCAGCGGGGGACGGCGGCGCGCAACAGCGATCGCGCCGGCACGGGGCTCGGGTTGCCCATCGTGCGGGCCATCGTCAAGGCCCACCGGGGCAAGATCGACGTGCGCTCGGCGCCCGACGAGGGGGCACGCTTTCGAATCACCCTGCCGCGGCGGGATCCGGAGCCGGTGGGATGATCGCGCAGGGCAGCGACGTCCAGCAGCAGCTGGTGACGATCGTCGAGGACGATGCGGCGATCGCCGAGGGGCTGGCGATGAACCTGCGGTTGCAGGGGTACCGGACGGAGTCGATCGGGGACGGCGAGACCGCCCGGGCGCGCATCGAGGAGGAACATCCGGCATTGGTGCTGCTCGACATCTCGCTGCCGAAGCGCAGCGGGCTGTGGGTGCTCGAGCGCCTGCGCGAGACCGACAATCACGTCCCGGTCATCGTTCTGTCAGCGCGCCAGGACGAGTTCGACAAGGTGGCGGCGTTGCGCCTGGGAGCGGACGACTACGTGACCAAGCCGTTCGCGCTGGCGGAGCTGCTGGCGCGGGTGGCGGCGCTGTTGCGGCGGGCACGGCTCACCAGCATTGCTCCGGCGGGGGCGGGGCGAAGCCCCCCTGATGCGGCGCCCGCGGTCGGAGGAGGAGGCGGCGGCGGCGGCGGCGGCGGCGGCGAGGCGCCGGTTGCGGCGGCTGCGGTGGCGGTTGCGGCCGGGGCGGCGGCGGTGGCGCCGGTCGTGGCGGAGACGCCGGAGGGGGTCGCGGTCGAGCCGGTGGTGGCGGTGGCGGCAGCACCGGCGGTGCCGGCGGCCGCCCCCGAGGGAGATGCGCTGCTGCGGTTCGGCGACGTGACCGTCGACATCGACAAGCGCACCGTGACGCGCACGGGTCAGGAGGTGAGGATGACCCACCGCGAGTTCGAGCTGCTCAGGTTCTTCTATACCAGCGGCGGGCGGGTCTTCTCGCGGCGCGAGCTGGTGCGCGAGGTGTGGGGGCTGCACCACCTCGGACATCCCCGGACGGTCGACAACTTCATCGGTCAGCTGCGGGCCAAGCTCGAATGCGACCCGGATCGCCCCAGGCATTTTCTCACCGTGAGGGGCAGCGGGTATCGATTCGTTCAGGCGGGGTGAGCGAGGCCGCCGAGCCGGGACGCGAGGAGCGGCAAGACGGTGCCGGCGCGGGCGTGCACACGGACCTGGCAGAGCTCGTCGGCGCGCGTGGGACCGACGTTGACCACGGCGACCGGAATCCCGCGCTCGGCGGCGCCGCGCACGAAGCGCCAACCCGAATAGACGGCGAGGGACGAGCCGACGACCAGCAGGGCCTCGGCTGTCTCGACGAGGGCCCACGCGGCCTCGACCCTGGCCGGGGACACGGTCCCGCCGAAGAACACCACGTCCGGCATGAGCGGGCCACGCGCACAGGCCGCGCATGCCACGACCTCGAATCCGTCGACGTCGGCGGGCGTCAGCTCCGAGTCGCCGTCGGGGGCGACCTCGGCGAGACGGCCGCGTTCGGCTCGGGCGCTGCTCCAGCCTCGATTCGCGAGGAGCAGGCGCTCGTGCACGCTGGCGCGCTCTTCGCGGGCGCCGCATTCGAGGCAGAGGACATCCGCGAGGGCGCCGTGCAGCTCGACGACGTGGCGGCTGCCGGCGGCGTGATGCAGGCGATCCACGTTCTGCGTGACGATGCCGGCGAGGGCCCCACCGGCCTCCATGGCCGCGAGAGCCGCATGGGCCGGGTTGGGCCGCGCACCGGAGAACCGGCCCCAGCCGAGGGTGGCCCGCGCCCAGTAGCGCCGGCGCACGTCGGGGCGACGGACGAACGCGTCGTGCTGGATCGGCTTGCGGCTGGGCGGCTGCCCATTTCCCCGATAGTCCGGGATCCCGGACTCCGTGCTGCAGCCCGCCCCCGTCAAGGCCGCGAGCCGCCGCCCGGCAAGGCAGGCCACCAGGCCCTCGAGTTCCGGAATCGTCTGAAGATCTTCGAGCACGATGGGTCGCCCCGAAAGGATGGCCCGCCCCGGCCGGTGGATCAAGGTCGGGGAGACCTAGACCAGGGTCGCCCGCGGACCGTTTCGCTGGAAGGCTCGGTCCTTGGCGCGCAGGTGCTCCGACGACTCGGCGAGCTCGTCGCAGAACAGCTCGATGAGGACGGTCGCGTCGGCGTCGTCGCCCACGCCGCGCTGGGTCCAGCCGAGCTCGAGGAATCCAATCAGGGCCTTGGGGCCGACCAGGTTGAAGCGCCGCACGTGCAGCTCGAGCTCCCCGCCGGTCTCGAAGCCCGCCTCGAAGCGGACTGCCCTCGGGCTGGATGGCTCGGGGGCGCCGAGTTCCAGGCGCACACCGCGGGCACCGAAGACCTTGGCACAGCTCGAGACCACGCCCCACAGGTCGTCGAGCGAGAGGACCGTCTGCAAGCCGCGAGACAGTCGGCGGACCTCGGCGCGCCAGGCCCGGTTGCGTTTGCGCTTCTCGCTGAGCGCGCGCCCCGCCTCGAAGCGGATGTACCCGAGCCGGCGCAGGAAGAAGAAGGACACGGCCGCGAGCGCGACGATGATGCCGGCCGTCTGCGCCCCGCTGTTCACGAAGGTGAGCACCACCGACACGCTGCCGAAGAACACGCACATCCCGTAGAGCACCAGCACCGCCTGGCGGTGGCTGAAGCCCTTCGCCAGCAGCCGATGGTGGATGTGCTCGCGGTCGGCCTGGAAGATGGGTTGGCCCCGAACGGCCCGCCTGCTCATGGCCAGCAAGGTGTCGAGGATCGGCAGGCCGAGGGCGATCGCCGGCACCAGCACAGCCACCGCGGTCGCCGACTTCTGGTGCGTCCGCAGCGCGCTCGCCGCCAGCACGAACCCGAGGAACATGCTGCCCGTGTCGCCCATGAAGATGGACGCCGGGTTGAAGTTGTAAAACAGGAACCCGATGATGGCGCCGGCCACCGACGCACAGATCAGGATCATGAGCGGATGTCCCCGCTCGACCGAGATCGCGAAGGTGGTCGCCACCGCCACCAGCGCGACCCCGCCGGCCAGGCCGTCGAGCCCATCGATGAGATTCATGGCGTTGATGACGCCGACGAACCACAGCAAGGTGAACGGCAACGCCAGCCAGCCGAGCGAGATCGCATCGCCAAAGGGGTTCGCGATGGAGTCCACGCGGAAACCGAACCAGTACATCATTCCGGCCACGGCGAACTGAACCGCAAACTTCTTGCCGGCGTTGGCGCCCCGGATGTCGTCGTATACCCCGAGGGCCGCGATGAGGGGGCCACCGATGAAGAGGCCCAGCATGAGATCCCGCTCGGCCACAAACATCGCCCCGACTTCGGATCGCAGAAACAGCAAGCCGAGCAGCGGGACGAAGAAGCCAATCACGATCGCGATGCCACCGAGGCGCGGGATGGGCCGACCGTGGACCTTGCGCGCCGAGAGCGCATGATCGAGGAGATTCGACCGCAACGCCCACCTGCGGATGAACGGGGTGAGAATCGCGGCGCAGATCGTCGATAGGATGAGGGCTACAGTGGCTGTTCTCATGTCAAGCTAGGGCGGCGGGGAAAGGGCGGCCAAGGGCGGAGACGACCGCCGAGTTCGCGAAGGGCTTATTGTGGTGAGGGCGGACGCTCCACGATCCAGTTACCGAGCGCGAGAGTGTCCATGTTGGTCTTCAGATAGCAGGCGAGCGCCTCCCGCGGGGTCGCGACGATCGGCTCGTGTTCATTGAAGCTGGTGTTGAGGACGAGGGGAATTCCGGTTCGCTTTTCGAAGGCGCTGATCAGGGCATGATACCGCGGATTGGTGCGTGGGCTGACGGATTGGAGGCGCCCCGTGCCGTCCACGTGGGTGATGGCCGGGATACGGTCCTTCATCTCCGGACGTACCCGATAAACCATCAGCATGAACGGGGACGGCTCAGACCGCTCGAACACCTGCCCGACGCGCTCCTCGAGGACGCTCGGCGCGAACGGGCGGTAGGTCTCGCGGTGCTTGATGCGCGAGTTGAGGATGTCCTTCATGTCGGTCCGCCGTGGGTCGGCCACGATCGAGCGGTTGCCGAGCGCCCGGGGCCCGAACTCCATCCCTCCTTGAAACCAGCCCACGACCTTTCCGTCCGCGATGTGTCCGGAGATCTCGGCGAAGAGCTGGGCATCCTCGACCCTCTTCGCGGTGAATGGACGGTCGTCAGCGCTGCTGCGCGCCGCGTCGATGGCGGACTGAATCTGGGCGTCGTCGAAGCTCGGTCCAACGTAGGCGTGCTCCATCACGAAGCGTCGGGGCAGTCGCAGCACCGCGTGCTGGACATGAAACGCCGCCCCGATGGAGGTCCCGTCGTCCCCGGCGGCCGGCTGGACATACACCTCGCGAAAAGGCGTACGCTCGAAGATCTTGCCGTTGGCCACCGAGTTGAGGGCGCATCCACCCGCCAGGGCCAGGCGGTCGGATCGGGTGCGGCGGTGCAGGTCGTTGACGACGTGAAAGAAGATGTCCTCGTAGACGAGCTGGGCGCTGCGCGCGATGTCCGCCCACTTTCCGAAGAAGTCCGGGTCCTCGGGGGCGCGCGCCGGCCCGAGGAGCTCGGCCAGCTTGGGCGAGAACACCAGCCCCATGTGTGGGCTCCCGTCGTCCCAGGTCATCTCGACCCCGTCGGTATGGTGGCGGAAGTAGTCGAGGTTCAACTCGAACTGTCCGCCGTCAACGGGGCGAATCACTTGTTTCAGCTGGGTAACGTAGCGGGGCTGTCCGTACGGGGCGAGACCCATCATCTTCCATTCCTCGCCATAGCGGTGGAATCCCAGGAATTGGGTGATGGCCGTGTAGAAGAGCCCCGCCGAGTGCGGGAACTCCACCCGATCGAGCACCTCGATGTCGCGGTCGCGCCCGTGGCCGCGCATCGTCGAGACGAAGTCGCCGAACCCATCGATGGACAGGCAAGCCGCCTCCTCGAAGGGGGAGACAAAGAAGGCGCTGGCCATGTGGGACTTGTGATGCTCGACATGGTGGACCTTGGCCCCGAAGCGCTTGGGGTCGATGCCGAGCGCGTTCGCGACGTGGTCGCCGAGGCTACGCACCTTGGAAACATTGGCCAGGCGGTCCTTGACCAGCTTGGTGAACGAGGGCCGCTTCTGGAGGGCAAAGAGGATCTTCTTCTGGAGGTTGGCCTTGGGATCCCGGGAGATCGCGACGTGCTCGAGGGTCTCCGGGCGCAAACCCGTTCCCTCCACCACCGCACGGACGGCGAGGGCCGGGAACCCGGCGCAGTGCTTTCGGCGATTGAGCCGCTCTTCTTCGATGGCCAGGACCAGCTTCCCGTCGACGACCATGGCCGCCGCCGCGTCCCCATGGAACGCATTCACTCCCAGAATGTTCATCGGCAGCCAGTATAAGTGCACTT
>CAZIOH010000032.1:34931-66896 GCA_964540815.1 uncultured Myxococcales bacterium | reverse complement strand
ACGCCGCCAGCCAGGTTGAAGCAGAAGAGCACCTTCCAGAACAACGCCAACCGGGCTTGCAGGAAGGCGCGTGCCTCCTCGCTGTCCTCGGTGGTCGGTGGTGGCTCCTGGCGCGGCATCGGGGTGATTGCGGCGACCCTAGCAGCCGCCTGGGTCAAAAGCTCCCGAGCTTCCGAGCTCTCGAACTCCCGATTCTGGCCTCCTCGGGTACACTCACGCCCCGTGATTGACATCCGATTGATTCGAGAAAAGACCGAGGAGGTTCGGGCCGGGTTCCAGCAACTCGGGGCCGACGTCGATCTCGACGCCGTGCTGGCGCTCGACGCCCGCCTGCGCGACCTCAAGAACGAATCCCAGAGCCTGCAGGCCGAGCAAAATCGGCTGTCCAAGGAGATCGGGCGCGCGCCCGCCGGCGAGGCGCGGGACGCCGCCAAGGCCGCGGGCGCCGCTCTCAAGCTGCAGATCGACGCGCTGTCCGGCACGCTCGCCGCCACCGAGAGCGCGCTCGACGAGAAGCTCCTCGGACTGCCGAACTTGCCCCATCCGTCCGTGCCCTTCGGCAAGGACGACGCGGAGAACGTGGTGGTGCGGGAGGAGGGCCGCAAGCGCAGCTTCGATTTTGCCCCCCAGGCCCACTGGGATCTCGGGACCAAGCACGACGTCATCGACTTCGAGCGGGGGGTCAAGATCTCGGGCTCGCGCTTCTACGTGCTCAAGGGGTGGGGGGCGAGGCTCCAGCGTGCGCTCATCACCTACATGCTCGACCTTCACACGCTCAAGCACGGCTACGTCGAGATCTATCCGCCCTACATGGTCAAGCGCGAGAGCCTGGTCGGCACCGGAAACCTGCCCAAGTTCGGCGACAACCTGTACCACGACGCCGAGGAGGACCTGTGGTTCATCCCCACCGCCGAGGTCCCGGTGACCAACCTGTACCGGGACGAGATCCTCGACGCGGGCGCCTTGCCGATCCGGCACGTCGCCTTCACCGCGTGTTTCCGGCGGGAGCAGATGGCGGCCGGGCGCGACACCCGGGGCATCAAGCGGGGGCACCAGTTCGACAAGGTCGAGCTCGTGAAGTTCGTGCACCCAGACGGATCGATGGCCGAGCTCACCTCCCTGCTGTCCGACGCGGAAGACGTCTTGCGGGGGCTCGAGCTTCCGTATCGGGTGGTCCAGATGTGCACCGGGGATCTCTCGTTCTCGGCGATGGCCAAGTTCGATCTCGAGCTCTGGGCCCCGGGCCAGAACGAATGGCTGGAGGTCAGCTCGTGCTCGAACTTCGGTGACTTTCAGGCCCGGCGGGCCCGCATCCGCTTTCGCGACGGTGGGCAAGGCGGGGGGCAAGGCGGAGGGGAAAAAGGGAAGAACCGATTCGTCCACACCCTGAACGGCTCCGGGCTCGCGCTGCCACGAACCCTCATAGGGGTGATCGAGAACTACCAGCTCGCCGACGGTCGCATCGCCGTCCCGGAGGTGTTGCGTCCCTACCTCGGGGGCGCCGCCGTGCTGGGTGGCTCCCAGTCCACCAGGGTCTGATTCGTCGACCTGTTCGACACAATCGTGACGTCCCCGGGGCTTTCGCGGGGTTCGCCGGCAGGATTGCCGACGAGATCGCCGGCAAGTCGCCGGCAAGATCGCCGCGATGTAGGTTCACGACCGCCCACTTTGTACCCAACAATTGCGAAATCCTCTTTCTTGAGGCGTCGACCCTTGCGGGCGCACGTGCGTTGTGAGAAAAAGCGATGGTCGTAGGAACGTCCACCGCTCCACCTAGATTGGTCTTTACGAAAGGATTGATTTCATGTTCATCAAGATCGGCAAAGTCTGCGCGGCTGCAGCGCTCACGGGACTCCTCGCGTTCGGTCTGTCGAGCGTGGGCTGCGACGACAGCTCGAGCAACTGCGGCCCCAGCGCAACCGGCGGCAAGGGCGGCTCTGCGGGAGCCGGCGGCGGTAGCGCGGGAGCAGGCGGCAAGGGCGGCACTGCTGGAGGCGGCGGTACGGCAGGGGGAGCGGGAGCAGGAGGAGCAGCAGGCGCAGCAGGCGGCGCGGGTGGTCATGCCGGTGCCGGTGGCTCGGCAGGCGCAGGCGGCTCGGCTGGTGCAGGCGGTGGCGGCGGCAAGGGTGGCGCCGGTGGCGCGGCGGGCGCAGCCGGTGGCGCTGGCGGGGTTGGTGGAACGGCAGGCGCAGCGGGCGGCGCGGGTGGCGTGGCTGGGGCGGCTGGCGGGACGGCCGGCGCGGCCGGCGGCAGCGCTGGTGCCGGTGGCGCTGCGGGCGCAGGCGGCTCGTAAGCCCCTCTCCCGGGGTCGGCGCACAACGGTCTTGGGGGGGTGGGAAATCCGCACCCCAAGACTGGTGCATCGAGCTCGAGCTCGCGATTCCTGATGCGCTAGAGCGTCCGGGTGTTGGCCCGAAGTCGCTGGGCGATGAGCGCGCGAAGCTGCTCACCGCGCCGGCAATGGAGGGGACGCAGGGCGTGCTCGTTCCCGCGCCGATCGATCAACATCAGCAGGGCCTGCCGGTTGTAGACCTGGGCCACGACGTTGGAGAGCTCCTCGATCCTCCACTGGCGGAGTCCGTGTGCATCCCGGACCAGGATCGACTCCCCGGTCATGACCGCCACTTCGCGCTTGATGACGGCGTTCTCCGGGGCGCGGAGCGTGGGGAACACGTTGATCCCGAGCAGCCCGGCGGTGAGGACCAGCAGGGTCGGTGCGGCCGGGTTCAGTTTGAGGAGCACGCAGACGATCGCGCCGGCCACGGCGGCCACCGCGCACGCGAAGCTCATCCAGCGCCCGACGTTGTCCTCTTCGTCGAGAAAAATCGCTGACACCCCGGCGGGGACGTTCCCCGCATCCACCTGCAAGAGAATCTCGATGTCGGACATCGCTCTGTCATCGGCGGATGACCCGGCGAGCTTGAGTGGAAACGAAAACGCACCCGCTTGCCCGCGGCATCCAGTTCCCCCTCGGAGGGTGCGCTCAGCTCGTCGTCTCCCCGGAGCTGGTGCTGGAGACGAGCAACCCGGCGAGCTCGGCCTCCGAGACGATCTGCGTCCCGAGCTTGCGAGCGGCGTCGAGCTTGCTCTTGCCCACGTCGCCGCCCGCCACCAGGAGATCGGTGTTCTTGCCGACGGAGGTCACGAACTGGCCCCCGGCCGCTTCGATGTCCCGCTGGATCTCGGCACGCGGCCGCGAGAGCTTCCCGGTCACGCACACCCGCTTGCCGGAGAGGGGCCCCGACCCAGCCTGACGGCCGGCGGGCTCGATCGGGGTGATCCCCCGCGCGCGTAGCCGCTCGAGCAACGCCAGATTGGCCGGATCGGCCCAGGTGGCGTCGAGCGCATCCGCGATCACCGGCCCGACCCCATCGATCGAGCCGACGATCGAGCGCCGATCCTCGGGGCTCGCCGCCCAGAGGGCCTCGAAGCTGCCGAATCGGCGCGCGATGGCCCGGGCGGCCACCGTCCCCACGTGTGGGATGCCGAGGCCGATGAGGAGCCGCGACAGCGTCGCATCCGTCCGGGCGCGCGCGATGGCCGCGAGCAGGTTCAGCGCCGACTTGCGGCCCATCCGCTCGATCCGGGGGGCGGCGGTGTCACCCTCCGGCGGCATCAACGCCTCGAGGGTGAGATCGAAGATCCCGGCGGCATCCGTCACCAGGCCCTTGGCGACCAGCTCGCGCGCCAGGACCTCGCCGATCCCTTCGATGTTCATGGCGCCCCGTTGACAGAAGAACTGGATCGCCTTCCAGCGCTGCTCGGGACACGCCCGGTTCGGGCACCGCAGGGCCACCTCGCCCTCCTGGCGCACCAGGGTCGTCGCGCAGCCCGGGCATCGGGTCGGGATCTCGATCGCTTGCTCCGCGCCGGTCCGCCACCCGGTGAGGACCTCGACCACCTGGGGAATGATCTCGCCGGCCTTCTCGACCCGCACGTGGTCCCCGATGCGCACGTCGAGGCGTCGCACCTCGTCCCAGTTGAAAAGGGACGCACGCTTGACCGTGGTGCCCGACAGCTCGACCGGATCCAGCACCGCGACCGGTGTGATGGCCCCGGTGCGGCCCACGTTCACCTCGATCCCGCGCAGGACGGTGTCCGACCGCATGGCCGGGAACTTGTACGCGATGGCCCAGCGCGGGAACTTCGCGGTGTGGCCGAGCAAGCGTCGCTCGGCGAAGGCGTCCACCTTGATGACGAGCCCGTCGGCCTCGTACGGCAAGCCGAGCCGACGGCCGGCCCAGGCCGACACGGCCTCGGCGAGGGCGTCCGTGCCCCGCACCACCGCGTTGTCCGCCGAGACCGGCAAGCCGAGGCCGCGCATGTAGGCGAGCGCCTCCGAGTGCATCGGCCGGACCCGCTCGCCATCCATCAGCTCGTAGAGCAGCACGTGCAGCGGGCGCCGGGCGCACTCGCGCGGATCGAGCAGCTTGAGGGATCCGCCGGTGAAGTTCCGCGGGTTCTTCCAGGGCTCCTCCGAGGACAGCGCGCGCTCGGCGTTGATGGCCTCGAAGTCGCGCTTGTACATGAACACCTCTCCCCGCACGGTCAGGCTGACGGCCTCCCCGAGCGCGAGCGGCAGCGACTTCACCGTGCGCAGGTTGGCGGTCACGTCCTCGCCGATGCGCCCGTCACCGCGGGTCGCCCCGAGGACGAAGCGGCCCTCGCGGTAGGTGAGCTCGACGCTGATGCCATCGATCTTGGGCTCGACCACGAAGGCGGTGGCAGTCTCGCCGAGCCCCTTTTCCACCCGCTCGCAAAACTCCAGGAGCTCCTCGCGGCTGTAGGTGTTGTCGAGCGACAGCATGGGGATGTCGCGGATGACCTTGGGGAAGTCCGAGACCGGGGCGGGGGCCACCCTCTGCGTGGGGGAGTCGGGCGCGATCCAGTCGGGGTGCGCGGCCTCCACCTGTTCGAGCTCGCGAAGCAGGCGGTCGTACTCGACGTCCGCGATGGTCGGCGCCATCTCGACGTAGTAGCGGCGGTCGTGCTCCTGCAGCTCGCGGACGAGAGCCTGGTACGCGCGGCGGGCGGTGGGATCGTCCCTCTCGTCGGGCTCCCGGTCGACGTCGCCTCGGGGGTGCGCCTCGCTGCGGGTCACGGTCTGCGCCCTTTCACGCAGCACACGACCAGCGAGACCCCGAAGGGCGTGCGCGCGAAGTAGGTGTCGATGGCTTCCTTCACGAAGAAGAACAGGTCTTGCATCTCGTCGCCGCGCCCGCCGGCGATCTGTTGCCACTCGGCCAGCGGGCCGAGCTCGACGACCGGCGCGAAGAAGAACTCGCGGGCGCTCCTGAACAGCAGCTCCCAGCGCGCCGTCTCCACGGTCACGTCGACGAGTCCGGTCCTCTCGAGGGCCGTCACCAGCGCCGCGGGGCTCGGGAAGGCGCGGCGGTACTTCTCCAGCGCCGCCAGGGTCTCTCGGCGTCCCTGCGCGGCCAGCACATCGGCGTACAGATCGAGGAACTCTCGCCAGCACCCTTCGACCGGGAAGGTGGCGAGCAACGCTCCACCTGGCGCCAGGCAGGACGCGAGCTGACCGAGCCCGGCGCGGGCCGCGTCGGCCGGGGGCTCCGAGCTCGGCGTCCGCGGCGACGTCGCGTGCGCGGCGGCCGTGGAGAGCGACTCGGCCAGCGCCAGGTTCGAATACGCCAGATCGCAGGTGCCATCGGCAGCCGGAAACGGTGGACGGAGCTCACCCACCTGGAAGGACACCCGCGTTCCGGTGATGTCCTTCTCCCCCGGCGCCTCCGGGCGGTCGGGGGAGCCCTTGCCGCCCGGCCGGCGATCGCGGGCAACCTGGCGGGCGTCGCGGCGCGACTCGGCGCGCGCGATCAGGGCCGGAGACTCGTCGAGGGCGATGAGGCGGGCGCCGGCTCCGAGCCGGCGCGCCACCTCCAGGCTGAGGCCGCCCGTCGCGCAGCCGACCTCGAGCGCCAGCTTCATGCCCCGGGTGGGGAGCCCGTCCAGCCCCGCCAGGATCAGGCGCGCCGCCCGCTCGGGCAAGAGGGGCCACACGTCGCTGTCGAAGACGGCGGCGGTCCGCTCTTGCCGCGCGGTGGCTGTCCTGGTCATCGAAGAGACGAAGCCCTCTCGCGTCCTCAGTCGGGAAAGCGAATCCGCACGGCCTCGGCGTGCGCATCGAGACCCTCGACCTCGGCCAGGCGGCGAATGTCCGCCGCCTGCTCGCGCAGGGTGGCGGCATCGTATTCGATGATCGACGTCCGCTTCACGAAGTCCGCCACCCCGAGCGGCGAGGCGAACCGGGCGCTCCCGGCCGTCGGCAAGACGTGACTCGGACCGGCCATGTAATCCCCCACCGACTCGGGCGTGTAGTTCCCGAGAAACAGGGCTCCCGCGGTGGTGATCCGCGCCGCCAGCGCGCGCGCGTCCGCCAGCGCCAGCTCGGCGTGCTCGGGGGCCAGCTGCTCCACCAGCTCCACCGCTTCGAGTGCCGTCTCCACCACCAGGATGGCGCCCTGATGGCGCAGCGCCTGCTCGGCGATGGCGCGACGGGGCAGGACCGCCAGCTGGGCGGCGAGGGCCTCCGCCACGCGCTCGGCCACCGCCCGTCCCACGGCCACCAGGACCGGCACCGCCAGCTCGTCGTGCTCCGCCTGCGCCAGGAGGTCCGCGGCCACCCAGCGCGGCTCGGCCGAGGCGTCCGCCGCGATCACGAGCTCGGTCGGGCCCGCGATGGAATCGATGCCCGTGTCGCCGAACACCAGCCGCTTGGCCGCCGCGACGTACGCATTGCCCGGGCCCACGATCTTGTCCACCCGGGGCACCGAGGCGGTGCCGTAAGCGAGCGCCGCCACCGCCTGCGCGCCGCCGATGCTGAACACCCGATCCACCCCCGACAGGGACGCCGCGGCCAGGGTCTCGAGCGAGGGTCCGGGCGTGGTCATGACGATCTCCCCCACGCCCGCCACGCGCGCCGGGACGGCGGTCATGACCACCGTCGACGGGTAGCGGGCCTTACCGCCCGGCACGTAGATCCCGACGCGACCGAGCGCCGCCACCCGCATGCCGATGCGGGTGCCCCCCCCCTCCCGCAGCTCGAACGCCGCGTACCGCTCGTGCTCGTGAAAGGCGCGCACCCGCTCGACAGCCCGCTCGATGGCGCGCACCACCGCGCGATCGATCCGGTCCACCGCGCCCCGCCATTCGGCGGGCGGGATCTCGAGCGCGTCGAGCTGCCGCCCCTCGAACCGTGCCGTCAGCTCGCGCACCGCGCGATCGCCGCCGGCCCGCACCTGGCGAATCACGTCGCGCGCGGCCGCCTCGATGCTCTCGGGAACCCCCGCGGCACGGTCGACGAGCGACCGCACCAGGGGCGCAAACTCAGGGTCCTCGCGGGCGACGATCCGGATCATGGGCGCAGCATAGCAGCCGCCGCCACGAGGTCAGGAGGGCGCGACAGCCTCGGGGCGCAGCTCGCGGCGGATCTCTTCGAGGTCGGCGTCGGTGAACGTGTAGGTGGTGCGGCAGAAGTCGCAGGTGACCTCGGCCGCGCCATCCTCCCGGATCATGGCCGCGAGGTCGTCTTGCCCGAGGAGACCAAGGGTCGTGCGGGCGCGGTCCCGGGTGCAGGGGCAGTGAAACCGCACCGGCCGGGCATCGAGGATGTCGAGCGCGTCGACCCGCTCGCCCAGCGCCGCTTGCGCCACCTGGTCCATGAGCGAGGTGGGTGGGGGTGGGGCATCGGCGTCGAGGGCGCCGAGGGTCCTCCCGAGGGCCGCCGCCAGCTCCCCGGCCCTCAGCCGGGCCCGCGCGGCCTCGAGGACCGCCGCGCCCTCGCCGCCGGGCAGCGCCTGCAGGAGCACCCCCACGGCGCAGCGGATCTCCCCGGTCTCCGCGTCGAGCAGGGTCTCGCAGGCGAGGGCGTTGTCGATCTGCTCGCTCATCGCCAGGTACTTCTCGACGTCGGTGTCGATCTCCCCGTCGGCGAGCTCGGTCTGTCCGCGGAAGGTGTCCCGCATGCCGAGATCGCGCACCACGGAGACGATGCCCGACCGCCCGATCCCCGGACCGATCGACGGGCGCCCGGCGGCATCCTCGGTCACCCGGGCCCCGGCCGCCGGGTTCCGCAGGAAGATGCGCGCCTCGCCACCGGAGGTGGCATCGACCGTCACCGCCCCGAGCGGCCCATCGCCGAGGATCTGCAGGGTGACCCGCTCGTCGCCCTTGGTCAGCGTGGCGAGGAGCAACCCGGCCGCGCCGGCGCGCCCGAGCGCGATCGCCGCGCTGCCCTCGGCCTCGTGGCGGCGAGCGGCATCGCGGGCGAGCCGAGTCGCCACCACCGCCACGAAGCGCGCCTGGCTGCCCGCCACCAGCCCGCGCACGATTCGATCCGTTGAGCTCATCACCCAGTTCTTAGTACAGTTCAGTCGACTTCATTCAACCTTGCACCCTTGCACCCTTGCAACTTGGAACGATGGGAGTCGTGGCGTTCTTTTCGGTGGCCAATCTGCTCAGCCTGGCGCGGGTCCCCCTCGGGGCCCTGTTCATGATCGTATGGGGGGCCTCCTGGGGGGGCATGTCCCTGGCGATCGGGGTCCTGGCGGCGGCGGCCTTGACGGACGTGCTCGACGGCATGTTCGCCCGGCGGGCGGCGGCGGCCCGGCTCGCCTCGGCTGGTGTCCGATCCCCGCGGCTGCACCCGCACCCCGCGGGGACCGGCTCCTGGCTGGACCCGATCTGCGACAAGATCTTCGTGGCCACGGTGCTGGTGGCCATCTGGACCCACCTGCACCCGCCACTGTCTCTGCTCGCGTTGATCCTGGCCCGCGAGATCGCGCAGGCGCCGCTGTCGCTGGTGTACCTGGCCGTGCCCACGCTCCGGCACTGGCTGCACTACGACTTTCGGGCCAGCCTGCTGGGGAAGGCGGCCACGGTGTCGCAGTTCGCGGCCATCACCGCCATCGTGCTCGAGCTGGCGGCGGCCAGGAGGCTGGCCTGGCTGGCCTTCGCGCTCGGAATGCTGGCGCTCGGTGACTACTTGCTCCGAGCCCTGCGCCTGGGACTCGCGCGGAGCCGGACTTGACGACGGAGCTCCTGGGGACGACCTGAGGACCCGGTAAAGACCCGGGTGTGGAAGCGCTCGAAGGCCCGCCTGGCCTCGTCTAGTGCACCGCTCTCGGTGACCGCCCGAGTCAGGGCCGAGGGCGCGCGGTCAAGCGAGCCGCCTGCTCGGCGAAGGGGTCGATGGACAATCCCTTTTCGACCCGGCCGTCGGCTCCCGTCCGCGTGCCCGCGGCCCGGCCGGGGGGGGCGGCGCTGGGCCTGGGCGGGCCTGGTCGCGGTGCCAGGGCGAAGGCGGCCAGAGTCTTGCCGCCCGGGCGAGGCGCGGGGCGCGCGAGGGCGGGGTGGGTGGGAGGCGCCAGGTGCTGCGCGACGGATCCGGCTTTCGGGCTCGCCGGGGAGGCGCCCTTCGGAACGATCTTCGAGGCCAGTGCAGCCGGGTCGCGGGTCGCGAGTCGCTCCGGGCCCGACGTGGCGACCGCCACCGCGGCAGCCCCTCCGGCGCTGTCCGGCGCGCTCGTTGAGGAGAAGGGGCCGCTCGGCGGCGGCGGCGATGCCGACGTCGGCGCCGGCGCCGCCAGCGAACCCGCGGCAGGGGATGCGCGAAGGGGCAACGCGGCGATGGTCATCGGGGTGCCCGTGCCGGTCTTTCCACCCGGTGCTCGCGCCGGGACCGGCCGGTGGCCGCCTGTCTCGGCGACCAGGGGAGAGCGGGCTCGTGCCCCGGACCGTGCGCCGACGACGCCGATCCCGGTCAGCACCATCGCCAGCACCAGCAGCCCCACGGCGGCTCCGAGGGCTCCCTGCCGTGAGGTCACGGGAAGCCGCCGGAGCACCTCGCGCCAGGCGCAAGCCCGCCAGGCAGAAGCGCGCCAGGCAGAAGCGCGCCGGGCAGAAGAAGGAAGGCGGACGAGGTCGATTGCCCGTCGCGCGACTGGAGCCGCCGCTCCGGCGTCACCGGCGTGGGTCGTCTCCTGGGACGGGGCGACCGTCGCGAGGACTCGGCCGGGGGCCGGGGGCAAGGGCGTGGGTGAGCCAGACATCTCGGCCGCCGACAGGTTCGTGGCCACGGGCGCGGGGACGGCCTCCTCCGTCGATCCTGGGGCGCCGGCCCGCATCCCACCGACGGTGTCGCGGAGCGGATCGAGCCGCGAATCGCCGGTGGCGCCGATCCGGTCCGAGATCGGCGCAGCGGCCGACTGCTCAGCGGATTCGGCCGGGCCGCGCGTCCGCGCTCCGGGATCCGGGGACAGGGCGGCCAGCGTCGGCGTGGGCGTCGGCGTCGGCGGGTGGGCCGGCGGCGGGATCAGGAGCTCGGGTGGCAACGCCGAGATAGCCATGTGGCTGCGGCTCCCCCCCACGCCGAACAGGTCCTGCAGCAGCATCGGCAGCATCCGCGACTGATACTTGGTGTCGATGGCCAGCTCCTCGAGATCGTCGGCGAGCGCCTGTCCCGTGAGGTAGCGCCTGTCCCGGTCCCGCTCGAGCGCCTTGAGGACGATCTCGTCGAGCCGCGGAGGGATGTCCCCGCGCAAGGACGATGGGGGAGGGATCGGCCGCTCGAGCACTGCGCGCAGCTTGTCGGCGTCGGTCTTTCCCTGGAAGAGGCGTCGTCCGGCCAGCACCTCCCAAAGGACGGTGCCGAGCGAGAACAGATCGATGCGCCCGTCGAGCTTGGGCTCGTTGCCGTTGCCGCCGAGCCCCAGCCGTTCGGGGGCCAGATAAGACAGCTTGCCCTTGAAGGTCGACTCCTCGGCGTCGGAGTCGCCCTCGCCGATGGCGCTCGCGATCCCGAAGTCCAGCAGCTTCACGCCGCCGGTGGCGAGGCACATGATGTTCGACGGGCTCACGTCCCGGTGCAGGATATCGAGCGGTCGACCATCCGGCGTCTTCAGCGCGTGGGCGTAGCCGAGGCCGACCGCAACCTGCTGCGCAACGTGAATCGCAATCGGGATGGGGAAGGGCCGGCGTCGCTCGCGCAGCGCCTTCATCACCGCCAGGAGATCGCGGCCCCGCAGGAGCTCCATGGCCAGGAAGTAGCAACCGTCCACCTGGCCGAAGTCGAAGACCTGCACGATGTTGGGGTGGTGCAGCTGGGCTGAGATGCGGGCCTCGTTCACGAACATCTCGATGAAGTTGCGGGTGCGCGACTGGTCCGGGCGGATCTGCTTGATGACCAGATCCCGACGGAAGCCCTCGACTCCCGGCATGATGGCGCGGAAGACCTCGGCCATGCCCCCCTTGCCCAGGCGGTCGATGAGGACATAGCGCCCGAAGCGGTGGGGACTGGGAACGCCGGTGCCAGACATGCTGTTCCGACTGTTCTCGGCAGGATCGCCGCGTTGCCTGACCCGGCTCCCAGCACGACGCGGGCGGCGGCGGGCCCGCGCCCGGTCCGGGTCATGTGGCGGGCGAGGTCACAGCAGCAGGATGTCGCCCGCTCGGTCGCGCAAGAGCTCGGCCTCCGGGTCGGCCTCGCCCACGGGGGGCTGCATCGGGGGTGCGATGTTCTCCGGCGGCTTGCCCTCGGCCGCGGTCGCCTCGATCTCGAGGTCGCGGATCCAGTTGTCGAGCTGCATGATTCCCTGCGCCACGACATCCTGGAACTGCAGGTGGGACAGGGCGTCCCGGGATGCGCGCAGGATCGCCTCGACGTCGTCGTTGCTCGTGCGCGAGATGGTCTCGAGGGCCTCACCGAGGTGCAAGAGGCAGGCGTCGGCCTGATCGCAACGCTCGGCGATGGCGGAGGCGCAAGCCGAGGCGTCCATGCGAATCTGCTCGGCCTTGGTGGACAGCTCGGGCAGGAGGCCGGCGAGCTGGTCCGCCCCCGCCTGGACATCACTGGCCGAGGCGGCGACCGCGGCCAGCAGGCGCCGCAGCTCGTCGGTGCGCGCCGTGCCGGCGTCGGGCGCGGGGGCCACCACCGATGCGAGCTCGGATGCCAGCGCGTCGAGGTTGCGCGCCGCCGAGCGGACCCGGCCCGCGATGGTCGAGCCGAGGCCAGCCAGGTCGGCTTGCGCCGTCGCCTCGTCCATCAACCGGTTGGGTGGCTCGCGGGAGGACGCGTCGATGCCGCAGGACGTCCCGGGCGGCGAACAGATGGGCAGCCCGGCACGGATGGCCTCGACGAGCGAGAGCATCTCGTTCTTGCTGTGCTCGATGTGGGCGGTGGCGTTGATGACGATCCGGTGGACGCCGTTCCCGACGCTCAAGATCTCGCTCTCGGAGAGCTTGTTCACCTCCCGGATGCGGGCGCCAAGCCGGGTGCGCAGCCGGGAGAGCGCCTGGGCGAACGAATAGGGCGTGGTTGCGGGCGTGGGAGGCGGGGCCATCGCCGCCGCCGGTCCGGCCTCGGTGTGGGGCGCGACGGGGCCGGATGCAGTCGGACCGGGGCTCGACGGCACGACCGATGGCGGGTTGGGCGAATCCGCCGCCGCCGCCCCCTCCGCTGGAACTGGTCCTATGGAGATTGATCGCATGCTTTATGCCCCTCGCCCCCCCCTTTGCCGTCGACCGACACGAGCCTCGTCGTTTGCTTGTCGCCAGCCCGGGCCTGGTACTTGAGGCGCTGCCTGGGTGGTGCACGGTGCCACTGCGCTGCGCTGTTGCCAGACGCCGGAGGCCGGCGTCGGAATCTGTATTCGGATGTGCGATATGGGGTCGGTTGTGCTCGATTGCAGGATGTTGGTTGCTACGATCTCTTCTGCCCTTGCAGGCAGGAGGCCCGAGATGGCGAATCCCTTCCCGACCGATCCGCACCCCGTTCCAATGTCAGAGCCCGAGTCCCGCGAAGCCCTCTCGGAGGCGCTGCAGTTGGTGGAGAAGACCCAGGTGGCGATCGGGAAGATCCGTGTTCAGGTGGATAGTCTGGCGCGCCTGATGCTCGAGCTGGCGAAGATCAACGCCGTGTTCGAGACGGTGGCGGATCGGCTGGCGGTGCAGGGGTTCGGTAGTGGCCCCCCGGAGGCCGCCGCGGCCCGGCGGGACGCCCTCGCGCCGCTGGTCAAGGAGCTCGCGGAGCTGGCACGCCAGACGTCGCAGGGGACGCGCGAGATTCGCAAGGAGCTGCGCGCGCAGGCCGTGAACGCGTCGTCCACCGCGATCGCGGTCCGGCAAACCGAGAACGCCCTCGGGGGACTGGCCGAGGTCCTCAAGTCCCTCCTCGAGCAGCTCTCCGCGCGCGCGCCACGGACCGCGCCCGTGCGCAGCATCGAGATCGAGACGCGGGTCTCGGGCTCGACCCAGATGACCGTCGCGGCGCTGGCCAAGGCGGTGGCCGCCGGGGTCTGGAAGCTGGAGATGCCGAAGTCCGGCGGCTACAAGAACTGAGCACGGCGCGGAGGTTTCGAGCCCGGGTCATGCTCCGCCTCTGGTCGCGAGCGGCAGGAGGAGCCCCGCCGCGAAAGAAGCGCCGTTGGCCAGCACCGAGGTGATCGCCGCTCGCGGAAGGCCAATCCCTGGCCAGACGATCACGTACCCTCCGATCTCTCCCAGGACCGCCCAGGCTTCCGACAGCCCGACCCGGATCCCGAACCGCACCGCGAGGCCGGGGAACAGGAACCAGACGAGCGGATGGGTGGAGAGGTTGACGAGCACCACGGCCGCGAGCCGCCGGCCGAGGTGTGGCTCGGTCCGCACGAGCAGCGGCGTCGCGACGAGCGCCTCGATGGCCACGGTGATCGCGAACGCGCGCACCCAGTCGACGACCCACGGCGTCATGTGGCCGCGTCGCGGCGTGGTGTGGAACGTGAACGAGGAAGTCCGGGGCGGTTTGCGCCGCGGCGGCGGGCGGCGAGCAGAGCCGCGCCGGCGAGCCAGAGGGAGGTCATCCACGTCGCGAGCGGAGCGATCGGCCCGTCCGGGGCGAGCGCGCATCCGGAGTTCTTGCGTGCAGGCGTCGAGGTGGAGGCGTCGGGCGTCCCGGCGTCGGCCCCGGCTGCGCCGCCGGTCCCCGAGACCGAGCCCCCGCTGCCGTCCAAGAAGCCGCCGCTGCCCGAGCTTCCGCCATCCGTGGAGGCGCCGCCGCTCCCCGAACCCCCGCTGCCTCCAGCGGAGCCGTCCACACCCACGACCTGACACAGATTGCATGGATACGCCATGATCGCGATGGACCCGTCGGTGCTCGGTAGCCTCTTGTTGCAGGTCGAGGTCGCACAGACCCCGGCGAGATTGGCGGCCGGCCCTGCGTTGTCACATGGCTGACCGGGAGCGGTGCAACCCTGAGGCGGAGCAACGTCCGCTCGCGCCTGCGAAGACCCGACCGACAGCATGACCAACCCGACCAGACATCCGAGAGCGAACCGCATCGAAATCCTCCTTGGGCCCTGGGCCCGAGCCGTTGAACGAAGATAGCCGAGACACAGACCGAGCTTGAAGTTGACCCATGGGCGCTCAGGGTTTGCGACCATCAGGGTTGCGACAGGATCGGCTGGACCCAGACCGGATTGGTGACGCCCGCGCCGTGGACGTTGACCTGCGTGGCCCAGTCGTCGTCGGTCAGGCGCTTGAAGCCGGTGGTGGTGACCTCATGATACGACGAGGCCAGGCCGGCGTAGGCGCGCGGCCCGCCGCAGCTCTCGACGGTGAGGACCATGAGCCGCGCGAAGCCGGTCCCCACATGAAGCACATTTCCGACCGGTGCCCCGGTCTCGTCGGTGGGCTCGGTGTGGACGTCGGCGATGGTCGGGTCGAACGTCTCGGCCGTGAAGCCCGCCTGGCCCTGGAATCCGGTCGGGTAGAACAGCCCGGCGTACCACCCATCGTAGGCCGGCGGGCCGCCGCACACCTGGACACCGCTGCGCTTGACGGCCTGGTTGATGAAGTCGAGGTACGCCGGCGCCAGCGCCGCGCCGGTCTGCTGGGCGTCGGCCATGGCGCCGAGGATGCCGGCCACGTCGGCGAGATGGGCGAAGTAGGTGCCAATGTCCATCCCCAGCGTCGGGGCCGTCGAGAAGTCGAGGCTCTGGACCAGCGCCGCGCCCTGGCGGGCATAGGCGCCGATTCGATCGAAGAAGGCCAGATTCGGCTCGACGAAGGCGTCCGGGAACACGCAAATCGCACCCGAAGTGTACGACTGCTTGGCGTAGAGGATGGTGTCGTGCCGCAGCTCGGCCCACGACGCGAGCTGGGTGTTCAGGGTCCGACGCGCCCACGGCTCGCTGCGAAAGATCGCCGGCACCGCGATGGTCGTCGGCGCGGTCAATCCGGCGGCGGTGGGCGACAGCGCTCGCAGAGCGGACAGCCACAGGTTGTAGAGGTTGGCGCTCCAGAAGTCGTCGCCGTGCAGATCGACGAGGGTGCGCGCGCGCTCGAGATCGGGCGCGTAGCCGTAGGTCACGAGCCCGGCCTGCAAGAGCGGCGCGGCGGCGTCGTTCCCGAGCGCCGCGTACGCGACGTCGAGCGGATCGGGCATCATCCGCGACGGGAACCCGCGGTGGTTCACCCGGTCGTAGACCACGTTCGAGAACACGTGAGAGTCGACCACGTAGCGCTGCCCGAGCAGCAAGAACGTGGACGCCAGCGGGACCGAGGTGTCGGTCCCCTGGGCCGCGCCATCCAGGATCTGGGAGGCGATGCGCTGCTGCCCGTAGCCGCCAGCCACGATCCCCGCGGCGAGCTGCTGATCCGGGAGGGCGGCGAGCGCGCCGAGGTCGACGGCCCCGAGATCCTGCACCAGGCGAGGTAGGTCGGGCGGCTCCATCCCGTCGGGCTCACCCACGAAGGCGCGCAGGGAATCGTCGAGGTGCTTCCAGTGCGCGAGCGTGGGCGCGTCGAGCAGGTTGGTCAGCGCCACCGCCGCCTCGAAGGCCGGTCGATGGAAGAGGACGCCACCCGACGGCGAGACGTCGACCAGCGGCAAGTCGGTCCGGCCGAGCCAGATCATCGCGCGGAAGTACTGTTCGAGGGCCGGGGTGCCGAGGTAGTGGCCGCGCGGGGTGAACTGCGAGAAGTCGAGCGTGCGCTGGCTTCCGAACAAGGTGACGTCGGCGGTCCCCGAGGCCGCCGTGGCCATCGACAGGAGGTTCGCGATCTGGGCGGTCGAGGCGCCTGCCACGGGGGCGGCCGGCTGGCCGTCGAGGAGGCCGAGCGCCACCGCCAGGTAGAGATCCGCGTCCGCGACCAGGGCCGGGCCAAAAGGAGCGGATGCGCCGGCCCCGAGCCGGGTTCGCATGCCGGTCAACATCGCGTGCAGCTCGCCGACGAGGATGTCGAGCTCGAGCGCCTTCAGGATCTGGTCGTACGAGCGGTGAACCGCGTAGAGGATCGAATCCGCCGACACGAACACCGGCAGATCCTGGCTGTAGATGGTCGCGTACCCGTAGAGGAAGCCCGGGAAGACCTGGCGCTCCGACAGCACGAACCCCTGGCGGGTGAGCAGATCCATCTCGGACGCGGACAAGGCCAGGGCCGATGCTTGCACCAGCGGTAGGTTGGTGGCGGAGGACGGATCGTAGCCGAGCGACGTGGACGACACGAAGGGGAGTGCATGCGCGGCCAGCAACCCCGCGGCGTCGAGGGTGCTCGTCGCCGCGATGGCGGCGGTGACGGTCCCGAGCTCGCCGGTCCGACTGGCCGGGGGCGTCACCGTCACCGCGGTCCCGGGGGTGGTGGGGCGGTCGGGCGTCGATCCGCCAACCGCCGGCCCTCCGCCACCGAACCCGCCTCCACCGCTCGCCGAAGGCCCGCCTCCGCCCGATCCGGAAAGCGAGCTGCCCGATGTGCAGGCAGCCCCGAGGCAGGTGACCACCGCCAGCGCCCCGACCAGATGGCCGAGGCGCGCCTCCTTCGCGGCCCGCTTCGACGGCGGTCGAGATGGCGGCCTGCTTGCGAGGATCGGGAGCGAATGAGACATGGGGACTCTCCTGGGACCGAGCGTCGAGGCTGACCGCCCGGGCCAGCTTCGGGCAATTTGACGTTCCTTGCAAGGCGGGCGCATTGCAAGGAGGACGCCAGTTGGCGTGCCCGTCGGCAGACGTCAATCCTCGCTTCGCTTCGCTTCGCCTCGTCCTCGCCTCGCTTCGCCTCGCCTCGTCCTCGCCTCGCTTCGCTTGCTCGACCGACCGCCGGCGCGACGGGAGCGGGCGCGACAGGAATGTCCGTGTCGCCATCGAAATTCGAGGGCGTTGTCGCCGTGGCCGACCGGTCCTGTGGGATACTGACTGCCGTGCGCCGGGCCGTCCTCCTCGTCTTCCTGACGCTGCTCACCTTCGACGTGAGCGGCCTCGGGGCGTTGTGCGGTGACGGTCCCTGCGACGAGAGGTGCCCCACGGACGTCTCGGGTGGCCAGTGCCCACCCAATTGCCACGACTGCTCCTGCTGCTCCCTGCCCAAGGTCGCGGCCACCGCCGTCGTCACGCTGGTGTCACCTGTGTCGCGCGCGACGTCCTGGAGTCCCCCGAGCGATCGGCACGCGGCGCCCGAGCCCGCCGACATCCTGCACGTCCCCAAGTTCCCCCTCGCGTAGTCGAATCGAACCGTGTGGGCGGGCTCCGGGCCCGGTGCGCCGTGCGCCGACCGGGACCGCTCGTGACTTATTCACGCGAGGGATCCATGAACCGCACCTTGACCGCGGCGATGCTCGTCGTCGCCAGCGCCGCCGCCTGGGCGCACGCATCCGCCGCCGCTCAGGACCCCGCCGCCCGAAGGGCGGGCTGCCGGGGCCCACTCGACCCCGAGATGGTCGTTCGCTGCGCGCTCGCCGCGAGCCCGGAGGTGCGGGAAGCCCGCGAACGGCTCGCCGCCGCGGCGGCGAGCCGGACCACAGCGGGGATCTGGCTGCCGAGCAACCCCACGGTGAGCGCGCTGGTCTCGAACCGGCGTCGCCCGCCGCCCGAGGCCGCCTCCGTCCTGAACTGGAGCGTGGTGCTCTCGCAGGAGCTCGAGCTCGCGGGCCAGCGCGGCGCCAGGGTGGACGTGGCGGATGTCGAGCTCGCGGCCGAGGCGCGGCGAGTCGGCGTCGCGGAGCAGGAGATCGCCGCGGGCGCACTGACCGCCTACTACGCCGCCGCCGCCGCGAACGAGGCGGTGCGCTTCGCGGGCGCGCTCGCCGAGAACGCAGAGGCGCTGGCGGCGTTCGCCGAGGGCCGGGCCAAGGAGGCGCTCCTGGCCGGGGTCGAGGCGGACGTCGCTCGCGCAGAGGCGACCCGCATCGGCCTCGCCCGCTTCGAGGCCGAGCGCAGGCTGGCGGAGGGCCGGGCGGCCCTGGCCCTGCTGCTCGACGTGGATGCGGGCGCTGTGCGCCTCCCGGACGGCCTGGTCCTCGCTGCCATGACCACCGGGCAGCAGCCGGCGAGCGCCGCCCTCGAGGCGCAAGCCCTGCGATTGAGGGGCGAAGTCGGCGCGGCGGAGATGGAGAGGCAAGTCCTCGAGCGGCGCCTGGCCCTGCTGCGGCGAGAGCGAACGCCCAACCTGACGCTGTCCCTGTTCGGGGAGCGGGGCGAGATCAACGACCGCATCCTGGGCTTCGGCGTCTCCATTCCTTTGCCGCTCCCGTCCCCGATCGGACGCACGCGCGCCGGTGAGATCGCCGAGGCGCTGGCGCAGATCCGGGCCGCCGAGAGCTCCGCGGAGCTGGTGCGCCGTCGGGTTCGGCTGGAGGTGGCCCGCGCGCTGGCGGCGGACACCGCCCGCCAGGGCGCCGCGAGCCTCTTCGGCGACAATCTCCTCGCGCGCGCGCGCGCCGATCTCGCCGCGATTCGCCAGGCGATCTCCTCGCGGCAGCTCTCGCTGCGGGAGGCCCTGCAATGGCAGCGGAGCCTGATCGAGCTGCTCCAGGCGGACATCGAGGCACGGCTCGGCCGCGCCCTCGCCGCGGTGGAGCTTCGCCGGGTTGCGGGCGCGCCGCTGACGACGACGGCCGAGGCAGGTGGCCGATGAGGCGCCTCGACCCCGGGGTGGTGATGGCGATGGTGTTGGTGTTGGCCGCGGTCGGCGCGGCGGCGTGCTCGAAGGACCGCGCCCTGCCTGGTCTGCCCGACGATCACGCCACGCGCGAACGGGAGCCGGCGCTCCTGCCACGAGACGCGGGCGCCGGTCCCTCGGGGCCAGTCCCCCACGAGGACGAATCGGAACGGCACGAGGAGTTGCCGAACAAGGTGCGGTTGCCGCCGAGCGTGGTGCGAGCAGCGGGCATCGAGACCGCGCCCGCGGTTCTCGACAGCTTGCCCGCCACGGTGGATCTGACCGGCGAGATCGCTGCGGACCCCGATCGGTCCGCGCGGATCGCGGCCCGCATCCCCGGACACATCATCGCCGTCCGGGTGAAGGAAGGCGATCGGGTCACGGCTGGCCAGACGGTCGCCATCCTGGAATCCCCCGAGCTGGCGCGCGCCCGCGCGACGTTCACCTCGGCCGCCGCGCGCGCGACATCGGCCCGGCTGAACGCCGACCGGATCGAGAGGCTGGAGGCGAAATCGCTTGCGTCGGGCCAGGAGGCCTCTGCCGCCGAGGCCGAGGCGGCTGCCCTCGAGGCCGAGGGCGCGGCGGCGCGGCAGACTCTGTCGGCGCTCGGACAGGGGGAGGTGGAGTCGCCGGGCAACGGGAGCGCCCGGGTGACCGTCCGGACGCCGCTCGCAGGGTTCGTCCTCAGCCGCGACGCCGTGCCAGGGCAGAGCGTCGACGCAGAGCACGTGATCGCCGTGATCGGGGATCTCGATCGGGTGTACTTCCTCGGTCGCCTGTTCGAGAAGGATCTGGCCCGCGTCAGGGTCGGCGCGGGCTCCGAGGTCCGCCTCAACGCTTACCCGAGCGAGGCGTTCGAGGGGAAGATCGAGACCATCGGCCGGCAGATCGATCCGGCGGCCCGCACCGTCACCGCCCGCATCCTGGTCCGCAACCACGGCGATCTCGTCAAGGTGGGGCTCTTCGGGACCGCCCGGGTCGTGGTGGGACCGGCCGAGACGCCCGCCCTGCGGGTGGTGGTCCCGCTCGCCGCCGTGACCCGCGTGGCGAACCAGGAGGTGGTCTTCGTGCTGCAACCCGATGGCGACTTCGAGCTGCACCCGGTGAGGCTGGGAAGGACCGCCGGCGGTCGGGTCGAGATCCTGAGCGGCCTCAGGGCCGGCGAGGCGGTCGTCACCGCGGGGGTCTTCAGCCTGAAGAGCGCGATCCTGAAGAGCACCTTCGGCGAGGGGGAGTGAGATGTTCCTCCTCGGTCGCATCGTGGCCTGGTCGCTCCGCCGGCCTGCCCTCGTGCTCTTCGCGACGGCCCTGCTGGTGGTGGTCGGGGTCCGGTCCGCCGTGGACCTGCCCTTCGACGCGGTCCCCGACATCACCAACATCCAGGTTCAGGTCATCACGCCCGCGCCTGCGCTGACGCCGGTCGAGGTCGAGCAGTACGTGAGCGTGCCGGTCGAGCGCGCGATGGCCGGCATCCCGAAGGTCGAGGAGATCCGGTCGATCTCGAAGTACGGCCTCTCGGTGGTGACCATCGGGTTCGAGGACGGCACCGACATCTCCTTTGCCCGTCAGATGGTGGCGGAGCGGATGCGGGAGGCCGACGCCCTGGTGCCCGCCGCCTACGGTCGTCCGACGATGGGCCCGATCGCCACCGGCCTCGGCGAGGTCTACCAGTTCGTCGTGCGAGGCGAGGGGCACTCGCTGATGGAGCTGGAGGAGACGCTCGACTGGTACATCGGCCCGCAGCTGCGGAGCGTGCCTGGAATCGTCGAGGTCAACAGCTTCGGCGGCGAGGACAAGCAGTACCAGGTCGTGATCGATCCCAGGCGCCTGCAGGCAGCCGGGCTCTCGGTCGGTGAGGTGATCCACGCGCTCGAGCGCTCCAACGCCAACGCCGGTGGCGGATACATCGAGCACGACCGGGAGCAGATCGTGATCGGGACGGTGGGGCTGGTCACCAGCCTCGACGATCTCGGCTCGGTGGTGGTCGGCGCGACGCCCCAGGGGGTGCCCATCACGGTCGCCAACATCGGCGAGGTGCGCTTCGGGCCGCGCCTGCGGCGGGGGGCCGCCTCGATGGACGGGAAGGGCGAGGTGGTGGTCGGCGTGACCTTGATGTTGATGGGCGAGAGCGCGCGCGTGGTGACCGAGCGGGTGAAGGCTCGCCTGGAAGAGCTGCGGCCGACGCTACCGGCAGGGATCGAGATCGAGCCCTTCTACGATCGGGCAGAGCTCGTCAACCGCACGACGAGGACGGTCGCCACCAATCTCGCCGAGGGCGCGGCTCTTGTGATCGTCGTCCTCCTGGTCCTGCTCGGAGATCTCCGGGCGGGGCTGATCGTGGCCTGCACGATCCCCCTGTCGATGCTCTTTGCCGTCTGCCTGATGAAGGCGACGGGCGTCTCGGGGAACCTCATGAGCCTCGGCGCCATCGACTTCGGGCTGATCGTGGACGGCGCCGTGATCATCGTCGAGAACGCCGTCCGCAGGCTGGCGGAGAGGCGGGAGAGACCCGAGGCCCTGGGCACGGGCGGCCGGGCGCTGATCGTCGAGGAGGCCGCGGTCGACGTCCTCGGCGCGAGCGCCTTCGGCTCGATCATCATCGCCGTCGTCTACCTCCCGATCCTGGGGCTCCGGGGGATCGAAGGGAAGCTGTTCCACCCGATGGCGACGACCGTCCTCTTCGCGCTGCTCGGCGCGTTCATCCTGTCGCTGACGCTGGTCCCGGTGCTCTCGAGTCATCTGCTCCTCTGGCGGCCGGCCGGTCACGAGACCTGGATCATGCGGCAGGCGCGCCGGGGCTACCCGCCCCTCCTTCTGCGGGCCATGGCGCGTCCCGCGATCACCTTAGGCGCCGGTCTCTCGGTGCTGGCGCTGGGGGGCGCCCTCGCGACCCGCCTCGGTGCAGAGTTCGTCCCGCAGCTCGACGAAGGGGATCTGCTGCTCGAAGCGCGGCGCTTGCCCGGGATCGCCCTGTCCGAGACCATCGCCACCGACCTGCGGGTCGAGCGCGCCGTCCTGCAGGTCCCCGAGGTGGAGCACGTCGTGGCGCGCGCCGGCGCTCCGGAGGTGGCCACCGATCCCATGGGGATCGAGCAGAGCGACATCTACGTGACCCTCAGGCCACGGGAGACGTGGCGTTCCGGGCTCACCAAGGAGGCGCTGGGCAAGGAGATCGCGGAGATCGTGGGCCGGGAAGTCCCCGAGGTCGCGGTCGCGGTGTCACAGCCGATCCAGATGCGCACGAACGAGCTCATCGCCGGCGTGCGCTCGGACGCCGCCGCCCAGATCTACGGCCCGGATCTCCTGAGGTTGCAGCAGATCGGACGCCAGGTCCTCGCCGCGCTGAAGGGCGTGGCTGGCGTCGCGGATCTGCGGGCGGAGCCGGGGGCGGGCCTCACCTACCTGCGCATCCGGCCGGACCGGGCGCGGCTCGCGCGCTACGGCCTCACCATCGAGGACGTGAACACGGTGACCGAGACCATGGCGGTGGGGCGAACCGTCGGCGAGGTCTTCGAGAAGGACCGGCGGTTCGCCATGGTGGTCCGGACCGCCTTCGACTTCGAGGGCGGCCTCGACAGCGTGCGCGCGTTGCCGCTCAAGTCGACGTCGGGCCAGATTGTCCCCATGGGCGACGTGGCGGAGGTGACGCTCGAGCAGGGGCCGGCGCTGGTCAATCGGGACAAGCAATCACGGCGGTCGGTCGTCGAGTTCAACGTCCGCGGGCGCGACGTCGTCTCGACCGTCGAAGAAGCGCGGGCCGCCGTCGCCTCCGAGGTGAAGCTGCCGCCCGGCTACCGCGTCGACTGGGGTGGCCAGTTCCAGAGCTACCGCGCCGCCCGCGCGCGCCTCGCGATAGTGGTGCCCTTGGTGCTCGGCTTGATCGTGTTCCTGCTCTGGCTGGCGCTCGGCAAGCTGAAGCCCGCTCTGCTGGTCTTCGCCAACGTTCCGTTCGCCGCCGTGGGAGGGGTCCTTGGTCTTTGGCTGCGCGGCATCCCCTTCAGCATCTCCGCGGGCGTCGGGTTCATCGCCCTGTTCGGCGTGGCGGTGTTGAACGGCCTGGTGCTGGTGTCCTTCTGCTTGCACTTGCAGGAACGGGGAACGCCACCCCGAGAAGCGATGGCCCGGGCGGCCGAGCTGCGCCTCCGCCCCGTGCTGATGACCGCCCTGGTCGCGGCCCTCGGATTCATCCCCATGGCGCTCTCCCGCGCCCCCGGCAGCGAGGTGCAGCGCCCTCTCGCGACCGTCGTCATCGGAGGGCTCATCACGGCGACCGTCCTGACGTTGCTGCTGTTCCCGGCGGTGTACACGCTCGCTCACCGACGGGGGACCCCCGGCTGTGGGCCAGGCCGCTAGCCCCTTTCCAGGGGACTAGGCGAGTGCCTCGTCGTCGAAATCGCGTCAACCCCGAGGCTGACCGGGCGGCTCGGATCGTCGGCCTGTTCTCGGCGAATTCCGACCCTCAGTTGCCTGCGAGAGCACAGCAGCAGTGCGGCGGCGACCGCCACACACACTCCGAGCCCGGGGCAGCCCGTCGCGCCCGCTGAGTCGACATTGCACGAGGTCCCGCGGCATGTCCCAGCCGCCGGTTGTGCGTCCAGTGTCGGGGGCGGATTGGCGCCAGCGTCGGACACGGCATCCGACGCGTCTCGCGGCACGTCCTCGAGCATGTCCTCCGGTATGTCGAGGACCACGTCCGAGGAGTCCTCGGCGTCCGAGGCTGGTTCTGTATCCGGCGCAGCCTCGGCAGCCTCGGCATCCGGAGGCGGCCCCAGGTCGGGAGCTCCTGCGTCGACGCCCCTCGAGCCAGGACAAAGGCTCGGCAGCGCTATCACCGCGACGTTGGTGTCCTCGTTACCCGCCTCGTCGACCGCGCGCACGATGAACGGCCCGACCGATTGAGCGAAGCCATCTCCCGAGAAGGGCTCGCCGTATGGACTCACCCCGGTGGACGGACAGACGGGAAAATCAACCAAGCACACAGGACAAGTCACGATTCCCGTGAGACTGGTTCCGGACAGGAAGCTCTGGATGCGAACGCTCCCGTTGGCGTTCGCGTTGTAGACAGTGTAGGTCACCGTCGGCGATAGGTCGTCGGTGGCGGCCTCCCAGTGCAGCGTCACATGAAAGGCGCTTCCCTGGGCACAAGGGGCGTCGTAGGGCGAAGTCGGCGACACTTCAATCGAAGCGAGGCCCGCGAACGAAGGTGGCACGGAGTCGACCCGAGAGCCGGTCGTCAGCGAGGCCACCACGTGGGGAGCCACCTGCTGACATTCCGACTGCATGCAGGGGACGATCAGCGAATCCAGGATCTCGTAGACCGTATTCGCCGCGAGCGCGGTCGAGGGGCGCAGCACGAACTTTGCGGAGCTGCGACCCGCGTAGACTTGCTGAACGTCCGCCGCGAGCGGTTGCCCGTTCTGGGGACGAATCTGCAGCCCGGTACTCCAGAATGGTCCGGACGCCTGCGCGGTGTAGGTCACTTCGATCTGGCCGTTGAGTGGGACGCCAACCGCTCCGTCGCCGGGGATGATCTGGCGCCCGAATATTCCCGACGTCCCGCCCGAGCACGCGTGGGCGATCGAAGGCACCTGCCCGAGGATGAAGAAGACCATCAGCCCGAAGGCCTGCGCACCGCCTGAACCGAATTGCCGACCCATGAAACACCTCCCTACGAAAGTGCGATGGGCTACATGGTACCAGGCAGGTGGTCGTTGATGTCGCGGGCCTCTTGCGTGTCAGCTCTTGGTCTCCTGGCCGAGGACCAGGCGGCGCAGGTTGTCGCGGTGGCGCCAGGTGACGAGGACGGCGGAGACCAGCGAGAGCGCGACGTAGGGTGCGGGGAGCGGGTGCGCCACCAGGGCCACCACCGGGAAGGTCCACATCCCGAGCAGCGAGCCGAGGGAGGACAGGCGAGTCAGCGCGAACGTGAGGACGTAGACCCCGAGCGCGACCAGCGCGATGGGCGGCGACAGTCCGAAGGCCACTCCGAGCGAGGTGGCGACGCCCTTGCCTCCTTGCCCGCGCAGGAAGAACGTGAACATATGCCCCACGATCGCGAAGAAGCCGACCAGGGCCACCAGCGTCGCCGGGGTCGGGGCCGGCTGACCGGCGGGGAACGCGGCCGCGGAGGCTCCGAGCCCGTGCGCCACCGCGAAGACGGGCAGGGAGCCCTTGAGGGCATCCACCACCAGCACCGCGAGCGCCCAGGGTTTTCCCAGCGCCCGGGCCACGTTGGTGGCGCCGATGTTTCCGCTGCCGACCCGCCGGATGTCGATCCCCCGCGCCCGCGCCACCCACAGCCCCGTGGGGATCGAGCCGAGGGCATAGGCCCCCACGCAGAGCCACGGCGCCACGGACCAGGGCACGGGCCCGCCGGCCGAGGTCGTGGCCAGCCACCCGAGGCTCATGGTCCGCCACCCCCGTGGGAATCGTCCCCGGGCGTGCTTGCGGCAGGCCGGACCCGGGCCCAGAAGGCGGCCACGTCGGCCAGCGATTCGGTGCGGGGACAGGTCGCCGGCAGGCTGGCGAGCAAGGTCGCCCCGTACCCACGCCGCAGGATCCGGCCATCGAGGAGCGCGACGATGCCGACGTCGCCTCGGCTGCGAATCAACCGGCCGAAGCCCTGCTTGAGGGCCAGGGTCGCCCGGGGCAGCTGGTAACTGCCAAACGGGTCCTGCCCGTCGCTCCGCAGCTGGGCCAGCCGGGCGGCCGTCAGCGGCTCGTCCGGCACGGCGAAGGGCAGGCGATCCATCACTACCAGGGACAGGGCCTCGCCCGGGACGTCCACCCCCTCCCAGAAGCTCTGGGTGGCGAGCAGGATTGACCCGAGGTTGGTTCGCAACGCATCGAGCAGCACGTGGCGGGGCCTTTGGCCCTGGATGAGCAGCGGGAACGGAACCTTCGGGCCGAGCGCCGCCGCCACCGCGTGGAGGTTGCGGAAGCTCGTGAAGAGGATCAGCGCCCGGCCGCTCGTGATGTGGCAGAGCTCCGCCACCCGCTCGGCCGCCTCGGCCACGAAGCCCTCGGCGTTCGGCTCGGGGAGATCGGCGGCCACGTAGAGCAGGGCCTGTCGGTCGTAGTGGAAGGGGGACGGGAAGCTCGCCTCGTCGGCGGTGTCGTGAAGACCGAGCCGCTGGCGGACGTAGGCGAAGCTTCCGGCGACGGTGAGGGTGGCCGACGTGAAGATGGCCGGCCCAGGGTGAGCGGCGAACGCAGCCGCCAGGCGGGGCCCCACGTCGATCGGGGCGGAGTGCAGCCCGACCGCCCCGCGGGCGTTCGTGACCAGCCAGCGGACCTCCGCGCTCCGATCCGCGCCCATCGAGCCCGCGCCATCGCTCTGCCCCCCCCGGCCATTGCCATCGACGTGGCCAGCGGACCCTGGCAGGCCTGCGCCGGCGGCCGTCGGGCGCGCGTCGGCGAAGCTTGCGAGATCACTCCGCAGGGATTGCGCACGCCGGGCGAGCGCGCCGAGCTCGGGGGCATGGTCGCCGGCGGCCTCGACGGTGGGACCGTCCGGGTCGAGCCAGATCGCGATGTCCTCGAGCACCTGGTCGAGCGCGTGGTAGCGCGGCCGCACCGCCCCGGTCCACAGCCCCTCCGGCAAGAGGGCCCGCACGTCGTCGCCGCGCCCCCCGCCTGCGGCGCGGCCGCCCCGCGGACCGCCCACGCCGACCCGTGTGGACGGAACCGCGCCGCGCACGGCCTCGCCAAAACCGGCGGTCGCCTCCGACAGGCGTCCGCCGAAGGCGGCGGCGCGCTCGGGCTCGACGACCCGCGCCCGCGCCAGATCGCGCGCCAGCCCGAGCAGGCGCTGCGTGGACACGTGGGTTCCGAAGAACTCGGCCGCGATGTCCTCGAGCTGGTGGGCCTCGTCGAAGACGACCGTCTCGTAGGGGGGCAGGACCTCGGCGTCGGGCCAGGCGCTGCGCAGGGCCAGGTCGGCGAAGAACAGGTGGTGGTTGGTGATGACGAGATCGGCCTCGGCGCCGGCCCGGCGCATGGCCGTCACGAAGCACCGCTCGTGGTGCGGGCAGCGGAGGCCGAGGCGGGTCTCGGGCGCGCTGGCGATCTCGCGCCAGGTCGAGCTGTCGTCGGGCAGGTCGGGCACGTCGGCCCGATCGCCGGTGGCGGTCCGATCCACGAAGCGGCGCAGCTGCACGAAGGCCGGGTCGGGGACCAGCGACGTCTGGCGCTCGAAGGCCTCGAGGCGCCGCCGGCACACGTAGTTGCCGAGCCCCTTCATCACGGCGAAGCGAAAGGGCCGGGGCAGCACCCGGGCCAGGCGGGGCAGATCCACCCTCGCAATCTGTTCTTGCAGGGTCTTGGTCGCGGTGCTGACGATGGTCTTTCGCCCGGAGAGTATCGCCGGGATCAGGTAGGCCAGGGTCTTCCCGGTCCCGGTGCCCGCCTCGACCAGCAGCGCCTCGTCCCCGCGGATGGCTTGGGCGATCCGCTCCGCCATGGCCAGCTGAGCGGGGCGGTGCTCGTAGGCCGGGAAGGCCGCGTGCAAGAGGCCGCCCGGTCCGAGCACCCGGGCGGGGGTCATCCGCCCGGCTGCCCGGTCGCGGGTGGTGGTGGGAGCGGTGGTGGCTGGCGCCGGGCCTTCTCGTCGATGCCCGACACGCCGAAGCGCCGGCGCAGCTGGGCGAAGACGGCCTCCACCGGGACGCCCGCCGCCCGCAGGCCGACCAGCAGGTGAAACACCAGATCCGCGGCCTCGTGGGCGGTGTGCTCCGGATCGCCCTCGGGGAGGGCCTCCACGAGCTCGGCCGACTCCTCGCGGATCTTGCCGAGGATCTTGTCCCACCCGGCGTCGAGCAGCGAGACCACGTACGACTTATCGGGGCGTTCACGCTGTCGCCGCGCGATCACCTCCGCCACGCGCGAGATCACCACCGCCGGAGGATCGGGTGGGGCGTCGTCCTCGGAGAGCCGGGGGGCTGCGGGGACACCCGGGCTCGGGCCATCCGTCTTGCCGTCCGCCTTGCCGCCTGTCTTGCCCGCCTGCGCGCCGCTCGCCGCCGGGCGATCCGGCGATTCGGGGATCACCACCCCGCGGAAGAAGCAGCTCGTGTGCTCGGTGTGACAGGACGGCCCATCCGCGTCGACCAGGTACAGCACCACGTCGCCGTCGCAGTCGACCCGCACCTCGCGCACCCACAGCCGGTGTCCGGAGGTCTCGCCCTTGCGCCACAGCCCCCGGCGCGAACGGCTCCAGAACACCGCCGCTCCCGTGGCGATCGTGCGGGTCAACGCCTCGGCGTTGGCCCACGCGAACATGCGCACCACGCCGGTGGTCGCGTCCTGCGCGATGACCGGGACCAGCCCGTTCGCATCGAAGGTCACCGCGGACAGCAGATCATCGCCCACGATTGGCTGCGGGGCGGCGGGCTCGGTCACGTGAAGCTCTCCCGCACCGGGACCCCGCGCTGACGCAGGTACTGGTGGGCCTCGCCGACCGTGTGGTCCCCGAAGTGGAAGATCGAGGCGGCCAGCACCGCCTCGGCGTGCCCGAGCGCTATCCCCTCGTACAGGTGATCGAGGGTGCCCACGCCGCCCGAGGCGATCACCGGGATCGCCACCCGGTCGGCCACCGCGCGGGTGAGCTCGAGATCGAAGCCGTCGCGGGTCCCGTCGCGATCCATGCTGGTGAGCAGGATCTCCCCCGCCCCGAGCTCGGCCATGCGCACGCACCAGGCCACCGCGTCGAGGGTGGTCGGCTTGCGCCCGCCGTGCGTGTGCACCAGCCAGCGCGGCGCGCCCGGGGGCGCGGTGGGATCGCGCCGGGCGTCCACCGCGACGACAATGGCCTGGTTCCCGAACGCGGTGGCGGCGCGCCGCACGAGCTCGGGATCGGTCACCGCCGCGGTGTTGATCCCGACCTTGTCCGCCCCGGCGAGGAGCAGGTTCCGCACGTCCTCCACCGAGCGGACGCCTCCGCCCACCGTCAGCGGCAAGAAGACGCGCTCGGCGGTGGCGCGCACCACCTCGAGGGTGGTGGTGCGCCCCTCGGTCGACGCCGAGATGTCGAGGAAGCAGATCTCGTCGGCGCCCTGGGCGTCGTAGGCCGCGGCCACCGCCACAGGATCGCCGGCGTCGCGCAGCGCCTGGAAGCGAACGCCCTTCTTGACGCGACCGGCGTCCACGTCGAGGCAGGGGATGACGCGTTTTGCGAGCACGATCGACCGGGGTCTTCCCTACCGCAGATTTTCGGCCGGGCGAAGGATTTTTCTAGCGGGAGGACCGGGGCGCGGAGGTGGACGGCGCCGGCACCGGAGAGGCGGCCCGGCGGACGGCCTCCTCCACGGTGAAGACCTTCTCGTAGATGGCCTTCCCGACGATCACGGCGAAGGCCCCGGTCGCCCGGGTCTGGTCGAGATCCTCGAGGCGCGCCACCCCGCCCGAGGCGATGACCGGGCAGGGCGCGATCGCCTCCGCCAGGCGGCGGGTGGCCTCGAGGTTGGGGCCCGAGCGCATCCCGTCCCGGCCGATGTCGGTGTAGAGCACGGCCCCGGCGCCGGCCCGCGCCATGGCCCCCGCGACGTCGATCGCGGTCGCCCCGGTGTCCTCTTGCCAGCCCTCGACCGACACCCGGCCCTCGCGGGCGTCGACGGCGACCACGATGCGCCCCGGGTAGGCGGCGCAGGCGGACGCCACGATCGCCGGCGACTTGATGGCCGCGGTCCCGGTCACGGCGAACCGCGCCCCGAGCTCGAACAGGTGGACGCAGTCCTCGACCGAGCGGACGCCGCCGCCCACCTCCACCTCGATGTGGCCGGCCGCGGCGACGATGCGTCGGATGGTCTCCCGGTTGTGGACGGCGCCGCCTGAGAACGCCGCATCCAGATCCACCACGTGCACGCGGGCGGCGCCGGCGGCCGCGAAGGCCGCGGCGATCTCCCAGGGCGCATCCGAGTAGACCGTGGCGGTGTCGCGCTGGCCCTGGCGCAACCGGACGGCCTTTGCGCCGAGCAGGTCGATGGCGGGAAACACGAGCATGGCGGCTTATACCCCGGGGCTCATCTCGCCACGAAGGCCTCTCTCACGAAGGCCCCGCCGACGAAGGCCGACAGCAGCGCCAGGCCCGCCCCCTGGCTCTTCTCGGGGTGAAACTGGCAGGCGAAGACGTTGTCCCGGGCGACGGCCGCGCAGAACGGTGCGCCGTGGGTGGCGGTGAGGGCCACGTCCTCGGGGCGGCTCGGCGCCGCGTAGTAGCTGTGGACGAAGTAGAAGTAGGTGCCGTCCGGGATCCTGGCACCCAGGCGATGCCGCGTCGTCGTCGTCGTCTCGCTCTTGGCCGCGCCGGCACCCAGCCCCGGAGCATGCGTGTCGTTCCACCCCATGTGCGGGATCTTCAGGCCCGGGACGGACGCGAACCGGCGCACCTCCCCGGGCAACACCCCGAGGCCGGCGCACCCGGGCTCCTCCTCGCTGCGCTCGAACAGGATCTGCAGGCCGAGACAGATGCCGAGGTAGGGCTTGCCGGCTGCGATGCTGGCCAGGATCGCCTGCCCGAGGCCGCCTCCATCGCGCGCGAGCCCCGCCATGCAGCCCCCGAAGGCGCCCTGGCCGGGGACCACCAGCTTGTCGGCGCGGAAGATGGCCTCGGGATCGGCGGTCACCAGCACGTCGGCGCCGGCTCTGGCCAGGGCCTTCTCGACGCTGCGCAGGTTTCCGCTGCCGGTGTCCGCGACCGCCACCCGCGGTCTGGTGACGGCCGCCCAGATCGATGGCGCCCCCGTGTCCACGTCGCTCGCCTGGCTCACTCGGTCAGGGTCCCCTTGGTCGACGGCACGCCCACCACGCGCGGATCCTTGCGGGCCGCCATCGACGCGGCGCGCGCGAAGGCCTTGAACAGGGCCTCGACGATGTGGTGCGCGTTCTCGCCGTAGCGGACCTCGAGGTGAAGGTTGCAGAGCGCCGAGCTGGCAAAGCCTCCGAAGAACTCGCGGGTCAGCTCGGCGTCGAACTGCCCGATCCAGCGCCCCTTCAGGGTGTCGGCGCGGTAGACCAGGGTCGCGCGCCCTCCGAAGTCGATGGCCGCCGCGACCAGGGTCTCGTCCATCGGGATGGTGGCCTCGCCGAAGCGCGTGATGCCCGCCCGATCGCCGAGCGCGTCACGAAACGCCTGCCCGAGGCAGATCCCGATGTCCTCGACGGTGTGGTGGGCGTCGATGTGGACATCCCCGCGCGCCTTGACCTCGAGATCGAATTGACCGTGGCGGGCGAACGCGTCGAGCATGTGGTTCAGGAACGGGACCGGAGTGTCGATTCTCCGCTCACCGCGGCCTTCCCCGTCGAGGCCGATCCCGAGCTCGATCTGAGTCTCGGCGGTGTTTCGAACGACCTTCGCTCGGCGCATGGTGCGCTCCACTCTAACAAAACCAGGCCCGGGGCTCACGCTTTCGCGGGAATCTGGCGGGTTTTCGAGGGGTGAGGCCCCGCCGGTGTCCGCGAGCCGCGCTATACTGTGAGGTCATCCATGGCCAAGCCTCCCCGCAGTCCCTTGCTCGGCTACAACCACAACATCGGCCATCTCGGGCAGGTGTTTCACGTGCAGACCGAGGACTCGGGGCCCCTCACGCCGCGGCTGTTCACCCACATGTTCTTCGAGGGCACCATCCTCGCCTCGATCAAGCACGAGTACGACGCCCAGCTCACCGAGGACAAGGTGCGGTTGCTGATGCAGAACCAGCACAAGGCCATGATCCGCGACCTGCTGCACGCCAGGTTCGACGAGCGGCTGGTGACGTTCTTCCGCGCGCGCGGGGTGGAGCTCGCCGCCACCGCGGGGGCGCTGCCGTCGACGCCAATGCTGGAGACGCCCTCGCCGGTCCTCGCCGTCACGGCTGCAGGCTCCGTGTCCGACCCCGTCGCCGAAACGCTCGCCGGCAGCCTCACCGAGGCTCCGCCCGCCGAGCTCGAGGATGCCGCCCCGGAGCCGGTCGAGCACATCACCACCGCGTCCTTCGTCGCCGAGCCCGCCTCCGCCGAGGAACGCGAGGCCGACCTGGCCGAGCTGGCCAGATCGGTGTCGGGGCC
>CAZIOH010000032.1:30994-34831 GCA_964540815.1 uncultured Myxococcales bacterium | reverse complement strand
CAGCACGAGACCCGTCCCTTCGCGTCCCGGACCCGCGGCGCGGTGGCAGGGGCCGCGCCCAGCGCGGCCGCCGGGGTGCCGAGCAAGGCCCTGGGCGGCAACGGTGGCGCGACGGCCCGCATGTCGACGACCGCGCCGCGCCGGTCGCCCTTCGTCCGCAACGTCGAGGCCGGGGGGGGCGTGGACACCAAGGAGACCGCCAGGGAGACAACCAAGCTGACGAGCAAGGTCGCGAAGGTGGCTGCCGCCGACGGCGTCGTGGTTCAGCGGACCGTGCGCGTGGGCGGACCGCCCGCGTCGGCCTCGGCGGCGGCGGCCCGTCCGCAGCGGGCTCGGCGGCCGGCAGCCTTCGCGCTGGTCGGACGTGATGCCTCGCCGGCCACGTCGGTGCCCGCGTCGGCGGGGCCGCTCGGGGTGAGCGCGCAAGGTCGCGAGCCCGACGCACCGGCCCTGGTCGAGGACCACACCCTGCGCCATGCGTCCATCGAGTCCCTACCGCCCGGTGTCGTGGCCGCGGCCTTGGGCTCGGCCGCCGACCCCCTGCACGCCGGCCAGGCCGCCCAGCAGCCGCCCAGCCGTCCGACCATCGAAGACTGATCCTTCGACGGGCCCGAGGGCCGGGCTCAGGCGAGCCGCGTCGCAACCTGGCCAGATCTGGCCAGGCCCTTGACGCTGGAGACGTTCCGGAAATACCATCAACCCCACGGTGGGGATGCGTGTGGCCGCAACGGTCGGGGGCAACGGCGCGAGGGCAGAACCTGTCGCCGCGGTGGACGCCGATGCAGCTCCGAGCTCCGGGCGCCAGCAGGCCCGCCTCGGGATCCTCTCCGAGGCCATGCGCGCCTTCGCCGAGGCCACCGAGGATCCCTCGCGGGTCATCGACACGGTCGCGCGTCGGGTCGCGGAGGTCATCCGCGATTATTGCGTGGTCCTGCTCGCCTCCGACGACGGCCTGCGCGTCGAGCCCGCCGCCGCCTTCGATCCCGATCCCGACACCTGCCGCCGTCTGCGGGAGGCCCTGTCCGAGCCGCTCCTCCTCGAGCGGCACGCCCTCGTCCGCGAGGTCTTCGAAAGCGGCGTGCCATTCTTGGCCCCGACCCTCGATCTCTCCCGGCTCCCGCAGAGCGCGCAGATTGGCCAGCTCATGCGCGACATCGGGATCCATAGCCTCCTGGTGGTGGCGCTGCGCGCGCAGGCTCGGGCGACTGGGACGCGGGCCATCGGCGTGCTCATCCTCGCGCGCTTTCGGTCGGAGAGCCCCCCGTTCGATCTTCAGGATCTCGAGCTCGCCCAGAACCTGGCCGCGCACGCGGCGCTGGCCATCACCAACGCGCGCCTGCTCGCCGAGGCGCGCTGGGAGTCTGTCGAGAAGAAGCGGATGGCTGACCGCTTGCGGGTTCTCACCGACGCGGCCCGCGACTTTGCGGCCACGACCTTCGATCTCGAGGTTCTGGTGCAGGTGGTGGTCCGCCGTCTCGGCGAGGAGGTGGGCGACCTCTGCTCGTTGCGGATGACCTCGGACGACGGGCAGTGGCTGGAGGCGAGGGGGGCCATCTACCACCGCGATCCGGGGTTGCTGGCGGCCGCGCGCGAGGGGATGGTGTCCGGGCGGCAGCGCATCGGCGAGGGAATCTCGGGCCGCGTGATGGCCACACGGCGACCGCTCCTCGTCCCGCGGATCGGGCCGGCCGACTTCGCGGCAAGCAGCGAGCCACGCTACCGCGCCCTCCTCGAGCGACTCGCGGTGACCTCCGCCATGACCTTGCCGCTCATGTGCCGGGGCGAGCTGGTCGGGATCGTCAGTCTCCTGCGCACCGAAGCCGGTCCGTCCTACACCGAGGACGATCTGGCCTTCGTGCAGAGCGTGGCGGATCACGCGGCGCTCGCGATCGGCAACGCGCGCTCGTTCGCCGTGGCCCAGGCTGCGCGCGACGCCGCGGAGCAGGCGCTCGCGGCCCAGCGAAGGGCCGAGGCGCGCTTCGCCACCCTCTCCGAGGCGGGGGTGATCGGCATCGTCGTGGGTCAGGTGGGTGGCCGCATCATGGAGGTCAACGACAGCCTGATGGCGCTCATCGGCCATTCTCGCGAGGAGATCCTCTCCGGGCAGATCGCCTGGTCCGAGCTCACCCCGCCGGAGTGGCGACGCGTGGACGAGCGCGCCATCGCTCAGCTCAACGCCACCGGGGTGGCGGGGCTGCGAGAAAAGGAGCTCCTCCGGAAGGACGGCCGCCGCGTCCCGGTGATGGTCGGGTCGGCCAGGATTCCGGGCAGCACCGATGAGGTGATCTCCTTCGTGCTCGATCTCACGGAGCGCAAGCAGGCCGCCGCGGCCCTCGAGCAGCTGCGCTCGGAGCGCGAGGCCGACCGCAGGTTCAAGAGCCTGCTCGAGGCCGCCCCGGACGCCATGGTGATAGCCGACGCCGAGGGGGCGATCGTCTTCGTCAACGCGCAGGTCGAGGCCCTGTTTGGATACACCCGCGACGAGATCCTCCACCAGCCCATCGAGGTCCTGCTCCCCGAGCGTTACCGGACCGGACACGTGACCCAGCGGGCCGGCTACCTCGGCGACGCCAGCGTCCGCCGGATGGGCTCCGGCCTCGATCTGTGGGGCCGGCGCAAGGACGGGACGGAGTTTCCCATGGAGGTGAGCCTGAGCCCGCTCGAGACAGAGAGCGGGCGTCTGGTCTCGAGCGCGATCCGCGACATCACCCTGCGCAAGGAGGAGGAGGCGCAACGGGCCCTGCTGGCGGCCATCGTGACCTCCACCGCCGACGCGGTGATCGCCAAGCGGCTCGACGGAACCATCGTGAGCTGGAACCTCGGGGGTGAGCAGCTCTTCGGGTACACCGCCGACGAGATCGTGGGGCGACCGGTGGCGGTGCTGATCCCGCCCGGACGCGAGGCCGAGGAGGAGCAGATCCTGAAGACCGTCGGCGGGGGCGAGGTGATGCACTTCGATACCGTGCGACGGCGCAAGGATGGGCGGGACATCGAGGTCTCCGTCACGATCTCGCCGGTGCGCGATCCGCGGGGACGGATCGTCGGCATCTCGAAGGTGGCCCGGGACATCACCGATCGCCGCCGCGCCGCCGAGGCGCTGGCCGGCGCCAAGGAGCGGGCGGAGGCCGCCAACCGCGAGCTCGAGGCCTTCAGCTACTCGGTGGCCCACGACCTGCGGGCCCCCCTGCGGGGGATGAGCGGGTTCGCCCAGATCCTCCTCGAGGACTACAGCGAGCGCCTCGATCCCGACGGCCAGGACTGTCTGCGGGAGATTCGCTCCAACGCCGAGAAGATGGGCCAGCTCATCGATGCCCTGCTCTCGCTGTCCCGCGTGACCCGCAACGAATGGAGGCCCGCCTTCATCGATCTGTCCGGGCTGGTCCGGCTCTCCGCCGCCCAGCTGGCGGCCGCCGAGCCCGGACGGCGGGTGAAGGTCGTGATCGAGGAGAACCTGTGGACCCGGGCCGATCCCCAGCTCGCGCGGGTGCTGTTCGACAACCTGCTCGGGAATGCCTGGAAGTTCACCGGCAAGGTGGCGGCGGCCCAGATCGAATTTGGCAGCCGGGTCCACGACGGGGAGCGCGCCCTGTTCGTGCGCGATAACGGCGCGGGGTTCGACATGGCCCACGCGGCCAAGCTGTTCGCGCCGTTCCAGCGCGTGCACACGGTGGCCGAGTTTCCCGGCACCGGCATCGGTCTTGCCACCGTACAACGGATCGTCCATCGCCACGGCGGGCAGATCTGGGCCGAGGGTCGCGTCGGCGCGGGCGCGACGTTCCTTCTCACCTTGCCGGGGACGACCCACGGACGGCCGGGGTTGGCAACAGCAACAGCAAC
>CAZIOH010000032.1:3829-30894 GCA_964540815.1 uncultured Myxococcales bacterium | reverse complement strand
GCAACAGCAACAGCAACGGCGACGGCAACGGCGACCGCGACGCTCGAGTCCGGGGTCGAACCCGCCAGGAGCGCACCATGAACCGGATCCTGCTCCTGGCCGAGGACAATCCCACCGACGAGAAGCTCACGATCCGTGCCTTCAAGAAGTCGGGCCTGGTGAACGAGATCGTCGTGGTCCGGGACGGGGCCGAGGTGCTCGACTACCTCTTCGGCACTGGAACCTTTCTGGGCCGGGACGTCGGGATGCTCCCCGCCGTGCTGCTGCTCGATCTCAAGCTGCCGCGCCTCGACGGCCTCGCGGTCCTCGAGCGGATCCGCGCGGACGAGCGCACCCGGAGCCTGCCGGTGGTGATCCTGACCGCCTCCAAGGAGGCCGAGGACATCGCCCGCAGCTACGCGCTCGGGGCCAACGCCTACGTCCGCAAGCCGGTGGACTTCGTCGAGTTCGCGGATGCGGCCCGGGCCCTCGGGCTCTTCTGGATGCTGCTGAACGTTCCGCCGGGGGCACGATGAGCGGCGGGCCGGCTGAGCCCGCGGGCGCGCCCCTGCGCGTCCTCCTGGTCGAGGACTCGGCCACCGACGCCAAGCTGGTCCTGCGCGAGATCCGCCGGGCCGGGCACGCGGTGGACTCCGAGCGGGTCGAGGACGCCGAGGCCCTGCGCTCGGCGCTCGCGATCGGCACCTGGGATCTCGTCATCAGCGACTGGTCGATGCCGCGGTTCAATGCCCTGGCCGCCCTCCGGGTGGTGAAGGAGACCGGGCTCGACCTGCCCTTCATCATCGTGTCGGGGACGGTCGGGGAGGAGCTGGCGGTCGAGGCCATGCGTGCGGGCGCCCACGACTACGTGCTGAAGGACAAGCTCGCGCGCCTGGCGCCGGTGATCGAGCGCGAGCGGCGTGAGCACCAGCGCCGGGCGGCCCTGCGCCGGAGCCAGGTGCAGCTGCGGGCCAGCGAGACCCGCTTCTCCAGGCTCACCGAGTCGGGGCTGATCGCGGTCCTCGTGGGGGATCTCTCCGGGGAGATCCTCGAGGTCAACGATGCCTTCGTCGACATGCTGGGCTTCCCAAGGGAGGAGCTGATGGGAACCCAAGGGAGCCTGGGGGGACAGGCTGGGAAGATCCGGTGGCAAGATCTCCCGGGGGTCGACCGGCCGTCCGGCCCCAAGCAACGCACGATGGAGGAGCTGCGGACCCGCGGGGTCGCGTCACCCTTCGAGAAGACCTACGTCCGGAAGGATGGCAGTCGCGTCACCGTGCTGGTCGGGGCGGCCATGCTCGACGGGACGCGCCTCATCGTCTTCATGATCGATCTCACCGCCCAGAAGCGCGCCGAGGAGGCCCTCTGGCGCAGCGAGGAGCAGCTGCGCCAGTCCCAGAAGATGGAGGCCATCGGGAGGCTCGCGGGGGGGGTGGCGCACGACTTCAACAACCTGCTCTCGGTCATCCTCAGCCGAACATCGATCCTGCTCGAGGAGCTGGGACCGGCCGAGGCCATCCGCGAGGATCTGGAGGAGATCGCCCGCGCGGGGCAGCGGGGGGCCGATCTCACGCGTCAGCTCCTGATGTTCAGCCGGCAGGAGGTGGTGGCCCCGCGGATCCTCGATCTGAACGTCACGGTGGCGAACCTCGACAAGCTCCTCCGCCACATCGTCGGCGAGGACATCGAGCTCGTTCATCATCGGACCGAGGTCCCCGCGCTGGTGCAGGCCGATCCGAGCCACCTCGACCAGGTCATCATGAACCTGGTGGTCAACGCCCGTGACGCCACGCCCCCCGGCGGCAAGCTGACCCTCGAGACGAGGAGCGTGGTCCTCGACGAGGACTACGCGCGAACCCACCTCGGCGTGGCGCCGGGGCCCTACGTGATGCTGGCGGTCTCGGACACGGGGACCGGGATGGACCGGGAGACCCAGAAGCGCATCTTCGAGCCGTTCTTCACCACCAAGGAAAAGGGCAAGGGCACCGGCCTCGGGCTCTCGACCGTGCTCGGGATCGTCGAGCGCTCGGGCGGCGCGGTCTGGGTCTACAGCGAGCCCGGGAGAGGCACGACGTTCCGGGTGTACCTGCCGAGGGTGGCGGGAGAGCCGGACGCCGAGGCGAGCGGCCCAACCTTGGTCGAGGATCTCCGGGGCTCAGAGACCATCCTGCTCGTCGAGGACGAGGATCAGATTCGCAAGGTCGCGCGGGAGATCCTGCTCAAGCAGGGCTATCGGGTGATCGAGGCGCGCAACGGCGTCGAGGCCATGGCCGCGGCCGAGCAGCACCCGGGCAACATCGATCTGCTGGTGTCGGACGTGGTCATGCCACAGATGGGAGGGCCCGAGCTTGCGGAGCGCCTGGTCCGCCTCCGCCCCACCATGAAGGTGTTGTGCATGTCGGGCTACACCGACGATGCGCTGATCCGGCACGGCGCCCTCAAAGGCAGCATCGCGTACCTTCAGAAGCCCATCACCCCGGCGACCCTGGCTCGCAAGACCCGCACGGTGCTCGACGCGCGGTGACGGTGGGAGCTCGGCCCGGCGCCGCGGCGGGGGGCTCGGGCTCAACCGTCGGCGTCCCGCCAGCTGACCTCGCCGCGATCTCCGTCCACGATCACCAGCGCGCCCTCGGGGATGTGGGCGAGGGCGCCGGCCGCGTCGACCACGGCCGGGATGCCGCGCTCGCGGGCCTGAGCCGCCACGTGGCCGAGCGGAGAGCCGGTCTGCGTGACGAGACCGCCCGGGGCGACGAGCGGCAGCTCGGTGGGCAAGATGGTCGTGGCGATGAGAATGCTCCCGGCGCCTAGCGGAGCCGAGGGCGGGTGGTGGACGGCGCGGCCGATGGCTTGCCCCGGCGCGCCCGGCTGACCGCGGATGAGCCCGGCCGGCGGACGCGCCGTGGGCCGCGCCGGCGGCACCGCCAGGTCGTGGGATGGGAAGCCCGCGGCCTCCGGCGGGGGGGGCGCGCCGCGCTGCCTTTCCCAGGCCTCCCGTCCGGCGCGCGCCAGGGCGGCGAGATCGGGCACGGGGGGCCGCTGGGCGGCTTCGCCGGAGCTCCGGTCGGGGGCCGGGGCGAGCGTGCGCACGAGCCCGAGCGGCAGATCGAACACGTCCTCGGGACGGGCCAGGCGCGGCCCGTCCCCGTCGCACAGGCGGCGCCCGAGCCCGAGCAGGGCGCGTCGCACGAGGGCCTGGAGCCGCGCATAGAAGGCGTCGTCATCCTCCATCACCTCAGCCGCGAGGCGCGCCGAGACCACGACCGCCGAGAGGCGCGTGCGCTCGGGCGCCGGCAAGCGCGCCAGGCAATCCTCCCGCCGGGAGGCGCGCGCCGTCGCCTCCGCCGCGGCGGCCGCCGTGGCCGTGGGCGTGGCCGTGGCCGTGGCCGGTTCGTCGCGTGCGTGTGGCGGGTCCCAGTCCAGGGCGTCGTCCGCTGCGCTCGCCCGCAGCAGGCGCGCGGGATCTTCGCGCCAGGTTGGCTCGCGCACGTCCCACGCGGGGCTCTCGTCCCCGAAGGCGTCCAGGTACCGCGCCAGGGCTTCGCCCCGTGCCCGACCTCCTCGCGCGCGGGCCAGGCCGCCGGCGGCGATCGCGCGCCGGGTCGCCGCCGAATCGACGCCCTCCAGCCAGAACCACGGCGTGCCTTCCGGGTGGTCCTCGCCGAAGAGCCGCGCGAGCTCTGCCCGCAGCTCGACGCGGGCCCGCGTCGAGGCCGGAGCGATTTCCCCGAAGAGTTTCTGGTAGGCCTCCGCGAAGATCGCGAGCGCGTCCTCCAGCGGGGGAGGGTCGCCGAGCCCCGCGATGCGGGCCAGGGTGCTCGCGACGAGCGCGTCGAACGCCGCGCGCCCGAAGGCTGTACGCCCGAAGGCCGTATGCCCGAGGGCCGCACGCCCGACGACGGTGTCGCCACCGGCATCCCGGCTGGCACCGTCGCCGAGACCGGCATCGTGATCTCCTGGCCCCGCCGGGCTCGGGCGGGGTCGGACGTACAGGTATCCGTCGACCACGGTCTGCTCGAAAGGCGTCGCGCAGGCCTCGTTGACCCACTCCACGAGGCCGGTCTGCGCCGCCGACAGCGGGGCCGGGTTGTGGGCGGCGTCCCAGCGCCAGGACGTGGGAAGCCGGCGTGACCGGGTGTCCCGTCGAGTGTCCTGCGGACTTCGGCCGCGCTCGGACAGATGACCCGACTCGAACGGCCGCATCTGCAAGAACGTTGCGTTCGCGCCTTCGGCCACCCACTCGAGCTCCACGGCGCCGAAGCGCGCGGCCGCGCGCCGCAGGCCCGCGTGGATGGCGCGCTCGGCCGAGGTCGGCTGGGGCTGGCCGCCGGGATCCCGCGCGAGCTGACCGCTCGAGACGGCCACGCGCGGCTCTGCCAGGTCCCCGGGGTCGAAGACGGCGGCGCCCGTGGCGTCTCCCGCCACGAAGGGGTGAATCAAGACCGCCATCGCCCCGCGCGGCGGGTCGCTCGGCTGACCGTGCGCGGCCAGGTACGTCCAGGCGGCCGGCGAGAAGGCGGATGCCAGGACCCGGCGCACGGCCGTCTCGATCTCGCCGCGCGCCACGCCGAGCTCCGACCGGAAGATGCCGGGGGCGAGCGCCCCCGGGGTGTCCTCGAGCGGGCTCGAGGAACGCACGGCATAGCGCGACTCGGCGCCAGGGGCGAGACGTGCGAGCTCGGCGGGGCGATCTTCCGGATCCCGTCTTTCCCGACCGCCTGCGGGGTCCCCCACCCTGTCCGGGCCCTCGTGCTCCAGCGCGTCCAGCGCCACCGCCAGCTCGCTCCGGAAGCGCGCGGGGAGCTCCACGGTGGCGAGGCCGCGCCGGATGGCCGCCAGGGCCTCGAGATCCTCGACGGAGGCGAGCGCGCGGGGGAGCGGCCGACCGCCGCGCAGCTCGGCGACGACCGCCTCGCCGAGGGCCGTGGTCACCACGTACGCCGGAGGCGTGGGCAGCCCGAGCGCGGCCAGCCGAACCAGCGAGCGGGCCTTGCCACCGATGCCTGGTGGAAGCTGGGCTTCGGCGTCGGGCGCTCGGTCGGGCGGCCCAGGGTCGCCCGGCCGTGATGGGCCCGGCTCGCGGGGGGCCCGCCCCGCGGTGCGGGTGGGGCCCGCCGCGGTGGCGCCTGGCAGGCGCCACACGAACGGCGCCGCGGGACTCTCGCCGCCGCCGCCGCCGCCGCTGTGGCCTGCCTCGTCACCGCCCAGGCGGCCCGTGCTAGGGTGCTCGACCATGCGTGGACCGTTGCTCTCCGGACCGCTCGGCAGCACGCCCGCCATCGAGGCGCTCATGCGCTGGCTGAGACCGGCGGCGCCCGTGGTGGTGATCGGCCCGATCTGGCTCGCCGAGACCGCCTCCGCCGAGATCCCGACGCTGCTGCTCGTCGAGCCCGAGGAACGTCGGCGGGCCGCCCGCGCCGCCAGACGCGCCCGCACCGAAGGACGCCACCTGGCGGTGGCGGTGGCCGGTGTCGGGCTGCCCGTCGCCCGTGGCTCGATCGGGGCGCTGGTCGTGGAGGGCGCGTCGACCTTGAAGGGGGACGCGGTCGCCCGCTGGATGACGGCCCTCGTCCCGGCCCTGCGGCCGGGCGGTCGGCTCCTCGCCTTCGATGCCACCGATGATCCCGGCGTCGAGACCCGCCTCACCTCGACGTTCCTGTCGGCGGCGCTCGGCGAGCTGGTTCAGGAGCGTCCGCGGGCCGGGGTCCTGCTCACCGTCGGGATCGCGCCCGCGGCGGCGGTGGTCGCCTTGCGCTTTGCCGAGGAGCAGGCGTCCGCGGCGGGTGCATGAGATCATCCTCGGTCCTCGGTCCATCTTGCTGTCGACGAATATAGGCCCTCGTCCGGGCCCCGTCGCCTGAGGTCGTGGTACGAGGACGGCGGTCGGGGACGGGGCTGGGGCCGGGTCCTTCGCTCTCCAGATCCGCAGGAAAGTCGCGGGTCCGGGGTCCACGGGCTACTGTGGGTCCATGGGGGCTCGACGATCCGTCGGGGCGTACGGGCGCGCCGTCCTCGCGGGGCTGTGGCTCGTCGCGTGCTCCGCCGGCGTCGAGCGACGGGCCTGCCTCGACCCCACCAACGAAGGTGCCTGCTTCTGTCCCCTCGGAGCCTCGTGCGAGCATCGCTGCGGTCCCGCCGTCGGGCACTGCACGCTCGGCTGTTCGCAGGGCAACGGTCGGTGCGGGGTGACGTGCGCCGACGACTGCGTGGCCCTGTGCACGGGCGCGACCAGCTGCGAGGCTCGCTGCGGTGAGCGCTGCAATGTCTCGTGCGCCGGGATCAAGGAACGGTGCATCGCCGAGGTCGGCCCGAACAGCACGGTCGACTGCGAGGGCGGACGGGACTGTCAGGTGAGCTGCCAGGGCACCTGCACGGTGGGGTGCTCGCGCGGACACTGCCGGGTTCGCTGTGCCGCCGAGCAAGGCTGCGAGCTCGACTGCGGTGTGCCAGCCCCCAAGGCGAGCGGGGATCGCGCCTACCGCGACGGATTGCAGAGTTGCCCGGACGGCAGCCGGGTGTGCGGTCAGCCGTGCTGAATTCCCCGCGCCGCGCGCACGTCCAAGAGCCCGGGTGACCTTGCGAACCTTGCGGCGGATGGCCACGGCGCTTGCGGTCTCCCTGTCGGTGCACGCTGCCCTCGGGGGGGTGGTGGTCGGTCTCTGGTTGTGGCGGGGATGGCCCGTCGTCTCGATGCCGGTGGCGATCGACGTCAGCACCCTGCGCGCCGACGAGCTGCGGGATCTGCCGCTCGGGCTCGAGCCTGCGTCGCTCCCATCCCCGGGCTCCGCGGGTCCGCAGAGCGACCCCATCGTGATGGCTCCTCCCGCGGAGCTCCCGGTCGGAGCGGTCGCTGCGGCCGCGCCTGCTCCGGCGTCGACGCCGCCAAGCCCGCCAAACCCAAGGCCGAAGCCCAAGCCCCCGCGGCCCGTCGAGAGCGTGGCCCCCCCCGTTCCGGCTGCCCACGCCCGCGACGCGGGGCCCGGGCGCGCCTCGGCGGTCACGAGCGTGCGGGCGTACGCGCCCGCCGGCTCTCGCGTGGTGGCGCTGGTGCGCATCGATCGCCTGCGGGGCACGGCCTACGCGTCCGCGGTCGACAACCTGCTCCGCCTGCTGCCCGATCGCCGCGATCTCCTCGAGGGCACCGACCTCGATCTCTACCGCGACGTGGATGCGCTGCTGGTGGCGACGCCGAACCCCCTCGACGCCTTCGTGACCTTGCTGGTGGTGCGCCACCGGCTGTCCGATGGCGAGCTGCGGGCGGCGCTCGAGAAGGGCGCGCGCGCCACGCACCGGAAGCTGCTGTGGCGCACCGAGCGGGGGCGCCCGTTTGCCGAGCGCCGCTCGGTGGAGCCCGCAGCCGCCCCGGGCTCCGCCGCCCGCCGCCACGACGAGCGCCTGATCTTGCTGGCGGCTCCGAGGCTGGCGGTCGTGACCCCGCCGTCCTATCGCAAGCTCATCCTCGAGTCGCCGCGGGGTCCTGCCCGCGGCGCCGCCTCGGTGTCACCGAGCCCGGAGGCTGACGGCGACAGCGGCTGGGCCTCGCTCATCGGCCGCATCGACGCCGAGGACAGCATCCTGCCGGCGGATGCGGTGGCGATGCTCTCCGCCTCGGGGCTCTTCCCGAGCTCACCTGGTGGAAAGGGCATCACCGTGATGGGCGTCGAGCTCGCCGCCCCGGCCGGTCTGACCGCGGTCATCGGGATCGCGCCGCAGCCCTTCGCGAACCTCGATCTGTCCTTCGACACGGCCGATGCGGCCCACCGCTGGGCGGACGCATGGCCCCATCTGCGGCAACAGCTCCTCGGAAATCCGCTGGTCGTCCTCACGGGGTTCGCCCACATCATCTCGGGGATGAGCGTCTCCGAGACCAGTTCCGCGGTGCGCGTGCACGTCGAGGCCACGCCCGACGAGACCATTCGAATCCTGACCTTTCTCACGGCCGAGATCCCGCTCCTCCGCCGGTGAGGGCCCTGATCCCGAACGATCCCGGCACCGAGGTGGGCCCCCCTCCCTCCGGGGACGAAGGCGGGTTACACTGCGCCGCATGACAAACCCCAAGAATCGTCGGCGAGGTTGGTTGGTGCTCCTCGGAGCCGGGTGTCTCACGGTGGCGGGAGCGCGCGCGGCCGCTGCCAAGCCACCCCACCCGCTCAAGGTGACCCTCAATCAGATAAGCCCCGAGGGCGTCGGAGCCGCCATCGGCACCGTCACCGTCAAGCAGACCAAGGATGGCATCGAGCTGGTGACCGACCTCAAGGATCTCGCCCCAGGCGAGCATGGCTTTCACCTGCACGAGAACGGGAGCTGCGATCCCGCTGACAAGGAGGGCAAGAAGGTGGCTGGTCAGGCCGCCGGCGGTCACTGGGATCCGGACGGCACCAAGGCCCACAAGGGCCCGGCGGGCGGGGGACACAAGGGTGACCTGCCGAAGCTCGTGGTGGGGGCGGATGGCAAGGCCAAGTCCAAGCTTCCGGTCAAGGGGCTCACGCTGGCGGATGTCGCGGGCAAGACCCTGATGATCCACGAGGCGGGGGACAACTACTCCGATCAGCCGAAGCCGCTCGGCGGCGGGGGACCGCGGGTGGCCTGCGGAGTGGTGCCGGCGATCGATGCGCCGGGCGAAGCCAAAGGCAGCGAAGCCAAGTCGGCCAAGGCTCCGGCCGCCAAGGCTGCCGCAGACGAAGCGGCCAAGCCGAAGCCCTGAGTCGTTTCTCGATCACGCCCACGGGGGCGTTCCCGTGCACGTGCACGGCTCGCGCTCACGGGGGCGGCCGCGATCACGACTCGCGATCACGGGTTTTGTCGACCAGTGCTCAGCGGCCGAGCACGGCGTCGATGCTGTCGGCGAGGATGGCCGCCATGGCGTCGAGATCGGCGGCGGGCGCGTTCAGCGGGGGGAACAGGTACATCGAATCGCCGAGGGGGCGCAGGAGCGCTCCCCGGCGCACGGCCTCCCGGTAGACCCGGTAGCCGGTCCGCTCGGCCGCCCGGAGTGGCGTTCCGTCCGCCGCGCACAGGTCGAGCGCCGCCACCATTCCGAGCCCGCGCACCCGGGTCACCTGGGGGCGCCCCTCGGCGAGCGCGCGCAGCCGGCCGACCAGCCGCGGTCCCTCGGCCGCCACCCGCGCGAGGATGTCCTCCGAGGCATACGCGTCGAGGGCGCCGAGCGCGGCTGCCACCGTGAGAGCGTTGGCGGTGTGGGTGTTCGAGTGCAGGAAGCCGCGCGCCACCCGTTCCTCGTAGAACGCCGCGTAGACCTCGTCGGTGGTCAGCACCGCCGCCAGGGGCAGGAAACCGGCGGTCAAGCCCTTGCCGAGCAAGACGAAGTCGGGCGCATGGTCGTCGCCCGGCCCCGCGAGCTCACCCGCCAGCATGCTCCCGAGCCGCCCCATCCCGGCGGCGATCTCGTCGGCGATGAGCAGGATGCCGTGCGCCCGCGCGAACCGGCCGAGGTGTCGCAGCAGGTCCGGGCTGTAGAGGCGCATTCCGCCCGCCGCCTGCAGCACCGGCTCGTAGATGATCGCCGCCAGCTCCGTCGCGACCGGCTCGAGCTCGGCACGCAGGCTCGCCCACTCGGTCGCGGCATCCATCCAGCGCGGATCGTCCGGCCCCGAGCGGTATGGCACGGGCCCGAGCTTTTGCACGGGGAAGAGGAGCTGCCGGTACGGCTCCGCGTAGAGCCCGAGATCGCCGGCCGACAGCGCGCCGACCGTCTCGCCATGGTAGCCCCCGGCCAGCGCGGCGAAGCGGGTGCGTCCGGGCTGCCCGCGCTGGGCCTGGGCCTGCAGCGCCATCTTGAGCGCGACCTCGACCGCCGTCGAACCGTTCTCGGCCAGGAACACCTTGCCGAGGCGTCCCCGGCTCCTCACCGGCTCGCGCGCTGGCTCGGTCGGGCGGTCGCTGCTGGACGTCGTCTCGGGCTTCGGGTTCGCCAGATCCAGCAGGCGCTCGCACAGCTCGACCAGCCCGGGGTGGGTCGTGTTCGCGGCGATCACGTGCTCGAAGAGCCCGAGCTGCGCGGCGATGCGGGCACGGACCCCGGTATGCCCGTGTCCGAGCGACTTGCACCACCAGCTCGAGATGGCGTCGTAGAGCTCACGACCGTCGGCGAGGCGCAGCCGCGTCCCGGAGGCTCCCACGATCTCGAGCGGCGGGAAGTCCGCGTAATCGCGCATCTGGCTGCAGGGATGCCAGAACACCGCGAGATCGCGCGCCGCCAGGCTGCCAGGCCGAGGGGGTGCTGGCGCTGGCGCTGGCGTTGGCTCCGGCGCCGGCACGTCAGAGATCACGGATCGGATTGAGCAGCCACCCGAGGACCCAGGAGACGATGCTCACGACCAGCGCGCCAGCCATGGCCGACCCCAGCGACATCACGGTGAACCCCGGGACCAGCGCGGCGGCGAGCGCGAACGCCGCCCCGTTCACCACCAGGTAAAACAGGCCGAGGGTGAGGATGGTGATGGGCAGGGTGAGGATCACCAGGACCGGGCGCACGAACGCGTTCACCACCCCGAGGACCATCGCCGAGAACAGCAGCGCGGTCAGCGAGGTCACCCGGATCCCCGGGATGAGGTGCGCCCCGATGGCCAGCGCGACCGCGGTGATGAGCCAGTGAATCAGAAAGCTGCGCATGCGGCATTCTGGCCCATCTTTCTGGGTTTTTCCGGGGTTTCGCACCTCGGCGTCGGGACGCGCCCATCGCCCGGGCCGGGGCGGTCGTCATGCCGGGCGGGGCTTGCCGAGCCGGTCGGCGAGCGAGCGCATGACCGCCTGGGTCTCCGCCGAGAACCACTGGTCCACCACCCGCTCGATCAGCGCCGGATTCAGGCTGTCGAAGGCCTCATGCAGCGGCCGCCGCGCCATCGCGCGGGTGCCGGACATGGCCGCTCGAGGCCGCGACAGCAGCTCCGCCATCCAGCCGAGGGCGCGCGGGATGACGGCCGCCGCATCGACCACCTCGTCGACCAGCCCGACGCGCAGCGCCTCGCCCGGGTCCAGCATCAGACCGCCCACCGCCAGCCGCTCGGCCTGTCGTTCGCCCACCACGTAGCGCAGGGCGCGGAAGATGACCTCGGGCAGGGGCAGCCCCACCTGGACCTCGTTGAGTCCGAGCCGGAATCTCCCTTCCGCCATCACGCGATAGTCCGCGAAGAGGGCCAGCACGGTGCCACCGGCCGGGCTGTGACCGGTCAGCGCCGCCGCCACCGGGATCTCCGAGCTCGCCAGCTCGACGAGGAGCGCGAACAGGGCCCGCCACGTATCGGTGATCTCCGGCCGTCCGAGCGTGAGCAGCTCCGGCACGTCGAGACCGGCGGAGAAGAAGCCCGGCGCGCCCGAGAGCACGATCCCGCCGCAGCCGTCGCGCCGGGCACCCTCGAGCCCCGCCCGGAGGGCGTGCAGCAACGCCGGATTGAGCGCGTTGACCGGGGGCCGATCGAGACGCAGCTCGCGAACCTGACCGTGATCCTGGGTGACGAGCATGGGCGAAGTTTAGTACAGGTCGAAGCGACTGCACTCACCCACGTCGGTCGGGAAACCCGACGACCCGGGCCGCCCTCCGGCAAAAAAGACGGCAAGACGCGGACCGAGCCAGGCTCGATCCGCGTCTGCCGTGAGGAGGGCTGCGTGGCGGGCGGCTCAGTTGGCCGGGGTGATGACCCACTGCTGATTGACCGCGCCGGTCCAGCTCCACTGCTGGACCGCCACCCCGTCGGTGGGCGTCCCGGACGGAACGGCGATCGAGCCGCCGTCGTTGCTGCCCGGGCTGAACTTGTAGTAGCCGTCGCCCGTCGGCGTGAAGCTCCACAGCTGGTTCGACCCCGCGTGGTAGTCGTACTGGATCAGCGCGGCGCCGTTCCCGGTCCAGCCGCCGCTGATGTCCAGCGCCTTGCCGCTCGCCACGTTGATGAACTTGTAGTTGCGGGGGCTGACCTGGCTGATCATCCACTTCTGATTGTCGCTGGCCTTGTAGCCGTACTCGACGACGGTGGCGCCGTTGGAGGTGCTGGCACCCTGGACATCCAGGCACTTGCCACCGTTGCGGCTGCAGACCTTGTACTGGGTGGCGGGGTCGAAGTTGCGCCACACCGTGATGACGTGCTTGTAGTTGCCGCAGCTCTTGTACCCGTCGCCGCTGGCGGAGCCGTCGGCCGCCGCGCAGTAGTCCTTGCAGTAGGAGGTGCTGGCGGGGTTCTTGTACGGGGCGTTGTTCTGGCCGACGCCGAGGCGGCCGGGGACGAGACCCTGGTCCCAGTCCTTGCCGTTGCAGTAGAAGGCCTGGGGAGGGCTGACGAAGATGTTCCCGAAGAACGAGCCCTCCTGGTAGGGATAGCTCGTGCTCTGGCCCCAGCCGAGGGCCGTATCGGCGCTGTCGAGCCACAGCCCGATGTGCTGTCCGGAGGTGTTGACGTGCGAGAGGACGCAGGCGCTCACCGACTCCTGACAATCCTTGCTGCAAGCTCCGCTCTCCCACTCGGGGGCGAGACCGAGCTCGCCCGCGAAGCTGTAGGTGGTTCCATTCACCACCTTCGAGATGGTGCGCCCCGCCGGCAACGCGCAGCGCACGATGTACGAGGTGGTCGTGCGCCCGGCGTCGGTGCTCATGAGCGAGCCCGAGGGGTTGAGGCCGTTGACGGACGAGAGGCCGTTGACGGACGAGAGGCCGTTGACGGACGACAGGCCGTTGACGGACGACAGGCCGTTGATCGAGGTCAGACCATTGCGGGCGGCCATTCCGGCTGCCTCGCTCTCGTGAACGCCGCCGCTGGCCGGTGTGTCCCCCGGTTGTGCGATCACGCACGACATGGCGGCGAGAGGTGCGGAAAGAACGACCAGGGTCAAGGGGATGGATCGGGACGAGGTGCGCATGGGGTTTCTCCTCGACGAATCCCCGATGCACTCTATGTGCCACTAAATAACGTAATCTAAAATACGTAATATGCGCGATTTAGATGGGCCGGGATGGTGGAAGTGTTGCAGCGCGGGCGACGGCCGTTGCGCGCCCGACAACGGTCGGGTCTCCCTGCGATGGACGCGCGCGCTACCGGCGTCGGTGTCGCCGCGCGGGCACGGTGCTCGGCGGGCGGTGCTCGCTCGGCCCCGGCACGAACGCCGTCGTGCGGTCGCGCCGCGGGGTCGTTCGAGGCGCCGCGGCGGGCTTCGCCGCCCCCTCCGCCAGGACTTCCTCGACGGTGGTTCGCACCTTTCCGCCGATGTCGTTGGGCTTGACGCCGGGGGGGCGCTCCCACGGGATCTCGCGCAGCGGCTGCCCCACCGCCACCTCGTTGATGTAGCGGGCGAACATCGGCACGGTGATCATGAAGGCCGCGTCCTTGGCCCCGAGGGGGCGCTCGCGCAGGTCATCGCCCACCCAGGCGCTCGTCATCCAGCGCGACGTGAAGCCGATGAACCACACGTCCATCGTGGCGCTCGAGGTGCCGGTCTTGCCGGCGGCGAGGATCGCGGCGTTGCGGATGGCCGGGGCGTGACCCTTGGTGACCACGTGTCGCAGCAGCGTCGACGTCAGCCAGGCGGTGCGGGGTGAGATGACCGGCTTCGGCTTGTTGCCCGCGACCTCGACCAGCCGGTCCAGCCGATCGATGGGACGGCCCATGGGATCCCCGATCCAGCTGTGGTCCTCGAGCAGGCGGCCCGAGCGGTCGCGCACCCGGCGGACCGTCACGGGATCCACGAGCACGCCGTTGCGGGCGAACGCCGAGAACGCCCGCGTCATCTCGTCCATGCGCGAGCACGACGCCCCGAGCGCGAGCGCCTGATCGGGGATGATGGGGGTCGTGATGCCGAGACGCCGCGCCCAGGCCTCGACCTCGTGGCCGCCCATCAGCTTGAAGAGCTGCACCGACGGGACGTTCTTCGACCAGATGAGGGCGTACTCGAGCGAGACCTGGTACTCCACGGTGTTGTTGAGGTTGGTCGGGGTCCAGACCTCCCCGGTGATGGGATCGACCTCCGCGCGCGGGACGTCGTTGAGCAGGGAATTGAAGCCGTACCCCTTGTCGAGGGCCAGCGAGTAGTACATGGGCTTGTAGGTGGAGCCCGGCTGGCGACAGGCCTGCGTCACGCGGTTGAACTCCGAGCGGTCGTAGTCCGCGCCGCCCACCATGGCGACCACGTAGCCCGAGGTGTGGTCGTAGCTGAAGATCGCGCCCTGGATCCGCGGGTTCTGCTCGAGCGTGAGCTCGACCACCGGGGGCGGTGCCTTGCCGAGCTTGGCCTCGTCGTAAGGGGGCAACCACTGCACCTCGCTCTTCTCGTCGTAGGTGAAGTCCGAGAAGCGGGCCAGCTTCGAGCGGTGCGCGTTCTTGACCCACACCACGTCCCCGGTGCGCACCACCCCGCCGGTGTTGGCGAGGAATCGCCCGTTGGTGGAGTCCTTGCGGCTGTAGGGGACGGCCCAGCTCATCCCCGACGGGGGAAGGCCGTACGTCCCCTTGCCGACCCGCACCCGGGCCGAGCCCCCCTTGGGGTCGACCGACTCGACGAGGCCGAGATACAGACGCCCCTCGGCGGGGGGCTCGCCGCCATAGCGGGCGGCCGCGCGCCGGCGGAACTCGTCGAGCGTGGCGGCCCCGGCCAGGTGGGCCACCGGCCCCCGCCAGCCCTGGCGCTTGTCGAGCTTGCGCAGGCCGAAGTCCACGTTCTCCTGCGCCGACACGTCGATCCAGGGGACGACCGTGGTCTCGACCTCGAGGCCGCCTTCCCACAGCTTCTTGTCCCCGTAGCGCCGGGAGATGTCGCGCCGTACGTTCTCGGCGAAGTACGGTGAGCTGGTGCGGAAGAAGTCGGTACGGGGCCGGAGCTTGAGCGGCCGCGCCTTCCAGGTGGTGGCCTCGCGCTCGGTGAGATACCCCGAGGCCACCATGGCGTTCAGGACCTGATCGCGGCGGGCCCGGCCCGCCTCGAGGTTGGTGAGCGGCGAGAAGCGGGAGGGCGCGCGCACCAGGCCAGCCAGGGTCGCCATCTCGCCGATGTCGAGCTCGCCCACGGACTTGTCGAAGTAGCGTCGGGCGCCGCCGCCCACACCATAGGCGCCCGAGCCGAGGAAGATCTGGTTGAGGTAGAGCGTGAGGATCTCGTTCTTGGTGAGATGGCGCTCGAGTCGGCGCGCCAGGATCGCCTCGCGGATCTTGCGCTGCACCGTGCGCTCGGAGGAGAGAAAGGACTTGGCCACCTGTTGCGAGATGGTCGAGCCCCCCTGCGCCACCTCACCGGCGCGCAGGTTGGCGCCGAGGGCTCGGGCGATGCCGCGGTAGTCGATCCCCCCGTGCTCGTAAAAGCGGCGATCCTCGGCGGCGAGAAACGCGTGCACCAGGCTCGGGGGGATCTTGTCGAAGGGGACGAACTCCCGGCGCTCGTTGGCGAGCTCGGCGAGCGGCGTTCCGTCCCAGGCTCGGATGAGGGTGGTGGTGGCCACGTCGGCCTGGTACGACGCCATCTCAGGAACGGGCGGCAGCGTCGAGGCGAAATACAGGTACGCGGCGACGGCGACACAGGTGCCGAGCCCACCGGCCGCCACCAGCCCGAAGGCGTAAAAGCGCAGCAGCCAGAACCAGAAACCTCCGTCGGAGGCATTGGTGACTTCCACCCGCGCAAATTGTGCGCGGGCCGAACGGGACAGGGGCTTGCCGCCCGCGGGTGGGGGCGGGGAGAGGGCGGAGGCCGACGCGGAGGCGGACGCGGGGACGGAGGCCGGCGGGGGTGATGCCGCCGGGGGTCGACGCGGGTTTCGCAGGTACGCGCCGAGCCATCCGGGCCCCCCACGGCGGGTGTCGCGGAGTCGGCTCCCCATTCCCTTGAGGGTCCGCCACGCACGCAGCAAACCTTCGCGGGAAGGCGAGGACATCGGGCGCAATTTACCAGTCCTCGCCCAAACTCTCCACGACGGGCCGGGCGGTCGGGGCGAAATCAAAACCCGCCCGGGCGGGGTTTTCACAGATAAAATGAGGGTACCAATGACCACAAAACCTCCGACCCAGAACGCGCGGCTGCTGGCCTGGGTCGACGAATTCGCCAGCTTGCTCGCCCCGGAGCGGGTGTCCTGGTGCGACGGGACCGAGCAGGAGTTCCTGGCCCTGACCTCGGCCATGGTCGAGCGGGGGATGATGATCCGGCTCGATCCCGAGCGGCGGCCACGCAGCTTCCTGTGTCGTTCGGACGCACGCGACGTGGCCCGGGTGGAGGGGCGGACGTTCATCTGCGCGCGCACCCGCGCGGACGCTGGCCCCACCAACAACTGGGTGGCGCCGGCGGCCATGCAGGAACGCCTGCGCGGCAGCTTTGCGGGCGCCATGCGCGGGCGCACGATGTACGTGATCCCGTTCAGCATGGGGCCGCTCGGATCGCCCATCGCCGAGATCGGCGTGCAGCTGTCGGACTCGCCCTACGTGGCGGCGAGCATGCGGATCATGACGCGAATGGGGCGGGCGGTCCTCGACATCCTCGGGCCCGACGAGGACTTCGTGCGGTGTGTCCACTCGGTGGGGGCGCCGCTCGAGCCGGGGCAGGCCGACGTGGCGTGGCCGTGCAACCCGGACGCGATCACCATCGCCCACTTCCCCGAGGAGCGCGCCATCTGGTCGTTCGGCAGCGGCTACGGCGGCAATGCCTTGCTCGGCAAGAAGTGCTTCGCGCTCCGGATCGCATCGGTCATGGGCCGCGAGGAGGGGTGGCTCGCCGAGCACATGGCCATCGTCGGGCTCGAGTCACCGAGCGGAGAGCGGACCTACGTGGGAGCGGCCTTCCCGAGCGCCTGCGGGAAGACCAACTTCGCGATGATGGTTCCGCCTCAAGGGTTCGAGGGCTGGAAGGTGCACACCGTCGGGGACGACATAGCCTGGATCATGCCCGCGAAGGATGGGCGGCTGCGCGCCATCAACCCCGAGGCAGGGTTCTTCGGGGTGGCCCCGGGCACCAACATCGAGAGCAATCCGCAGGCGATGATCACCGTCGCGAGCGACACCATCTTCACCAACGTCGCGCTCACCGATGATGGAGACGTGTGGTGGGAAGGCATGACCCGGGAGCCCCCGGCGCACCTCGTCGACTGGCGGGGCGAGGACTGGACTCCGGGCTGTGGGCGTCTCGCGGCCCATCCCAACGCCCGCTTCACGACGCCGCTGTCGCGCTGTCCATCCCTCGACCCGCGCTGGGACGATCCAAAGGGCGTGCCCATCAGCGGCTTCATCTTCGGCGGACGGATGAGCCGTGACATGCCGCTGGTCTACCAGGCGTTCAACTGGTCACACGGGGTCTACAACGCCGCCACCATGGCCTCGGAGGCGACGGCGGCGGCCGAGGGGTTACCGCCCGTGCGCCGCGACCCGATGGCCATGCTGCCCTTCTGCGGCTACAACATGGCCGACTACTTCAGCCACTGGCTGAACCTCGGCCGGCGGATCCCCGACCCGCCGCGCATCTTCCGCGTGAACTGGTTCCGCAAGAGCACGGACGGCCGGTATCTGTGGCCAGGCTTCAGCCAGAACACGCGCATCCTGAAGTGGGTGGTCGACCGGATCCGCGGGCGCGGCCACGCGGTCGAGAGCCCGCTCGGGTGGATGCCCCGCTACGAAGATCTGCACTGGACCGGGCTCGACTTCTCGCAGGACCGCTTTCACGAGCTGATGAGCGTCGGTCGCGACGCGGCGGCCGCCGAGGTCCGGGCCCACGAGGAGCTCTTCGATCTGTTCCTCGACCGCCTGCCGAAGGAGTTCATCCTCGAGCGCGAGCTCCTCCGGTCGCGACTCTGGCGCTCCCCCGAGCGCTGGGAGCTCGCGGGCGAAGCCTGAAGGGCGCGCCTTGCGGCGCTCGCGGGAAGGGGCGGACCCCTCCCCGCGGGCCCCTCCCGCGGACGACGAGAGTCGGGCCTGGATCTGCTTCGCGGGGGCCATCTCCGGTTGGCAAAGCCCTCCGATCCACCGCACGGAGACGTCACCGTGGGTGCGTGCTCCGGGGCGTGAGTGGAGGCTTCCTTGTGCAGCCGCCGGACAGCGTGTCCCTCGGGAGGTGACGGTAGGGCGAGTTGTTGCAGCTTGAGGGCCAGGACCGCCTCGAGCGCCGGACATACTTCTGCTCGCCGAAGCCCGCAGCCCGACGAGGGCGCCGACGGTGACCAGGCCGACCACCGCCGTCGATGACGCTGGTGGGATTGTCGAGAGCCGTCAGATCACGGGCGCTGCAGCTGTTCCGGCTCGCACCTCGGCGCGCAGGCGGCGGACAGCACACAACGCGTGCCGGCCGGACAGCTGAGGCTGGCGCAGCGGTTGTCGCAGGCGCTGGTGGTTGCAGGGGAGGGGGGCAGCGTCATGAGCCGGGAGGTCGTCGCGCACGCGGCGGCCCCGAGGATGACCCATGTGCCGAACCCGAGGCACACCAGGCGCGCCGCCCGAGCGAGCCGGGGCCGCCATCGCCTCTGAATCTCGAGCCATTGCATCGCCGGTGTGCACGATGATGCACCCCGGACCGGCCGGGCCTCAAGTCGGCTGGTGTCGGCTCACCGGCTGTCCTCATGCGCCCGTCCCGTTACCCGCTTCACGCTGGCGCAGCCGTGGGTTTCACCTTTGAAACGTGGAGGCAGGGCGCGACACTGGAGTCGCCAGTGAACGACGACCGCTGGGCACCGTGAACCGGGCTCGGCCGCTGGCGCGTCTCCCCGCCAGTGGAGCGACCGGTCGTGGTCATCGAAGAGCCGGACTTCGAACTCGCGGTTGATCGGGTCCTCCGGATCCCACTGCGGGCTGGCCTTGAGGACTCCCGAGACTGGTCGACGAAGACCCTTGCCCCGGCCCAGGTCAACGCGGCTTCGCGACATGCGGCAGAGGAATGCACCAACCGGGCCATGCACCCTCGGCGGAGTCCTCCTTGGACGCGGCACGCTTCGTGCTGCGCTGTGCTTCGAAGAACAGAAGCTCCCCATTCAAAGGACGAACCCCAATGGCGTACCAGAGCGTGAATCCGTTCGACGGGAAGATCCTCGAGACCTTCGAGGAGCTCAGCGACAAGGAGCTCGACAAGGCCATCGAGACGGCCTCCAGGTGCTTCGAGACCTGGAAGCACCTGAGCTATGCCAGCCGCGCGGCGATCGTCTCGAAGGCGGCGGCCATCATGCGCTCGCACGTCGACGAGCTCGCGCGGCCCGTCACCCTGGAGATGGGCAAGCTCTTCGAGCAGGCTCGTGGCGAGGTCAAGCTCAGCGCGGACATCATCGACTACTATGCGAAGAATGCCGAGAAGTTCCTCGCCCCGGAGCAGCTCCACCCCGCCACGGGCGAAGCCCACGTCGAGAGCGCGCCGCTCGGTGTTCTCTTCGGCGTCGAGCCCTGGAACTTCCCCTACTACCAGCTGGCCCGCTTCGCGGCGCCCAACCTGATGGCCGGCAACGTGGTCATGGTCAAGCACGCCGGCTGCGTCCCCCGGTGTGCGCTCGCCTTCGAGAAGCTGTGGAAGGATGCCGGCGCGCCCGCGGGGGCCTACACCAACCTCTTCATCTCCTACGACCAGGTCAATCGGATCATCGACGATCGCCGGATCAAGGGAGTTGCCCTGACCGGCAGCGTCGAGGCGGGAAAGCTGGTCGCCGGACGGGCCGGCCAGAACCTCAAGAAGTCCACCATGGAGCTCGGCGGCAGTGACGCCTTCATCGTCCTCGAGGACGCCGATCTCGACAAGACGGTGGAGTGGGCCGTCTGGGGTAAGATGAACAACACCGGTCAGTGCTGCGTCGCCGCCAAGCGCTTCATCGTCGTCGAGGCGCTGGCCGACCGCTTCACCTCCAAGTTCCAGGCTGCGCTCGAGGCGCTGAAGCCCGGCAATCCGATGGAGCCAAAGACCACCCTCGGCCCGCTGTCGACCGAGTCCGCGCTGGTCAAGCTGGTCGATCAGGTGAAGCGTGCGGTGGCGGAGGGCGCCACGCTGGTCATGGGCGGCAGCCGCGTCGATCGCCCGGGCGCCTTCATGCAGCCGACCATCCTCACCAACGTCAAGGCCGGCAACCCCGCCTTCCGCGAAGAGTTCTTCGGGCCTGTGGCGCTGGTCTTCCGGGTCAAGAACGAGGACGAGGCCGTGGCGCTGGCCAACGACTCCGACTTCGGGCTCGGGGGCTGCGTCTTCACCCAGGACGTGGCCCGCGGCAAGCGCGTGGCGAGCCGGGTGGACACCGGCATGATGTTCGTCAACCACCCGACCTGGACCACCGCGGACCTGCCCTTCGGCGGCATCAAGAGCTCGGGCTACGGGCGAGAGCTCTCCGGCATGGGAATCCAGGAGTTCGTGAACAAGAAGCTGGTCCGGGTCTCCCGGCTCGACGATCCAGCTTAGGCGGAGAGGGCCTCGGACTTCGGGCGCGAGGTCCGAGGTCCGAGGTCACGGCTCATTCGCAGGTGAAGTCGGTCTGGCAAACCTGGTTGGCCGCGCAGTCCGCCGAGGTCGCGCACTCGACGCACGCGTGGGTCGCCGCCTGGCAGACGGGCGTGCCAGCGGGGCAATCGCTGCTCTGGGTGCAGGTGGCGGCGCAGCTCCCGGCCACGCAGGTCATGGGCATTCCGGCGCCCGCCGTCGCCGTGCAATCCGAGGCGAGCAGGCAATCCACACAGGAATGGGTGGTGAGATCGCACTTCTGCCCGCCGCAGGTGGCCGAGCTCGAGCACTCCACGCAGGTCCCGGAGACGGTGTCGCAGACCTCGCTCTTCTTGCAGACGGCGGTTGCGCCGCAGGGCGTCCCGGCCCCTCCCTTGGAGCCACCGCCACCCTGGCCCTCCCCGCCCCCCGGCGCCTCGGCGTCTCCCTTGGGGGAGGGTGCGGCAGCATCCTTACCCTCGGGGCCGCTCGACGGAGCTCCCGCATCCCCGGACTTGCCGCCGGTGCCCCCGGAACGACCGCCGCTGCCGCTGCCGCTGCTTCCTCCGCTTCCGCCCTGGGTGACATTGGTGACGCCCGCATCGCCGGCCGGCGCCGGGGAGCCGGAGCTGCAGGCGAGGCCGAAGGTTCCACTCGAGAACATCAGCATCATCGCTGCCCCGAACTTCCACCTCTGGTACGTCGTCGCCATGTCGAGCCTCCGCATTCGTGGTTCGCTACAATCGCGAGTCGATGCCACCTCGGCCGCCTCGCTGTCCGGGACGTGAGTGCCCGCGGTCGGCGAACCCTTCGCGACGCGGCGGCGGACGCCAGGTTGCGGCGCGAAGGCCCTTGACCCGGGGCGAAGGGATCGCCGCCCCCGGGCACTCACGGTGCGTGGAAGACATCCGGAGCGCGCCGTGATCGTCGCACGCCTCGTCGCGGCGGTCCTCGTGACGTATCTCGTCCTCGAGGTGGCGTTGCCCGGCGCGATCGCTCGGGCGTGCGGACCGGTGGCGGTGGTGCGGGGATCCAGCGGCGCGGCCACCATGCGCGCGGCCATCGAGGGCCGCCTGCGCGCAGACGGGCTCGTCTCCGACCCGAGGACGTGCCCGGAGCTCACGGTGCGCGCCAGCGTCGCTCCACGCCATGGGGCGCCACCTTTCGTCCTCGACATCGAGGACGCCTTCGGACGGCGGAGCCGACGGTCCTTCGAGGATGCCGGGACGGCCGCCAGCCTGATCGAGAGCTTTGCGTTCCCGGAAGACTCCGAGGTGCTCCGCGCCCGGAGCGCGCCGGCCAGCCCGCGGGACCGTTCCCCGCCCCCGGGGCGGCAGCCGGATCCCAGGTCACGCTCGATCGAAGGTACGCCCGAGAGCCAGCCCGTGAGCCCGCCGACCGGCACGACGCCGAGGTCCCCGCCGCCGCCCACGCCCGCCTCGATGGTCGGCGATCTGTCCGCGGCGGCGACGGCCCAGGCACCTTCACGCTCGCCCCACTTCAGCCTCGGCGCGAGCGTCGGGACCCTGGCGGCGAGCGATCGCTCGGTCTGGTATGGCGGAAGCCTCTCATTCTGCGCACGGCTCGGCAACCTGTGCGCGGGCGCGCGCGGCGAGCTCGCCCGCGACTTCGCGGCGACGGGACCGGCGGTAGAGGGGGGCAACCCCGCTCGGACCACCGGGACCCTGCTGCTGGCGCTGGGGCGGCCTCTTCGGTCGACGCATCTCTCCTTGACGCCCCTCGTGGCGGTTGGCCTCGACTGGATGCGGGTCGCGATCGCCGCGCAGGACAAGGATCCCGCCTCCTCGGCCGATGTGCTCGGGTTGCGCGCGGAAGGCATCCTGGCCGGGGCGCTTCGCCTGACCCCGAGCTGGGCCATCTGCGCCGAGATCGTCACCTCGCTCGGGCAGAGGCTCTGGCGTTCGGAATCGGCGGCATTCGCTTCCGCGGCGTCCGACAACCCCGGGGTGGACACCAACCCGCCGGCGCAGGTGCGCCTCGGCCTCGGCGTGGAGTACACGCAATGAGGTTCCGCGCCGCCCCCTCCCGGCGGTCGAGGTGGAGGTCGGCGACATGACCGACAAGGTGCTGCCGTTCCGGCGTCGCGGCGCGCCGCTCCCGTCCGAGCGCGCGCCCACCCCGATCCCCGACGAGTCCCTGATCGCGGCCTGCGCGATCGGCGACAACCAGGCCCTCGACGAGCTGTTTCGCCGCCACGGCGCACGGGTCCACCGGGTGCTCGGGCGAATGCGCATGATCGACCACCGCGATCTCGAAGACGTGGTCCAGAACACCTTCATCGAGGTCCGTCGCTCGGCCCTGCGATTCGAGGGGAGGGCAGCGGTCGGTACCTGGATCCTCGGGATTGCGATGAACATTCTGCGCCACCACGTCCGGGGCGAATCCCGCCGTCGGGCGGCGATGAAGGCGGTCGCCAGCGTGCCGCCGCCTCCCTCCGCCAGGGGCCCGGACGACCAGGCCGCCCAGCGGCAGGCGCTGGTGCGGCTGCAGGCCGGCCTCGATGCGCTGCCCGAGGTGCTGCGCATCGTGTTCACCTTGTGCGACGTCGAGGGGCTGCGGGGGAGCGAGGTGGCCCGGATCCTCGATGTGCCAGAGGGAACAGTCTGGCGGCGGCTGCACGAAGCCCGCTTGCGTTTGCGGGACTGCCTCGCGCCCCAGGTGACGCCATGAGATGGACGCAACGGCCCCGATGGCGCCTGGCGGGATGGGCGAAGCTGGCGTTGGACAGGCTGGCCAGTCGGGCGAAGCTGGCGAGGTCGGCGTGCCCGCCCGAGTGGCAGCTCACGCGTGCGGTATCGGACGACACGCACGGGGCGACGCTCGCCCGGCACCTGGCTGGGTGCGCGCGCTGCGCAGCGACCTTCACCACCTTGCGGGAGATCGCGAACGTCGCGCCCGCGCTGTCACCTGTCGAACCGCTGTCGGCCGGTGCGCGCCGACACATCTCGGACGGCCTGTGGGAAGCCAGCGTCGCTCCCGGCGAGAGCGCCCCGCCGCGCGCCGGGGCCACGGGGCTCGGCCGCGATCGAAGAGACCGCTCGAGCGCACGGGCCCGCCGATGGCTGCCCGCCGGATGGCCGGGGCGGGCGGCCCTGGCAGGCGTTCTCGTGCTGGTGGGGGTGGTCGGACTCGGGGTGCTCCGGCTGCGGCCTCCGCCAGCCTCCGGCGTCGCAGAGCAGCTGGATCGACCGACGGCTGCCGGGCCCCGGGTCCCGACGCTGTCGCTGTCGCCGACGCTGTCGGGCCCGCCCACCGCCGCCAGCAACGTCGAGGCGTCGCGCGCCTCGATCCGCGTGATGGGCGGCGCGCGCTTCGTCCGCTTCCAGACGCCCCCGGACGAGATCGTGCGCCTCAGCGAGGGCACCCTCGAGCTCGAGGTCGCCCCACTTGCCGCCCACGAGCGGTTCCGCGTGGTCACCGGCGACTCGGAGGTCGAGGTGAAGGGGACCCACTTCCGGGTCACCGCCGCCGACAACCGATTGACCAGCGTCTATGTCTGGCACGGACGGGTCGAGGTGCGCTCGCGTGCGGGGGCCGAGGCGACCCTTCAAGGTGGGGACACCTGGGTTCCCACCGCGCTGCCGCAGCACCCGGCGGCGTCGGCGTCGAGGTCCTCGTCCGCGGCGCGACCTGCGCGGTGGTCCGAGCCCGCATCATCCGCGGCGTCCGCCACCTCATCTGTGGCGAGACAGGCCCTGGCGGAGCCCGAATCGCCGCCCGTCGCCAGGTCGGCCGCGCCCGGGCCGATTGAGGCAGCGCCGGTCGGCGAGGCGTCGTTCGACCAGGCGTGGCGGCTGCTGCGCGCAGGCCACGCCGCCGCCGCCGCCGATGCCTTCGCCGAGGTGGAGCGCCATGCCGGCGGCGAGGCCATCGCCGAGGACGCCGCGTACTGGAGCGCCGTGGCCCGCGGCCGCGCCGGTGATTCTCGCGCGGCCATGACCGCGCTCGGCGACTTTCTCGCGCGCTTCCCGAGGTCCGCGCGCATCGGGGCCGCCGAGACCGCCCTCGGGTGGCTGCTCGTCGAGTCCGGGCAACCCGGCCGGGCCAGGCACCACTTCGACGCCGGGGCACGCGATCCCTCTCCGCGCGTGCGGGCAAGCGCCCAGGCAGGGCTCGATCGCACGCACGCGCCCCACGAGGATGGGCCATGACCGTGAGGTCGGCGCCGCAGCAAAGGTGCTAGACTTTTTTCGAAATGAGCGATCTGTATTCCGAGCGGCGCCAGCGGATGGCGTCGGCCCTCGGTCCCCGCGCGGCCCTGTTGCTCGCCTCTCCCCCGGAGCAGCTGCGCAACGGCGACGTGCACTTCAAGTTCCGCCAGGACAGCGACATCTCGCATCTGACGGGGTTCGACGAGCCCGAGACGGTGCTGCTGTTGCGGCCCGACCACCCGACCACACCCTTCGTCCTGTTCGTGCGGCCCCGCAACCCGGCCGAGGAGACCTGGACCGGGCGTCGCGCTGGCCTCGAGGGCGCCATGGCGCGGTACGGTGCGCAAGCCGCCTTCCCGGTTGCCGAGCTCGAGAGCAAGCTGCCCGAGCTCCTCTATGGGGTCGACGACCTGCACGTTCACCTGTGCCACGACCCGGAGTGGGACGCCCGGATCCTGCGCGTGCTCGGGCGCATGCGCGCCGGCGAGCGGCGTGGCCGGCGCGCGCCGGTGCGCCTGGTGGACGCCCGCCTGCACCTGCACGAGATGCGGCTCTTCAAGTCGGAGGTCGAGCTCGGGCCTCTGCGGCGCGCGGCCGCCATCACCGCCGAGGCGCACACCGCGGCCATGCGCTCGGCGCGCCACGGCGTGGGCGAGCACGAGATCGAGGCCCTCATCGACTACACCTTCCGCCGGCGCGGCGGCAGCGGCCCAGGCTATCCGAGCATCGTGGGATCCGGCGCGAACGCCGTCATCCTGCACTACGTCGAGAACTCCGCCCGGCTCGAGGCCGGTCAGCTCCTGCTCATCGACGCGGGCTGCGAGGTCGACGGCTACACGGCGGACGTGACCCGTACCTTTCCGGTCGGGAGGCCCTTCTCGCCGGCCCAGCGACGGGTCTACCAGGCGGTGCTCGAGGTGCAGCAGGCGGCGATCGAGGACGTTCGGCCCGGGAACACCATCGACGCCATTCACGCCCAGGTGCTCGAGCGGTTGACCGGCAAGATGGTCGAGCTCGGTCTGCTCGAGGGCGAGGTCCCGGCCCTGATCGAGGCCCAGGCTTACAAGCCGTTCTACATGCACCGCACGAGTCACTGGCTCGGGCGTGACGTGCACGACGTGGGCTTTTACAGCCTCGACGGGGCCGCGCGGCCGCTCGAGCCGGGGATGGTCCTCACCATCGAGCCCGGGCTCTACATCGCGGAGGACGCCCCGGTGCCGGAGGAGCTCCGGGGCCTCGGGGTGCGCATCGAGGACGACATCCTGGTCACGGCCACCGGGAACGAGAACCTGACCCGCGACACGCCGAAGAGCATCCCCGAGCTCGAGCGCCTGACCGCAGCCTGAGGAGGAGCCTCAGCCGCGCTCGGACCGGGGGACTCCTCGGATCCGGCCGCCATCAGTCGAACTGGAGCTCGACCCCGAGGGCCATGTCGACCACGGCGTAGGTGTGGCTGCCGGGGTACTGCGAAGAGAAGAACCCGTGCCCGAGGGAGAGCGCGAGCTCGCCGCCGAACCCGAGCCAGTCGAAGACGAAGTACTTGGCGCCCCCGCCGACTCGCCCTGCGAGCCCCACGGCGCTGGAGGCGCCATCCGGGTACAAGAAGACGGGCCCGGCATTGGCTCGCACGAAGGGAACGACGGGGACCTCGAGCCGGAAGCGCCAGGCCAGGCCGGCCAGCGCCTCGAGGTCGTTCCCCGTGTACGAGCTGCACGTGGTCCGCCAGGGCGGGCAGGTCGATCCGCGGAAGTTGAGCTGCAGATCGATCCACAACGGGAGGCTGACCATGTAGCCGTAGTCGACGCCGAGCCCCTGGCCACTGAACGAACGTCCGAGGCCGGTGCCGAGCAGGTAGTTCACCGAGAGGGTGTTCTCGCGGAGAAAGGGGTGTGGTCCCTCGAGGAAGAGATCGTGCGCGCCCGCGGGCCTGGGCACGAGCGCGAGGAGCCACGCCAGGTGCAACGTGAGGAGCCATGCCAGGTGCAACGCGGGCCGCTCGAGCCCGGGGGCTCGGGTGGCGAAGCGCGGTCGTCGGATCCCCTGACGCGCGGGCGCGCGATGGCATGGCGATGGAAATTGCGTGCGTGCGGACATAGCCTCTCGAAGCAGCGGAGATGAGATCGAATCGGGAGCATAGGTCGGCCCGCGTCGAGGCACCAGGCTCGGGGTCGCGCGCGATGATTGCCGCCCTCGTCCTCGCGACCGCGCTCGGGGCCGCCGCCTCCAGCCTCGCGGGGTGCGCCGGTCCCCGCTTTCGCGGGCCGGCCCGTCTGGGGGCGGTGGCGGCCCTGGCCATCGTCGGTGGCTCGACCGCCTGGGTCGTGGGCGAGCGGTCGAACCAGCCCGGAAACCTGCCAGCCGTCGGGCTGGTCACGGCCGCGGTCGGAATGGCGGCGGCGGTGGCCGCGGGGTGCTGGATCGCTGCGCGGGTCGCATGTCAGTCCGATCCCGACTGCGACGAGTCGGAGGAGTGTCGCGAGATTCCCGCTCCGCCGGGCGGCGTGCCCTACAAGCAGTGCATGCCGCGGTGAGATCCGCGGGGGCCGTCGGCGTTGGCGTTGGCCTTGG
>CAZIOH010000032.1:0-3729 GCA_964540815.1 uncultured Myxococcales bacterium | reverse complement strand
CAGTGCATGCCGCGGTGAGATCCGCGGGGGCCGTCGGCGTTGGCGTTGGCCTTGGGATCGACCGTCACGAGTCGCCTGGCGGCTTGAGATCGCGCAAGGAGGCGACGCTGAGGGGATTGCGCACCACGGTGGGCCCGTCGAACCAGGGGGGCCGCTCCTCGTCGGGCAGGGCACTGCCCTCGGGCGGGGGCGGCGCGCTCGCGCGCGCGGCGGTGCCCTCGGCGCCGGTATGCGGGGGGGCATGCGGGGGGACAGGAGCGGCGCCGGGGCCGGAGACGGTGCGGTGCAGCCCGTCGAGATCCACGCGCGGAGTGGGGCGATCGGCCGCGATCGAGCGGGGGACGCTGCCGGGTGAGCTGGGCTCGGTCGACGGGTGCGCCCGGGCGGGACTGGTCAGGCCGCGCACGTCGGTTCCCCAGAGGGGCAGCGGCGGTGTACCGGGGGGTCTTCCAGGAGGCGCGGCGGTCCAGCTCGCGGACTGGCTGGCGTCGGTGATCGGGGGCGAGTCGGGGGTGAGCGTGGCCGGGCGCAACGGCAGGGTCGTGCGCTTGCGCGACTCACCCGGCGTGGCCACCGGGATCGCGCTCGGGGACGAGTCCGCCCGCAACAGGTCGGTGGGGGTTGCGCCCGGCAGCCCGGCGGAGGTTCCTGGCGCGGACGGCTCGGAAAAGGAGGGGGGGGCAGCCATCGCTCGCGCGGGTTTGCGGCGGGTGAGCAAAATCGGCTGGGCGGGCCGGCGCTGTGCGGTGGCGAGCTCGGGCGCGGCGGTGGTGGGCCCTCCTGCTCCGGGCTCGAGCACGAGTTCCTGGGCGCTGGCGCTCGAGCCGGCCCCCGCGATGTGGGTCGGCAGGGCGCCTGGGGCGGACCGCTTCAGCTTGGTGAGGGGGATGGCGGCGGCGAGGACGCCTGCGGGCGGTCCCGCCGTGCCTCCAGCGGCGGAGCCGTCGGTCGAAGCGGGGGCGGGGGTGCTCCTGCTTGCGGGCGGCAGGTCGCCCGCCGGTGGCGAGGCCGAGCGATACTCCTTCGCCACCTGGGCGACCGCCGGCCCGCCTGCGGTCGGGGTGCGCATGGTCCGTCGGAAACGCAGCTGTCCGTAGCAGCCCTGCAGCTCGCGATGGAATTCCTCCATCGTCTGTTGCCGCAGGTCCGGATCCTTCGAGAGCGCCTTCAGGATCATGCGTTCGGCTTCGCTGGTGATCTCGGCGTCGGGCGCGACCTCGGACATCGGGGGCACCGGAGCGTTGACCTGCTTCAGCATGACGTCGATGGCCTCGTTCCCGCGAAACGGGACGGTCCCGGTCAACATCTCGTAGAACATGATCCCAAGGGCATAGATGTCCGACCGGGCGTCGGAGTACCCGATGCGTGCCGTCTCGGGCGCCATGTACTCGGGGGTCCCGAAGACCACCCCGGTGTGGGGGGTGGGGGTCGCGCCCTTCTCGGCGTCGGGCTCGCGGACCTTGGCCACGCCGAAATCGAGGATCTTCACGAAGTCGAACTTCTTCTCGCGCTCGGGGATCTCGTGGGGCCCGCTCTCGTCGCTCACGCGGCGGACCAGCTCGCGGCGTCCCTCGCGCTCGATCAGCATCACGTTCTCGGGCTTGAGATCGCGGTGGACGATTCCCTTCCGGTGAGCGGCGGCCAGGGCGGCGGCCAGCTGGTTGCAGATGTTGATGGCGCGGAGCAAGTCGAGACGACGATCGCGCACCAGGATCGTGTCGAGGGGCTCGCCCACCAGGAGCTCCATGACGAAGAACACCGTTCCATCGGTGGCCTTTCCGAAGTCGGTGACGTCGACGATGTTCGGGTGATTGATCGAGCTCGCGGCGCGGGCTTCGCGGAGAAACCGCTTGATGGCCTCCTCGCGGCCCCCATAGCCCTCGTGGAGGATCTTGACCGCCACCTCGCGCCCGATGTACACGTGCTCGGCGCGATACACCACGCCCATGCCGCCGCGGCCGACGATCTCGTGCAGCCGGTACTTTCCGACCGTCGAGCCGGAACGCGCGTCAGCAGCAGTCACGATGGCCTCCGGCCTCCAGGTTCAGGGTTTGCGGGTCTTGCCAACGGCTGTAGCTTCACCAAGTGCTGTAGGTGCGCCGGAGGCTGTAGTAAGTTGAGCAGTCATGCGTGCAGACGGTCGCCGACCCGACGAGCTTCGTCCCGTCCGAATCACCCCCGATTATAACCTCTACGCGGAAGGTTCGGTGCTTATCGAGTGCGGCTTGACTCGCCTCATCTGCACCGCTTCGGTGGAGGAGAAGGTCCCACCTTTTCTGGAGGGCCAGGGCAAGGGGTGGATCACCGCCGAGTACGGGATGTTGCCGCGCTCGACGCACACCCGGTCCGGGCGAGCCACGGGCGGGCGCGGCCAGGAGATCCAGCGGCTGATCGGGCGGGCTCTGCGGGCGGCGGTGGATACGCGGGCTCTCGGAGCGCGTCAAATCACCGTCGATTGCGACGTGATCCAGGCGGACGGAGGGACCCGCACCGCGGCCATCACCGGAGGGTGGGTGGCCCTGGCGCTGGCGACGCGGCGGCTGGTCAAGGCCGGCAAGGTCAAGAAGGATCCGGTGAAGCTGGCGGTGGCGGCCATCTCGGCGGGGATCGTTGGTGGAGAGGCGCGCCTCGATCTGCCGTACACCGAGGATTCAGCGGCGGATGTGGACTTCAATTTCGTCATGACGGATGCCGGAAACTTCGTGGAGCTGCAGGGGACGGCCGAGAAGGGGAGTTTTTCCGCGGCGGACTATGCCCAGCTCGTGGCGCTGGCGGGCGAGGGGATGAAGTCCCTCTTCCGCATCCAGCAGGAAGCGCTGGCGGCCGCCCGCGAGTAGAGCCCCCCGGGCGCGACGAACCGCGACGAACCGCGACGAAGAGGAAGAAGAGGAAGAGGAAGGAGAGCGCCAGAGATGCCGAGCCAACGAGTCGTGGTGGCCACGCGGAATCAGGGGAAATTGAAGGAGATCCTGCGCCTGGTCGACGCGGATGCGCTCGGCTTCGAGCTGGTGACCATCGACCAGATCGCTCCCGACGCCGTGCTGCTGGAGGAGGAGGCGACCTTCGAGGGGAACGCGCTGGCCAAGGCCCGACAGGCGGCGGCTTCGACCGGGTTGCCGGCCCTGGCCGATGACTCCGGCCTCGAGGTCGACGTCCTCGCGGGAGAGCCGGGTGTGCGTTCGGCGCGCTACGCGGGTGAGCCCAGCGACGATCGGCGCAACAACGCCAAGCTGGTGGAGGCGCTCCGTGCGGTGAAGCCAGCACCAGGTGTGTTCGTGGCGCGCTTCCGCTGCGCGGCGGCCTTCGTCGCCCCAGGCCGAGGTGCCGTCGCGGGCGGGATCGAGCTGGTGCGGAGCGGAGCCTGCGCGGGCGAGATGATCCTCGAGCCGCGCGGGGAAATGGGCTTCGGTTACGACCCGCACTTCTGGTTGCCGGCCCTCGGCCGCACCATGGCGGAGCTGTCCCTCGAAGAAAAGAATCAACTCTCCCACCGCGCCGCAGCCTTCGCGGCTCTGTCCCGAGCCCTGCGCGCACGCGAGAGTTGAGCCGGCCCCCGTCGGCGGATTCGGGTCGTCGGCCCCCCCCCCGGCGCGGTGCACGGGCCCGGCGGTCCGTGATATACACCTTCCCCGGAAGCTACCGCGGGGCGTAGCGCAGCCTGGTAGCGCGCCTGCTTTGGGAGCAGGATGTCGGAGGTTCGAATCCTCTCGCCCCGACCAAGTTCAACAT
>CAZIOH010000031.1:0-66976 GCA_964540815.1 uncultured Myxococcales bacterium | reverse complement strand
ACTTGTGTTCCTATGTCAACATGCGGAACCCGCGCGCGTCGATGCAGAGGTGCATCTCGAGCTGAGACCGGCGAAGAGAGCCTAAAGAGCTCAGTCGGACGGAGGAAGCCCCATGTTACGAAGCCTGAAAGATCTCGAACGATACAGAGTCAGCGCCACCGACGGCGACGTCGGAAGTGTCGTGGACTTTCTTCTGGATGACGACCGCTGGACAGTTCGCTACCTGGTGGTCAAGGCCGGCGGCGTCCTCGATCGGCCAAGGGTGCTCATCTCGCCGATTTTCTTTCGTCAGATTGACTGGTCGACCCACTGTTTCAACCTGGCGTTGACCGTGGATAAGGTAAAGAACAGCCCAGGCATGGACACAGACAAGCCGGTCTCCCGCCAGCACGAGCGCGACTACTACGGCTACTACGGCTATCCCTATTACTGGGGCTTCATGTCACCCTGGGGAATGGGTGCTTCGCCGGCCTTGCTGGCTGACGCCAGTAGAAGGGAGGGGCCTCCTGAGCCTGCTCAATCCGAGAAGCCTGACGGTGATGTCCACCTCCGTGGCTTCAGGGAGGTTCGCGGATACCACATTCAGGGAGTCGACGAGGCGATCGGTCACGTCGATGACTTCATTGTCGATGATGAGATATGGGAGGTCCGGTATTTGGTCGTCGACACCAGCAACTGGTGGTTTGGCAAGAGGGTACTAGTTGCGCCTCACTGGGCAAGCCGAGTGAGCTGGGATGGAAGGAAGGTCTACCTGGACCTGTCTCGACAGGCGATCAAGGACAGCCCAGAGTGGAACGCATCCGAGGGCGTCAACCGCGAGTACGAGACGCGTCTGTACGACTACTACGGGCGCCCGGCATACTGGACTCGTAGTGACCGACCGCTGGGTGCGGCGCCGTCGCACCAGTCGGGGAGCCAGCCTGGGTGAAGGAGGCCAATCTGTCGGCGTGAAGCGGGGTGGTGTCGATGCGACGCCACGGCGTGCCTCGGACATGGAGCGGCACCGGGCGAGTTGCTTCGGGTGAGCGAACGAAAAATGAAAGCGAGATTGCGATGATACACGCATGGTGGTGGTTATGGATTGTCATGATGTTCATGTTCGTCTTGTTCCCGACCGGCTATGGCTGGGGCTACCGTGGCTGGGGCCCGCCGTACCCGAGGTACATCCAGCGACGTCGGGGCTTGCGGGCGGTGACGCCTGGAACCTCCCCGGGCTTTGACCACAGCGCGTGGGGACGCGGCGGCGACCTCGTCTGGATGGTCTTTGCCATCGGGATGATCTGGGTGTTCGCGGCAACCTGGTGGCGCTGACGAACATGCGGCGCGCTCACACCCGGACGAGGAGAACAGGATGATGCTGGCAATGGTTGGACTTGGTCGGCTGGGCTCCAACATGGCTCGCCGCCTGCTTGGAGCCGGCCAAGAAGGTGTGGTGTTCGACCTTCATCCGCGGCCGGGGCTCGAGTTGGGCGAGACCAGCCCGCTGGTGGCTCGTTCGGTGGCCGACCTGGTGGTCAAGCTCGGGAGCACGAGAGTGTTCTGAAGAGAGGCATATGATGGCGCAGGCGTCCTCCGATGCGGTGGTCTTATTTGGCGCGACCGGAGATCTCGCGTACAAGAAGATCTTCCCGGCACTCATGGCGATGGTGAAGCGTGGCCATCTGAACGCGCCGATCATCGGAGTCGCCAAGGCGGGATGGGGCCTGGAGCAGTTGAGGGCACGGGCGAAGGAGAGCGTGGAGGCCCAAGGCAGCGTCGACCCGGTGGCCTTCGACAAGCTCGCGTCGCTGCTCCGCTATGCGGATGGCGACTACCGAGATCCGGCGACCTTCGATCTGCTGCGCCGCACGCTGGGCTCGGCTGAAAGACCGCTGCACTACCTCGCCATTCCCTCCAGTCTGTTTGCGACCGTGGTGGGCCACCTCGGTCGCTCCGGCTGCGCACGAGGCGGGCGGGTGGTCGCCGAGAAGCCGTTCGGTCACGACCTGGCTTCGGCGCAGGCACTCAACCGCTCGCTCTTGGCCGTGTTTCCCGAGGAGGCCGTCTTCCGCATCGATCACTTCCTGGGAAGGGAGCCGGTGCAGAACGCCCCGTCGAGCGGCCATCCCGAGACGCTTCGCGACGAGAAGGCGCGCGTCCTGCAGGCGATCGCCCCGGTCGATCCCCAGGGCTATGTCCGGGGTCAGTTCCGCGGCTACCGCGACGAGCGCGGGGTCGCAGCCGACTCGCGCGTCGAAACCTATGCAGCCGTGCGACTGCAGATCGACAACTGGCGCTGGGCGGGTGTGCCTTTCTATATCCGCGCGGGCAAGTGCCTGCCGGTCACCTGCACGGAGGTGTTCGTCGAGCTGAAGGCACCCCCGTACGCGGCCTTCGGCGAAAGCGGGGCGCGACCGAACTATGTGCGCTTTCGGCTCGGCCCGGATGTGGCGATCGCCCTCGGAGTACGCTCGAAGGCGCCGGGAGAGGCCGTCGTCGGCCAGGACGTGGAGCTCCTGGCCACGCAAGGAGTCGACATCGGGATGGGTGCCTACGAGCGGCTCCTCGGCGATGCCATGAAGGGCGACGCCACCCTGTTCGCGCGCGAGGACGCCGTCGAAGCAGAGTGGCGCATCGTCGCGCCGATCCTGACCAGCACGGAGACACCCCACGAGTACCAACCTGGAACCTGGGGCCCCGTCGAAGCCGACCGACTGGTTGAGCGGCCCGGTGGGTTGCACGAGCCCCAGGCGGCGCCCACGAAGCGGGCGCCGTGAAGAAAGAGGAGATGGTCGAACACTCGAGGAGGATTTGAGGCCAGGCGCTTGGCCCGAGAGGAACGATGAAGATTCACACCAAGGAATTCCGCGTCAGGGCGCGAGACGAGGTCAATCTCGACGAGTGGCCTACGAAGGTCGAGCCGGTCTACAAATCAAAGAAGCACTACAAGAAGGCTCTGGCGGAACATGTTGCGCTGCTGAGCGCGCAGCAGCGCCTTCACTACGCATCGCACCGCTACTCTCTGCTGATCATCTTCCAGGCGATGGATGCGGCGGGGAAGGACGGCGCCATCAGGCACGTGATGTCCGGGGTCAATCCCCAGGGCTGCCAGGTGTTCAGCTTCAAGCACCCGAGCGCCGGCGAGCTGGAGCACGATTTTCTGTGGCGCACCACCCGCGATCTCCCGGAGCGCGGGCGGATAGGAATCTTCAACAGGTCCTACTATGAGGAGATATTGATCGCCCGCGTGCATCCGGAGATCCTGCAGAGCGAGGGGCTGCCCGACAAGTTGATCGACGAAGACGTCTGGGAAGGGAGATATCGCTCCATCGTGGATCTCGAAAGTCACCTTCACCGCAACGGAACCCGGATCATCAAGATCTTCCTTCATCTCTCCAAGGAGGAGCAGCGAAGACGCTTCCTCGAACGGATCGATGACCCCGACAGCAACTGGAAGTTCAGCGAAAACGACCTGCACGAGAGGGCGTTCTGGAAAGAGTACCAGAAGGCGTATGAGGCCTGTCTCAGGGCGACCAGCACGGAGCTCGCGCCCTGGTTCGTGGTCCCCGCCGACGACAAGGAGAATGCGCGCCTGATAGTGTCGGCGATCATCCTCGACACCTTCGAAGCGCTGAAGATGGCCTATCCAAAGACCACGACGCAGCGTCGGCGGGAACTGAAGGCAATACGCAAAAGACTTGCGCACTAGCGCAGCGGTCGAAAGAGCGGCCACTGAGCGGCCACCATCGGCTCGACCTCTCCCCGAGTTGCTCTCTGGCCTTGCGCACCCCCCGAGTGCATCCCTCCGGAGCCGCCCGGCAGCGTTCAATATTTCTGGGCGCTCGGCATGGTGTGGTCCACCAACCTCTGAGCGACGTCGCGATGCTTCCGAAGCACAGGGACGATCTCGATGAGGAGATTCTTCAGCTTGGCGTCCGAGGTGTTGTCCTCGGCACTCTTCGCCGATTCGATGGCCTTGTCATGCTCGTCGAGCATCGTCTGCGCGAAGCGCCGGTCGAAGTCGGTCTCGCCCGCCATCTTGGCAACCGCCCCGTCGAAGTCGACGTGCGGCGTGCTGCCGAGGTCGAGCTCCTCCTCCTTGGCGAGCTTCATCACCTTCTTGTCGGCCGCGGTGTGATCCTTGACGAGGGTCTTGCCAAACGACTTGACCTCCGCCGACCCTCCCTTCTTCTGGGCGAGCTTGCCCATGGCGATCTCCTTTTCATTGGACTGATGGAGGTTCACCAGCACCGTGGTCGTGTCGACCGCCTCGGCCGCGCGGGCGAGGCCCGCGCCCAACATCAATGAGGCGACCATCAACGTCGGTCCAAGAAGTGTTCGAATCATGGCCTGTTTTCCTTTCCTACCGAGTTCATCCGTGCGACACGAGCCCTGTCGAGGGGCCAGCCAGGCCTTCTGGGCACCCATCGGTGACCCGACGCTTTTGCGTGTGCTCTGGTCTGGCTCTGGCTCGCCTGGCAACGCCAGCGCGTGTCACGGAACATGTGTCCTGTTCGCCGAAGCGCAAGGGCCGCGGGCAAGCTCGGGCCTGCAGGTGTGGTGGTGGGCACAGGTCCCGCCAGCGCACACTCCACCCGGCTTTCGATGAATGGCATCGCCGGTCTCAGGTCGGCGGAGCCGGTAGACATCTCAGTAGTACTTAGTCCACAGGAGATCCGCCGTACCGGTCCCGACGTCGTCGAATTCGGCGTTGAAGCTCCAGCGGGATCGAAGCGCGAACGGCCTCCCGCCCTCCGGCCTGGGGGCGGTGCGAGTGATTAGCCCCCGCTCAGTTCCAGCGGAGCATTCCCTGGTTTCCAAGGATGGACCCGTCCAAGCGAATGTGCCACGCTTCGGCAGTCATGCTGCGAAGCCTCGAGGACCTCGAACGTTACGCCGTCCGGGCCACCGACGGCGATATCGGACACGTCGTCACCTTCCTGTTCGACGACCAGCGCTGGATCATTCGCTACTTGGTGGTCCAGTCGGGTGGTCACTTGTTCCTGGATGGGCGGCGGGTCCTGATTTCGCCCATCTCGTTTCGCAAGGTCGACTGGTCGGCCCGACACTTCGATCTGACGTTGACGATGGACAAGGTGAAGAATAGTCCAGGCATCGACGTCGATGAGCCCGTCTCTCGCCGCCAGGAGCGGGACTACTATGGCTACTACGGATATCCGTACTATTGGCAGCACTCCGGAATCTGGGGCATGGGCGCATACCCCGGCTTTCTGGCAGCCCATGACTGGGATCCAAGGTCCGTCCAGGACGTCGACCGGTCCGCCGACGTCCATCTGCGCAGCGCAAAGGAGGTGCGCGGATACCACATCCAGGGCAGCGACGATGCGATCGGGCACATCGACGACCTGCTGGTCGACGATGAGACCTGGAACGTGCGCTACCTGGTGATCGACACCAGAAACTGGTGGTTCGGAAAGAAGGTCCTGCTCTCCCCGCACTGGGCGAGTCGAATCAGCTGGGCGGAGCGGAAGGTCTACGTCGACCTGTCGCGACGGGCGATCGAGGGGAGCCCAGAGTGGACCCCGACCGTCGGCGTCCATCGCGAGTTCGAACAACGTCTTCATGATCACTATGGACGTCCGGGGTACTGGCAGACGGGATCGCCCCCTTGAAGGGTCAGGAGGAGCGTCCCAGCCGGCGCGCTGAACCACGATCGCTCAGCCAGCGATGACCGCGGGCCAACGGACCTCGTCCGACCACATCTCGCAGAGCTCCGAACGCGGCGCCGTGCGCGCAGGCGATCCCCTCCCCCTGGGGGCGCTGGAAAGGGATGGCGGCGTCAACTTCGCGATCTTCAGCCGGGCGGCCACCAGCGTCCGATTGGAGCTGTTCGACCGAGCCGAGGACGGAGTGCCCGCCCGAGCCATCGATCTCGATCCCTCCGGCAACCGCACCGGCGACATCTGGCACGTGTGGGTGTCGGGAGTCGGTGCCGGTCAACTGTACGCCTACCGAATGGACGGCCCCTACGAGCCTGCCTCCGGGAACCGCTTCAATGTCAACCGCCTCCTCCTCGATCCCTTTGCCAGGGCCATCTCGTCGAGGCCACCTTGGGACTTTGCAGCCGCGCGTGGGTACGACCCATCGGCGCCAGAGCGCGACCTGACGCGGTCAAAGGTCGACAATTCGCCCTCGGCGCCAAAGTGCGTATGTGTCAACGAGCACTTCGAATGGAATGGAGACCAGCCCTTGCGGCACCCCTGGTCGAGGACGGTGATCTACGAGACTCACGTCCGCGGCTTCACGATCCATCCCAGCTCCGGGGTCGAGCACCCAGGCACCTACCGAGGCTTGGTCCAAAAGATTCCCTATCTCAGAGAGCTCGGGGTGACGGCCGTCGAGCTGATGCCTGTACAGGAGTTCAACGAACACCAGGTCACCGGAACGAATCCGCAGACGGGGCAATCTCTGGGAAACTACTGGGGATATGACCCGGTGGCCTTCTGCGCCGTCAAGGCGTCCTACAGCAGTTCGGGAGATCTCGGCCAGCAGAAGTTGGAGTTCAAGGAGATGATCCGGGCCTTTCACGCCGCGGGCATCGAGGTGATCCTGGACGTGGTATTCAACCACACGGCCGAGGGAGATGAGCTTGGTCCAACCCTGTCCTTCCGCGGGATCGACAACGCCATCTTCTACACGCTGGCGGACGACAAGCGGCGCTACCGTGACTTCACCGGCACTGGCAACACCATCAACGCCAATCACCCGGTGGTACGGGACCACATCCTGGCCTCGCTCCGCTACTGGATGGTGGAGATGCACGTCGACGGATTCCGGTTTGACCTGGCCTCGGTTCTCGGCAGGGACCCGCCTGGCAGGCTGCTGGCCAACGCCCCGCTCCTGGCGCGGATCGCCGAGGATCCCATCTTGAGAGACGTCAAGCTCATCGCCGAGGCGTGGGACGCGGCCGGCGCCTACGAGGTGGGCAGCTTCTCCGAGCGGCGCTGGGCGGAATGGAACGGCAGGTACCGAGATGACGTCCGACGATTCTGGCGCGGCGAGGATGGGATGCTGGGACCGTTCGCCACCCGCATCTGTGGCAGCGCCGACCTCTACGCCAAATCGGGCAAGGGCCCGGAGTGCAGCATCAACTTCGTGACCTGCCACGACGGCTTCACCCTGAACGATCTGGTCTCGTATCGCTTCAAGCACAATGAAGCAAACGGACTCAACAACCATGACGGGACGGACGCCAACTTCAGCTCAAACGACGCGCGCGAAGGCGACACCACCGACCCCCAGCTCGACCGACGCCGGAGGACCCAGATCAAGAACTTCCTTCTGTCCCTCCTGGTTTCCCGCGGCGTGCCGATGCTCCTCGGCGGGGACGAACGTCGGCGGGGACAAGGTGGCAACAACAACGCCTACTGCCAGGACAACGAAACCAGCTGGCTGGACTGGACCCTGGGGGAACGAAACCAGGACATCCTTCGCTTCACCCGGGGCATGATCGCCTTTCGGCGCGCTCATCCGACGCTGAGCGAGGAGCGCTTCTATACGGACGCAGAGATCCTGTGGTGTGGCCTGCGCGGAGGAGCGCCCGACTGGTGCGACCCCAAGGAGAGGCAGTTCGCCTGTGTCATTCCGGACGGACATGACCGCGCCCTCTGTTTGATGTTCAATGCCGGCACCGAGGGCGTGGAGTTTCTTCTCCCTCACCCTCCAGCCGGGACGAGGTGGCATCTGGCCGCCGACACCTCGCGCGAGGCTCCGGGAGATCTCGTTCCTCCCGGCGAGGAACCGCTCTGCGAAGCGGCCCGCGCCTACCGCCTGAGTGCTCAGGCCAGCGCGATTCTCCTGGCTCGCGCCCCGGCCGCGGACGAAACCCCGCCAAGTTTGGGTGCTTCCGGCTGAAGACGGCATCCCCCCGGCCCCGACCGGTCAGGCCCTCTGTGCCGGGAAACTAGTCTCGGCTCCACTTCCAGTCGCGAATCTCGGGCATGTCCTGGCCGTGCTTGTCGATGTAGTGCTTGTGCTCGATCAGCTTGTCTCCCATCTGCTGCTTGAGGTATGCGCCCTTGGCGCCGGTGGTCGGAACTCGGTCGAGCACGTCCTGAACCAGGTGGAAGCGATCCAGCTCGTTCTGAACGCGGATGTCGAAGGCCGTGGTGATGGTGCCCTCCTCCTTGTAACCGCGGACGTGGAGATTGCGGTTTGTCCGGCGGTAGGTCAGGCGGTGGACCAGCCATGGATATCCGTGAAACCCGAACACGATGTGCTTGTCCTTCGTGAAGAGCGAATCGTAGTCCTGGTCGCTCAGTCCGTGCGGGTGCTCGGAGCGTGGCTGCAGCTTCATGAGATCGACCACGTTGATGACGCGGATCTTCAAATCGGGCAGGCTCTTGCGCAGGATGGTCACTGCGGCCAAGATCTCCAGCGTGGGGGTGTCTCCGCAACAGGCCATCACCACGTCGGGCTCGGTGCCCTGGTCATTGCTGGCCCATTGCCAGATGCCGAGTCCCTCCGTGCAGTGCACGATGGCGGCGTCCATGGTCAGCCACTGTGGCAGCGCGTGCTTGCCGGCGACCACCACGTTGACATAGTGCCGGCTCCGCAGACAGTGATCGACCACGGACAGGAGGCAGTTGGCGTCGGGCGGCAGGTACACCCGGACGATGTCGGCCTTCTTGTTGATGACGTGATCGAGAAAGCCCGGATCCTGGTGGGTAAAGCCATTGTGATCTTGTTGCCAGACGTGCGAGGCCAGCAGGTAGTTCAAAGAGGCGATCTTTCGTCGCCAAGGCAGTTCCAGGGTGACCTTCAACCACTTGGCGTGCTGGCTGAACATCGAGTCGACGATGCGAATGAACGCCTCGTAGCTGTTGAAGAGCCCGTGCCGCCCCGTCAGAAGATACCCTTCCAGCCAGCCTTCACACTGGTGCTCGCTGAGCATGGAGTCCAGCACGCCGCCGGCGGGCGCCAAGAACTCGTCATTGGGCTCTCTTCGGGCGTCCCACTGACGGTTGGTGGTTTCGAAGACGGCGCCCAGCAGGTTCGAGAGGGTCTCGTCGGGACCGAAGACCCGGAAGTTGCGATCTTGCTGATTCAACGTCGCCACGTCGCGCAGAAACTTTCCCAGCACCATGGTGTCCTGAGCGGCGACGGCGCCCGGTGAGGGCACTTTCACCGCGTGATCCCCGAAGTCCGGCATGCGCAGATCGCGCAACAACAGGCCGCCGTTCGCGTGGGGGTTGGCGCCCATTCGGCGCTCCCCCTTTGGCGCCAGCTCGGCCAGCTCGGGCAGAAGGCGACCGGTCCCGTCGAAGAGCTCGTCGGCCCTGTAGCTCTTCATCCAGCTCTCCAGCTCCTTGACGTGGTCCGGGTGATCCGGATCGACTAGCAGCGGAACCTGATGCGCGCGGAACGTACCCTCGACCTTCAGCCCATCGACCACCTTGGGTCCCGTCCAGCCCTTGGGAGACCGGAGGACAATCATCGGCCAGCGCGGCCGCGTGGTGTCGTTCTTGGCCCGTGCTCGGCTCTGGATCTGCTGGATCTCCTCCACGGCCTTGTCGAGGGTCGTTGCCATGAGCTGGTGCATTTTCTCCGGGTCATCACCTTCCACGAAGTGAGGAGTCCAGCCACAGCCTCGAAAGAAGTGCTCCAACTCCTCGTGCTCGATGCGGGCGAGGACGGTCGGATTGCTGATCTTGTAGCCGTTCAGGTGCAGGATCGGCAGCACGGCGCCATCGGTGATCGGATCGAGGAGCTTGTTGGACTGCCAGGAGGTGGCCAGGGGGCCCGTCTCCGCCTCGCCGTCGCCGACCACACACGCGACGACCAGACCGGGGTTGTCGAACGCGGCCCCGAACGCGTGGCTGAGTGAGTAGCCGAGCTCGCCGCCTTCGTGAATCGAGCCTGGTGTGGTAGGTGCCACGTGACTGGAGATGCCACCCGGAAAGGAGAACTGCTTGAAGAGCCTCTTTAGTCCGGCTTCGTCTCGGGTGACATTCGGATACACGTCGGTCCAGGTGCCCTCGAGGTAGACATTCCCCACGATCGCCGGACCGCCGTGACCGGGGCCCGCGATGTAGATCATGTCCAGGTCGTACCTCTTGATGGCCCTGTTGAGGTGCACGTAAATGAAGTTCTGCCCAGGCGTGGTGCCCCAGTGTCCGACCACCAGCGGCTTCACGTGCGCCAGGGTCAGCGGCTCCCTCAGGAGTGGATTGTCGTACAGATAGATCTGGCCGACGGACAGATAGTTGGCCGCCCGCCAGTAGGCATTCATCTTGCGGAGCAGTTCGGGCGTGATGTTCGTCGATTCGGCTCTCATGGATTCTCCTTGCTGAAGCTCACGGGCTCACTCTCGGTGGCCACAGGGTTTCGATGACGAGCGGAGCGGGGCCGACGCAGGATCACCGGGTCGTTGAACGTCGAGACGCCGCGCCCTCGGCGCTCTTCAGCCCGAGCGCTTCCAGTTGCGCGGCGGTCGACAGATGGCCCGTGTGATGAATGCCCCGAATCCCTAGCCGCTGCGCGATCTCCACGAACATCGGCGTGTCGTCGATGAAGACCGACTGCTGGGCAGGAGTCTGGGCGACATCGAGCGCGACGCGAAAGATCTCGGCGTCGGGCTTGCGGAGATGGACGAAGCAAGAGGAGATGAAGGCATCCACCAGCCCGGTCAACTCGAACCGCCTGATGCGATAGGCATTCAACTCTCGCGCCTCGTTGCTGACCACGATGATCTTCAACCCGTATCGTTCCCTCAGTCGGGCAACGAGCGCGATCATCTCGGGGTGGGACGTCGACTGTGAAAACATGAAGCGCCGAAACTGTGCCTTCGTGAAGGAGCGCCTCTCCCCGAACACCACGAGGTCGAGATAGGAGTCGAGGGTGAGCTTCCCTTCCTCGAAGGTCTCGAAGGTCATGTGGTGCCGCTCCTCCATCTCGGCGGTGTCCAGCTTGAAGGCCTTCGCGGCGCGCCTCCGAGCGTGACGATCCCACCCATCCGAGAGCAGGACGCCGCCGATGTCCAGAAATATCGTGGTGACGGTGGTCATCAGGATCTCTGAAGGATGGGAGCGACCGCGCAGCGGCCTGGAGGCTCCACCTTCACGGATTTGCGGGCTCACCGTTCAATCTGTCCGACTGTCTGATGATCTCCGGTTGGTGCTGAGTCTTCGCCTGCTCCTGTCCCACTCCCATGGTCAAGGCCGTCAGCCCCGCAAGCCCGCCGAGTTGCATGGATTCCAGCGCCGTGGAGGGGACGACGACGATCGTGGCGTTGGTCTTCAGGCCCTCGTAGAGCATGTTCATGGCCCTCAGATGCAGGGCAACCGGGTTGTTGATGTATGTCTTGGCTGCCTCGCCGAACTTCTCGGCCACCTGCCGCTCCGAGTCTCCCAGGATCACCCGTGCCTGGCGCTCTCGCTCCGCCTGGGCCTGCATCGACATGGCGTCTTCCAGGGCCGGGGGGATGAGGACGTCCTTCACCTCCACCGAGATGACATTGATGCCCCATGGCTCCGTTCGCTGGTCGATGATCTTCTGCAAGTCCTTGCTGATCTTGTCCCGGCCCTCGAGCATGTCCGACAGCAGGGTCTTGCCGATGACGTCGCGCAGCGCGGTCTGGGAAGCCCAGCTTATGGCGCTGCGATAGTCGGCCACGTCCAGGGCCGCCCGCTTGGGGTCGACGACCTTCCAGAACAGGACCGCGTCCACGTCCACTGGCACGGTGTCCTTGGTCAGGGTCTTCTCGGCCTTGAAGGAGGCCGTGATCACCCGTGTGTCGATCCAGTAAGGTGTGGCGTCGACGATGGGGATGATGAAGAAGAGGCCGGGGCCCTTGAGGGCGCGAAATTGGCCCAGCCGCAGGACCACCACCTTCTCCCACTGGTCGGCGATCTTGATCGAGACGGCGACGAAGGCGGCCAGCAGCGCCGCGCCTGCGCCAATGGCGACGCTCGGTCTTCCGACCACCGCGCCATAGGTGAGGTATGCGACCGCGATGCCGGCGCCGAATATGACCAGGAAGACGACCGTTGCAAATGCGTTACTCTTGTTCATCAATGCAGCACCTCTGTCTGGTTCGACGTCGCCGTATCGCCAGGCGGAGGCGTCCACCACCGCGCCATCACGGCCATGGTCAAGCTCGCGCGACGTCGTCACGGCAGGCACCCGACGGCCGGCCATGGTGAGATGGAGTGAATGCCCGCGAACGCCACCGCCCTACACGGACAATCTGGGACAGGCTGCCGAGAGGACCAACCCCCAATAGTGATGAACGGCCGGCTCGAAACCGGGGACCGTCCGCCGGGCGCCCCCCAGGGTCATCACCGTGCCCGGGGTCCGGAGGCGGGCGGGTGGTCAGTCGGCCGAGGTCAATCCTTCCCGGATCGCATACTTCGTCAACTGGGCGATGGAATGGATGTCCAGCTTGTCCACGATCTGGCGCCGGTGGCTCTCGACGGTCGCGACCGACACGCTCAACCGGATCGCGATCTCCTTCGACGAGCTCCCCTCGGCTAAAAGTTGAAGGACTGCGCGCTCTCTGGGGCTCAACGCCTTCTTGGGCGGCGTCGTCACCACGGGCGCGGGACCCACGACGTTGTCGACCACGACCGCCGCGATCGAGGGGCTCACGTAGGTGAGATCGGCAGCCACGGCACGGACCGCCCGTATGAGCTCGTCCGACGCCGCGTTCTTCACCAGGTAGCCCACCGCACCTGCCTTGAACATCGCGATCACGTAGCGCTGGTCGGCGTTCATCGACAACCCGATGACCTTGATGCCGCGAAGCTCCGCCACCAGGCTGCGGGTGGCGTCGATCCCGTTCAGGTCCGGCATGGAGATGTCCATCACGACGATCTCCGGGTGCAGACGCCGCGCCAGTTCGATGACCTCATGGCCATTGGACGCCTCACCGACCACTTCCAGCCCCTCCTTCTCCAGGATGGCCCGCAAGCCGTCACGCATCATCTTGTGGTCGTCACAAAGCAGGATTCTCACTGCGTCTCCTTTGGCCGGTGGGCGCTCGACGGGGCGTCTCCGGCGCTCTGGCTCTTGGTGGGGACCGTGATGCGAATGCGCGAACCTTCTCGCGGGGCCGAGGTCACGTCCATGTTACCACCCAGACGACCGATCTGCTCCCGCACGCTGAACAGCCCGAAGCCGCCGGCGCCAGACGGAGCCCCGATGTCGTTCGCGTCGAAGCCGATGCCTCGATCCTCGACCTCGATCTGGAACAGGTGGTTCCTTTGGTGCATCGACACCGTCGCACGGGCCGTCTGGGCGTGCTTGAAGACATTCAAGAGGAGCTCGCGGACAGCGCGAAAGAGCAGGGTGGCGCTGGCGTCATCCAGGGCGTCGTCGGCTCCGTCGTCGCTGACCATGACCTCGAGCCGGTGACGCTTCTGAAGGTCCTCCACCAGCCAGGAGAGCGCCGCTTTGAAGCCGAGATCGTGGAGGATGGGGGGACTCAGGTCGAAGATCAGGGTGCGGGTGTCGGTGGCCGACTGTGCGAGCAGGTCGACGGCCTGGTCGATGGCGACGCGCGGGGCACCGCTGATCGTCTCGCGCACGGAGGTGAGGGTGATCTGCGCGAGCGCCAGGGACTGGCCGATCCGATCGTGCAGATCGGCGGCGATGCGCCGCCGCTCGCGCTCCTCGGCCAGGGCGGCGTCGAAGGCCATGCGTTGCAACCTGTCCCGATAGTCGCGGAGCTTCCTCTCTGCTTCCAGGCGGGCCGAGATGTCGGAGATGAAACTCATCACCAGCGGCCCGCCCTCCTGCTGCATAGAACCAAGGACCACCTCCAGCGGGAATTCCCCGCCGTCCTTGCGTCGACCGAGCGGAGGAACGCCCCGGCCCATGCGCCGCGTCGAGGGGGCCAGCATGAAGTCCGAGCGGTCCTGGGTGTGGCGCCCGCGCATCCGCTCTGGCACCAGGGCGTCCACCGGCAGCCCGACCAACTCCTCCGTGGCATATCCGAACAACTTTCCGGCCATCTCGTTGGCGAACACGATCCGTCCCACCCCGTCGGTCATCAGGATGGCCTCGGCGATGGTGGTCAGCATCTCGCGAAATCCACTCTCGGTGCGCTGCAAGGCACGCTCGGCGCGATCCTGGTCGGTCACCTCTTCGAGGGCCAGCAAGATCTGGGGCGTCTGCTCGATCCGGCGGCCATTCAAGGCGAACACCCGCCGCTCCTCGCTGGACTCCAGCTCCACCCGATACCCCTCGATCCTGTCCTCCTCTCCAAGGTCCTGGAGGCGCCTCTTCAAGGCCGGACTGTTCCACTCTCCTCGAGCAATCTCGTCGAGGTGACGTCCGCCGATCTCTCGGTCGGTCAGGGCAAAGAGTCGGCGGAACGTCCGATTGGCCGAACGGACGCGCAGGTCGCCATCGAGGACCAGGAGCCCGGAGTGAACTGTGTCGAGGACGCTCTCCGAATACCGGTAGGCCGCCGAGAGGAGCTCTTCGGCCTTCTTCGACGCATCGACATTGAAGGCGGTGACGACGGTCCCGTCGACCCGGTTGTCGAGCGTGACGTAAGGGCGCACGGTGAGATCGTGCCATCGGCCCTCGTCGTCCTTGACCGTCCGCGTGACGGCCCCGAGATGCTCGAGGACGTCTGCAATCATGGCCGTCAATTCGGAGGAGGGGATGCTCTGGCGAATATCGCTGAGCGGACGGCCGATGTCGGAGGCGATCACATGAAAGACCCTGGCCGCCGCCGGCGTGAACCGGCGAATGCGTCCATCTCGTCCCAGGAGGACGATGGGGATGTCGACGCTGCTGAGGACATTGCTCAGATCGTCGTTGAGCCGGTTCGCCTGGGCGTTGCGCACCGCCATCTCGTCGTTGACGGTGCTCAGCTCCTCGTTGGTGGCCTGCAGTTCCTCCTTGGCCATTTGCAACTCTTCGTTGGTGCTGCGGAGCTCCTCGTTGCTCGAAACGATCTCTTCGTTGGCGGCCTTGAGTCCCTGGTCGCTCGCCTCCGACTGCTCGATCACCGACGTCAGGTACTCGCGCGTGGCGGCGAGCTCCTGCTTCATCTGGTGCTCCTCTGGACTCCGCTCGGGCCCCGCCATCGAGGAGGGATCCGTCGCCAGCCGGGCACTCGCCGAGGGCACCTCACAGAAGAGCACGATGAAGAAGCGTTGGGTGGAGGACCCAACCCGGAAGGGGATCACCTCGAGCTCGATGCGCCGAGGCGCCGGCTCCGAGGCCATCGTCAGGTCGGTCCTGCGGGCCGGAGCTTGCTTGGCCCTCGCCTCGTCGATCAGCTGGCGCAGGGGCAGACGAAGCTCTTCGCGAACCATGCGGAGCAGGTCCAGGCTGGCCACGCCGGGAGCCGGCTCCAGAAAGGGTCCGGTTCGGCCTCGAAACTGCACGACCGCCAGATCGTTCGTGACGACGATCCCTGGCGGAGCGTACTCCCCGAGAATGATTCGATCGGCCTCGCGGTTGACCTCGATCGAGCCGGACGACCCCGCCCGGGGCGGGGCCTCGGGGAGGCCGGCATCGCCGATCGCCCGATCGGTGAAGTCGAAGAGCAGCCGGGGCGCCGCGGAGGTGCGGAGATATATTCTGCGCTTGGGGTCGACCACCGAGAACCCGGGAGAGGAGCGAACCGTCTCGGAGCTTCCGAGCAAGAGAAAGCCGGGCTCCTTCAGCGCGTAGTGGAGCATGAGCAGCAGGCGCTCCTGCAGCGGCGAGCCGAGATAGATCATCAGGTTGCGGCAGCTGATGAGATCCATCCCGGCGAACGGCGGGTCGCGGGTGGCATCCTGCCTGGCGAAGACGCAGAGATCACGCACGTCCCTGCGGATCTGGTACCCACCCTCCAGCTTGGTGAAGAACCGCTGAAGGCGGACTGGCGAGACGTCGCTCTCGATGCTCTCCGGATAGCTCCCTGTGCGGGCCTTGTCGATGGTCATGAGGCTGACGTCGGTGCCGAACACCTTGATCGGGCTGTCCCCTGCCTGGGCATCGCCGAGGAACTCCAGCAGACTGATGGCGATCGAATAGACCTCCTCGCCGGTGGAGCACCCCGGGACCCACACCCGGATGGCGGCGCCCCGAGGGCGGCTCTCCAGCAACCTGGGATAGACAGCCGCCTTCAGCGCAGCGAACGTCTCCGGATCGCGGAAGAAGCTGGTCACGTGGATCAGGACTTCCTCGCACAGGGCGCGGGTCTCGTCCGGGTCTTCCTCGATCAGCGCGGCGTACTCCCCCAGGCTGTCGAGTCCGTTCACCACGACCCGCCGCTGGATGCGCCGACGGAGCGTGGTGTGCTTGTAGTTCGCGAAGTCGATGCCGCTCGACCGGGCGAGCGCGGACAGGATGCGCCGGAGATCCCCCTCATCATCGACATCGCCATCGACCTCGACCGGTGACGATCGCAGCTGCGCCCGCGCGCCGATGCGAGTCAACTCCCGCGCGATGGCGTCGGGGGGCAGGATGAAGTCCACGCATCCCGTGCCGATCGCGCTCTCGGGCATGCTCCGATATTCGGCGCTCGCGTCCTGGGCGAAGGTGATCCCCCCCTCGGCCTTGATCGCTCGGATGCCGATGGCGCCGTCCGCGCCGGTGCCGGTGAGTACCACGCCGATCGCCCGATCGGTTCGGTCGCGCGCGAGCGATTCCAGGAAACGATCGATGGGCAGGTGGAGACCACCCGTCTCGCGCCGCGGAGTCAGGTCGAGCCGCCCTCCGGCGATCCCCAGCCCGGCGTTGGGCGGCACGACGTAGACGTGATTGGACTCGACTGGCGTGTGGTCGGTCGCGGCTGCGACCGGCAGGGGGGTGACCCTCGAGAAGATGTCGACCAGACTGCTCTCGTAGGACGGATCGAGGTGGTGGACGACCACGACGGCGAGGCCAGGTCTCGGCCCGAGGTGTCTGAGCAGGTCGGTGGTTGCGGCCAGTCCTCCAGCCGAGGCACCGACCCCCACGATGGGAAACGCCACGCCATTCTCGGCGGCTCCGGCGTCGACGCGCTGCAAATCGCCTGGCTTGGTCGGGATCATGAGGGGAACGACACTGTCGGAGCGACTCCGGACACCCTACACCCGATCGTCGCATCTAAGCACCGGTAGCCGATCTTCGAGCCGCCTGAACAGCGGGATCTTGACCAGGTCCACCAGGAACGCGAAGGCCACGGCCTCCCGAGCGTGACACCGATTACGAGCCAGGAGAGAGGCGCATGGCGAGCCCCCAATTCGCCATCGTCGTGACGATCAGCAGGTCGACCACGGTCGACAGCAAGCGCCAGCGGCTCGGGGCCGTCGACCATAGGAGCTGCCGTTAGCGATTGGTGTAGGCCGTCGCCTGGTTTCCGCAGACGATCGCGACGAAGGCCGGCGTTCTCAGGGGCTCGATTCCGAGGCCTAGCTAAGCTAGCTGGACCTTGCCGATCACCACCACAGCCACGCAGAACACCAGCTCGGACCGCCCCATGAGGACGCCGGACGCCGTGACAGCGCCCACGCGCCGGACGCTGGGCCTCGGAGATGGCTCGACGTTGTCGGTCGTCGAGGCCATGCCCAGGAAATCGCCGGTGATCATGACGATGACCATCAGCATCGGGGTCAAGACCGCCTGCCCGGTGATCACCAGCCCCACGGCCAGGAAAGACCTGCGCGATCTTCTTGGTCACGGAGTTCAAAATGTAGGTGAGGATCCGCTGCAAGCGGCGTATCAGAGGGCTGCCCGAGGGGCACCGGCCGCGGCCCACCTTCGCCCCGGCACGACCATCTTCAGGAGCGGACGCTTCGGCGCAGACCCACGGAGGCGGCCGTGGGTCTGCGGGTTTCAGGGCTCAGGGGTAACAGGACGCGGACCCGTGGTTATCTCAGGTGCTGGGCCACGAATGACCCGAAAGTGAGAGATGAGATGATGCACACATGGTGGATCCTGTGGTGGATTGTGCTGATGCTGTTCCTGATCTCTCCGGTTGGCTACGGCTGGGGCTACCGCGGCTGGGGGGCGCCGTACCCGCGCTACATCCAGCGCCGCCGAGCGTTGCGGGCGGGCGGGCCCGGGGCCGGGCCCGGGGCCCCCTTCGATCACCACGCCTGGGGCCGCGGCGGAGACTTCGTCTGGGCCATCCTCGCCATCGAGATGTTCTGGCTGGCGTGGGCGCTCTGGGCCCGTTGACGAGGACACCCCTCGGACCCGGCCGGAGTCGATCCCTTCAGCCTTGTAATCTTGGCGCAAGGTGGGGGCAATCAGGAATGCGCAAGGTTGGCCGCAGGTATAAAGGAGACACGTGGCCAAAAGCATCTGTCGTTTCTCTGGTCGTCACCCCGTCAAGCAGGCAATCCGAATCGCTTCTCCGCTGGCGATCCTCTCGCTTGCGGTTGCGCTCACGTGTGTCGGTCTTGGTGCTTCGCTTGCGGGTCCCCCGCTCGACTCTCGAACCACCGACGCCAACATCACCCGCCTCACCACCGGCCTGCTCGAACACTCCCAGCTCGCGCACCATCCATTCGATGGACAGCTGGCCGGAAACGTGCTGGACCGCTACCTCGACGCTCTGGATGGCACGCGCTCCCTCTTTCTGCAGTCGGACGTCGACGAATTCGCGACCTACCGGGCGACGCTGGCGCAGGTGACGCGCGGCGCGGGCGACACCAGCGCCGCGAAGGCCATCTTCGCCCGATTCCTCGGACGACTGTCTCAGCGGACGGCCTACGACACCAACATGTTGCGGACCGCGAAGTTCGACTTCACGGGGCACGAAAGCTACTCGTTCGATCGCGAGCACGCGCGGCGGCCAGCCACCGCGGTCGAGGCTCGGGAGCTCTGGTGGCAGCAGCTGCGCGCAGAGTATCTGCAAGAGAAGCTGAGCGACAAGCCAACGGACCGGATCGTGAGCACCCTGGTTGGCAGGCACGCGGAGGAGCTGAGGACCATGACCGGTCTTCGCAGCGGCGAGGTCCTCGAGATCTACCTGGACACGCTTGCCCACGTCTACGATCCCCACTCGGATTATCTGGGGCACGAGCAGATGGAGAGCTTCTCCATCGCGATGAACCTCTCGCTGTTCGGAATCGGCGCGTCCCTCGAGAGCGAAGACGGCTCCTGCAAGGTCCGCGAGCTCCTGCCGGGCGGACCCGCGGCTCGAAGCGGGCTGCTCAGACCCAACGACCGCATCGTGGCGGTCGCCCAGGCCGGTCACGAGCCAGTAGACATCGCTGGTATGCCGCTTTCACGCGCCGTGGAGCTCATACGCGGCCCGAAGGGTTCCACCGTGAGCTTGACCGTGGCGCCAGCCGGCGGCGTTGCCGGAGCTCCGACCAGGACCGTGTCGTTGGTGCGCGACGAGATCACCCTGGAAGATCAGCAGGCCAAGGCCCGCATCCTGGATCTGCCGACCGGCAAGGGCACGACGATGCGGGTCGGCGTCCTCGACCTCCCCTCGTTCTACGCCGACATGGGCGGGCCTCGGCGGCGCAGCGCGACCGCCGACGTCTCCCGGCTGCTGGGCAAGCTGAAGGCGGAGCACGTCCGGGGCGTCGTCCTCGATCTGCGCCACAATGGCGGCGGGTCGCTCGAGGAGGCGATCAACCTGACCGGGCTGTTCATTCGAAGGGGACCGGTGGTGCAGACGCGCGGAGCGGACGGCCAGATCGTGATCGACGAGGATACGGATCCGACCGTGCTCTATGACGGGCCGCTGGTCCTGTTGATCAGCCGCTTCAGCGCTTCTGCATCGGAGATCCTGGCAGGAGCGCTCCAGGACTACGGACGAGCTGTCGTCGTCGGCGATTCCTCGACCTTCGGCAAGGGCACGGTGCAGAACATTCTCCCCCTCGCGCCCTACATGGATCGGGTGGGCCTCGGACACACATACGATCCAGGCGCGCTCAAGATCACCACCAGCAAATTCTACCGGCCAAGCGGCGCCTCCACCCAGCTGCGCGGCGTGGCGGCCGACGTGGTGTTGCCGTCGACCAGCGACTTCGCCGATGTGAGCGAGGCGTCCCTCAAGGATCCCTTGCCGTGGGACGCGGTGCCGGCCGCGCCCTACGAGCGACTGAATCGCGTGAAGCCGTATGTCGCCGCGTTGCAGGAGAGCTCCGACCGACGGAGGGCGACCGAAAGGCCATTTGTCCTGCTGGCAGACGAGATCGCCAAGGTCAAGAGGAACCTGGTCACCAAGTCCGTGTCGCTGAACGAGGCAGAGCGCCGACAGGAGATGGCTCAGTCGAAGCTTCGTGAAGCCGAGCTCGCCAGTGACGAGCGCGCGCTGCGGGCGAGCAGGCCCACCACCTTCGAGATCACGCTCAAGAACGCCTCGTCGCCCGGCCTGCCGTTGCCTATTGCCTCCGCCAAGGGGCCAAAGACCCTCGGCGCCGGGCCTGATGGCATCGAGCCGAAGGACCGCTCGATCCCGGATATCATCTTGGAGGAGAGCGGCCAGATCCTGGCCGATTACATCAGGCTCTCGAGCGTGCCGAGCGCCGGGGATCTTGGCAAAGTATCGGCGCATGGCCAGCGGGGCGTGGGACTCGGACCCGCGGCCGCAGGAGGCGGAGATCGGTGAAAGGACGTTCCGGGATGGATCGACGCAGCCGCTGGTTTGCCATCCGCCCAAGATGGGCCCAAGATCCCGTGAGGTGGACGGCGATGCGGCGATGCGGCGATGCGGATGCGAAAGGGGAGTTGCTCGATGTTGAAGGTGAAGGACATCATGACGACGAACGTCTACACGCTGGAGTTCGACGCTTCGGCCGAAGAGGCGGCCTCGGGCCTGACTCGCCGCCAGATCGGGGCGGCTCCGGTGAAGAACCGAGAGGGCGAGCTGGTCGGGATCTTGACCGAGGGGGACCTGGTGGATCCGGAGCCGCATCAGTGGATCAAGAAGGAGGCGACCGTCGGCGACCTCATGGACCCGGAGGTCATCGCGGTCTACGAGGATGACGCAGCCCTGGTGGCGGTGCACGAGCTCGCCAGGAGGAACCAACACCGCTTGGTGGTCTTGAATTCTGAGAGCAAGCTGGTCGGGATCGTCAGCACCATGGACGTCGTGCGTGCCCTCGACAAGGGGTTGCCATTTGCGGTCAGCGATGTGGCCACCCCGGCCGCCGTGGGCGTTCTCTGACCCGAGCGGCTGCACTGCTGCCTCACCCCGACTTCGAGGGGGGCGCCACGGAAATTCCTTCCAGCGAGGAGGGGGACGCGGTCGCCACTCCCCGCCAGACGAGATAGATGACGATTGAAACGTTCGCGCCAAGGAGACCGAGGCGAGGGACGCTGAAACGATGGGCCAGGGCAAGGACCTCGAAAGGGACCAGAATGGATGAGGTGCCGACCACGAACCAGCGGCTCCACCGGTACCGATAGCAGAGCGCCCATCCTTCGGATGCTGAGAGCGCCCCATCGAGGAGGGAGGCCACGCCGATGACCAGGAGGTTCCGCTTGGTGGACGCGCGCACCAGGCGCTCGGCGAACGCGATGCTCCAGGCCTCGACCGCGTGGTGTCGAATATGCACCGCGACCTCTCGCAGGTGATCGGCGAGACCAACGGCAGTGAGAGACAAGAGAAGGACGCCAACGAGAACCTCGAAGATCGCCTTTGCCTGTTTGTAGCCAACCACAAGCCTGAGCCCCGTTGGCCGAATGATTTTCCGCCACCCTTCGATGCCTCCCCGGCGATGTCGACGCGCATCACGACCGGCGCGGGTCTGCCGGAGGGTGGGCAGGATTTTCGAGGGGCAGAGTCAGGACGAACGACGAGCCACGTCCGGGCGCGCTCTCGACGCCGACACGCCCGTGGTGGGCAACGGCGATCGCCTTGACCAGGCTGAGGCCGAGCCCGAGGCCCCGCTCGGCCCGGCTCGAATCCACGCGAAACAACCGATCCCAGATTCGCGAGATGGCCTCTTCGGGGATCCCACGGCCGGTGTCGCTGACACGGATGTGGGCCTCTCGAGCATCGGCGGCGACGTCGATCTCCACGCGGCCGCCGGCCGGGGTGTACTTGACGGCGTTGTCGACCAGGTTTGCCAGGGCCTGGCGTATCCGGGTGCCATCGGCCGCGGTCCTCACCAGGTCCCCCGGCAACAACGACAGGGCCACGCCGGCGTCGTCGGCCACCTGTTCATAGAGATCCAGGGTTTCTTGCGCGACCGCCCGCAGCTCGACCGCCCCGATGTTCAACTTCATGATGCCGGCCTCGGCCTCGGAGATGTCCATCAGCGTGCGCAGCATGACGAGCGCCCGGTCCGATTCCTCGATGCAGTCCGCGAGCGCCTCCGATGACTGGACAGGATCGTCGGCGCCGAGGGCGACCTCGGCGATCCCTCGCAGCCTGGTCAGCGGCGTTCGCAGATCGTGCGCCACATTGTCGAGCGCCTCGCGCATGCTGCGGACCAGCGCCTGGTTGCTCTCCAGCATGCGATTAACCAGGGTGGCCAGCTCCCCGAGCTCGCCACCGCGGCGGACCTCCACCCGCCGGGAGAGGTCGCCCGACTGGATCACTGCGCGCGCCGTCGAAGCCAGGGCCCCCACGGGGCGCAGCGCACGGCGGGTCAGGATGACCCCACCCGCGAGCCCGATCAGCAGGCACCCGATCAAGACCGACAGGACCGCGAACGTCACCGGCGGGCCGATCCGCGTCCAGGGGTTCGCGGTCGAGGCCACCTCGAGATGCATGTCACTGGTCACCGAAGTCGACACCCGGACCGCTGCATCCTCCACGACGCCGTGCTGGTAGAGCGTGTGGCCCGCTCCGTCCTTGACGCGCACCGGGTCGTGCTCACCTTCGAGCGCGATCGCGCTCTCGACTGCCTCTTCGAACTTGGGCAGCCCGACCCGGCCGAGCACCTCGCTGTGGCGCTCCAGCCGTTCATGAACGACCAGGTCATTCGAGTGAAACACCGCGCGGCGGATCTCGTAGAGCGCCAACGTGCCCAGGATGGCCAGGCCGACCAGGAGAGTTCCGGCGTACCAGGCGCTGAGGCGGAAGGTGATCGAGCGGAAGGGTGACCGCGATGACTTCGCAGGTGGGGGTGGCTGCGGCAAGTCAGCTCCTCCGGAGGACATACCCGACTCCCCGCCGGGTCTGTATGACCTTCGCGGGAAAGCCGCGATCGATCTTGTTTCGGAGCCGGCAGACCAGCACGTCGACCACGTTGGTCTGTGGATCGAACGAATAGTCCCACAGCCGCTGCAGAATCATGGTCTTGCTGAGCACACGCTCCGGATTCCGCAGGAAGTACTCGAGGAGCGCCAGCTCCTTGGCCTGCAGCGACAGGGAGATGCCGTCGCGGGTGACCTGGCGCGTGAGGAGATCCAGGACGATGCCAGCGTACGACAGCCGGGTCTCTCCGGTGGCGGCCGTGGCCCGGCGGGCCAGCGCGTTCAGGCGGGCCACCAGCTCGGCGAACGAGAAGGGCTTGGTCAAGTAGTCGTCGGCGCCGGCTTCGAGCCCCTCCACCCGGTCAACCACGGCGTCGCGCGCCGACAGGATGATGATGGGCGTCGCGATTCGCTTCCGGCGGACGGCGCGGATCAGTTCTAGGCCGCCCAGGCCTGGAAGCATGATGTCCACGATCGCGACATCATAGGCGGTGCCTTCGAAGGCCGCGACGCCCTCTCTGCCGTCGCGGACCCAGTCGACCGCGTGACCCTCCTGCCGGAGCCCCTTCTCGACGAACGCGCCGATCTTTTGATCATCCTCGACCAGCAGCAACCGCATGCGACATCACAGCAGGGGTGCGGTCCTGATTCAAGAGCGCTTGCGGGTGGCAGGCAGAATGGTCTCGACGCCTGCCTCCGGTACCCACCCACGCCCATGGGGGCTGACGATGAGGCTGTAGTGATCGAAGGTTCGCTCGACCGTCACGACCGCGCCTTCGGGGGCCACGAAGGCCGGTTCGGCCCCGGCGAACGGGGCGATCCGGGCAACGCTGTCGGGCACCACGACGACCGCCCGGCTGGGCGGCGGCGTCACCGCCACCGCGGCCAGGAAGCCGACGGCCGCGACACCTGCGCCCGCGCAGGCCAGGGCCAGGGAGGCGCGCCGCCGGATCCGACTCCACGAGAGCACAACCAGGCCCGCGGCGCCGAGGATGAGCCCGGCCATCCCGATCCAGCCCCACTCGTTGCCATCGAGCCACATCGCCAGACGGATCACCGGGGATGTCTCGGTCGGCGGAAGCCCGGCGATCGCCTGGGCTCGAGCCAGTCCCGCCGTGACGGCCGTCGCGCGCGGTGCCAGCAGCCGGGCGCGCTCATATCCGAGGATGGCGAGCCCTGGATGGCCGGCGGCCAGATCGGCCGTGGCCTTCGCAACCAACGCTCTGGCCGAGAAGATCTCGGCCGTGGCGGTCGAGGCGGTGGTCCCCTCGACCGCGGTCGGCGCTGCCGCGGGTGGTCCGGCCTCGCCGGCGCGAGCGAGCTGGCCGCCGATCGGCAGCACCAGCGCGACGAGGACGAGCGAGCTGCGGCCGAAGCGGCCGAAGCCGCCCCAAGGTCGATGACGATCTGGCGGCCGGCGGAGCTCGCCGGTCCCGAGGGCTGTATTCGATGTGAGTGTCTGCGAGGTCGTGTTCATGTCGTCGTCTCCAGAGCGCGAAGCTCGTCGGATACCAGTCCCTGCCAGTAGCTCAGATCCTCGCTGGCAGCCGAGCTTCCGCCTGAGTAGGTCAGTCGATCGGCGCGCTCGAAGACCCGCTGGATCCGCTCGCCGGGCGGTCCCAACCGTGTCGCCACGTCTGCGGCGGCGATCGCATCGGCGGGGACTCCCCACGCGGCGCCCAGTCGCGCTTGAAAAGCCTTGCGCGCGGCGCCGAACAGGGTGGCGGCGTCACCGCTGGCCGCGGCGGCTTCGATGGTCCGGCGTTGCTGGGCGACCTCGCGGCGGACGCGCCGGGCCGTCACCAATCGGCGGAGGATCCCGTTGCGATAGGTCCGGCCGAGCGACGCGAGCGCAACCGCGGCAAGCCCGATTGCCGCCGCCAGCCACCGGAACCATCGGGTGCGAAAGTCTGGCGTGAGCGCGGCGCGGCCGGCGGCAGGCGCCGAGGCGATCGTCGCGCTCTCGGCCGGCTTCAGCTGCCGAGCGGCGAGCTCTGCCGGCGTTGCCGTTGCCGTTGCCGTGGCCGCGGGCAGCGCCGCGGCGCCGTCTCCCCCGCTTGCGGCGACGGTGATGTGCATGGGCGCGGTCTGGCGGGTGACGTACCTCCTCTCGTCGGGGTCGAGATACGTCAGCGTCAATGCGGGAACAGTGATGGCTCCCGCGCGCCGTGGCGCGATGGTCTGCGAGAACACCTTCTCGCCCCCCGTCGGCGTGGCTCCTGGCGTGAACGCCGACGTCACGCCGTAGGTGCCGAAATCGTCGCTCGTCGGCAGGCCGGCCATCGACAGTCGAGAGAAGCTCCCGCGCCCGCGCACGCTCAGCGCGAGTGTGGTGGGCTCGCCGGCGCGGAAGGTGTCGCTGGCCAGGGCTGCGGTCATCTCGAAGGACCCGACTGCACCGGTGAAGCCTGGCGGCGCTCCCGGAGGCAGGTCCAGGACGCGCAACGTCCCGCTCTGGTCCCGCAGCGTGATGTCACGCTGTCGAACGGCTCCGACTGAGCCTTCGAGCAGCCCGCGAAAGGGATCGCGACCGTTGAACATCCGAGCGAAGAACGGATCGCCCGCGAAGGGACTCTGCTTGAAGAGCGACGCGAACGGGTCCGCGGCGCTCTCGTCCCCCTCGTCGGCCTCCGCCTGGTCGGGACTGCTCAGAGGGCGCGGCTGAGGCGCTTCGCGGTAGGTCAGCGAAACCGGCAGCTCGATCCCGACCTTTGTCACGCCCGCCTTGACCGCCGTTAGGACGCCCGTCCATGTCACGGACGTGTAGGGAAGCCCGTGCGCCTCGATCGTGGTCTGGCGCGGCTTCTCGGGCAGATCGGAGAGCACGAAGGCGTCGGAGGTGAGCCTGGGGAGCCCGTTCAGCGACACCCCCATGCCGCCCAGAAAATTGGCACGAATGGTCACCGGCACCGCCTGGCCGACGTAGAGACCACGCCCGCCCGGATCGGCCCGGACGTCCAGCTTGACGAAGGCGCGCGAGGGCTCCCGCGGAGCGCCGTCGGAGGCCTCCGACTTTTCAGCCGACATTTCAGACTTCGTGGGACGGGCCCAGGATCGAGCGCCGGAGGCGAGGACCAGTGCGCTCGCAAGAGCAATCGAGATACGTCGGATGTTCGGCATGGGTTACCAGTCCTTGAGTGGAGTGTCGTCGTTGTTGCTGGGGGGCCGTCGACGGGCGTCAGCGACGGGCAAACGGTGGAGTTCGCCCGACATCGAATCGAGCAACTGGGCAGCTTCGGTCGGGGTCAGCGCGCCCGGGTCGCGCCGGGCGCCGGCAACTCGCTCCTTGCCCTCGGGTTGGCCAGGCTGCCCCGAGACGATCCCGGGACCTTGCGGATTGGACGGCCCCCGGTCGGCCTGTGGCGGCCGAGCGGGGTCCCTCGGGCCCTCGGACGCCCCGCTCTTTGGGTCGCCCTGCGCGCGGGTCTGATCCGGGGAGCCTGAGCTCGGTGGGGCTTTCCGGGGCTCGCCGGTCTCTGCGCCCTTCTGGCCGCTGTGGTCTTGCGCGTGAGCTTGTTCCTGCTTCGTCGCTCCACCTCCCTTTTCACCGGCCGCCTCCTGTGGCTGTCCTTCGCCGCTCTGCGGCGAGCTCTGCCCATTCTGCCCTTGTTGGCCCTGTTGGCCCTGACCCGGGGATGTCTGCGACTGCTTTCCCTGGCCCTGCTCCTGGTCCTTCTGGCCGTTCTGACCCTTCTGATTCTCTTGATTCTTCTGATTCTGGTTCTTGCTCTGCTGTTGGTCCTGCCGTTGCTGTTGCTCCAGCGCGGCCAGACGGCGGGCGACCAGGTCGCGGTTGAATCGGGCGTCGGCGTCCCGAGGTTGCAGGGCCAGCGCCCCGTCATAGGAGGCGACCGCCGTCTTCCAGGCCTCGATCGTCGCGGCCCGATCCCTGGAAAGGGACGCCTGCCCCAACCTGTAGCGGGCGTTGCCGAGATCGTAGTACGCGTCTTCCTGCATCGAGAGATCCGTCGTGTGGGTGGCGCTCTGGAATCGATCGCGGGCGGCCGCGAAGTCCTTCTTGCGGTAGGCGGCCGTGCCGTCGTTGTAGGTCGAGACGGCGGTCGCTGCTGCGACCGGAGGCAGTGCGGGCGCGGTCGCAGTCGCGGACGGCGTCGCGGTCGCGGCCGCCGCAGCATGCGAAGCCGCCGCCATCATCACCACGATCGCCGCCGCCACCGTCTTTCCGACCGGTCCGACCGAGCCGACCGGGCGAGCCGACCGAGCCAACCGGGCCTCGACCCCCACCGGGCGCTCGGCTGCACTGCTCCGGACACGACGGCCTGCCGCCTGGCCACGCCGCCGGCGCTCTTGCAGGGCCAGCTCCAGCACCAGACATCCGATGGCGATCCCGAGCGGGATCTGAAAGCGCTCGGTGTAAACCCTGTGCAGGCGTTCCTCGACGGTCCGCCGAGGGAGCTGGGCCAGGTGCTGGCCATAGAGCGTCTCCAGCCCCTGTCCCGCAGCGCCCAGGGGGGCGTAGGCGCCGCCCGTGATCTCGGCCAGCCGTCGCAACGTCTGCTCGTCGAGGTGGGAGGTGACGAACTGCCCTTCGGCGTCCCGCAGCAGCTCCCGGCGGCCGTCGTGCTCGATCGGAATCAGATCCCCTGATTTCGTTCCGACCCCCACGGTGTAGATCACCAAGCCCGCGTGGGCTGCCTCCTTGGCGGCCGCCAGCGCCTCACCCTGCAGGTCCTCGCCGTCGCTGAGGATGACCAGCAGCTTTCGGCGGTCGGGCTCGGTGGCCATCGCCTCCACCGCAGCGCGAATGGGCGACGCGATGTCGGTCCCGCCACGGGGGATCACGCTGGTGTCGAGCGCATCCAGCGCCTCGCCGAAGACGGCCTGATCGATGGTCATCGGCGCCTGGACGAAGGCCTCGCCCGCGAAGGCGATCAGGCCGACGCGCTCACCGGGGAACTTGCGCAGCAGATCGGTCACGGCCAGCTTGGCCCGCGTCAGGCGATCGGGACGCAGGTCGGTGGCGAGCATGCTCTTCGACGTGTCGACGGCGAACATCAGATCGATGCCGTCACGGCGTTCCTCCTCCCAGCGGAAGCCGCCGAGGGGCCGCGCCAGCGCCACGAAGGTGGCCGCGACCCCCGTCAGGACCAGCGCCTGCTTCAGGACCCGGCGCCCGCGGCTGAGGGTGGTGACGAAGCGTCCACCCGCCAGGGCGGTGAGGGCGCGTCGCCGCAGACCATCGGCCCGCACGAGCAAGACCACGCTGGCCGCGCAGCAAAGCGCGCCGATCCAGAGCCAGTGGGGTTGGGCAAATTGAAGGTGTGTCATCGTGCTTTTGACTTTCTGTGTCCAGCCATGGTCAGGGGGTACGGCGAAGCGCAGTGGTGGCGAGGCCAACCTCGGCGAGGAGCATCGCGATGGCCGGAAACGCCGCCCAGGCAAAGCGCTCCTCGTGTCGCTCGAACCTGTTCATCGTGCGCACGGTCTTCTCCAGGCTGTCGATGCGACCGTAGATGGCCAGCAAGGAATCCGTGTCGGTGGCGCGGAAGAACGAGCCCCCGGTGGCGTCGGCGATCCCGCGCAGGGTTTGCTCGTCGACCTCGACCTCGCCCATGACGATGCGCTTGCGGCCGGCTTCGTCGACGACCGGGATGGGCGCGCGCCCTTCCGCGCCGACCGCGATGGTGTAGACCTTGACTCCGAGGGCCGCGGCCGCCTTGGCCGCCAGCGCGGGCTGCACGCTCCCCGTGTTGTTCATCCCGTCGGTCAAGAGCACCACGACCTTCGACTTCGCGTCGCTCTGCCGCAGTCGATTGACGGAGGCGGCCAGCGCGGAGCCGATCGCGGTGCCATCGTCGCCCGTCCCGACGGTCACCCGCGAGAGACTCTTCTCCAGCCAGTCGTGGTCGAGGGTGAGCGGGCTGACCAGGAACGGTTGCCCTGCGAACGCGATGATCCCGATCCGATCGCTCGGCCGCGCGGCGATGAACTTGGAGACGACCGATCTCACGACGGTCAACCGATCGGCCGGCTGGCCGTCCAGCCGCAGGTCGAGCGCCTGCATCGATCCCGAGACATCCAGCGCCAGCATCATGTCGACGCCGCTCGCCTCGATCTTGCTCTTCGAGTGGGTGACCTGGGGTCTGGCCAGCGCGACGATCAACAGGGCCGCCGCCGGTAGTCGCAAGTATGGCAAGAGCTGGCCCAACCTGGCCCTGCTCGTGCGCGCCACGGCCCGCGCCGTCGCGACGCTGGCATAGCGAACCGCCGCCCTCGGACCGCGGCGAGAGCGGAGGAGCGCGATCGCGGGCAATACCAGCAACAGCCAGAGCAAAGCGGGATGTGCGAACGTGATCATGCGATTGCCTCGCCGCGAAGGGCGGCTGTTTGGACCGGCTCGGGGGAGACCGGCGCCGCGGTTGCTAGAATGAAGGTCTTGGCGCTGGCGAGCATGGCGAGCCGGTCGGCGGGCGAGAGTGACCAACCCGCGAACTTGGCCAGGTCGCAGTAGCGCAAGAACTCGCCGAGCGCCGTGCGGTGGAGCGCGACCGCACTTCGGTCCAGCATCAGGTCGACCAGGAGCTCCTCGGTCGTTCGATGGGACGCCCGGACCTGGAAAGCCTCCTCGACGTACCGCCGGACGATCTCGGAGAGGGCGAACGAGAACTGTCGCGGATCGCCTGCGAACGAAGTGCCGGCCTCTCCCAGCGCACGCAGCGCCCGCTCGTGGGCCGGTGCGCTCGGCTTGCGGCGGCGCGCATGGAGGATCGCCGCCGCGAGCGCTCCGACGGCGACGGCCGCCCCGCCGACGTACCACCAGGGCGACCGCCGTCTCGCGATGGCGATCGGGCCGTGGATGTCGCGGATGTCCTGGCTCGAGTCGGCGCTGGCCGCGCCGAGCGAATTGCCCTGGGGCGTTGCGAGCCGCGGGTCAATCGAGCGGGCGGGCATCGTCATCGTCGCGGGGACCGCCGCGTCGACGACCGAGAGTCCGCCACCCAGGGCCAAGACGAGACCGAGCCCGAGCCCGAGCGCGAGGGAGGCCAAGCCGCGCCGGATCACGCGACTCTCCTCTCGCGCGACCTGAAGAAGGCGAGCAGCTCCGGCAGATACGGCCGGGTGGTGTCGAGGGCCAGGGTCTCCACCCGGAGGCGCCGCAGCCCCCGCCGCATGTCGGCGTCGCGCCTGGTGGCCAGCGCAGCGAATCGCTCACGCACCCCTCGCCGACCGGTATCCAGGGTGACGACCTCGCCGCTCTCGGCGTCCTCGAGGGTCACGAGCCCGAGATCCGGCAGGGTGCGCTCTCGTGGGTCGCGCACTTCGAAGGCGACCACGTCATGCCGGGCGCCGACCGGGCGGGCGGCCCGCTCCAGAGCCGCCAGGGTCGCGCCGGCGTCATCCGGCAGCTCGAAGTCGGAGATCAGGAAGACCACCGACCGCCGGAGGGCGCGCTGGCGTACCACCTTCAGCGCCGCGGCGATGTCCGTGCCCCGGCCCAAAGGCTCGCAGGTCAGGATCTCACGTACCACCCGCAGCACGTGGGCCCGTCCCTTCGCCGGCGGGATCTGCACCTCGACGCGATCGCTGAACATCAGCAGGCCCACCTTGTCGTTGTTCCGCACCGCCGAGAGAGCCAGCACGCAAGCCAGTTCGGCGGCCACCTCCCGTTTGGTGGTGGAGCCCGAGCCGAAGTCTCCCGACGCGGAGACGTCGACCAGGATCCAGACCACCAGCTCGCGTTCCTCGTGGAATTGCTTGACGAACGGCCGCCCGGCACGGGCCGTCACGTTCCAGTCGATGGTTCGGACCTCGTCGCCGGCCACGTATTCACGGACGCTGTCGAAGTCGATTCCGCGTCCGCGGAACACCGAGTGGTAGTGACCGGAGAGGCTCTCGTCGACCAGACGACGGGTCCGAATCTCGATCAGTCTGACCTTCTCCATCACCGCTTGGATGCGGTTGGCCTCGGTTGATTCGACTGGTTTGCCTTGGGTCTTCATCTGTTGTTCCTTCTTCTCGGTGGTCTCGGGGGAGTCCGTGGGCGACTACGGGATGGGGATGTGGTCCAGGATCGAGGTGACTATCCCCTCGGCGGTGACCCGCTCGGCCTCGGCCTCGTACGTCACGGCCACCCGGTGGCGAAGCACGTCCGGGGCGATGGCCTTCACGTCCTGCGGTGTGACGTAGCCGCGCCCGCGCAGGAAGGCCCACGCCTTCGCCGCCAGCGTGATGCCGATGGTGGCGCGCGGAGACGCACCGTAGCGAATCAGCCCATCCAGCGACAGGCCGAGGGCGCGGGGATCCCGCGTCGCCACCACCAGGCTGACGATGTAGCGCTTGATTTTCTCGTCGACGTAGATCGCGTCGATCAGACGGCGCGCCGCTGTGATCTCCTCGAGCGACACGACCGGCCGGACATCCAGCCGCGGCGTGCTGGTCGACATGGCCTCGAGGATCCGGAGCTCTTCGTCGGGGCTCGGATATCCGACGTTGACCTTCAGGAGAAAGCGATCGAGCTGGGCCTCGGGCAGCGGGTAGGTGCCCTCCTGCTCGATGGGGTTCTGCGTGGCCATCACGAGGAAGGGTGACGGCAGGGGGTGGGTCTCGTTTCCCAGGGTGACCTGCCGCTCCTGCATCGCCTCGAGCAGCGCACTCTGCACCTTGGCGGGTGCCCGGTTGATCTCGTCGGCCAGGATGAAGTTCGCGAAGACGGGCCCCTTCTTCGTCTCGAAGGTCCCCCGCTGTGGGTTGTAGACCAGCGTACCGACGATGTCTGCTGGCAACATGTCGGGCGTGAACTGGATCCTCTGAAAGGTTCCCGCGATCGCCCCGCTCAGTGTCTTGAGGGACAGCGTCTTGGCCAGCCCCGGCACGCCCTCGAGAAGGACGTGGCCGCCCGCCAGCAGCGCGACCAGCAGGCGATCGACCAGGGCGGTCTGGCCGACGATGACCTGCGACAGCTCGTTGCGCACCGCCGCGACCCAGCCCGCGTGCTCATGGACCGAGCGCTCGACCGCCTCGAGCCTTGGCGGTGGGGCGCCGATGGGCTTTCGAGCCAGCGGATCGGTGAAGAGCGGGGTCGGAGCTGACGGTGCGGGGGTGGACGGATGGCGTTCGGGGGTTTGCATGGGCTGTGTCTCCTCGGGGTTGCTGACGGAGAACAGCATGCGCAGAGCCGATTGCAGGGACCTTTCCCGAGTGTGTCATCGGTGTAATGTTGCGTCGTCGGACGGAGAAGCTCGCCGACGACCGGCTTGGCGCCGGCTGGGTGCGACGGGAACGCGGCCCCCCCGCCCTCACTGGCCGTGTCGGCCAGAACGGTGGCGGGCTGGTCGCTCGGCGACGGTCGTGAGGTTGTATGCGCTCGTGATCAAGGAAAGATGCGAGAAGGCCTGGGGGAAGTTCCCGAGCGCCCTCCCCGTGCCGGGATCGTATTCCTCGGACAGCAGCCCGAGGTCGTTCCGCAGCCCGAGCAGCTTCTCGAAGAGGCGACCCGCCTGGTCGGTGCGGCCGAGCTGGACGTACACATCGACCAGCCAGAAGCTGCACGGCAGAAACACCCCTTCGCCGGGCGGCAGTCCATCGGCTGATTCTTGGCCTGCCGTCGAGTATCTGCGGACGAGGCCGTCCTCGACGAGCTCGCGCTCGATGGCGCGCACCGTGCCCGCCACGCGCGGATCGCTCGCGGGAAGGAAGCCCACCAGCGATGCCTGAAGGACGGCGGCATCGAGGGCCGGGTGATCGTAGGACTGGGTGAACGTCTCCCGCTTCCGATCGTAGCCGCGCTCGCAAACCTCGTCGTGAATCTGGGCGCAGAGCGCGCGCCAGTGGTCGGTCGGGCCCTCGAGGCCAAATCGCTCGACCGACTTGATGGCCCGATCGAAGGCCACCCAGGCCATGATCTTGGAATGGGTGAAGTGGCGCTTCGGACCGCGCACCTCCCAGATTCCGTGATCGGGCTCCTGCCACCGCCGCTCGAGAAAGTCGAGCAGCTTCTTTTCGAGTGACCAGGTCCAGGGGTCGGAGGCGATCCCGAGACGGCGGGCCTGGAAGAGGGCGTCGCCGAGCTCCCCGAAGACATCGATCTGGAGCTGCTCGTGCGCGGCGTTCCCGATGCGAACGGGCCTCGAGGCCTCGAACCCGTCCAGCCAGGTGGCCTCGTACTCGGCGAGGCGGCGCTCCCCAGCCACCCCGTACATGATCTGGAGGTTGGCGGGGTCGCCGGCCGCCGAGCGCAGCAGCCAGTCGCGCCAGGCCGATGCCTCGTCGACATAGCCCCCCAGCATCAGGGCATAGAGGGTCAACGTGGCATCTCGCAACCAGCAGTATCGGTAGTCCCAGTTCCGCGAACTGCCCGGCCACTCGGGGAGCGAGGTGGTGGGCGCCGCCACGATTCCGCCGGTGGGACCGTAGGTGAGGGTCTTGAGAACCCGCAGGGAGGTTTCGACCGCGTCCTTCCAGGGACCCTCGTAGGCACAGCGGGCCGACCACGCCCGCCACCACGCCTCGGTGTCGTGCAAGGCGTCCTCCGGATCGACCGACGCCGGCAGCGGCTCGTGGGATGGAAACCAGGTCAGGGTCAGCGCCCGGCGCTCGCCCGCGCGGACCTCGACACGCCCCACGGTGGCGAGGTCCTCTCCGTGGACCTCGATGCTCCCGCGCACACAGAGCGCATCGGGTCCCGCCGTCATGACGAGGGCGTCGTCGCAGCGCCTCACCCAGGGCGTCACCTGGCCCGTGTCGAAGCGGACGACCAGATCGATCGCCAGCTCGACCGTCCCCGCAACCCCCTCGACGATCCGAATGATGACGGGGTTGCCGGTGCGAATCGGCATGAAATCGATGAGCCTAACCCTGCCGCCAGCGGTCTCGAATTCCGTTTCGATGACCATCGTGCCCGCTCGATACCGTCGCCGGACCTCGTTTGATGGGGAGAGTGGAGCCACCGACCAGCGCCCGTTGTCGCGGTTGCCGAGCAACGCCGCGAAGCAGGCCCCCGAGTCGAAGCGCGGGAAGCACGCCCAGTCGATCGAGCCGTTCCGCCCCACCAAGGCCGCGCTCTCGGTGTCTCCGATGAGCGCGTAGTCCTCGATGCGTCGGGCGCGCCCGGGCGTCAGCGCCATGGCCATCCGCACGCCATCCTCGCGCGGGGACGACGGAGACTTGCAGCGTGAGCTGGTCGGTAGCCGAGCCAAATTGTCGCCATATCGCGAGTTGTCGTAGGTGAACCCCGATGGAGTGCCGGTCCCGGTGGACAGCATGTCGCAACCGTGGTCCTGGCGCCAGAGATGCGACCAGCTCGAGCCGAACGATACGCCGGGATCGGGCTCGTCGACGCCGACAAGGTCCTTTCCACTTGAAAGGTTGAACGTTCGAAATTTTGCCACCGCGCTGGTGAAGCCACTCGAGTTGGCTGTCCGCCTGGGTTGGCACCCGGTGTGCAGACCGTGTTTGGCAGAGTGGGTGAATCGTCCAGGGACCCGGCTTGCCTGCGATTCATCTCCCCGCCTGCCGGTGCCCGCTCCTTCCGTCACAAGTCCCGAGCCGGGGCCGGGTGGTGGTTCGCTGTGCTCTCGCTGGGTGGGCTCGGCCCTGGCTTCTTTCCTTCCGAGGCTGCGGCGACGGAGCATCCTGCGCCCTCGACGCGACCGGCGGAGGGGTTGTCGGGCGTGCTGCCCTCGGTCGATCCCACCCGAGCGGTCCTCTTTTCCGATCAGGGCCGGCTCGAGCTTCGGGGATGGCGGCTGAAGGGGCTGCGCGTTCGCTGGCAGGGCCCATCGGGGCCGGGTGAATCCACCTGTCTCGATCCCACGTCAACGGGCGCCGCAGACCAGAGCGAGGGCTGCGCCCTGGCGGTCCCGCGTGAGCTTCCTGCCGATTCGAGTTTCACTCTCCTGTCACCTTCGAACGCATTTCACGAGGGCTCCGGGGCCGGTCCGCCACCCACCGAGCTCGGTCCGCCCATCCGTGCGGCCCGGGTGGTGCTCGATCGGCTCCTGCCCGCAACCGCGGTGGTGGACCTCACGAGTGGAGCCGGCCGCATTCCCCTGGTCCACCCCGAGGCGGTGTCGAGCGTGGACTGTGGCCAGGCACGCTGCGACCTGGTGGACTCCGCCATCTTGGTCCGGTCGGTGAGCGGCGTCGCGACGGCCGTGGACATTCGGCTGCGCCTGCTTCCGGGAACGTTCATCGGACACGGCGACACCCTCGAGCCCGTCGCATCCGAGACGGTGTCGGTCTTGCACTGCCCCGCGACCATCGTCTCGGGGCAACCCCTGCGCCGGGCCGACGCCACGCGGATGATCATCCGCGTCGACGGTCGCTGCGGACACGACGCACGCAGCCTTCGGTGGACGGTGAATGGATACGCCTCGGAGGTCCAGCGTCTCGAATCGAGCGCCGACGCGGTCTACGTGCAGCTCGGGGTCCCCGAGCTCGAGGACAGCCAGATCACCGTCACGGCCTCGCGTCCGGAACCTTACGACACCGTCGTGGCGGTCGCTCGGAGCGATACACGGGCGGCGCCCCAGGTGAGAGCCACCTTGGATTTGCCGGGCTTCGGCAACATCCCCTTCCTCCCCACGAACCGCGACGCCGTCCTCCGCCCCAGCCCGGCGGGCGATCACGCCCGGCTGGTCCCGGTGCCGGTGGAGGGGGCGTACACGGTGGGCGGATCGGGTCCGGCGTGGTCCGTGCGCGGCGATTCCGGCGCGGGTGGCTTCGTCGCTCTGCGCTTCGCCTATCGAGTGGACGGGTTGCCGCCCCCGTTCACGTCGACGGATCTCGCGATCCTCACGGAGCCGTCGCAGCGCCCGATCCGGGAGGCCAGCATCCCGGCTCCGATCGGGGCGTCCGTGCTCGGAGGCAAGCCGCTCGTCGAGCTCCAGTGCGCCGGACGAGATGGACGCCTCGAGCGCCTCGAGCCCGGCGTGCGCAGGACCGTCCCGTTCTCTCAGCGGGAGAGCTGTCGCTTGATCGTCCACCGCGAACGTCTGACTCCGGAAACCGGGACCCAGGACGTCGCCATCGAGGTCAATGTCACCAAGCTCGACGACTCCGCCCGTCCGGATGCGCATCTCTCGGAGAGGATGGTCCTCCGGGGGGCTCCCGAGCCACGGGTATTCTGGCTCCGAGGGGTTCGTGCCCCCTTCGATCGGCTCACCGTCCGGGTGTCTCACTTCGTGGACGAGGCGCAAGACATCGGCGGGGCCAACCTCTACGTCAATCTCCCCGCAGCGCAGTGGGACGTGGTCTTCGGTGAGGGGCGCGTGCGATTCTATGCGACCGCCGCCATTCCGACCGGGCTGTTTCGCATCACCGCACCAAGCGACGTCCTGACCCTCAACTTCGGGGCGCTCTCGCGCCTCACCTGGCTCACGACCGAGGGGCGCGAAGGTCTGGTCGCGATCGAGCTCGGCGCGCTCGGGATCGGGTTGGCCGCGACGCCCGGATTTCCGCGGACCCTGGCGGTGCTGGGCGGACTGGGTGTGGCGATCCCGATCGGGAACCGAGGTGAACCCACCCAGGCCTCGGTCAACCTCCACGCCTGGGTCGCCTACGAGCTTCGCGATGACTACCACCTGGTTCCAACGGATCTCCTGAGTCCGCGCGCGAGCCACTGGTCCGTGCTCTTCGGCCCCAGCATCACGATCGGCAACGTCGGGACCAACCTGTGAGGCGAGACACGGCAGCGGACCGAGGCAACAAACCCGGGCATACTGCCTCGACGATGCATCGGTACCGATCCTCGGCCATCTGGGGGCGCCTGGCGTTCGCGTCGCTCGGTACCGCCGCAGCGATCGGGATCGTCTGCGCGGTCGGACTTTCGAGCCTCGAGCACACCTCGGCGGTGGCCAGGGAGGCCGTCTCTCAACAGCTCGCGCTCATCGACGATGCCGCGGCGATGAGTGCCTTCCAGTACCAGAAGGGCTTCGTGGCGGAGTACCTCTTGACCGGAAACCGACTCTGGCTCTCCGAGCTCGAGACCAATCGTTCGCCCTTCGAGTCGTGGCTGGCCAGCGCCCATACCAAGGTGACGAGCCGCGAGCTAGCCGGCGTGCTCGACGCCATCCAGAGAGAATACGGCGCGTACGACTCGATCCGGAAGCAAGCGGTCTCACGCCACGACGAGGGCCGGGTGGAGGAAGCCAAGACGGTGCTTCAAGGAAACTACGTCCGGACGCAACGCCTCTGGCGCCTCTTTCAAGAGTTCGCCGGGATTGCCCGACGCGAGGCCGAGCGCGCGCTCGCCGAGGCGCAGCGCAACGTGGCCCGGCTCGGGCGAATCCTGGTGGGAACCAGCATCGTCGGCGCGGCCGCCAGCCTGCTGGTCGGGTTCTGGTGGGCGCGCCGCGCCACCCGACCGATCTACGAGCTCGAGGTTCAAATCGAGTCAGCGGCCGAGCGAACCCGCATCCAGGTGGCTCCAGGTCGAGCCGGGCTCGAGGCGCTCGGGGACCAGGTTCGGGCCTTGGTGGAGAAGCTGGAGGAGACCGACACCGCGCTCGGGGAGCACCGGAGGCGACTGGTCCAGAGCGAGAAGCTCTCGGCGATGGGTGAGCTCGCGGCCAAGCTCGCCCACGAGGTGCTGAATCCCTTGGCAGGAATGAAGGCAGCGATTCAGCTCCTGGCGCGGCAGGGGGCGGCGACCCCTGGCGGCGCACCCGTGGTGGAGACCGCCGAGGCGCTCAACCGCGAGATCGCTCGGGTCGAGGGACTGGTGCGCCGACTCGTCAACTATTCGCGACCTCTGGCCCCGCGGATGGAGATTGTGACGGTCTCCAGCCTGATGGACTCGGCCGAGGAGGCCACGCGATCGGCCTTTCAGCGGAGCGGAGTCCGCCTGGCTCGCACCGAGGCTCCCGTCCTGCCTCCCGTGGAGGTCGATCCTTTGCTATTCACGCAGGCCATGGTGAACCTCCTCATCAATGCCATCGAGGCCAGCGGCGCAGATGGTGCCGTGGTCGAGCTCGGCGCCAGCCACCCGACGGGCGGACGCGATGAGGTGGTGCTCCGGGTGGCGGACCGTGGGCCAGGTTTCGACCAGGCACACTTGCCGGAGCTCTTCAAGCCCTTCTTCACGACCAAGCCGGACGGTCATGGCCTGGGGCTCGCGGTCACCCAGAACATCGTCCTCGAGCACGGTGGCCGAATCGAGGCCCGCAATCGCCCGCCCGCGGATGGCTCGGGTGCCGTGTTCGAGATCCACCTGCCGGTGGTTCGATGACCGCCCATGTCCTGGTCGCCGACGACGAGGTGCTGATCCGGCAATCCATTCGGTCGGTCCTGGGCCAAGAAGGCTTCGAGGTCTCGGCGGCGGCGTCCGCTGGCGAAGCCTGGGAGCGCTTTCAGGAGGACCGGCCCGATGTGGTCCTCCTCGATCTGGTGCTCGGAGACGGGGATGGGCTCGAGCTGCTCCGCCGCATGCGGGCCGAGGCGCCAGACACCAAAGTGATCCTGATCTCGGCGCACGGATCGATCGAGAGCGCCGTGACCGCCATGAAGCTCGGTGGCTACGACTTCATCAAGAAGCCGTTCGAGCTGGAGGAGATCGTCGCCGCCGTCCGGAACGCCGCACGGACCAACCTGCTCGAGCGGCGCGTGGCTTACCTTGCGGCCCAGGAGCGCAAGCATGCGGGGGGGACAGGGTTCGTCCATGTGGCCCCGGAGATGGAGAAGGTTCTGAGGGACGTCGGGGTCATCGCGGCCAGCTCGGTCCCGACCGTCCTGGTGATCGGCGAGAGCGGCACCGGAAAGCAGGCCGTCGCGCGCATGCTCCACGATGGCTCACCGCGTGCCCGTGGGCCATTCATCGAGCTCAACTGCTCGGCGATCCCGGAGAACCTGGTCGAAAGCGAGCTCTTCGGGCACGAGCGGGGAGCCTTCTCGGATGCGCGCGAGCGCAAGCTCGGGCTGGTCGAGCTCGCCGACGGTGGGACACTGTTCCTGGACGAGATTGGGGACCTCGGTCTCGGTGCTCAGGCCAAGCTGCTCACCTTTCTAGAGCAACGGACCTTTCGCCGTGTCGGGTCCACCTCGGTGCGGAGGGTGGAGGCCCGGATCGTGGCCGCGACCAACCGCGATCTGGCGGAACTGGTGGCAGCCCGCACGTTCCGCGAGGATCTGTTCTACCGGTTGAACGCGATCACGGTGCGCCTGCCTCCACTCCGCAACCGCCACGCCGATATCTCCGCGCTCTCCGAGCACTTCCTGGCCGAGTCGGCTCGCGAGTTCGGTCGCCGGTTCACGGCGCTCGAGCCGGCGACGCTGGGACTGCTCGAGAGCTACCGCTGGCCCGGCAACGTCCGTGAGCTGCGGGCGGTCATCAGCCGAGCCGTTCTGTTGCACGACGACGTGCTGCTCAGGCCGGCGCACCTGGCGCCAGAGCTGCTCCAGGCCGCGCTGTCGGCGCCGTTGCCTGCCCCAATGATCGGGCCAGGCGCTGAGCACGGGGTGAGCACCAGCCACATTCCAACTCTCGAAGAGGTCGAGCTCTCGCACATCCGCCGCGTCCTTGCGATCTGCGGGGGAAACCGCACCCAGGCCGCCCAGCACCTCGGGATCACGCGGCAGACTCTGGCCAAGAAGGTCGAAGGCGACGACGAGAGCTGAATCTGAAGCTGAGCCCGCCAGCCCAAAGGACACCGCATCTGCGGGGAGCTGAGCGACGACCTATGACGCGCCGATGTGAGCGATGAGTCTCCGGACGACCGTGGTGAAAATTCGTGCCTGGCTGCCGCACAAGCGATTGCTCGGCGCCGCGCGGACGTGGCTGGCGTTGTCCTTCGGCGTCTCGACGGAGGCCCGCGTCGCGGTCGTCGAGAGAATGCTGGCGGGACATGCGCGCAGTGGTCCGACCTACTGGCTTCAGCTCTTTGTCGCGATGGGCTTGGCGACGCTGGGGCTCGTTCTGAACGCCGCGGCGGTGGTCATTGGTGCCATGCTGGTGTCGCCGCTCATGGGTCCGATCGTCGAGCTCGGCATGGGATTTGCGGTGGGGTCGCCGCTGCTTTCGAGCCGCTCCCTCGTTCGAGCGCTCTGGAGCGTGGCGGTCGTCATCGTGGGCGCGGCGCTGATCACGCGGGCCTTGCCGTTTCAGGAGATCACGGCCGAGATCGCCGCGCGCGCCTCGCCGACGGCACTCGACCTCCTCGTGGCGATCTTCTGCGCCCTGGCGGCGGCCTTCACGACGCTGCACACGTCGTCCGCGAGCGCGTCGACGGCCGCGGGCACCGCGGTCGCCATCGCCCTCGTCCCTCCGCTGTGCGCGGTGGGTTTCGGCCTCGGAACGGCCGATCGCTCGATCGCGCAGGGGGCGTTCCTGCTCTTCACCGCCAACCTGTGTGGAATCCTTCTGTTCTCGGTCCTGACCTTCTGGCTGTTCGGGTTCAACCTGATCGACGTGCGACTCCTCGAAGTCAGGCGACTCGAGGCGTCCGAATCCACGAGCCGATCCGTGCGCTGGGCACAACGAGCATTTGGCTCACGGTACGGAAGCTGGTTGCGCGTGCTCCTCCCGTTGGCGCTGGTCGCCGTGGTGTGGATGCCACTTTCGAAGGCCCTGCATGAGGTCACGTGGGAGGTCCGTACGCGCGCCGGGATCCGGCGAATCATCCAGGCGCTCCCCCTGGCGCAGACGGCGCTCCGATCGTTGGTGTCGGTGCAACGCGGGGCAGTTCACGTGCACATGGTGGTCGTGGCCGAGCCGAGCGCCGCCCGGGCCCTCCAGGCCGCGCTGACGACGAGGATTTCCCAGGTGTCGGCGGCCGCGCCCACCGTCGAGGTCACGGCGGTCCCCGACCTCGACACCATGGAGAGTGTCGCACGGAAGCTCGCGAAATCGGAGAGCCCAGCGCCGATGCCGAAGGCGGATCTCTCGAAGGTCACGGTCGAGCTTGGGGATGCGTTGCGGCTGTCGTGGCCGGAGACTGTCGCAGGTTCGATCAGGCGCTGGCGTGTGGATCTGACCGATGAGGCGCACCCGACCCTCGAGGTCGCCCACGTCGGTCCGCCGCTCGGCCCTGCGGCGGAGAGTGTGCTGGCCTGGGCTCTCTCCGAGCGGGTTCACACACCGCTGCGGATCCGCGACGTCGCGATCCCTCCGCAACCCGTCAGAGCGAGCGTCAGCGCTGGAGCCGGATGGCTGCCTGCCCTCGCCTCCGCGTTGGAGTGGGTGCGCGGAGACCAGGGACTCAACGCCTGCGTCACGCTGCCGCCGCCACGCCCCTCGGCGCCGAAGGGCAAACGACGGGCCCGAGAGGACACCGCTCTGGAGCCCATTCGAGCTGCGGCACTGGCGGAGCTGGCTCATGCCCCCCAGGACCGCGTCCACTGGGTTCCGGGGGATCTCTGGGCCGTCCAGGTGAAGACCGACCCTTGCGCAGAGCCGACGGCGGCCCCGGAATAGTGCATCGTGACCTCCCGGCCCCAACGGTACCGGAACGGGGGCGTCCACCCGGTGGTTTGACCTCGCCCTCGACGCCTCGGGAGCTGCGAGGCCTCGAAGTGATCCGCGAGGCGAAGCCGACGAGCAAGCCGAAAAGGTTGACGAGCTTCGCCCACTCGTGAGCCAGGTGGCGCCGAGATCGAGCTGGGACAATCCGATCCGCGTGGCCAGAATCAATGCGAGCCCCACGAGCGCGACCTCGAGCGTTCGCTTGTGCAGGATCACGACCCCAATCAGAACGGCGCCGAACAAGATCAAGGGTAAGGGGATCCGCAGGACAAACGGAACGGTCGGGGAGGCTGCGCTGTTGATGGGCAAAGTCTATACGGCCCCGCGCCCTACCCGAGACCCGATGGGCCGGGGACCGGGACCGAAAAGCCGAAGGTCGTTCCGGCGTGGCTGCTCGCCCAGATCTGGCCTCCATGCGCCTCGACGATTCGCCTGGCGATGTAGAGGCCCAGCCCCGCGCCGCCCTTGCTGTCTCCTCGCCAGTGGCGATCGAATATGAAGGGAAGCTGCTCCGGAGCGATGCCGGAGCCCGAGTCATGAACCTCGAAGACGATTTTCCCGTCGGCCGCCTGGGCCGAGACCGAGATCTCCCTCCCGCGTGGGACGAACTTCACGGCATTTCCCACCAGGTTCTCGAGGACGCGGGCGATGCGCTCGCGATCCAGGGAGACTCTGGGGAGGGCTTCACGACGACCGCGGAGCAGGATTGAACCTTGGTCGGCCAGGGGTTGAAACAAGGTCAGGACCCTCGTCGACCAAGGGCCCCAGATCGGCCTCGGAGCGGACGATTCGAAACGCGCCCGCATCGAAGGCGGCCTCGTCCAGCAGACCCTGCAGGAGCCCTCCATTCGGCGAGCGACCCGCTGGATTCGCTCGCAGTTGCCCCGCGCTCCGTCCGCTCCAGCCGGGAGACTTCGCTCAGCAGCTGCCGCGCTGAGCGCGATGGATGCAAGCGGGTTGCGCAGATCGTGGGAGATCACCGGAGGCCCCCGGCCTCCGAGGCGGGCAACGACCAGGATCGCCGGATAGAAGAGCAGATGTGGAGATGGCGGGAGGAAGGGCCATGCCAGATTCTGAATCGCCGTGGCGAGCACGACGGCGGCCACGGACATGGCATAGCGCCGGTAGCGTCGCCACCACCCCGCTCGTGGGGAGGACACCGCATCCGCCGGGATCTGCTGGCCATGGGTAGGGATCTTGCGTGGACCAGCGGAGGTCGGTCCGGGAGCGACGGAAGGGGAGGGCGGTCAGGTGGTTACGGCCGCGTCGGCCACCGATGCCCCGAGCCCTCTGCGGCACCAGATCAGAGAGCGTCCGCCGTCTCCTCCAGCTTGCGATGCATGCAATCGAGGATCTCGGTGACCCCGCCTCTGCGCATCAATCGATTGAACTGGTCGCGGTACCCTTCGGCCAGACTGACCCCGTCGAGGATCACGTCGTAGACGAGCCAGCGGTTCTGTTTTCGGGCGAGCCGATATTCGAGCCGTCGCTCGGGGGACGCGGAACCCGGTCCCCAGGCCGTCACGCTCACGCTGGCCGTTGGGCCGAACATGGTCTCCGAGTCGAACCGCTGGTGGACCTCGGGGGCGGTCAGGGCAGTCACGAAGGCGCGGTTGGTCAGCCGGGAGAAGAGCACGAGAAATTCAGCTTCCTGCGCAGGCGTCAACTTCTCCCAGTCAGACCCGAGGGCATTGCGCGCGATCTGCTCGTAGTCGAGCAACCGACCGAGGAGGGCACGGACTCGGGATCGAACCGCCTCGGCCTCGGGAGACCAGTCCGGCACTTGCCGCCCGACCATGCGGATCAACTCGAGGTCGGCGTCCCTGAGCGCGGTCAACGGATCGGTTTCGGCGGGCGCATCTCGGTCTACCCGGATATTCGCCCGAAGTACGTGCGACCCCCCGGATGACGCGGCCGCACCAGGCGGATCCAGCCACGATAGGAGGAGGAAAACAACTAAGCTCGTCTTGAATATTTGGTGATGGTGGGGGTCCATCGAGATCGGACGATGCAAGCCTAGGACCGCCCGAGGGCGCGAGATGGCGGGCATTCGTCAGATGCTGCTGTGAAAAATCTGTTCGACAGGAGCCTCCCCCCGGTGAGGACTTTTACGGTCGAGCCCGTTGGGGCGTCAGATCCAGCTCTGCTCGGCGCGCCGCCCCCCTTCTCAGACCGGAGAGCTCGACCCCTCCCCCGGTGCGAGCGGGCTGAGGTAGGCGCGCGTGATCGCGGACTCGTCGAGGAGCCCCACCAGCTTGCCTTCCGGGCCGATCACCGGAAGCTGGTGCAAGCCACTCTCGAGGACGTGCTCGGCCGCGGTTCGGAGATCGTCCCGCTCGCGCAAGCGAATCAGCGGCTGCATGAGATCGGAGGCCACGATCGGGGCTCGCCCACCGTCGAGCAGCGCAATTGTTCCGATGGAGGCCCCGCTGACGACTCCAATGACGATCTCGCCCGCATCGACGACGGGAAAGGTGATCTGCCAGGTGGATTCCGTCACTGCGCGATGCATCTCCTCGGCTGCTGCGGCGGGGCCCAACGTGCGAATCGGGCCTCGGGTCTCCAGGATCTCGGCAACCCGAAGCCGCCCGAGCGCCTCGACAGAGCTCGAGGCGCGATGGACGGGAGAGTCGCCGTAGGTCGGGACTTGCGCCTCGTAGAGGAAGCGCTTACGAAGGGCCACGAAGGCGATTCCCTCGGCCAGCATCAAGGGCACGAGCAGGTCGTAGCTGCCGGCGAGCTCGCTCACCATGATGAGCGAGCTCACCGGGACGTGCGCGATGCCGCCGTAGAACGTCCCCATCCCCACCAGGGCGAAGGCCCCCGGGTCGATGCTGGGATCGTGCAGAAGGAGAGCCGCGGCCCGACCGAACGCGCCGCCGAAGAGTCCACCGAGAACGAGCGACGGCCCGAAATCTCCGGCGCTTCCACCGGTTCCCACGGTCAGAGAGGTCGAGACCATCTTTGCCGCGCCCAGGAAGAGCAGGAACTCGACGCCCCGCCAGCCTCCGGGAAGCCATTCAGCGCCTGTGATGGCGACCTGGGCGGCTCCGTAGCCTCCGCCCAGGATCCCGAGCGCCCGTCCCGGGGTCCCAAAGTGGCCTCCGACGAGATAGATGAGGGGCACCGCAAATATCCCGAGCGCCAGGCCCCCGGCTCCGGGGCGGGCCCAGCTCGGAAGGGGCAGGCGGACCGACACGCGCTGGACTGCGCGCAGTGCCCGCAAGAAGGTCGATGCGGCGGCGGCGATGGCCACGGCCAGCAAGGCATAGAGCGGGAGGTGCCTCGGCACGAAGGCGTAGCGGGGCGCCCGAGCGAAAAGGGTCGATTCTCCAAAGATGAAGATGACCACCGAGTAAGCGATCACACTCGCAAGAATGGCGGGAACCAGCGCCTCTGCCTCGAAATCGTCCCGATACAGGACCTCGACGGCCAGGAGCGCGGCGCCGAGCGGGGTCCGGAAGACCGCTGCCATACCCGCGGCGACCCCGGCGATCATCAGGATTCGGCGCTCGCGCGCGCTCACGCGGAAGCTGAGGCCGATGGCGGACCCGAGGGCGCCACCCATTTGCATGGTCGGCCCCTCCCGGCCGCCTGAACCGCCGCTGCCGAGCGTGAGGATCGACGCCAGTGCCTTGACCCAGATCACGCGCCGCCGGACCGCTCCGCCTTGATGGTGGAAGGCATGAATGGTGGCATCCCCGCCGCCGCCCCTGGTCTCGGGGGCGAGCTGGCAAACCACGCCGGCCAGGAGTGCGCCACACATCGGGAGAAGCAGAACCACCACCGGGTGGAGGGCGACCACCCCGCCTTCTCCGAAGATCTTCTCACCGTGGGCACGCAACGGGGTGTAACCCGCCAGATGCTCGAGGAAGAAGCCCTGCGCGTACTCGAGCGCGGCGAAGAATGCGGCGCCCATCAGCCCAGCCGCCAGCCCCACGGCGGCCGTGTGCAGCAGGGTCCTGCCCAGGATCCGCAGATCGAGCGGTGGTGACAGCGCCCCGATCAACGCACCGAAGGGAACCGAGCGGCGGACGACCTTCGGCCTCCCTGGGACGTCGGGCGTAAGCACATCGTCATCCGGGAAGTCAGAGTGGCCCATCGAGATGGCAGACGATGCGTGGTCGGGGGCCGGAGCGCAAGTTGTGCCGGCGAAGGAACGATCGGGTCGACAGCGCCGGTGGAGGCCCCCACCGGCGCGCCGCGCCTCACCCCTTTTGCGCAGGCGCGTGCGCGCCCTTCCCGACGCTCTTGGCGGCATGCTTTGCTGGCCTCTCTTCCTTCTTGGTTGCCGCCGGAGTGGAGCCCTGGCTGGCGGTCGCTGGCTTGTTCGCGCCGGCGCTCTGGGCGGCCGCCAGCTTGGCGTTGAGCGCGGTCACTTGCCGGTCGAGATTCGTAACCTTGGTCTTTTCGGCTTCGAGCTCGGACCTCAGTCCATCCCGTTCGGTATTGGAGGCCGCAAGCTCGCCGCGAGTCCGATCCAGATCGGCCTTGAACGAATCGCAGGCTCCGAGGGCGAGGGTGGCCGTGAGCGCGGCACCAAGAAAGACTCCTCTTTTCAGATGCATCATGGATTCCTTTGTCATTTGGTCATCGGTCAGCCTGTGGTCGGTGGAGAAATTCGCGGGGGGCCCCCGGACCGTGCAGGAGCACGAGGTCGTCGCGTCGATTCTTCTGCCGGTCGACCTCGTCGAGGCCAGGAAACCTCGGACGCTGGGAGCCGTAGCTGATGGTGGCGATGGACCGCATCGGCACCCCCAGGCGGATGAGGTAATCGCGGGCGGCAGTCGAGCGTTCTTCTCCCAGCGCCAGGTTGTACTCCACCGTTCCCAGTTGGTCGCAGTTCCCTTCAACCCGGACCGCCGAGCCGGGGTGGCCCCTGAGCTTAGAGGCCACGTCGAGCAGGACAGGTTTGGAGTCGTCTCGGAGGGTGGCCGAATCGAAGTCGAAATAGATCGCGTCGTCGCCGCGGTTGTCCGAGAGCGTCGCGGTGGAGGCCGGGCGGGCCAGAGCTTGGTCGGCGACCGCCGTGGGTCCTGGACCGTCCCTCCAAGCCGATCCAGGCGATGGTGCGCGGGCGACCAGATCGCCTCGACCCGAATGGGCGCACGCGCTGCCAGCCAGGGTACAGAGCACCAGAAGGGGAATTCTCGCATCACGACCCGTCATCACGATCTCCTTTCTCCATGAATCGCTGAGACACGTCGAGAAAAGACCAGTAGCGGCTGCGCAGCCCCAGGAGCTGCTCGAAGACGTTGGGCGCAGCGCCGTCCACGAGGTACTGGAGCTTGACCAGGGCAACCTGGGGGACGTCGGGTTGCATCGGTATCGGCGAAGGAGCCGCACGCACGGTTGGACGTTCGGCTTCGTCGCGCTCCCAGACGACGAGCCCGACCATGACCGACTCCGGACCGTCGAGTCTTCGGGGATGAAATCGCGCTTCGAGAACCCGCACACATTGCCGTTTTGCAACTGCTGTACCGTCGAAACTCCGCGGGCAGTGCGACTCCGACTGGAAGAGATTCGAGCGCATCGAGGGAGCGGTGTCAGGTTTTTCAACAGAGCAGACCCACGTCGGTCGCTGCTCCCTCGACGCGTAATCGCCCTCATACGGCGTCCGTTCGCTGCTCGACGGGCAGAGATCTCATCGACGGCTGACGGGCGTACCTGCGGAGGTCGTCGTGGTCACACGCGCGCCTGCGACCGACCCGAGGTTGGGAAAGGTGTACTCGTAGGCGAGGGAGACCGGTCCCCCGCGGGGTTGCGTGAATCTCCAGGCGTTCATACGCCGTCGTACGCACTTCATGAGTGTCAGATCGGTCTGGGTGGTCTCGAAGACCAGGGTATCTCGCGCCTGCCCGGAGGGGAGGACCGTGAAATGCAAGGAGATCTCCCCGGCGCTGAGCGCTCTCGCTGGAAGGCCCGAGGCCTCTGCGACCTTGAACCGACAAAGCTCGATGTCGCGGAAGTTGCGAACAATGTCCCGTTTCAGAAGCTGGGGGTCGAGCGTCCCCTTCGGATGCAACGGCGGCTCTGGGATCTCCGGTGCCGGGCGCTCCGAGATGGTGCCGATCCTCCGAGCAGCGGCGATGTCCACGCCGGCGGAGTCGACCTCGGCATCCCCGACCGTTCCAGTGACGTCCAGCGCGGATGCCCTGCGAGCGAGCAAGACGATACCCACGGGGCCAGCCGGTTCGGCTGCTGCAGCAGAAGCGACCTGCCATGGTCGAGCGCCCGAGGCGCCGAGCTGGACGATCCCCATCGCTGTGATCGTCGCAAGACTGTACATCGAGCCAATCGCGTGTCTGGACATTTCCGAGACGACCATGCATTTCGGAGGCCTCTCTTCCCATGCGAACGGTCGCGGAAGCGTGCCCCGGCAACAGCCCGCACCCGAGTCGCCGGGTGAAAAGCAAACGATCGGACTGAACGCCGTCAAGAAACATGACGACGCGCGGAGAGAGGCACTGACGCAGCGTCGCGAACCTTCTCGACCTGCGCCACTCTGGAGGGGCGAGGCCCGGCCTCCCGATTGGGTCCAGGAGTTGCTTCCTGCGGGTCGACGTCAACCTCACACGCCCCGGCGGAGTCCGGAGCTTGGCCACATCGACTGGGAGTCTCCAGCATGATCACAAGGAACAGCCGATATCGACTCTACAACGTCGCCGAGCATCGCTCGAAGCTCACACCGCTCGGGTCGAACCCACCCCTGGACGAGCGGCCGGCTTCCAGCGACGGATCAGAGTCGGTTGATCGAAGCCTTCCGCCTGCCGACACATCCGGGGAGATCGCTCCGGCGGCGAACCCCTGAGAGATTGGAAGTGCTCCAACGAGTCCCACCTGAGACCTATCGTCGGCCTCGTCGTGAACAGGCGGCAGGAAAGGCCACGGTTCGACGTGGCTGCGTCAGGAAAGTTGACGCCTTTGGAGCCGGGCACGCGCATTTGCCACTGGTACGTCCGTTGCACGACCCCGGGGCGTGCGACATTCCTCCGGATTTCGATTCGCCGCCTGGTCGAGATGCAACCTCATGAAGCGCCCTTGGCTGCTCGCCCTCGGGCTCACGCTCCTCCTCTCGTACGTTGCCGAGAGCGGCGCCACAGCGGAGATCCTCGGACAGGGAGCAGCCTCACGCGCTCCCGGATCGTCGAACTCCAATGGAGGATCTCTGGGGCCAGCCCACCGCCTCGCCACGCCCGCCGAGTCCGCGCCTCGTGGCCCATTGGGATATGCCGACGACTTCTCGGCTCTGTCGGCCGAGGCACGTGAGTTCGATCATCGTCCCGAGGGTGTCTTTTCGTATTGCGCGCGCAATACGGCGGTCTACGAATGCCTATCCTACGGCCCGGAAGGGGCCGTACGGAAGGAGCGTCGGAAAGCCGTGCTGCACGGGACCGCCTTCGCGTACCGGCGCCAGGGCGCGGAGACCTTTCTCCTCACCAATGACCACGTGGCCTCCTGGCCCCCGGTGACGGATCCTCAGCACGTCGTCAGTGGGGTCCCCTCGGGTTGCAAGCGTATGTCGGAATCGCTGTCCCTGGTCGACGATGAGCGTGACGCCTACGACCGCGACGACGTGCCACTCACGAGGGTCGTGACCGATCCTCAGCTCGACGTGGCCATCGTGAAGACCCAGGTGGAGCTGCACGTGATGCCCTGGAGGATCGGGCACAGCGCCGAGCTTCGAGAGCGCGACGTGGTCGAGGTGCGCGGATTTCCCCTCGGGGCCTTCCGTGCGACCAACGTCGGCAAGGTGATTTCCGCGCTCGACCACGACGACTTCGGCGACTGGGACCACGACGACTTTGTGGTCGATGCCCTGCTGTCCTCGGGGAACTCGGGATCTCCGGTCCTCGCGGTCTCTCCCACGACGGGCGAGTACGAGCTCGTCGGCATCTATCATGCCGGCTATACCGAGGGGAGCGCTCTGAACGTGGTCGTTGGGATAGACCAGGTGCGGGACATGATGTCCACCTTCAAGCGAACGCCTCACGACCATGCCGACGAGCCTCTGGCGCTGACCCCAAGGGATCGGGCGCGATTGTGGGCCGAGCTCGGGGCCGGACGAGAGATGTTCTTCCCGTTTGGTGGGCTCGTCGGGCTGGCGCGCGGATTGTCCGACGGTTCGGTTCTCTTCGCGGTCTTTCCCAAGACTTTCCCCTTCACTTCGGAGCCGACCTTCGTGATCGAGGACTCTCCCCCCGACGGGGGCATGGCCGGCCCGTTCGGGGTGCCCGGGCGGGTTTGGTTCGGAAAGGCGGAGGGCGTGGCCTCCTTCGAGCGGGCGGCGCTGGATGCCGAAACCCAGGGCCAGATTGCGGACCTGCTCGAGGCACTGAGGACGGACGCCTGCGCGCACGCCGAGTACCGGGTCGCCGCGCGCCAGGAATCCGCGTCACCTGAATCGTCGCGGCAGATATCGCGAATGGCCAAAGGGTTGAATCGGGTGGCGGCCAGGCGCGCGGATCTCAACCAGCTTCTCGGGGATCTCTCCGATCGCTTGGTCGCCACCGCGGGAAGCAAGACCACCGCCTTCGCGGACCTCACGATCAAGCCGGATGTGGTCGACCTACCAGGTGGGTCGGGTGGGCTTTCGGGCGGGGCACCGGTCGACGGGGCTGTCTCCAGATTGGACCTGCTTCCCCACTCGGCGATGTGAAGAGGGGCCCATGTCTCGAAGGTTCGAACCGCTGCATCTGATGGGTCTCCAGGTCGAGCTGACGGCCGCCGCCGTGGACTTTCGAGCCTCCGCGGGGCGGCGCGCTCGGACTTCGGAGTTGACAGATCTTTCACGGCGGCGTGCGCCGCCAGGGGAGATGGCGCGGCGACACCCGGGCGTGCGCTCGGACTCGGAAGGCCAAGGCTTCTGGAGAGCGCGTCGACAGCCACGACACAGCGTGGGATGCGCGTCACGTCTGGGGGGGGCGCGGTGAGCGCCTCCATGCAGGTCGAGGGGTCGAGGCGACTCCGACCTCGACCCATCCCCACGCCCATGCGGGGACAGTCCGTGCTCATCTCCGGCAACGGGATTGCGGGGCCTGCCGTGGCCAACTGGTTGCTTCGCTATGGTTGCGTTCCGACCATGGTCGAACAGGCGCCCGCGCCGCGCCGGAGCGGCCACATCATCCATCTCTGGGGACCTGGCTTCGACCTCGTCGAGCGTATGGGACTCTTGCCGAGGGTCCTGGCTGCCGGGTATCGCGTGCGCGAGGTTCGCCTGGTGGACCGCCAGGGAAGGCGCACAGGCGGCTTCAAGGGGGAGCGATTCGAAGCCCTCACCAACGGACGCTACATCAGCTTGCCGCCAGGCGCGCTCAGCGAGATCCTCCAGAGCTCGATCGATGGTCGGGTGGAGTCAATTTTCGGCGACTCCATCTCCGCGCTCGAGGAGGACGCGGACGGCGTCCTGGTCCATTTTCGCCTGAGCCCATCGCGTCGCTTCGACGTCGTGATCGCCGCCGACGGGCTGCACTCGACGGTGCGTTCCCTGGTCTTCGGGCCGCAGTCTCGCTTCGAGCGATTCCTCGGCTACACGGCAGCGGCGTTCGAAAGTACCGGCTACCGCCCGGCCGACGGGGCTGACTGCGTGGGCTTTGCAGTGCCGGGGCAACAGATCATGCGCTATTCGATGCCCGATGATCGGACCAGCTTCCTCCTCCTGGCGGCCGAAAGCCGCAGAGTGGCGGCCCTGCCGCGGGACCTCGACCAGCAGCGGGCGTATCTGCACCGTCGCTTTGCGAACACGGGCTGGGAGAGTGACCGCGTTCTCGCCGCACTCGGGGACGTGGATACGCTCTCCTTCGATCGGGTCAGCCAGATCCACATGGACGCGTGGTCGAAGGGCCGGGTCGCGCTCGTGGGTGACGCGGCGTTTGCACCGTCCCTGATGGCCGGCCAGGGGGCCGCGCTGGCGCTCGTGAGCGCTTACGTGCTGGCGGGCGAGATGGCCCGCGCTACCTCGAGCTCCGGCAGCGTGCAGGATGCCTTCAGTCGATACGAGCAGCTCCTGCGAAAGTTCATGCTTCAAACGCAATCGGCAGCGGCCCGATTCGCCAGTTCAATCGCACCCCGAACGGGTCTCGGCATATTCATGCGGAACCAGGCCACGAGGGTGCTGGGGTCGCCGCTTCTCGCGAGATTGGCCGTCGGGTCCAGCCTCGTCGACGATCTCGAGCTGCCCGACTACTCCACCCATGCAGCGCACGGAGGCGAGCCAGCCGCCAGCTCGTGTCCTGTCTGACAAGAATGGGCCGGACGACGTGACTCTCTCCACCCGAGGAGCTTTGTCATTCCGACGGGTCCACCAGACGCTCAGGCATCGACGGTCACGTCACCAACGGCGTGCGCCTGACAGGCGAGGATGAATCCCCGGGCCTTCTCGGCCGCGCTGAGCGCGTCCTCGGTCTCCATGGTCACGCGCCCCGAGATCAACTTGGTCTTGCACTGTCCACAGATGCCCGAACGACATTCAAAAGGAATGCTGACGCCAGCGTCCTCTGCGGTCTCGAGGATCGTCTTGGTCGGCGACTCCTCGATCTGCTGGCCCGATCGCTGGAAGCGCACATGCCCTGCCCCCTCCGTCCGGGTGGTCGCCAGCGGGTCGGCAGCCGCTGCAGTCTCCAAGGTCGCCGAGACGGCGTCCTCTCCGGTGGCCGCAGGCGCCAGCGCCCCCGCGGTCAGCGGAGACACGAAGGCCTCGGTCTTCAGCAGCCCCTCGGGCAAACCCATCTCGAGAAGCACCTTCCGCACCGCCGCCATCATGCCGTCCGGCCCGCACAGATAGACCGGCCCACGGGCCACGTCCGGCATCACGCGCGCCAGGAGTTCACGGGTGATGGTGCCCCGCTCGCCCTTCCAATCGCTGACCTCCCCTTTTCCATCCTCGCGCGACAACGTGTGACAGACGTGGAGGTTGGGGAACCGCCGCTCCAGATAGGCGAGCTCTTCGGCGAAGATCAGATCGACCCGCTTCTTCGACGAGAACAGCAGGTGGATCTGGCCCGGCCAGCTGCGATCCGTCAGGTAGCGAATGATGGACATGAGGGGGGTGATCCCCACGCCGCCTGCGATGAGGAAGACCCGATCCGACCCTGCCCCCGTGAACACGAAGCGGCCGGCGGGCGCCGACACCTTCAGCATGGTACCGACGCGAATTTGATCGTGCAGGTGGACAGAGCCCTGCCCGCTCGGGCTGCGCTTGACCGTGACCTCGCAGGAGTGCCCGCGCGTGGGCGACGACGCGATGGTGTACGACCGATTGACACGCCTCCCGTCTATGGTGAGGGCCAGATTCAGGTACTGGCCTGGCTGGTGCTCGAACGGCAGCGGCTGCCCATCCTCGCGCATCAGACGGAACGTGCGAACGTCGGGTGTCTCGTCGAACACGTTCGCCACCCGAAGGCTCCCCGACCAGGAGCGGGGTCTGGCAGGGCCCGACGGCGACGGCGACGGCGATGGCGACGTCGCCGAAGCCGTCGTCGTCATCGAAGCGGGGGCGCGCTTCGCGGGGTCGAGTGCCTTGCGCCGATCGAGGAGGTACCCCACCACCCGGAAGCCAAGGAGCGCCACCAGCACCCCGGCGAACGCCAGCGGCTGTCGAACATCCGACTTCACCAGCAGGTAGTAGTGCAGCGCGCCGGCGATCGCGACCAGGTAGACCAGGCGGTGCAGCGCCTTCCAGCGCTTTGCCCCCAGCCGCATCAGCATGGCGTTCGTCGAGGTGGCAGCCAGCGGCACCATCAACAACAACCCCGCGGTCCCGATGAGCAGGTAGCGCCTGGTCAAGATCTCGTGCACCGTGCTCGAGACGCTCGCGGCGCGATCGAGCCCGTAGAAGATCAGAAAATGCACGCATGCGTAGCCGAACCCCATGAGCCCCAGCGTGCGGCGGTACGAGATCAGGGTGTTGATCCCGGTGATCTTGCGCAGCGGCGTCACCAGGAGCGTGAGCAGCAAGAAGATCAGGGCCAACAATCCCGTGGTGTGCAGGGCGTAGTTGACGCCGTTGACACCAATCTGTCCGTGGGCTGCATCCCAGGCCAGGATCGCCCCCGGAACGATCGCGTTGACCACGACCAGGAGCTTCGTGAACCGGAGGTCGCGCTTGCGCTTCATGTGTGGTCTCCGCGTCCGCAGCTCAGAAGTTCGCGCGCAGGTCCATGCCCGAATACAGGCTCGCCACCTGCTTGCCGTAGCCGTTGAACATCAGGGTGGCGCGGCGGCCCGATTCACCGATGCGCTGTTCCGTGGCCTGGCTCCAGCGCGGATGGTCGACCTTGGGGTTGACGTTGGCGAAGAACCCATATTCGTCGGGCGCCTGGAGGTTCCAGGTGGTCTTGGGTTGCGCCGCGACCAGGGAGATCTTCACGACCGACTTGATCCCCTTGAAGCCGTACTTCCAGGGCACCACCAGCCGCACCGGGGCCCCGTCCTGCGCGGGCAGCTCGCGCCCGTACAAGCCCGACGCCAGGATCGTCAGGGGATGCATGGCCTCGTCCATCCGAAGTCCCTCGATGTATGGCCAGTCGAGCACGCCGGTCTTCTGACCTGGCATGCGCGCTGGATCGAGCAGCGTCTCGAACGCGACGTACTTCGCCGCGCTGAGCGGCTCCACCCGCGCGAGGAGCTTCGACAACGAGAAGCCGGCCCACGGAATCACCATCGACCACGCCTCCACGCAACGCATTCGATAGATCCGCTCCTCGGGGGGACTGATCTTCAGGAGATCGGCGAGGTCGAACACCCTGGGCTTGCCCACCAGGCCATCGACCGTCACCTGCCAGCCCTTGGTCGAGAAGTCCTTGGCCCGGTCCGCCACGCCGTCCTTGTCCGTGGTGAACTCGTAGAAGTTGTTGTAGTGCGTGACGGAAGCGAGCGGCGTCATCGCTTCGTCGATGCGGTAGCCGTCGGCCGCGGCCGCCTCGGCGGATACGGCCGGCGCTTCCAGGCCGGCCAACTTCGGCGCCTCGACGGCCGCTTCGGACTTGCCGTTCAGACGGCGGTAGACGGCCGCCGTCGTGGCCACGCTGGCAGCTGCCACGACCCCCCGCATGAAGGTCTTCCGGTTGAAGTACATCGAGGCCGGTGTGATCTCCGACGGCGGTATGTCGTCCGAACTGGCCATCAGCCTCGACGGAGTCGCCGGCCTTCGCCGCCACGACTCCGCTCCCGATCCGTCACGTCGACCACGCAGGAAACACTAGCACGACCGCAGGCCTGGACGGCGCGCGATCGGGCCTCCGCCGCCGGAGTCTCCGGCGACGGAATCGCATTCATTGCTGACTCAGGAGTCTCACGCCCCCACGCGAGGGAACGGCCGGTCATCATCCCCGTGCCGTCCACCTCGCTGGCCATGTTGATTCCGTGGAGCATCCGAGTGACTGGTCCCTAGAGTCGGGTTCCGGCGACCGGACGCTTGCCACCGGCCGTCTTCATGGTCGGCTTTGATGTCGCCCCCATGGTGGTGGCCGGTGCCATGGCGGCGGGCACCATGGCGGGCGCCGTGGCGGGCGCGTGTGCCATCACGGCGGCCGCCGGGGCGACGGCATGTGCCGCCATGATCGAGCCACCGGCCATGGCGCCACCGGCCATCGCTGGCGCAGTGTTACCCGTCCCTGCCATGGCGGGCGCGCTCATCATGCCCGGGCCGTGTGCCTGGCCAGCCATGGTGGCGTGCATCGCCGGTTGTGTCATCTCCGGGCCCCCGGGCGGGGAGGATTTGCAGGCGGAGAAGCTGAACGGCATGGTGGCGAGAACGACGAGTGCGAGTTTCATGGGGGATCTCCTTGGTGGGTGGGTCTGTTGTTGGTTGGTTGGTTGGTCGGTTGGCTGGTTGGTTGGGAACGGGTGCTCTAGAGAAAGCGGTGCACGATGGGGCAGTCCACGATGAGGCCAGTCGAACCCCACGGCTTGCCGCCTGGCCCGGTGATGAAGCCGCGCTGGACGAGCCCCAGGATCTGGAACTCCTCGTTCACACGAGAGCGATAGCCCTTGGCGATGGCGTCGGCCGTCCAGACCCCCAGGTTGAAGTCCCACAGGGGGCTGTAATCGGTGGCGACGTGTGGAATTCCACCGAGCACGTTGAGCGGACCTCCTTCGCCCTTGAGCGCGCTGTTCAGGCCTTGTCGTTGCGGGTTGACCACGTCGCCAGTCCCGACGTTCGTGGGACCATTGGCGAAGGAGAAGATCCGCTCGACCGCGCTGAACGCGCCGTCGTCGCCCCCGACGCGGGTGTTCTGCAGGGCCGGTGCAAACGTCGCTTGCTCGAGGGCAGCCAGGAGCGGATCGCTCGCGTCCGTGCTGAGATACCACACGGGCTTGCCGAAGCTGAAGCCCGCCGTCAGGCGAATGGTCACCGTACCGTCGTCCGGGCAGATGGCGGCGACCTTGTCATGCACCTTGGCGTAGTCGGGGACGCCGTCACAGAAGCTGAGATCGCCGTCGGTCACACCGTAGGCGACGACGGGCGCGTTGTACACGACCCCTTGATCCTGCACGTAGACGAGCGGCGTGTAGTCGCTGTCGCCGATCGACCCGGGCTGCACCGCGGACGGTGGAAAGAAGTCCGGCGCCCCACCGGGGGTGACCGCCAGCCGCGGGGCAAAGTCGACGGTGCCGTTGTCGAACTGCAGCGAGAGATCGGCGGTCGTGTGCGCCTGCCGCGCGGGAAGGGTGGTCGCCGGATTCGAGCCGTTGACCCCCGCGCTCGCCGCGGCGTTCGCGAACTTCAACTTCGCCGAGTAGTTCAACCCGAGCCCATCGGCAATCCCCTTGTCGCTGGTGTCCGTGAGGATGTAGTAAACGGCGAGGCCCGTCGATTTGACCATGCCCTTGTAGAGCGGCAGCTTGATGGTGCCCTTGGCGAAATCGATCGTGCCACTCCTCAGCAAGGTGAGCGGACCCACCAGGTTGGGGTTCACACTGGACGGGCTCGGCCCGAAGTAGGTCGCTGGGACGTCCGCGCCGATCGAAGGCGGCGCCGGAGCTATCTCGTCGGCGAGGCCAGTCGTCACCTGCGGAGAACGGGTGGCCCCGACCTGGCGACATTGCGGCCCCGTTCGAAGGTCGCTGGCGTCCGCGGCTCCCGGCGGCTGGCCGCCGCTTCCGCCGAGGCCACCTCCGCCGGTGCTGAGAGCGCTCGCCGTTCCGCTGCTGCTGTTGCATCCCACGCCCGCCATCAGGTTGAGGACAGTGACGAGAATGACGTATTCAGAGGTTTTCATGATCGTAGGCTCCGTTGGTGTCGGTAGAGGAGGGAGTTCAAAGGAGACGTGCGACGGGAGGACAGTTGATGATGATTCCGCTCGAGCCGTAGGGCGTGCCCCCCGGCCCAGTCACGAAGCCGCGCACCGCCATTCCGAGCCAGGTGAACTCGTCGGTGATGCGTGAGCGATAGCCGTTGTCGATGGCCTCTTGGGTCCACTCGCCGAGGTTCACATCCCACAGCGGGCTGTAGTCGGTCGCCAAGGTCGGGATTCCCCCGAAGACGTTGAGCGGCCCGTACCCGTCTCCCTTGAGAACGCTCTCGAAACCTTGCCGCTGCGGGTTCACCTCGCCCGAGGTCACATTGGTGGGACCATTGATGACCGCAAAGAGACGCTCGACGCCGCTGGTGAAGCTGTCGTCTCGCCCCACCGTGACGTCGCTCAGGGCCGGGGCCAGGGTCGCCGATTCGAGCGCGGCGGCGAGCGGATCGTTTGCGTCCAGGCTGATGTAGACGATGGGTCGAGAGAAGCTGAAGCCGTTGGTCAGCCGCAGGGTGACGGTGTTGTCCCTCGGACAGATGGCGGTGACCTTGTCGTGGACCTTGGAATGGTCAGGGGTGGCCTGGCAGAAATCGAGATCTGCGTCCTCGACCCCGAACGCCACGATGGGGGCGTTGTAGACGACCCCGGCGAGGCGAACCAGCGGGCTGTAGTCGGCATCCCCGACCGAGCCAGCCTGAAATGCGGCGGGCGGGAAGACCTTCGGCGCGACGCCCGGTGTGACGGCATGGACCGGCGCGAAGTCGACGGTCCCCTCCTCGAAGATCACCGAGCCGTCGTTTGCGAAGTCACCGTTTCGGGCGGCCCGGCAGGTCGCCGCGTATTGCAGCTTCGCGGAGTAGTTGATCCCAAGGGCTCGGGCCTGCCCCTCGTCGCTGGTATCCGTGAGGATGAACCACACGGCCTTGCCGGTGTTCTTCATCCGGCCCTTGTAGAGCGGAAGCTTCACCGTGCTGGCTGCCAGATCCACTTGACCGGCGGTGATCAACTGGTGCGGCCCGATCAACTCGGGCTCGACGGAAGACGGCGCCGGGCCGAAGTACGTCACCGGCACATCGGCCCCGATCGAGGCCGGCGCCGGCGTGACCTCCGAGTCCGCGTAGAGCGGATTCGTGGAGAGTCCGAACCCGGCGACGACGGCCGAGCTCAGGAATGTCAAGGGTCTGTTACGGAAGTCGAGGCGTCGAATCATGGTGTTGGTCCTTTCAAGTGGAAAATCGCGGTGGGTGGCTCCGAGTGAAGACCACGGCATCCCGCGAGGCTTCAGCGAAGACCGTGCCACCGCGGAGACGGCGCGCTCGGGGCCGGATCGCGCAGCGATCGCAGCCAGACCGGGCCTGGAGCCCGACGAGAACTCGTCGATCGACGACACTTCGTAGTGCCGTTCGACCCGGCCGTGGGCGCGGGCGAACCCACGCCCCCCGCTCGGGTCCCCGTGCTAGAAGTCCTCGTGCCCAGTGCGAGCGAGAACATGGCCGCCAATGAGGAGGAGCGTCTCGACGTCCTCCGGCGGTACGACATTCTCGACACCCCTCAGGATGGCGCCTTCGATCGCATCACGGCGGTCGCGGCAGGCCTGTTCCGTGTCCCCATCGCGCTCATCAGCCTCGTGGACCACGATCGGATCTGGTTCAAGTCCCACGCTGGCCTCGATGCAGCGGAGATCGATCGCGCTCCAGGCCTGTGCTCCTCGGCGATCCTCTCCCCGGACTTCTATCAAGTGTCCGATGCCGCGATCGATCCGAGGACGCTCGCCAATCCCCTGGTGACCGGGAGCCTGGGTCTGCGCTTCTACGCGGCGGCGCCCCTGCGCACCCGGGAAGGCTTCAATCTCGGCACACTCTGTATCATCGATCGAGAGCCGCGCGAGCTCACGGCCCCCGAGGCCGAGATGCTGAACAAGCTGGCGTCGCTGGTGATGGACCAGATGGAGCTTCGGTTGGCGGCGAGGAAGATCGCCGCCCTCGAGGGCTTGCAGCAGTCGCTGAACGAACAGCTGCGTGCCACCAATCGGATCCTGGCCGACAACGAGGAGCGCTTCCGCGATCTCTTCGATGAGGCCCCCATCCCCTATGTGCACGAGGGAATGGACTCCCGCTTCATCCGCGCCAACGCGGCGGCGATCAAGATGCTCGGCATCGATCCGACGGAGATCGCGAGGACCTTCGGCAAGTCACTGGTCGCCGAGACACCGGAGAACCAGCGCGCCCTGCAGGAGGCGTTCGAGGCGATCGAGGCGGGAAAGGGAAAGGACGGAGTCGTGCTGGAGCTGCGCCGCAAGGACACCGGCGCCCCGATCTGGGTCCAATGGTGGTCGAAGCCCGCGCGGGGCGGCGAGTACACCCGCACCGCCATGGTCGACATCACGGATCGGGTGCTCCTCGAGCGGCAGCAAGTTCGCCTGCAGGCCGAGAACGCCTACCTCTACGAAGAGATCCTCTCGGACTTCAACTTCGGCGCGGTCATCGGAGAGAGTCCCGGCTTGCAGAAGGTGCTGCAGCAGACCCAGCTCGTCGCTCCCACGGATGCTTCGGTGCTCATCAACGGCGAGAGTGGAACCGGAAAGGAGTTGATCGCCCGGGCGATCCACCAGCAGAGTCACCGAAACGGCCAGGTCCTCATCAAGGTGAACTGCAGCGCCATCCCCGACAGCCTGTTCGAGAGCGAGTTCTTTGGTCACGTCAGAGGCGCCTTCACCGGCGCCGTCAAGGACAAGCCGGGGCGCTTCGAGCTGGCGGACGGTGGCACGCTCTTCCTGGACGAGGTCGGGGAGATCCCGCTTGCGATGCAAGCCAAGCTGTTGCGCGTATTGCAAGAGCGGGAGCTCGAGCGCGTCGGGGACACCAGGACCCGCAAGGTGAATGTCCGGATCATCGCGGCGACGAACCGCGACTTGAAGAGGGAGGCCCAAGAAGGCCGCTTCCGCGAAGATCTCTTCTACCGCCTCAGCGTCTTTCCGATCGCCCTGCCGCCCCTGCGCGAGCGGCGCGAGGACGTCCCGCTGCTGGTCTCCCACTTCGCGAGGGTGATCGCGCGCCAGATGGGCCGCCCCACCCCCCGGATAGCGCAGGCCGTGATGGCCCAGCTCACGGCTCACGACTGGCCGGGCAACATCCGCGAGCTCCAGAATGCCGTCGAGCGGGCCGTGATCCTTTCCCGAGATGGGCTGCTGGAGTTCGACCTGCCGGCGCCAAAGCCGGCCGCCCCGGTTCGGCCGGTCGGCCAGCCGTCGGTGGCGACCGGCCTGCTCACCCGAGACGAGCTGAAGAACCAGGAGCGCGAGAACATCGCTCGAGCGCTCCGGGAGGCCGACGGCAAGATCTTCGGCCCTGGTGGCGCGGCCGAGAGGCTCGGCATGAAGCCGACCACGCTCGCTTCGCGCATCAAGTCCCTGGGCCTTGCCGCAGGCGGTGGCTGAGCCGCCATCGACGGCGGCGGAGCTCCAGGGGCCGGATTCGCGAGCACTATCGGTGGCCGACCGCCTTCTTCCTGCCGTCAGAGGCAACCTTCTCCGCGTAGAAGCGGTGCATGTGCTCTGAGATGTACTCGAGGTTGTCCTCGACCGCAAAGTGTCCGGCGGCGAGCCGGTGCATCTCTGCGTTGGGGAGGTCGGTCAGATAGGCCTCGCCGCCCTCCTTCGTGAAGAACACATCGTCCTGACCCCAGAAGATGAGGGTCTTTGGCTGCCGGTTGCGCAGGAATGCCTGCCATTCCGGGTAGAGCGGCACGTTCTTCCGGTAGTCGTAGAAGAGGTCGAGGTTCATGCGAACGGCGTGCGGGCGCTGCATGAACCCGAAATCCGACTCCCAGTTGTCCGGGCTCACGAACTCGGGGCGCTTGGCGCCGTGGAGGTAGATGCCCTTGATCGCGTCGTGGGTCAGAAAGCCGGCAAGTGGCGCTTCGGTCTCGGGCGACGGATTCTTCCACAAGGCGCCGCGGAAGCCGTCCCAGGCCGCGGTGAAGCCGATCTCGTAGGCGTTGGTGTTCTGGATGACCAGCCAATCGAGCGCCTCGGGATGGCGCGCCAGGATCCTGAAGCCCACCGGTCCGCCGTAGTCCTGCACGAACAGTCCGTAGTGAACGAACCCCTTGATGGCGAGGAAGCGCTCGACCACCTCGGCAAGCTTGTCGAAGGTGTAGCCGAACTTCCCGGGGTCGGGGGTATCGCTGTTTCCGAATCCCGGGTAGTCGGGGGCGATGACGTGAAAGGTATCGCCGAGGACGCGCACCAGATTGCGGTACTGGTGCGACGAGGCCGGGAAGCCGTGCAGCAGGACCAGCTTCGGGCTCGACGGGTTGCCGGCCTCACGGTAGGCGATGTTCAGGCCATCGACCATGGTCGACCCGAAGGTGACCGGAGTCGGCATGGCGGGAGCGGCCGGGGTGGGCGTCGCGATGGGGGATGCGGTCATGGCGGACATTGACATGTGAATTCTCCAGGCGTTTGTGGTTGACGTGACGGGACAGATTGGTTTCGCGTTCAGGGCAGGCGGACGTCGACCATCGGGAAGTCGATCTGCGGCTCCGCCAGGCGGGTGAAGTAGTTCGCGAGGACGTTCAGAGCCACGTGTGCCGACACCTCGGTCATCTCCTGGTCCGACAGTCCCGCTTCGCGGCAGAGGCAGAGCACCTCGTCGCTCACGCCTCCGCGGGTCTCGAGGATCGCCAGCGCCAGACGGATGGCAGCGGCCTCCTTCGGATCTTCCCCTTGGCCTCGCCGGGGCGCATGGCCCCGCCGGGCTTCGACGGCGTCGTCGGGCGAGAGCCCGACCATCTGGCCGAGCGCGCTGTGCGCCGCCAGGCAGTATGGGGACAGGTTCACCTGGGCCACCGCGAGCGCGATGAGCTCGCTCACCCGCGACCCGAGCACCCCTTTGGCCAGCGCGGCGTCGAGCGCCGCCCAGCCGGAGAGGACGGCGGGCGACCGCGCCATCGTTCGCACCATCATTGGCACCATGCCGAACTTCGCCCTCACGGCATCGAGGACCTCGTCGCGCGCGGCCGTGAGAGCGTCGGGATCGATCGGGGAGATCCTGCACATGGTTCCTTCCTCGTGGTCTCTGCTCCACCGGAAGCGGGGAACATCCCCAGCTGCAGCAGGCGCCGTGCCATCGGCCCTTCCAGCCCAAGAGTGCCGGAATCTTTGGAGATGAAGGGCGCGGGCGCGGTTCAACAACGAGAGTTCGTAGTCTCGACTACGAAGAGTGGTGGTTGGGGTGAGCCAGTCGGTTCCTTGGCCCCCCCGGGGCCGCCGGGTGCCTCCGGTGTTGCATACATGGAGAGGCGATCGCTCCGCGCGAAGTCACCGACGAAGCGCCGGGTGCCACATGGCCGATGGGCCAGGAGCTTTCCTCTCCCGGCCCTTCGTGGGGACGACTCGGGCTGCTAGGGAGCGCCCTGGCCGGAGAGCAGCGTGAACCGGTAGGTCGGCTGCCTGCGCCGGGTCACGCCGTTGAACGTGAAGGCCTGCGAGATGTGCTGGCCCGGCTGCAGCACGCCCCCGGGGAGAAACACGCGGATGTATGGCTCCCCGCTCCTGGTCGTGCCGCTCGCGTTGCGAAGCACGACGCCCCGGGGCAGCCCCGCGGCGATGATCAGCAAGTGCGTGTCGATGACGTCGTCGCTGGTGTTCGTGAACATGAACACCTCCTCGAGCGCCTGACCGGGACGAGCGATCCCGACGCGATTGCTCCGGATTCGTCGGGTCACGTCGAGGAACTCGAGGCCCTGATCGCGCCGCGACAGGGGGTCGTCGTCGTCGATGGCGCGGCCACTGAGGAGCTGTCCGTCCTTGGCGCCCAGGGCGGCCAGCTCAGGGTGATTCTTCGAGTAGGTCAGGTCGGTCTCGTTGGGCTGGAAGGCCTGGACGAAACCGGGATCGTAGAGACCGCCTTCCAGAAAGTCGGTGAGGGCATCCATCTGGTCGTCATCGAGACCGAGGCCTCGCGGCGCCGAGCCGCCCCGGGGATGGGTGAACCGTGGCTCCAGCGTCGACGCCTGGCCGGCAAACTGCTGGTCCTGGGGAACGCCGTCGTTGAAATAGCTCACCACATCTCGCAGCTTGGTGAACGATCCATTGTGGAAGAACGTCCGCGCGTCCCTCAGCTGCCGCAGCGTCAGCGCGCGAAACTTGTAGGCGTGCTCCGGGTTGTGCGTGATCTCCTGACGCCCGGTATCCTCCCCGTGCGGCAGCGGCTTGCCATCGGGGCCGAACGTCAGGTGTCCCCTGCGCAGCGCGTTCAGCGCCTGGACCGGGTGATCGCCGATGCCGAGGTTGAAGAAGTTCTCCTCGACGAGCTGACCGATCCCGGCAAGATCCGGATCGTTCGGCTGCTTGTTGAACATCGGGCCGCTGTGGCACCCGAAGCACCCGGCGCCGCCGTCCTCGGCTCGGGTGAAGAACAGCCGCGCGCCCCGCTGCTGGCGGGCGGTGAGGGCGTCTTCTCCGGCGATGAACCGATCGAACGGCGTGTTCCGGGTGACCGCGGTCCGCAGGAACGTCGCGGTGGCGCGCAGCACCGTGTCGTCGTTGACCAGCGCGTTCAGCTCGGTCTGGCAGGTCGCTTCCGGGTTCGCCTGCTTGCAGGCCTGGTAGGCCTGCGCCTCGCCGGGGAACGCTTGCCGGAACAGCTCGACGAACGCCGGGAGCTTCTGCAGCTCGGCCGACTCGAAGTCCAGCATCCGGTGCGCGTCCAGGAGCAGCAGCGTCAGGTTCTCTTGTGCCGGATCATTCAGGGGATTGAGCCCGCCCGGAAGCCCGTTCGACTCACCCGCGAAGCCCCCGAAGAGCAGGCGGTTGTTGAAAGCGAAGCCAACCATGGAGGGGGACTGCCGCCCGACGCTGTCGAGCTGGTCGAGGCGACCCGTCTCCAGCAGCGCGCTGGGCAGCGGATCCGCCTTCTGACGGGCGGGAGTGGCGATCTCGATCGACCCGTCGACGTCGTAGATGTCGGTGAGCGTGGGCAGGGCGTCGACGCCCGTGTCGCCCTCGAACAGCGCGACCCCGGGCAAGTAGGTGGCCGGGCGAGGAATGAGGTTCTTCTGCGGGCGCCGGCGGATGATGTAGTCGCCGTTCTCGTCGGTGTAGCCGCGGCCCTCGCCACCGACGTTGAAGTTCAGCGCGGTGCCCGCCTTGCCTGCGGCCTCGCCCAGGTGGCAGCTCCCGCACGAGCCGGTGCTCTTCGTCGCGTTCACCACGGCCTGCACGTTCGGGCTGGCGCCGTCCACTGTTCCGCCGAACGCGGTCCCGTCGGGCAAGTCGCGGGGCTCGCCGGCCCGGATGGGCGGGTTCACGCTCTTGTTGATGTCGACGCGGGCCGTGCGGACCGGGTCATGGAACAGCAACTTGCCGAGATAGCGCTTGGCCTCGGTCGTCTCGTAGCGCCCTCGACGGCTGGGGTCTTCGGGAGGCAGGGGGATGGCGGCGTCCTCGGCGGGCACCCGCATCTTGTCGAGCCCACCCACCTGCCGGGCGATGAGCGCGCGCAGGGGCTTGGCTTCCTGGCGGAGCCCCTCGCTCATTGCCTCGATGGCGGGCCCCGGAGGGCCATCGAGGTCGGCCTGGCAGCCTGCCCAGAGGCTGAACATCAAGGCGCCCGACGTGAGAGCTGCGAACCTGGTTCGATCGATTCGTGTTGCGAGCATGGTCATACCTCTCCTCGCGGCGAGCGATACGTGCAGTCGCCGGCGTCATCCCGAGTGCACCCGTCAACGACCGAGGAGCGCTCGGATCGCTCCCGGACTGCCGAACGATTCGGCCCGCCGTTCTACGCCGACCTCCCGCGAAGGTTTCACGGGCTCTGGCGAAGCGCGACCACGTGTGCCTTGCTCGCGCACGCGGTACTCACTGACGAGCGCCGGTGGTGTCAGAGCAACCGTAGAGCACGCACCAGCCACTCTGATTGCCAGGCACGCTCGCGCCGGTAGGCGTCGATCGTCGTCTCGTTCTTCGCGAGCTGCGCCAGGCCAAGCGCCGAGACATAGCCCGCCATGGCGATTGCCCTGCGCTCGATGTGCCAGTTCACGGCCCACTGATAGTTCGTCAGATGCTCTCGGACCGCCGGTTCGGTGGCCAGGACCAGCCGCGCTCCCAATCGATCGTGACAGGCCTGGGCGAACGCCTCGCCGTCTGGTCCCGACCAGCCCTCGATGCGCTCGGTGACCCGCGCCCGCCGCGCGATGAGGCAGTCCGCCCCCTCGATCCACTCCCCGTCCAGTTCGGCCCGCCAGAGCTCCTCGTGCATCCAGTGCGCGAGGTCGTGCGGCCGCAGCAGGTGAGCGCCATTCCGGCAAGGGGCGAGGGGGCCCGATGTCTCGACCCAGACCTGGGGCGTCCAGACGAAGCCGGTCAACGGCCCTTTCGCGCCACGCTGAAGGAACTTGAATACGATCATCTGGACTGCCCGCCCTTGCTTGCCCGCCAGCCTCGGAACAGCGCGGTCAGCTTCTCGCTGTCGATCGGCTCGGGTGGAGCTCTCAGCTGCGCCGTCAGCTCGATGGCGCGATCCGCCTGCTTCAGGTAGGTCATGCACCAGGTGCACCCGAACAGGTGCTGCTCGAAGGTTGCCCGGTCCGCGACGCCGAGGGCGTCACAGTGATAGTCCGTGACCAGCTCGACGAGCTCCTTGCAGCTCAGGGAGACGAGATCGCGGACACTCAAGACGTCCTCCCTTCGTAGTGTCGCTCGAGCGTGGCCCGAACCTTGGCGCGTGCCCGATGCAGCAACACACGCTCGTTCGTGCTCGTCAGTCCCAGGATCTCGCTGACCTATGGCTGGAGGCGAAGGCCAAGAAGGCGGCCTCATCTCGCGCGCGCAAGGCGTCGATGACGGCTCGATCCGCGCTGGCGCCCGGCTGGTCCAATCTCCCGCTCCGGCCTCGTTGATACCAAAAGCCCGGCGGCCAATCGAGTCGCTCGGGCGCTGTCCCACGCAGGATTCCATCTCTGTGAGTGTCGGCGGGGCTCCGGACGTTACGGCCCTGTTTCCAGTTCGTGTCAAAGTGGTCCGCTTCTGGAAAGGGGCTCTCGCGGCGTGCTTTGGTGGAGAAAGGTTGTAACGGACTGTCGCCCGCCGACACCCAGGAGCGGGCCCTGGCGCGACCCGATCGCGAAGGCCCCCGGACACGGAGGGTTGCGATGACGAACGGCGGATGCAGGGACGACGCACAGCGAGACGGTAACGACGAATGCCCCGAGAGGGAGTTGATGCTCGGCTATTGTCGGGGCGAGCGCGAAGCCTTCGACCGCTTGTACGCGCGGATTGCGCCCTGGATCTTCGCGGAATTGCTGGCCCGGACCGGCGACCGCCAACGTGCGGAGAGGTTGTTGGATCGGACCTTCCAGGCGCTGCACGCAAGCCGGTCCACATACGTGAAGGGAGCCGATCCTCGTCCCTGGATTCGGCAAATGGCGCTGAGAGAGCTCCACGTCGATGGTCGCCGGCCCGGGAGCGCGTCGGGGAGGCCCTTCTGGTCCCGCGTTCGAACGGCCGTCACACGCAGCGCCACGGTCGGGCTGGAGGCGTGATAAAGGATTTCGGTTCAGCGACGCAAACGGACCAGCAACGCCAAGGAGAGGGCGCCGAGGATGGCGCCGAGGACGACGCCTCCCCCGTGAGCCAGTGCCACGTGCGCGGGGCTGGCGCTGCCGCAGGTGAAGTGCAGAGTGAGACCCGCCAGCGAGCCGCTGGCGGCGCCAAGCGCCGCGCCGAGCCGCCACGAATCGGCGAGCGCCACGCGGCGGAGGACGAACGTGCCGGCGAGGATCGTTGGCGCGCTCAGCTTCGCGCCGTCGAAGAGGCAACCCTGCCAGGTCTGCGATGATCCGGGGAACGACGGGCCTGCGCGCCAAAGCGCGAAGAAGCTGATGCTGATCAGCACCGACGCCGCCACGAGCGCGGCCCGAAATGCCCTGTCGCCGTCGGGGAGGACGTGCCCCCGCGGCGGCACGATGGGTGTCTGATCGTCCCGTGTCTACGCCCCTGATGCCGACCCGTTACGCACGACCCCATGTGGGACGGCTGGCGGTTCGTGCAAGGGCACCTGGGGAGCGGAGTCCGCGATGGGCTCAGGTGATCACGCGACCTGCCGCGGTTACGGGTCGCGGACTGAGCCTCGAGGAATCCGGTCCCCCCTGTCCGAGCCGCTTGGACAGGAAGAGACGGGGTGGCGATTCATAGCCGGCCGACTCGTAAAGTCCGCGCGCGACCGTGTTCTCGTTCCGGACCATCAGATGAATGGCGCGGATCCCGAGCGCGCTCGTC
>CAZIOH010000030.1:0-68345 GCA_964540815.1 uncultured Myxococcales bacterium | reverse complement strand
AAGCAGATCCGGGCCCGCTTCTCGTCGTCCGTCGGGAGGGGCCCGCGGGGAGGGGGCCTCCCCTTCCCGCGCTCCGGTCCGTCGGGAGGGGCCCGCGGGGAGGGGTCCTCCCCTTCCCGCGAGCGCCGAAGGCGCGTCCCTAGTAGTGCCGCTGGAGCACGTACCAGCCGAAGGCACGCAGCATCACCTTGGTGAGCGACGGCTTGAAGAGCGGGGCGGCTTTTTGCCACGCCTCCTCCACCATGGTCTCCGCCTCGTCGACGCAGGCCTGGATGGCGCCGCATTGCTCGAGCAGCCGCACCGCCCGCAGCACGAACATCGCGTCGGTCTCCTTGCTCTGCAGCACGGTCCAGAGCCACTCGCGCTGCGCGCGATCGAGCCGGCCCATGGCCTTGGCGACGGGCAAGGTGATGGTCCCGTTGACGATGTCCTCGCCCCGTGACTTGAGGTCCCCCTTGAACCCGCGCAGGTTGAGGACGTCGTCGAGGATCTGGAAGGCCAGCCCCAGCGCCTCGAAGAAGGTCCCGAGCGCCTCGACCTGCACGTCGGTTCCTCCACCCGCGACCGCGCCCATCCGCGCCAAGGCGCCCGCCGGCGCCCCGGTCTTTAGGCGGTGGCAGGCCCGCACCCGCGACTCCAGCACCTGGTGCTCCCCGGTCTCCACCACCGACGCCACGAGCCCCCCGAGCCCGTCGAGATCCAGCGCCTGGCCGGCGTGGCCCGCCCGCAGCGCCTCGAAGTAGAACGCATACACCTTGAGCTTCTTGTCGTCCGGCAGATCCGCGCCCATCAGCAGCTGGTGCAGGAGGAAGTAGGCCGCGGTGCCCGCGTTGATGGCCAGGGCCTCGCCGTGCACCACGTGGCACGCCGGCCCGCCGCGCCGGATGGCCGACTTGTCCTGCACGTCGTCGACGATCAGCGATCCGACGTGCATCAGCTCGGGCATGGCGAGCCAGCGGGCGAAGCGCCGGGAGTCGCCCTGCACCACATCGCAGCAGGCGAGCGCCGCGTACGAGCGCCAGGATTTTCCGCCGCGGTCCGAGATCTCGCGAATCGGCTGGAAGAGCGTGCGCGACAGCTGCCCCACGTCCACGCCGTCGAGGTACTGCGGTCGCTCGGGGCTGCCGATGAGCGCGAGCGCCTGCGCCGGGGTCGGGTCGCGTGGGAGCGCCGCGGCCACCGAGGCCCGCACCTCGGCGCCCACCTCGCCGAAGAACTGGTCGAGGGTCTCCACCATCTCGAAGCCGCTGCGCTCGAGGTAGGCGGTCCCCTTGACCGGCTGCACGCCGATGCGCCCGCGCACCTCGCAGCGTCCCTCCCAGAAGGCCGGCTTCGAGATCACGGTCAGGAACTCCTGGTCGGCGAAGCTCGCCTCGACCGTGACGTGCAGGTCGAGCTCGGGGACGTCGAGTTGCACGCAGGTCGGGTAGCTCTGGAACGAGCGGACACTGCGCCAGGCACCCTTGACCTCGAGCTCGAGCTCACCCACCGAGCGCGACCCGCCATCCTTTCCGATCAGGATGGCGCGCTGGCCCACGACCTCGCCGGTCGAGGCCTGGACCATGCGGTACGCGGTCAGCTCGCGGCCGTCGTTGAGATGCACCGCGATCCACGTCCAGGCCATGGCGTTTGCGCTGGGCTTGACCTCGTCGTCGCTGGTGGCGGCGGCGTCACCGCCCGCGGCGTCGGGCGACGCGGCGGCGCGATCGGACGGCGGCGCGCGGAGCTCGCGCGCGGGCGTCGGCGCGGCGGACTCGGGGGCGCCGAACTCGTGGTCGTACCATCCCGAGCCCTCGACCGGAGCCTCCGGGAAGCCCGGGGTGGTCACGGTGCCCTGCACCTGACAGCGCGGGACGAAGTAGTAGAACATGGTCTCGCCCTCGGCCGCCTGCACCACGCCGTCGACGCCGTGCCGCACGGCGCCCTTGCGCGGCTTGAGGGAGAGCGTGCAGGCGATCTGCCGCTCGTCGTCACGCAGGGACAGCTGGTAGGTCCCATCGGCGGTCTTGGTCAGCAGCGCGTCCCCGAAGTCGAGCTCGAGGCGTTCGAGGGCCACCGTGACCTCGGTGTCGAAGCGCCGGTCGGGCAGCGGGATCTCGTCCTGCTCGAGCATCTCGAGCATGGCGCGGTTGAGCCGCGGATCCTTCGAGCCGCGCCCGCTGCGAATCCGCTCGATGCCCATGCTGGCGGCGTGCTGATCGACCCGCGAGGCCGCCGAGTAGACCGCGCTCGAGGAATCGCTGATGGCCCAGGTGAGGGAGTGGGCGTATTCCAGCTGCTTGGTCACCGGGTGTTGTCCGCGGACGATGCGGAAGAATGCGGCGAACACCGACAGCCGCCGCCCGTCCTCGGTGGTCACGTGCGCGTTGAGGTACCACCACTCGGTGCTGGCCGAGGCGTGGGGGAGATCCTGCACCGCGAGATCGATCGGTCCGGGGGCGGGCCAGTCGGCGGGGTGCTGGGCCTTACCGCGGGGAGCTGCTCGACCCTCGACCGGGACGGCGGTCGGGTTCTGCTCTGAGGGAGACGGGAGCTTCCAGGCGGTCAGCGTATTCATGTCGTTCTCCTGCGGCGGAATTGCCGATGCAGGAGCGCTTTGCAGAAGTCGAGCCAGCCGAGATCGCCGCGAGCCGGCCCATCGCGCACCGCCCCACGCGGCGTGCGCGTTCGTCAGTTTTCCGCGACGAAGAGGGTGTGCCGCGCGCCGCGACCGCTGCGCCGGATGCCGCCACCGCTCGCGCGGGCGGGGTGGCTTTGCACCGCGAGGCCCGCGGCCGCCAGGCGCGCAGCGAAGTCCTCGTCGGGATCGGCCGACCAGACCACCAGCGTGCCGCGCGGGCGCAGGGCCCGCGCGATCGCCAGCATTCCCGTGCGGTTCCACAGCAATTGGTTGGTGGGCAGGCTCAACGCCGAGGGGCCGTTGTCGACGTCCATCAAGATGGCATCGAAGGCGGCCGGCGCGTCGGCCAGCAGCTCGCGCACATCGACGCACGCGACCCGCACCCGCGCATCGTCGAGCGGATGTCCGGCGAGGTGTCCCACCAGGCCGCGGTTCCACTCGACGACGGCGGGGGAGATCTCGGCGACCACGATGCGACCCCCTCGGCCGAGCTGCGCCTTGCTTGCACGCAAGGTGTAGCCAAAACCCAATCCCCCGACGAGGACGCACGCGTCGCGCCGTCCGATCGCGGCGGCGGCCAGGCGTGCCATCTCCTCCTCGGAGCCGTGGCGGCGACTCGACATCAGCTCGGCGCCCCGGACCCGGATGACGTACTCGGTGTCGCGCCGGAGCAGGGCGAGCTGGCCTCTCGCGCCGTCGCCGTCGCCGTCGCCGCCGCCCGGAGCGGGGGCCGTGGCCAGCGTGATCCAGGGCTTCATGGGCCAACACTACCCTCGGGGCCGGCCGCCCGACGAGTGCCTGAGCGCCGTCCGGCAGCTGGCTCGCCGCGCGTGTCAATTTCTTGCCAGGACGGCCCACGCTGATAGGAATCAAGGACCGAGATGGACAAGCGATTCCTGGTCGAACAGCTCACGGACCGGTTGCGCGAGGTCGCCGTCGGGGCGCGTCGCGCGGGTGCGGCCGCCGAGGAGGAGGCCCGCGTGGGTGCCACCGCCTCCGAGAAGCGCGAGAACGCCCGGGTCTCCCAGGAGTACTCGAGCCTGGCCCGAGGCCAGAAGGAGCGAGCGGCCCGGGCCCTCGCCGAGGCGGCGGCGCTCGAGGCGTTCCGTCCGATCGCGCTCCCCGCCCGCGCCGCCATCGCTCTTGGCGCCATCGTCGAGGTCGAGGTCGAGGTCGAGGTCGATTCCGACGCGGAGGCGACGCGACGACCGACGGCGGAACCGGGCCGGGTGCAGGGCCGGACATTCTTCCTCGCTCCCGCGGGTGCCGGTATCGAGCTGACCGGACCGGGTGGAGATGGGTTCCTCTCGGTGGTCACGCCGCAGTCGCCGGTGGGCCGGTCGGTGCTCGGGCGGCGCGTCGGGGACACCATCGAGGTCACGGTGGAGGGCGAGCCGCGGGAGTGGACGATCACCTTCGTCGGATGACCGACCGCGGCTCCGCGCGGCGAGCTGCCCATCGCCCTGGAAGGGCGCTCGTCGGCAGCCTGCCCCCACGTCCGCGCGGGCTCAAGGGCCGGCGTGCCGAGCTCGCCACCCTGGAGGCGGTCCTGGCCGCGGGCCAGGTCGCGCGCATGGCCTTCGTGGGCGGTGGGGGCAGCGGGAAGTCCTTGCTGGCGGCGGCGCTGGTTCACCGGCTGCGTGGCCGGCGCGCCATCGCCGCGGGCGGCGCCTTCTGGTTGCGGGTCGGCGGGTGGGACCACCGGACACTGCTCCAGATGGTGGCATTGCGGCTCGGTGCCCCGCGCGAGCCGCTGGTGGACAGCGTGCGCCAGGCCCTGCTCGCGCGCGGCCCGACCCTGTGGGTGCTCGACAACCACGAGAACGATCGGGCGATGGCCCGCTTCTTCGAGGCGCTCGAGGGAACGCCAACCACCTTCATCCTCACCGCCAGGCGGTGCCTCCTGTCCGGGGTCGCGGTGTTCCCGGTGATCCCTCCGCTCATCCAGGCCCGACGTACGCCCTTCCCGCGGGTGCGGGCGCTGACCCGGCTCTTGCGCTGGAATCCGCTGGCGCTCGACATGTGCGACGCACTGGTCGCTGCCGGGGCCGCCACCCCGGAGGACCTGCGTGTCTGGCTGGTCGAGCAACAGGTGGCCCGGGTGCGCCCGATGGTCCACGAGGACGACGTGATCGAGGTGCGGCTGGTGGTCGACTGGGCCTGGCGGGCCCTGTCGCCTCAGGCGCGGCGCATGTTGCTGGTGCTGGCCCACTGTCCGGGGGATCACATGAGCGCGGCCTCGCTCGCCGCCCTGGCCCGCGCGCCGGGGGTGGGCGGAAGGCGCGCGCTCGCGCAGCTCCGGCGCTGGCGCCTGGTGCAGGAGCATCTCCCCGGCCGCTTCGCGCTCCATGCGGTGGTTCGCTGCGCGGTGGCTCCGAAGGGCACGGTCCCGGCGGAGCGGTACTTCGCGCACTACGTCGCGCTCGTCGAACGCCATCCCGAGGCCCTCGCCATCGAACAGTCGCACGTCTTCGCGGCGATGGATCACGCCCAGTCGCTCTCGTCGCTGAACAAGATCCTCCGCGTGGAGGCGGTCTTCGACTGACCCCATGCCGTCGAAGCCGTCGATTCCTTCGGAGCCTTCGGGCCCTTCGAAGCCTTCGGGGCTCGTCGCCATCAGCCGAGCCCTGGCCCGGCGCGCTGGCGGGTTGCGGTTCGGGCCGCCGACGGCGTTCGTCTACAACCCCCTCGTGTACGCACGTGCTTCGCACGAGGCGTATCTCACCCGATACGGCGAGCCAGGGGCCGGCACGCCGCGCGGTCGGGTGCTGCTGCTCGGGATGAACCCCGGCCCGTTCGGGATGGCGCAGACCGGGGTTCCCTTCGGCGACGTGGCCATGGTGCGCGACTTCCTCGGGGTGTCGGCCCCGGTCGGGCGCCCCCCGCGCGAACATCCGGCGCGCCCGGTCCGGGGCTTCGAATGCCCCCGCGGCGAGGTGAGCGGTACGCGCCTGTGGGGCTGGGCGCGGGAGCGCTTCGGGACGCCGCAGGCCTTCTTCCAGCGCTTCTTCGTGATCAACTACTGCCCGCTGGTCTTCATGGAGGCGCGCGGTCAGAACCGGACCCCCGACAAGCTCCCGGCGACGGAGCAGGCTCCCCTGTTCGCGGCCTGCGATCGCGCCCTCGTCGAGATGGCGGCGGTCCTGGCGCCCGCCCTGGTGGTCGGGGTCGGGGCCTTCGCGGCCACCCGCGCCGAGCTCGCGCTCGGGCCGTCCGGGGTGCCGGTCGCGAGCATCTTGCATCCGAGCCCCGCCAATCCGCGCGCCAACACCGGCTGGGCCCCGATCATCGAGGGTCAGCTCCGGGCGCTGGGGATGGCGTTGTGAGCCCACGCGTGCCGCCGGGCCCTCGGCCCATCCCCGAGGACGCTGGTGGCGCGGCCGCGGATGCCGCGCGCTCGAAGACATAGCCGACTATCACCTTCGCGACGAGCCGGCTGCTGCTGGAGGTGAGGCCTTCCCCGAGCCCGGCGTCGAGCTCGAGGTTCGGGAGCGACAGCAGGTTGACGACCTCGAACAAGGTGTGCTCGCCAGCCTCGCGATGCCCGGACGTGACGATGGCACCGAGATCGCCGTAGTACTCGAGGCCCGCCGACAAGACGCCGCCGATCTTGACCAGGGCCATGGCGGCCGGCTCGAAGGTGGGCGCACCGCCGGTGAGGGGAATCCCGACGATGGGATTGACCGCAAGCAAGAAGCGAGCGTCCTCCCACGCCACGATGGGACGCAGCTCGGCGCCCCAGCGCTCGGGGGCGTAGCGCGCGAGGAGGTGACCGGCCTCCATGTTGAGGCCGAGCCGAAGATGGGGTCGCCACCCGCCCGGAGTCACCAGCTTGGACCGGAGCTTGGCCCCCGCGAATTCGTAGCCACCCCCGTCGGCCCGCAGGGCGGTCTGGAGGTAGGCGCCGAGCTCCCAGAACCGCGTGACCCCGAGGGAGGGCTCGAGCGTCACGTGCAGCAGGTGATGCGGCGGCAGCTCGGGGGGCGGCGCGGTCTTGACCCCGTCGATGGCGTCGTTGACGTGCAGCTCGAGGCCGAACACCCCGGCCGGGTTGGCGGTGCCGTCGTACACCTGGATCTCGAACGCGTCCGCGCCGAGGGCGGGTGCCGGCCACCCCGCCAAGGCCGCCAAGGCCGCGAGCGCAGCCAGGAGGGAACGCGAGGCGGCGCCGGCGGACGCGGCACGGATCACCGCCGTCCTGCGCACGAGCCTCACCCCGGCACGCCAGCCCGGATCAGGCGAAACGCCGCCCGAGGTGGCTCGTGATGGCGTCGATCAACCGGCGCTGCGCCCAGAGCTGGGTGAACGTGTGGTCCGGGCCCGGAATCACATCCACCCGAAAGTTGGGCAGCGCGCGCAACTTGTCCGCCTTGCGTCCAAGCTCGAGCTCGAGGGAATCGAGCCCCTGGTCCTCCTCCCCGTAGATGAGCAGCGAATCCGTCCCGCGGCGCGACAGCTTGCGAAAGGAGGCCGCGAGACCGTCTTCCCCCGGCGGTCGCCCGAAGGCGCTGGCGGCCAGCCTCGCCTTCACCTTGGCGAGCGCCAGCGCCTGGAGCCGCTGCGCGATGCCTCGGAGATCTATCTGCCCGCGCGCCGCACGCCTCCAGGTATCGAGGTCGAAGAGGGCCCGTCGATAGAAGTGGCTCGACTTGTACACGCGCTGGGTGGCCACGTCGATGGGATCTCCGGGCTTCCAGGAGAAGGTGGCCGTGTTGATCAGGACCTCGCCCACCACGCGCGGGTCGGCGAGCGCCGTGTGAAACGCGACGTACGCCCCCGAGCAGAGCCCCACCAGGACGAACCGGTCAATCCGCCGAAACCGCTCGAGGAAGGCCATGGCCGACTGGACGTCCGCGATGGCGTCCTTCGAGTAGAGCCGGGACTGCGCGTAGCCCTCGGCGGCGCGGCTGTCGCCGATCCCCGCGAGGTCGAACCGCAGCACCGCGTATCCCATCGACGCCCAGGTGCGGGCCATCTTGACGTAGAGGCGGTTGGGGCCCACGCGGTGGTTGGTCCCCACGTTCAGCATCAAGATGGCGGGCCGGCCGGACACCGACGGCGCGCTCACACCGGGCTCGCCGCCCGCGATGCCGACCGCACCCCGGGGCTCGGTGAGGATTCCAAAGAGGCGCGGCGACTCTCCGAACACCACGGGCTCCTCGCGGAACCACGCGCCCTCGGGGGTGGACGCCAGCAGCTCCGGGGCGGTGACCCGGCCGTCGGTCCTGCCGAGGGCCGGCGCGAGCGCCGCGGGCCCCGGCGCAGCGGATGGCTCGCCGTCGGGCTCGCCGTCGCGCTCGCCGTCCACCATCCAGGCGATCGCGGCGGCGATCACCGCCCCGGGGACGACCGAGCGGTGGACCTGGTCGACCATCATCTCGGAGAAGCCGGGAACGTTGCGATAGGTCGTTCGGTTGCCCTGCGCCTCGAGCTGCGCCGCCAGGCGTTCTTCGGTCGGCAGGTCACCGCGGGCCAGGACCAGCAACCGGTTGGCGAGCGGTGCCTGGATCTTCGTCACCTCGAGCGCCGACAGGGCCTCGACGGTCCGACGGGTGAGCAGGAACCCGGCCGCCTCGACGTCGCCGTCGGCGAGCGGCTCTGCCGCGACCTCGGGGGCGCGGGCGGTGCGCCGGATGAGCTGGGAGGCGCGCATCTCGCGCACATAGGCCCGACCGCTGGAACACGGCGCCCAGAGCATCAGGCGCGAGACCTGGCCGAGCTCGGCCGCCGCCACCGCCGCCAGCGTTCCCCCCATGCGCGTGCCAAAGAAGCTCACCTCGGCCTTTCGACTGCGCGCCATCACCTCGCGGCCCGCGGCGGCGATGCTGTCCAGCCAGGCGCGCACGCGGTCGTCGTCGTCGTCCTTGCCCGACGAGTCGCCGGTTCCATGGTAGTCGAAGCGGAGAACCGGAAAACCCGCGGCCGCGAGGCCTTCCGCCAGGTGGCAGTACGTCCGGTAGGCGCAGATCGCTTCGTACCCGAGTGGGTTGCACAGGACCACCGCCGAACGTCGCGCCGGCGCGCTGGCCAGGGGCGGGTGGTACATGCCGAAGAGGCGCAGCGCCGGTGGCCCGAAGAACGCCGGGACGGCCCAGGGGTTCGACCTCGAGCTCGATTCCTCGGCGGCGGGGAGTTCTTCGGCGGCCAGGAGGACGGTGCGGACCGACGCGATGGGCGTCGCCCCGGAGCGCGGCCGTGGACGCTCGACACACCTGGCGGCTGGTTCGGAGGTTCGTGCACCGGCCGCGCTGCCCGCGCTGGGCCGCGTGGAGGTTTCGCTGCCGGCCTCTCCCGCCCGAAGCTCGCCTTCCATCCTGTTGGCAACGGACACAGCGCGGAATGTTCCCACAATTGCTCCGAACCACAAGCGGCGATCAGGGCGGCGCCACCGAGATCGCGGACCACGAGGTTCGTTCGGACGGGGTCGCGCGCCGGCCCGCCCGAAGGCTCGTCCGACCGGGCGGGGCTCCGATCGTCCCGATTCGTGATTCGAGGCACGCGTACTCGAGGCCGATATCGACCTCATGGCACGACCCTCATGCGCCCCACGAGCGGGAGCGTTGGACAGTTCGTGCAACCAGGGCGCCGGGTCGTGCACACGCTGCTTGCGCAGTTTGTGCATGGTCGGTTTCCGGATAACCGGATCGACAGCATGAAAGTCAATGGAATCAGGCGTATACGCCAAGCGGGCGCGTGGCGGCTTGGGGTTTGCAAATCGGCGGAGCATGTCCATATCAACGCTCGAGCCTCCGCCGTCTTCTCGCCAGCGCGACGATTTCGAACGACTGGTGCGCGACACCGAGTCTTGTCTGTTCGAGCGCGCCTGCAGGCTCGAACGCTCGGAGCCGCGCGCCCGGGATCTCGTCCAGGACACGTACGAGCGTGCCTTCCGGCACTTCGATCGTTTCGTGGCGGGCACCAACTCTCGCGCGTGGCTGCTGCGAATCATGTCTCACCTGTTCATCGACGGCTATCGGCGGCGCCGCCGGGAGGAACTGACCGACCCGGAGACCCTGAGCGCTCTGCCGATGCCGGCTCCCGAGCCTCCGTGCCCGTGGGAGAACATCGATCTCGGTGAGGTGCGCTCGGCGTTGTTGCGGCTGGCGCCGCCGTTTCAAAGCGTGCTCGACCTGCACATCGCCTGCCGATGCTCGTACGCCGAGATCTCCGCCGAGCTCGGCATCCCTGCGAGCACGGTGGGAACGCGCCTCAACCGCGCGCGCAAGAAGATGCGCGCCTTGCTGGTGCAGGCGGGAGACGGTTCGGGCGGCGTGCAGGGCCAACTCCGGGGTGACGTCCCGAAGGGTGCCGTCTCTCCGCGATCGGTGGCGCCGGCCCCCCCCGGCCGCCGCGCACCGGTGCCGGTCCGGGCCGCGTCACCCTCGGCCTGACCGTCCCACGTCCTCCCATATCGCGGGTCGACGAACCCGATCGCAGCGGCTATCGTGCCGGGGCATGTCGCTGCATCGAAGGTCGAAGCTCCATCGCGAGGGACACCTCAGCTCGCGCACGGGTTGGTTGCGGGCGGTGGTCCTCGGCGCCGACGACGCGATTGTCTCGACCGCCAGCCTCATGATCGGCGTGGCCGCGTCGTCCGCCTCTCAGCAGACGATCCTGGTCGCGGGGGTGGCGGGGCTGGTGGCGGGTTCCACCTCGATGGCGGTTGGCGAGTACGTGTCGGTCAGTTCGCAACGCGACGCCGAGACGGCCGATCTCGAGCGCGAGACCGCCGAGCTGGCGGAGGATCCCCACGCGGAGCTGAACGAGCTGGCCGGGATCTACGTCAAGCGGGGGCTCGACCATGGCCTCGCCCTGAAGGTCGCCGAGCAGCTGAGCGCGCACGATCGCCTCGGGGCTCACATGCGCGACGAGCTCGGGATCGAGCCCAAGTCCTTCGCGCGGCCCGTTCAGGCGGCCTGGATGTCCGCGGCCAGCTTCGCTTCGTTTGCGTTGATCCCCATCGCCGCGATGGCCCTGGCGCCGGCGCGTGTGCGGCTGGCGGCGCTGGCGGTGGTCTCGCTCGGTGCGCTGGCCGCGCTCGGCAGCTTCGGGGGGTACCTGGGGGGCGCCCCGCGCACGCGGGCTGCCCTGCGGGTGACGGTTGGCGGCGCCCTCGCCATGGCGACCGCGGCGGGCATCGGTCGCCTCCTCGGCATCACCGTCGGGTGAGCTGGCGAGCCCCAGCCCCCGTCCTATCCCCTCGCCCCGCGGAGCGGGGAGGGTCAGGGAGAGGGGCCCACTTCATTCCCGGGACGGCGCCGCGCGGTACCTTGTTCACCTCCGGCTGATCAGGCGAGCGTAGCGCGGCTTTGCCGCGCGGAGCGAGAGGGGAGCGGGGACGTGCGAGCGGCAGCGAGCCACGTCCCCGACTCATACGAGGGTCAGGGAGGGGGCCCGACTCCATCCGAGGGGGCCCAGCGCGCCTGACGGACAGATCTCACCGGCCCGACGGGGTGCGATCCGCGAGTCGAATGACGAATCGCAGACCGGACCAGGTCTCGTCGATCGCGCAGACCTTGTTGTCGACCAGGCCGGCGGCGAGACCAAGCGCCCGTATCTGGTTCTCGCCGGCGTCGGTTGGGATGCCCGAGGTCCGCTTGGGCCAGGCCATCCAGAGCCCTCCGGCCTGCGCGAGGCGCGTCCGCAGGAACGGCAGATCCTGCTCCACCTCCCGCAAGGAACGAGCGAAGCAGACGATGACGTCGAAAGGCCGTTCAACCGCCTGGGCGGCCGGCGCCTTCCGGGCCGACCTTCCGGTCTTCTGGCGGGGCGCGGGGCCACCCGGGCGGATGACCTCCATGGACACCCCGTCCGGCAGGGCGCCGAGCACGTTCGCGAAGGCTTCGGGCGACCGCACGACCCCGAAGCGGTGGTTCGGTCCGAGCCCGAGCTTCCTTGGCAAAGGTGTGCCGGAGTAACCGGCCATCTGGGAGCTCGGCATTCGAGATCAACCGAGGACGATGGCGACAAGGCCGCCGCGTTTCAATCGAGCAGGGGGGGCCGGGTCTCGAGGTCCTTGAAACGACCGAAATCCCGGTCGACGGTCAGCCATTCGCCGACACGCGCATCGCTGCCCTGTGCTGGTCCTGGGACGCGCCGGATCTGTGGGCAATGCCGAGCTCGGATGCCACCGCGGCGAAACGAACGTCGGCGGTCCAGATCTGGTGGCGTTGCAGGACCGCGGAGGCGAGCAGGTGCGCATCGATCCACCCGAGGCCTCGGCCCGAGAGCCGTCGCGAACGCACGAACACGACCACTTCGGCGTGGGCCACGGTGTCCGCCCGGTGCATCTGCGCATAGGCGGCCAGCAGTTTGCCACGAGCCCCGACGTCACCGACGAGAAGCTCACCGAACACCATCTCGTGCCCGACCACCTCGTCGAGGCCGAGAAGGCGATCGAGCTCGCTCGCGTGAGGCTGGCGGTTGCCGAGAAATCGTATCCAGACCGAGGTGTCGACCAGGATCATCACGCGACATCACACAGCTTGCCGCTTCCGCGGCACCTTCAGCGTCGTCCCCTCACGGCGGCGAGGGACATCTCTTGCTCGAGGCTCGGTTCCCCGCAGCGTCCTCAGGCGCTCGTAGGCTGCCCGCCGGACCACCGCCTCCAAGCCGAGGCGGATCGTCTCGGTATCGGTGCTTGCGCCGGATGCGAGCCTCGCCTCGGCGAGCAGGCGCTCGTCGATGTTCAGCGTCTTCTTCATCCATACATATGTACCATACTGATATGTATCTGGAGAAGCCGTGGGCGGCGGAGGATCCGGTGCCCACGAACCGCGAACCGGAAGCTCCCTCTTCCCTTGCCCCACCGCGCGCTCCACAGACTGCGGACCGGTCGAATTGAACCAGTCGTCGTCCTGTCCGGTCGATTCGATGCGCATGCTGGCAAGGGTCGCACGCCGTTGCTACAGTCCGGGCAAAGTCGATCCCACGATGGCCCAAAGCTTCCACATGAACCGAGGCACACGCTCGTGGGTCGTCACGCGTGTGGCGGTCGTCGCCGCGTGTCTGGCAGCCGCGTGCCTGGCAATCCTGGCGTCGGGCGCGGAGTCGATCGCGCGCGCGCAGGCCAGCGGCGAGGAGGACCTCAACCGCCGCGGCATCGAGCTGCGCAAGGCGGGAAACGATGCGGCGGCCCGCGGGGTGTTCCAGGAGATGTACGACCGCTTTCGCTCGCCACAATCCGCGGCCCAGCTCGGTCTCGCCGAGCAAGCCGTTGGCCGGTGGGAGGACGCCGAGGCGCACGTGTCCGAGGCGCTGCGCTCGCCGAGCGACCCGTGGGTGGCCAAGCATCGCGCCCCCCTCGACCAGGCCATCATCGCCATCCGGGCGCATGTTGCCCGGGTGGAGATCAGCGGCGATCCCGTCGGGGCCGAGGTCCTGATCAACGGCCGGTCGGTGGGCAAGTTGCCGCTGCCTCGGTCCATCACGGTTCCGATCGGACAGGTCGACGTCGAATGCCGCGCCCCCGGTCACAAGACCGCCGTGCGCACCCTCAGCCTCGGTGCCGCCGACTACCAGCGGATCTTCATCCGGATGGACAAGGAGCCGGGCGAGGCGACGCGCCGCGCCGCGACCGTGGCACGCGCCGACCCATCCGCGAGCACCGCCGAGCCTGACGTCCCCGGCGACAAGGATGCGGCGGCCGACGCTGGTTCGGCTCCGGAGCATCCGTCCGCGGGCGTGCGATCTCAGGGCGCGGTCGCGGGGGCCGACACCGACAGGACCGGGCCATCTCCCGTCCGGTCCGCCCTCAAGTGGACGAGCCTCGGCCTCGCGGTGGCGGGCCTCGGAACCGGGATCGCGGGGAGCTTCGTGCGCGAACAGCAGGTGAGCACGTTTCGGAACACCAACAACGGCAACTGTCGGGACAACGGCGGGCGGGGTGTGGATCTCACCGGTGCGCCGGTGGCGGCGTGCCAGGGACCCCTCGATGCGCAGAGGACCGCGACGGTCTTTCAGATTGCCGGGTTCGTCGCCGCCGGTGTCTTCGCCGCCACCTGGCTCGTCTTGCAGTTGACGGAGCCGGACACGGGAGAGCACGGGGCCGCCACCGAGGCGCGAGGGGGCAGGGCGCCGCGGGCGCGCGCGGTGGCCGCCTGGCAATGTGCCCCGTCGCTCTTCCCGCAGAGCCCGAACGTGTCCTGCGCTCTCACGTTCTGATGGTCGATCGTGGCCGGGACGCGTTGAAGGCCCGCGCTCTTGACCGGATTCCGCGCTTCCATTCAATCGGCCGCGCGATTTGTCTCGCGGACGACGCCGCTGGGAATGTAGATAGGAGAAACCGTGGGCATCAAGGAAAAGAGGTGGTGGAGGACTGGGGCTCTGATGGTCGCTCTCGTGGTTGGGGGCGGCGGGTGTTCGACGCCGCCCAAGTATGTGCCCGGAGCCTTGGACGCTGGTACGTCTGGAATTGGCCTCGGGCCCGACGGCGGTGCTCTGGACGCGCCTTCATCTGGTAGCGGACCTGGTTCTGGTAGCGGCCCCGGCGCGCCGGATGCTCGTGTCGGTGGCGATGCGGGTGGCAGCTCGGCGGGGGGCGCGCAACCTGCGGGCGGGTGTGTCGCCGGAGCTTCGTGTGATCCGCCGAACCCCTGTCACGTGGGGCAAACGATCTGCGGGGGTGACGGTGGGGCGGGGTCCTCCTGCCAGGACACGGGCATGTCGCAGGCGAACGGGACGGCGTGCGGATCGGGCTCCGCCTGTCACGATGGGACCTGTCAGGCCTGTGCTGCCGGAATGGCCTGTCCGATCCCGATGAAGCCTTGTCGCAGCGGAACGATCCTGTGCACGACCGGCGCTCCCGTCTGCACGGAGCTCGACAATCTGCCGAACGGAACCAGTTGTGGTGCCGGGAGCGTCTGTCAGGAGGGGGCGTGCGCCGCGTGCATGGACGGTGGCCCGTGCACGCCCACCAATTCATGTCACCTCGGAACGCTGAGCTGTACCGCGGGCACCCCGACGTGCATGGACGGTGGCACCAGCGCCGCGGCCGGCACTGTCTGCGGGACCGGGATGGTCTGCGACGCGGTCGGGATCTGCGCGGCTTGCGTGGTGGGGGCGACGTGCGCCGTCGCGGGTAATCCCTGCCGGGTGGGGGTCACCGCGTGCAACACGGGCTCCCCGGTGTGCGTCGAGTCGGGGAACGCCCCCAACGGCACCGATTGCGGCGCGGGGATGGTTTGCAGCGGCGGTGCCTGTACATCCTGCACCGTGGGGCTCGACTGTGTTCCGACGGGCAACGCCTGCCACACCGGGAAGACGGTGTGCGCCCCGGCCGTGAGCTGCATGGATGCGGGCGGGAAGCTTCCGGACGGGATGGGCTGCGGCACGGACAAGGTCTGCAGCAACGGAGGCTGCGCCTCGTGCAAGGCCGGGCAGGCCTGTCAGTCGGGCAACGCGTGCAAGCTCGGGACGACCTCGTGTGCGACGGGGGTCTCTGCCTGCATGGACACGGCGAACCAGCCCGACGGAACCATGTGCGGCAGCGGCAAGGTCTGCTTCGGGGGCACGTGCGTCGCCTGCACCGCAGGCACCAGCTGCGCGCCGAGCAACCCCTGCCACAAGGGAACCCAGTCGTGCAGCGCGAGCGGCGCCACCTGCAACGACGCGATGACGTCGCTGGCGGACGGGACGGGCTGCGGGAACAACCTGGTCTGTCGTTCGGGCATGTGCGTCTCCTGCCAGGCGGGGAGCGTCTGTCAACCGACCACCAACCCGTGCAAGAACGGCACGACCTCCTGTTCGACGGGGTCCTCCGTGTGCATGGAGACCACGAACAAGCCGGCCGGGACCAGCTGCGGCAAGGATATGGTCTGCACGAGCACCGGAACGTGTGCCGCCTGCGTGAGTGGGCAGTCCTGCACCCCGGCCAATGCCTGCCACAAGGGAGCGCTGACCTGCACATCGGGGGCCCCGAGTTGCGTCGACTCGAACACGTCCCTGGCCGACGGCTCGCCCTGCGGCACGAACCTGGTGTGCAAGAGCGGAACGTGCAGCGCATGCACCCCCAACGTGACGTGCACCCCGGCCAATCCCTGCAAGACCGGCACCTCGTCGTGTTCGACGGGCTCGCTCATCTGCAACGAGAGCGGGAACAAGCCCGCCGGATCCCTCTGCGGTTCGTCGGGCATGTACTGCAACGCCAGCGGGACCTGCACGGCGTGCGGGACCGGCAGCTGCACCCCGCCGTCGAACCCTTGCCACGCCGGGAGCTACAGCTGCTCGACCGGTACCCAGGTGTGCGTCGACAGCGGCACCAACCTCGGGAACGGCGCGGACTGCAGCTCCGGCGGCACGAGCAAGGTCTGCAACGCCGGCACCTGCGTCGCCTGCTCGGCGGGAACCTGCACCCCGACGAATCTCTGCAGGACCGGGACGAATTCCTGCACGACCGGCGCAGCGGTCTGCATGGAGACCGGCAACAAGCCCGTCGCCACACCCTGCGGCACCAACATGGTGTGCAACAGCAGCGGCGTCTGCACGGGTTGCAATCCGACATCGTGCACGGCGGCCGCATGTCACACGGTCTCCGGCTCCTGCAGCACCGGAGCACTGGTCTGCACCGACACGGGTATGGTCGCCAACGGGGGCCCCTGCGGAACGGGGATGGTGTGCAACGCCGGAGCCTGCGTGGCGTGCGCTGCCGGGGCCGGGTGTTCGCCGGACAACACCGGTTGCAAGAACGGCACGTACTCTTGCGCCACCGGCAAGCAGGTCTGCGTCTCGACCGGCAACAAGTCCGCAGGCATGTCCTGCGGAACCGCCCAGACCTGCACCAACGGCACACAGACCGCCGCACAGGTCTGCGATGGCAACGGCCAGTGCCCGACACCGACCAAGACATTGTGTTCGTCTACCGGTTGCAACTCCGCCGGTACCATGTGCAACCCGCCCTGCACGCCCACCACGATGGCCACAGCTTGCGCGGGGAAGAACTGCGGCATGGTCTCGGACGGATGCAATGGGATGTACACCTGCGGGACGTGCGCGGCCCAGGCGAACGCCATCGCCACATGCGAGAGCAACGTTTGCGTGAACGCCTGCGCCCCCGGGGTCGCCCGGCTGGCCTGCCCCAACATGGCGGCCGGCAACATTGTATGCGGGGCTTGGGGATTCGAAACGAACACTCCAGAGGGCTGGATCGTCGGAGATCCGTCCGATCCGGCCATCACCGCGAAGACACCGCAGCCGCTCACGGCTGCCACCACTCAGCGGCTGGGCGGAGGTTTTTCCCTGGTTGTGAGCACGAGCATTCCCGGCGGCCAAGACGCGGCTGGCAACTATCAGCAGGAATTGACCGTGCAGGTGCCCCTTTGTCCCGACGGCTCTAGCGTGAACCTCGCCAACAGGACCTTTCAGGTAAACGCATACTTCGAGTATTTGAGTGGCACCCACCTCGATTCCACCAATGCCAAGATCAATGCGGGGTCGGTGTCACTCAACGGCAGTCCAGTGGACTCAGTAGGGACATCACCCTTCTCGGTCGTGGAGGGCAAGTGGCTAAGTGGCGCGTCCCAGGTCAGCATCAGCGCCACCCACCTCACCATCAGTTTCTTCGTGGCGAACCTTCTGGCGCAACCGTGGGTCGGCCGAATCTATCTGGATTCACTTTCGTTGCAGTGAGCTTCGGGCACAGCAGTTTCTGAATCGACCGTACTCTACTGGCGGCAGGTTTCGGCGTCCGGTGCGGCTCGTCACGGGCAATCCTCGGCTTTCCAGAGTGGCCCCTATGCTCACCGAACCTTACTGTGCGAGCGCGTGGTACCCGCGGACCTTGCCCGGCTTGGGATCGAGGACTACGGTGAGCGTTCGCGTCTGCGAGCCGAGAAGTCCACTGGTGCGGGTGGCGTCGAGATTGGCACAGGTTGCATCTTTTTCGGCCCGCTCTCGGGCGCTAGACGACCAACATGTCTCCGGGAGAATACCTGTGAAGAGGAACTCGCAACCAAGTTTCCTTGTGCTCCTCGCCCTTCTGGCGGTCGTCGGGTGCCCCCTCTTGGCCGGGTGCGGGAGCAACACCGCCGCGGATCTTGGCGGGACCGGGGGATTTGTCGGGGATGGCCATTCGGGCGGTGCGACCGCGACTGGAGGTGCATCCCCCTCGACCGGTGGCCAGAGCGCGACGGGTGGAGGCAGCGCCATCGCCACCGGTGGTTCCTCGTCGACGGCAACGGGTGGGAGCGTCGGTTCGGGCGGCGCGATCGGCACCGGCGGGATCTCGGGCACTGGTGGCGGACCGAGTGAGAGCGGCGGGAGCAGCGACGCGGGCACAGGAAGCCCCGATGCCATGACCGGAGGGACCGGCACCGGTGGCGCCGCGGGGGCAGGTTCGACGATGCCGTACGACGGGGGCCCACCGCCGACGGGAAAGATCAAAGTATGGATGGCCGGCGATTCCACCATGCAGACCTGCAGCGGCGCGTGTCCGTGCGGCTGGGGCGGAGAGTTTCAGGCGTACTTCGGTAGCAATGCCACCGTCGTGAACAGCGGCGTCTCTGGCCGTAGCATCCAGACTTGGCTCTATGACCCCAACGTGACGACGATGATGGTGAACGGAGAGTGTCTGGTGAGTCCGAAGACTTACTCGTCGCGGTGGCAGGCCATGCTCGACCCGGCGACCGGGATGAAGCCTGGCGATTACTTGTTTGTGGAATTCGGGATCAACGATGGGGATCCCACATGCGCCAAGAGTCGCCACGTCAGCTCGGCGCTCTTTCAGACCTACCTCGGCGACATGGCGATGGCCGCCAAGATGCGCGGCGCCCAGGCTATCTTCCTGACTTCGACCAGCATGATGCAGTGTACGAGCAACGCCGTGATGCCGAACCGCGGCTTCGGGCCGGAGACCAAGGCCGCCGGCATGGCGAATGGCGTGCCGGTGATCGATCTGACCCAACTCTCGGCCGACCTGTACACCACCTTGGGACTCTGCCCGAACTCCGGGGACTTCACCTCCACGACCAGCGCGGTCGGCAAGTTCTTCTGTGACGACCACACCCATTTCGAATCGGCGGGCGCTTCGCAGATCGCCGGAGTCGTGGCCAAGGCGCTCCGCGATCAGAACATTCCCCTCGCGGCCTACCTGAAGTAGACGAGGGGCATGGGTCGTCCTCAGAGGCGCGTCGCGCCTCCGAAGGCCGAGAGCGGGCTGGTGAGCGACTGGGGTTCGAAACGGGTCAAGGGGTCGTTTGATAGCTGCGTCACATCCAGCTCACCTTGTCGGGCAAGGTCTGGCGCTGGACCTTGGTGCCCGGGTCCGCCACGCCGGCGCCAGCCACACCGCGGCCAGCCACTCCCGAACCGCCGAGGTTGACCGTGGTGGTTCCCCCGTGGCTCCGACCGTGTTCGCGGCACCAGCCCTGCCGCTCACCCCGACGGTCCGGCCGCCCGTTCCGGCCACGGCCACGGCCGAACCGGGCGCACTGCCGGTCGACGGGAAAGCCCCGGAGGTACCCCCCGAACCCGACGGCGCACCGCCGCCGCCCAGGCCGGTCCGACCACCCGAGCCTGCACCCCCACTCCCCCTGGCTCCGCTGGACGCGCCGTTCGAAATCACGGCTCCCCCGCTGCCACTCTCAGATCCAATCGGGCTCGAGGACGAGGAGCAGGCTCCAACCAGGAGGCCGCTCAATGCGACGATGACGACGACGGGCGACGGGGTGTGCCTCATGGGGACTCCTTCGGGCTCGAGGGGAGACCGGACTTCACGCAGGAAACAGAGCCGGCCTGCGACGAGTCCTTCAAGCGGAGTCGCTCCAGGGGGCCCGCGGAGACCAACGCGTGCGGTCGGGTCGAGCTTCCAGATGCGCGGCTCACCTCCTGCACCTTGCATGCGTGCAGGCCCCTTGCGCCGATGCCCGCGGCCGGAGGTCTGGAACGGCGGTCAGTGTCGGGGTTTTCTGCAGGGTGGGCGCGCCGATCGCGCGGCATTCGGGTTGCAGCACCAGGCTCGACGCCGGCGATCGTGCCCGCGTCGACGTGATGGTTCGAGGACGCGCGCGCTCTGTCGCCCCCTCGAGCAGCCAATGGTGGCGTCGCGTCCCGATGCTGGTTGACCCGAACCTTCGGAGTGCCGTTGATGCAAAGCAGATTGATCCTGGCGAATCGAGAACTGTCGAGGGGGCTCATCAGGCTCGTCCCGGCGCTGGCCCTGCTCGGCCTCGGGGCCTGCTCGTCGTCGAGTCACGGGGCGAGCGACCCGGGCAGCGATGGCTCGGGCGGTGGGCGTGGCACGCTCTCGTCCGGGACTGGCGCAACCACTTCCTCGACCGGCAGCGGGGGCAGCGCGACCACCGGGTCGGGCGGCGGCAGCCTGGGGGGAGACAGCGGGATCGCGACCGGGGCCGCGGGCGCCGGGGCCGGAACCATCGGCCCGACGCCGGCCGGCACGGGCGGGGTCGACGCCGGCGCGGGCGCGGGCTCGACCTCCGGGGGATCACCTGGCGCGGGCGGTGCCACGGTCTCCGCTGGAGCCGACGGCGGCGTCGGGGCCAGCCCGACCCCGTCGGGCGGTTCGACCTCGGCGACCACCCCCATCATGCGGGGTCCCGACCCGACCATGGCTTCCGCGTCGACCGCCGGGCCCTACACGGTCAAGACGTACACCAGCGGGTACAAGGACGAGCCCAACTTCGGCGCGGCCACGATCTATTACCCCACCGACGCGGAAGCCCCCTTCGGTGCGGTGGCCATCTGTCCCGGCTTCACCGCCACCCAGTCCAGCATCAACACCTGGGGCCCCTTCCTCGCCTCGCACGGCATCGTGGTCATGACCATCGACACCAACACCACGGGGGACAGCGTGGTCCAGCGATCCACTGCTCTCATGGACGCGCTCGACTGCCTGAAGTCCGAGAACACCCGCTCGGGGGGCCCGCTCATGGGCAAGCTCGACACCGGCCGCATGGGGCTCATGGGCTGGTCGATGGGTGGCGGTGGAACCTGGATCGACGCGAACACCCATCCCGAGCTCAAGACTGCCATCACCCTGGCTGGTCACATCATCACCGCCCCGGGCGGCACCGGCGCCATCAAGACCATCAGCGTCCCGACGCTCATGTTCGCCGGGCAGACCGACTCCGCGATCCTGGGCGGCGGGATGTCTCAGCCCATCTACACGCAGATCCCCGACAGTGTGCCGAAGATGCTCTACGAGATCTCCGGGCTCGGGCACGACGCCGGGAACAACCCCGCCAACAACAGCAAGAATGTCGGCCTCTACGGGCTCTCCTGGCAGAAGGTGTTCCTCGAGGGCGACCAGCGGTACAAGCAGTTCCTGCTGGTGAAGGGACCGAACGCCTCGGACTTCCGGACCAACCTCAAGTAGCGCAAGGCCGGCCGCAGGGTCCAGCACGTCCGGCAACGACCGGGGCAGCCCACGGGGGTCGCCCCGGTCGGCTGTGCGACAGCGGCTCAGCGCTCAGCGGCTCTTGCCTGTCGGCTATCGCATCGAGATCGGCGCGCCGGCGTGCGTACGGTGGGTCGAAATCCACTGCTCGACGGCCTCGGGCGTGGTCGCCCCGTGGCTGCCTCGAAGGTCGGCGAGGGCCTGGCGCGCGAGCGACAGACTCCGCTCGGAGACACCGCCGGTCTCTTCCAGCGCGCGCGCCAGCAGAAAGCGGCTCTCTCCCAGGAGCCCGGGATCGGGATCGCGGCTCTCTCGGATGCGCAGCGCCCGCTCGAGAATCGGGATGGCGGCGCCAGGCTGCCCCTCGCCGACGTAGCTGCGTCCAATGGCCGTCAACGGATGCGCGAGGAGCGGGTGATCGGGGTCGACCTCGCGCTCGAGGATGGCGAGGCTACGCTCGCCGAGGGGTCGCGCCAGGGCGAAATCGCCGTGCGCGTTGCGGAACTCGGCGACGTTGAGCAGGTGCAACCCGAGCTTCGGATGGTCGGGGCCGAGCGCCGCCGTGAGGACCCGGATGGCGTGCTCCCCTCGGAGGATGGCCTCTTCGGTCCGCCCGAGGTGGAAGAGGGCCAGCGCCACGTTGCCCTCGGAGATCGCCACGTCGAAGTGGTCGGGGCCGAGGACGGTTTGCTTGATGCGCAGCGACTCGAGATCCATGTCGAGGGCCTCGGCGTAGCGCCCTTCCTTTTCATAGAGGGTGCCGAGGTTGTTGGCCCGCCAGCCCGCGAGGACCTCGTGGCCGGGGCCGAGACGACGGAGCACGGCGCCAGCGTGCCGAGCCCAGCGCTCGCCCTCCGGGTAACGGTTCTGCCAGTAGCCGACGCTGTAGATGAGGGACGTCTCCGCATCGGCCACCACCTCGTCGGCGCGGGCGCCCTCCGCGAGGATCACCGCCTCCTCGTAGGACTTCTCGGAGGGCACCGGCTCGCCGGTCTCGACCTGCACCCAGCCGAGCTGCGACAGGGCCTCGGCGATGACCGGATCGTACTTGGTCCGTCGGGCCTCCGCGATGAGCAGGTCCAGCTTGGCCCGTGACTCCTTGAATTGACCGGCGGTGGCCTCGGCCTTGATGACGGCCAGCCGATCACGCAGGTCGGCGACGGTCCGGCGCACCCCCAGATCGTCGGGGGGGCGCACCACGGCGCGCAGGGCCGCGATGTCCGCGCATTGCTCGACGGGGCGAATGGATTGCACCGCCTCGACGGACTTCGTGACCAGATCGCCGTCCGCGCTGGCGAGCAGGTTGGTCAAGGCACGGACCTCCGCGAAGTGCTCGTCGAGGCAGCTCGTGCGCAGATCGAGGACCTCGGGCGACTGCTCGCCGCGCAGGTTGGTGGCCTCGCACGATTCGCGCGCCATGGTGGTCCACGTGACCACGTAGCGATCGAGCGCGCCCTTCACCACCGAGAACGAATCGGCGGCGTAGCGCTTGCCGCTGCGAACGAAGGCCTGCCTTATCGCTTCCTGGCGCGCCGGCAGCGCCTTGCCGACCGGGAGCTCCCACACCCCGGCCAGCTTGGCGTCCGAGCCGAGGCAGCGGGTGCGCTGCTCCCGTTGCGCGCGAACCAGACCCACGCCGAGCGTGGCCACCACCCCGACCACCGCCGTGGCCGAGAGCCAGCGTTGGCGCGTGCGGGCGGGATCGTGTCCGAGCGCCTCGAGCAGGGCTCCCATCGAGGCGTGGCGCTCGGCCGGTTCGACGCGCAGGCCGCGCAGCAGGATCCGTCGAATCCAGCGTGGAACGCGGGTGTTGGCGGGGGCGCCGCGCACCCGCCCCGCGAGGACGTTGCGGGTCAACTCGTCGATCGACCTCCCCTCGAAGGGGCGCTTTCCGTAGAGGGCCTCGTAGAGGGCCACGCAGAAGCTGAACTGATCGGCCCGCGCGTCGATCCTGCCGCCGCGAAATTGCTCCGGGGCCATGTAGGCGGGCGTTCCCATCATGGACCCCGAGAGGGTCAGGGGGGAGTCGAGCGCCGAGGAGGCCGACATGGCCGGATCCGAGGATGATGCGCCGGTCCGGGACATGACGCGGGTCACGTTCTCGGCGGCCCGAGATTGCCGGCCGGGCGCCGCAATGGCGCCGGTGCCAGCGCTACCGGCGCCACCGATGCCACCGGTCCCGCCGGTGCCGCCGGTGCCGGCCGGGCGGGGGGTGCCTGGGAGCGCAGGGCGTGGTGTCACTCCCGTGCCGGTTCCCGGCGGCGACGCTGGAGCAGGGGTGGACGAGGCCGGACCGGCGGGCAGCTGAGGCGACGAACCGTCCATGGCGAGGCGTCCCGCGAGGCCACCAGACTGCCGCGGGCGCTCACCGGAGGACCTTGCGCCATCGGAGACCGGCGCGCCCGGCGAGACGGGATCAATCGCCCGGGCCAGCCCGAAGTCCATGACCCGCACGCCGCCGTCGCGTGCGACCATGACGTTGTCGGCCTTGAAGTCCCGGTGGATGACCCCGGCCCGATGGGCGCAGGCGAGGCCTCGCCCGGCGGCCATGAACTTCGCCAGGATCTCGCGCCAGGATGGCGGCGGCATCTCGGCCTGCAGCCAGTAGCCGAGCGTGTTGCCATCGACGAACTCCATGGCCAGGAACACGCGATCTCCGAAGGCGCCGACGTCGAAGACCGTGACGACGTTCGGGTCGGACAGGCGGGCGATGGCCTGCGCCTCGCGCAGGAGCCGGGCGCGCCCCTCCGAGGGGTCGACTCCGGCGCTGGTCTGGGTCCGCAGCAGCTTGAGCGCGATCTTGCGGTTCAGCTCGGGATCGTAGGCGGCGTAGACCTCGCCCATGCCGCCCTTGCCGAGGAGGCCAAGCACGAGGTAGCGGCCGATGCTCTGCCCGCGTTCGAGATCGGTAGGGAACAGGATCTCGAACGCGCTCCCGGCCTCGGCCACGGCAGGGACCCTCGTCGGCTCGGGCGTAAGCGAGCGTACGCTGGACGGGGTATCGGGTTTCGCCGTGGTGGACAACTGAGCGCTCCATCGGCATTCGGAGGTTTGACTTTGAGCCAACTCGCGAGAAGGTCTCGAAAAAGTGACGAAGCTCGTGCGACGGATCGCCGGTGCCGGGACTGCACCGGAGGCCCTCGCCCCCCTCCAGGCGAACAGCCGGCTCGAAACGCGACCCGGCAGCGCGGCCTTCGGACGGGGGGACGGCGGACGGTTGATGACCGGCAGGTTGGGTACGGGCTCAGGCGTCACCTGCCAGGGCCCGTTCGGCCGGCCTGTCGCGCGTGGGGACATGCCCCAACCGGCCTCGCGCGGGAGCCTGCTTTGGCGCTTGACGTTTTCCAACCAGCGCTAGAATGCCGTTTCCCTACACGGTGCACCTACGGTGCGCCGTGGCGGATCCCCCCCAGCGCCCGGCACCAAAGCCGGCGCTCGTCCGTCCAAGCAGCACCCGCAGCATGCCCCGTCCCGGCCGCCCGGGCTCCCCCCCCCAAGCTCGACTAGGAGACCCTTCGATGCAGCAACGACCATCCCCGCGACGCCGCCTCTCCCGTTTCCTGACCCCAGCCACCACCCTGACCCTCGCCGTCGCCGGACTGGCCCTCGCCGGATGCTCCGCGAGCGGCACCAGCGCGGGGGGCGGAACCGGAGGCAGCGGAAACCCGGGCTCCGGGGGGACCGGTAACCCCGGCGGCGGCACCGGCGGCGGTGGCGTGTCGAACGGAAGCGGCGGCACCGGGACCCCGACGGGCACCGGCGGGACCGGCACCCCAACCGGCAGCGGCGGCGCCGGCAACCCGAGCGGCACAGGCGGAGGCGGCACGCCGAGCGGCACGGGCGGAAACGGCACGCCAGCCGGAACGGGCGGGAACGGTACGCCGGGTGGGACCGGCGGCGGGACACCGGCTGGCACCGGCGGCGGGACCCCAGGGACGGGTGGTGGTGCAGGTGGCGGTCCAGCCCGAAGCTGTGCATCGACGAACCCGGACATGATCTCCGATTTCGAGGAAGGCTCGGGGGTCATGATCAAGCAGGGAACTCCCGTCCGTACGGGCTGGTGGTACGTCTATGCGGCGACCGCGCCTGGTGGTGTCCAAACCCCCCCGAATGTCACAGGCCCCATAGCAGTCGAGGCCTCTGGGGACACCGCGATGTGTAACAAGTACGCCCTCCATTCGACGGGCAAGGGCTTCGGCACGGCCCCGAACAACTACTCGGGCTTCGGTGCGGGATTCTTGCCCATGCAGCCGCCATCGATGGTGAAGACGGCGTACGATCTGAGCGCCTATTCGGGCATCAGCTTCAAGATCAAGTCCGGGAGCGGAACGCCGCCCGCGGTCTTCTTCGAGATGCTGACCAAGGAGAATCAACCCGCCACCTCGGGCGGAACGGCCGCCACCACGACCATCGACCTCTACAACACCCGCGGGCAAATGCTGAATGCCCCCTGGATGGCCAGCGATATCTCTTCCTCGTGGCAGACGTTCTACGTCCCATTTGGCAGCCTGGTTCCGCGCTGGCTCCCCGCCGTGGGGAGCGGCATGGTCTGCCCCGCGGGCGCCCTGTGTCAGGCCCCGAAGTTCATCCCATCCAACGTCCTTGGGATTCAGTTCTCCATTTATGGCGATGCCGGGTTCCCAACACCATCCGGCTCGACTCCCGGAACTTACGACCTCTGGGTGGACGACGTGCAACTCGTGAAGGACGACTCGACGTTGGCACCATCGCGACCGGGATTCCCGAACGATGGCCCGGTTGGTTCATGCACCAAGCCAACCGGTGCCCTCGGGAAGTACCTGGTCAACGCGTACAACCTTTGGAAACGAACCTTCGTCGTCTCCGCGGGCGGCGGCATGCGGGTGCAGCGCCCAGAAAACAACAATGACACAGTCTCCGAGGGCATCGGCTACGGAATGCTTCTCGCGGTCTACATGAATGACCAGCCCCTGTTCGACGGCCTGTGGACCTACTGGAAGACCATGCAAGCAACCTCCGACGGACCTCTCATGACCTGGATCTCCTCGAGCCAGGGAACCGCGACGGACGCGGATGAGGACGCGGCTTTCGCCATGCTGGAGGCCTCGAAGAAGTGGCCTACCGGTGGTTACGGCGCCCTGGCCTTGAACTTGATGCACGCCGTCCTGGCGCACGACATGTCGGGTTCGTTCATCAAGGGCGGAAGCAACTACTCGATGTCCGATCCAACCAACCCGTCCTATTTCGCGCCGGCCTGGTACCGAGAGTTCGCCAAGGCGGACACCGCGAACGCTTCCGCCTGGAATGGCCTCGCATCCGGAACCTACACGCTCCTCAACAACATCTCACCGACCAGCTCGAACGGGCTCTACGCCGCGTGGTGTGGTTCGAATTGTACGACCATCGCAACGAATTCTGGCTCTCAAAACCCCGGGGAGGACGTGCTCTATCAGTACGACTCGCATCGAATTCCGTGGCGAATCGGAACGGACTACTGCTGGAACGGAACGGCCGAGGCGAAGACTTACCTCTCTGGAAAGATCATCAAGTTCTTTGCCACCAATGCCAACGCAGGGATGAATGGAATTGGGCGCATCTCGGACAAGTACACGCCGTCCAACGGAAACGCCGCAAGCGCCGTGGTGAACTCCGCGTCAATCATCGGAACCGCGGCGGTCGGTGCCATGGCAGACGCTCAATACAAGACGTTCCTGGATGCGGGCTATCAACTCGTCCTCGATCTCGTCAACCGAGGCTCCATGGGCGACGATGCCACCAAGGACCCGAAGAAAACGACCTACTCCTACTACAACGCAACCGTCGGGTTGCTGACTCTTCTCACGATGACAGGGAATCTCCACCCGCTGTAGCGCGTTGGCCGTCTGGACCCGAATCCCGAGCCCTCCCCCTCCCTAACGACTGGAATCTCGATGACCGAATTGTTCCCGTTGCGCTCAAGGATGATCGTGCCTATTTCTTCGATCGTCTTTGGGTTTCTTGTCGCGGCATGTGCCACGGATTCACCCATCAAGTCTGGCACGGGGGGGGCGGGTCCCGGGGGCGGCACTGGGGGCGCCGGAGGAAGCGCGGTCGTGAGCTGTGGATCGGACAACCCCGACGATCTGATCGCCGAGTTCACCGACGACAATGGTGACCATCCGGCAGACGGTCGATCGGGGGGGTGGTACGTCTACGGTGACGATTTCGGGACGTTCGATCCTCCAAAGAGCAAGGACCCAACGGTGGCCTACCCGATCGACAAGACAGGTGGGAACCCCGCGTGCTCTGGCGGGGGCGCCTTTCACGTGAAGGCCACCGGCTTCTCGGGCTTCGGCGCTGCCGCCGCCACCGACTTCGTTGCCCAGGTCAAGCCCATGGTGAAGGGCACCTACGATGCCTCCAAGTACAAGGGCGTCTCCTTCTGGGCCAAGGCCGCGGCCCCAGTGAAGTTCGTCCAGGTCAAGTTTCCGGATGTCTTCTCGGACGCCCAGGCCGACCCGACGACGCTCGATCCCAGTTACTTCACCTGCACCAACTCCCTCTGTGGATTCCCCAACGGCTGCAGCCCGTACATCGTGAAGCTGTCCTCGACCAGCGACGACCCGAACTACCCCAAGTACATGACGACCCAGATCGATACGACCTGGAAGCGCTTCGATATTCTCTTCGCAGACGCGAAGCAAGACAAGTACTGCTCCGGCTACAACCCGGTCATGATGCTCGACCTGAAGCACCTCGTGGGATTCGCCATCCAGGTGAACGCCGACTTCACCGTGATGCCAACCGCCCCCAACAACTTCGAGCTGTGGATCGACGACGTCCGGTTCATCCGCTGACGCCCTCCTATCAGTAACCGGGGGCGGGGTTGTTGCCGGCCCGGTCGACGCGGTGCCATGCCCGTGTCCTGGCAGGGCCCGCGCCTTGGTCGTGATCGACCATCGAGACATGAGGACGTTGGCCGAACTGACCGGCTGCTCACCGCCGATAGCTCCATCAGAGCTTGGTGATGTCGGGCAGGCTGCCGTCGGGGTTGCGCTTGGCGGCGGCGGCCTTGGCGGCGGTGACGCCGGTCGGAGCGGCGACGTCGTTGACGTGGGCGATCTTCTCGAAGGTGCCCCCGGCGTTGTTCCAGGAGGCGCAGCCGGTGCAGGTCATCGAGGCCGGGTTGCTGTTGTTGGTGAAGCCCCAGTCGGCCTTGTGTCCGCCGTTGCCGTTGTTGTCGAAGGCAAAGAGGTTGGACATCACGTGCACCGCCGACACCTTGTTGCCGCCCATCTTGAACCCGTTGCCGTTGCTCTGACTCCCAGCGGTCGTGCCGCCCTCGTTGAAGGCCCAGGAGTTCTTCACGGTGACGGGTGAAGCCCACCCGTAGAAATCGAAGCCGTCATCCGCGTTGTCCCAGGAGCGACAGCCGTCGAAGACGTTCCCCTCGCCGGAGTTCTCCTTGGCCCCGAAGCCGTCCGCGTTGGCGCCCATGGTGACGGGATCGTTGTTCTGGTAAGAGTCGCAGTTCAGGATGGTGTTGTAGGTCCCGGAGGGGGAGCGGCTCGAGTTGACGCCGATCATGATTCCGGTGTCGTTGTTGCGGGTGGCCGAGCACAGCTCGATGGTGTCGTGGTTGCCCATCACGAAGATCCCGGAGTCGCCGGCGTTCATCACGGTGATTCCCTTGATGTGCCAGTAGTCGCCTTGCAACTGGATGCCTCGGCTGGTCGCGGCCACCGGCTGCCCCGTGAAGTCGAACACCGGGGCGGCGCCGGCCACCGCGAACACGTTGTAGGGCGCGGTGGCGGTGCCGAGCTTGGTGGAGCCGATCTTCTGGGTCACCGTGCCGTACTTGTACGTCCCGTCCATGACCCAAATGGTGGCGCCGCCCGCCATGCAGCCGCCCCCGGTCGGACAGACCTTGTAGCAGGCCCCGGCCTTGAGATCGTCGTCGCAGAGGGTGAAGAGCGGCGCGTCCTTGGTCCCAGGGTTCGTGTCCTTGCCGGTGGGCGAGATCCAGAACTCGTTGCCCGAGGCGGCAGGGCCACCGCCACCCCCCATGCCGGTCGCCGCGGCACCACCTGCGCTGCCGCCGCCGCCCCCGCTCTTGGCACCGCCGGTGCCCGCCGGGCCAGCCGCTCCGCCCGAACCGCTCGGCGACGCCGCACCGCCCGTGCCCACGACCGGGGAGCCTCCCGAGCCCGTGGGTTGCGGACCGGCACCGCCGCTCGAGCCGGAGGGAGCCGGGGCGCCGCCGCTGCCGGCCGGCACGGTGGCGCTACCGCCAGAGCCACTCCCCGCGCTCGCCACCGCCCCCGCCCCCCCGGAGCCGGCCTGGGTCTGACCGCCCGAGCCGTTGCCGTTTCCCGTGCCGGTCCCGGCGCCTCCGGTGCCGTCGGTGGTCCCCGAGCTCGACGAGCCGCCGCATCCGATCAACAGCAGCCACGACGAACACAACAACGCGGGGAACGCACTTCGCTTCAGCATCAGGGCCTCCGGCTCGACAGGTGACGAAAATGGGGGGCGCGGGACGCACGGCTGTGGCCGCGCGCGCCGTTCGACGACGCGCCCGATTGCCCGGCCCGGCCCTCTCTGAGAGGGACACCCGGAAGAGTCGCCGGGGGCCGCCTCGACGGCTCACGCCGTGTCGCGGATCGGGTCTTTCACCGGGCGTGACCGTGACGCGCACGCCGAGCCGAGGCCGCCGAGACGGGCGGTCGAGCCAGATTCCTCGGAATCCGCCGGCTGCGTGAGCCATTTCGAAGTCGGCGCGCGACCTTTGTGCGTGAACGCGCCGCTCCTGACGGCTGAGGACTTCGTGCGGGGAGCTCGCCCACAGATCCCATTTCGATGACGAGCCGGAGGCAACGATGTTGACGAGACGATTCGCGCCGAGGGGCCCATTGGCCCCCGACGTCCAGGTTCGGGGTTCGGCGGCCACGCGGTCGCGCGGAGCTGGAGCTTTTTGCAAGCCACTGTTTGCTCTCAGCCTGCTCACCCTCGGCCTCGCGGCGGCCGGCTGCGGTGGTTCCGGCGGCGCCGGGTCGCCCGACCTCGGCACCGGCGGCAGCCTCGCTCCAAGCTCCTCGGGGGGCGCGACCTCGAGCGGGACGGGTGGCTCCACGGCGACGACCAGCTCCGGAAGCGGTGGCGTGGGCGTGAGCACGGGCACGGGCGGCCGCCCAGGCCTCTCCGAATCCGGCGGGGCCGGTCCAGGTTCAGGGTCGGGGGGCACCGTGAGCTCCGGGGGGGCCGTCGGCTCGGGTGGCGCCGGCAACCCGGTTTCGTCCGGCGGGTCGGGAGGCGGGCCTGGCGCCACCGCCGGCAAGTCAGGCCAGGGCGGGGCGACCGGTGGCGCAGCCGGCGCCGCGGCGGTCGCGACCGGCGGTGCCGGTCCGGCCGTGATGGTCTCGCCGACCTGTAAGATCCCGACCTGGCCCACGGCGACCGGAACGCCCGTGATGATCACCGGCACCAAGATGGTGACCGGCGTCTACGACGGGAAGATGGCCTTGCACGATGGGACGCTCAACGATTGCTCGACCGGAGACCAGTCCAGCACCGACGCGCTGATCGAGGTGGCGGACGGCGGCACCGTGAAGAACGTCATCATGGGCAACAAGGTCGGCGACGGGATTCACTGCAAGGGCAGCTGCACCATCGACAACGTCTGGTTCCCCTACATCTGCGACGACGCCATCAGCGCCCTCGGCGACAACGCGACGGTCACCATCTCCAACAGCGGCTTCAAGAACGCCCGCGACAAGACCCTGCAGCACAACGGCAACAACACCACGGTGGTCATCGACAATGTCTATGTCGAGACCGCCGGCAAGCTCATCCGCTCGTGTGGCATGGGCGGCGGCTGCGGGCCCACCTCGTCGAAGCGGATGATCAAGGTGAGCAACGTGGTGGCGGTCGGCGTGGGGCAGGTGGTGGGCGTGAGCACCAACGATACGGCGACCCTCACCAACATCTGCACCTACCGCACGCCCCAGATCTGCCACGTCTACCAGCCTGGCAGCGACAACGACGCCACCGTCGGGGCCAACGCGGTGGGCGAGGGCCCGAGCGCCAACTGCGTGTACAAGGCCACCGACGCGCACGCGCTCGTCGACAAGGTGGCCGGAGCGGTCTCGACCGACATCCCCTGTCCGGGACCGAATTCGGTGAAGACCGGCGCGACCGCCACCGCCTGCGTGACCGGCTTCGAGAGCTGCCTCAAGGGCTGCTCCCCCGGCTCTTACGGGTTCAAACAGGTGGGCTGCGCTGCCGGGAAGTATGCCGACGGGGGCGGGGCCTCGTGCACCTTGCCGGTCGACACCGCCACCGCCGCCCACTTCGCCGCCACCAACACCGCCAGCGCCACCGCCACCGTCACCAGCAACGGAACCTGCACCACGCAGTGGTCGTGGGGCAAGGACAGCTCGGGGAAGTACTGCATGTGCGTGCTCAAGCCGGGTTACTACCAGCAGTCCTCGACCAGCTGGACGGTCTGGGACTGTCAGTCACAGTGGTTCTGAACGGACCATCCGCTTCTCATCCGCTGCTGGTCAGGGTCGCTCGAGCTGCTCGTGCAGCGCGCGCAGGGCGTCGATGTGGGTGAAGACGCCGACCACCCGCTGTTCCTCGCCGACCAGCACCGAGCCGAGCTTCCGCTGGATCATGGTCTCGATGACCTCGCCTACCGGCGTGTCCGGCGTGACCATGTAGGGGTCCTCGACCATGGCGTCCTCGACCATCACGACGGCCGCCTTCACGCCCGGGAGCGACTCCACCAGCAGGAGATCGCGTTCGGACAGCACGCCCACCACGTGATTCCCGTCGAGCACCGGGAGATGGCGGACCTGATGTCGGTGCATCGCCTCGGCGGCCGCCGCCAGCGACTGCTTGCGACCGATCGTGTGGGGCGCGGACGTCATGTATTCCCGGATCACGGGATACTGACGGACGGGGGCGGATCTCTCGGTGATCATGTGGCCTCCTCCAATCGCGAAGCGCAAATGAGGTGATGCATACGTGACGCGGACCGTGATACGTAAGACAATAGCCGGTCGGTTGGTATTTGCCCGCCAAGATGCGGGGCCGCAGGAGTTTGCGACCTCGACAAGCCTGACGGACCTAGCAGCCCGTGGTGAGTCTCCGCGTCGCCGAAACGGGCGGGGGCAAGGCCGTCTGCGGCGTCGCCGCTCGCTTGAATACCGCCGGTATTCCGCGCTTCGCTGCTCCTTGCACCCGGCCTCGCCGCGCCCATTTCGGCTCGGTCCGACTTCCACCACGGGCTGCTAGTCCCTGGAACAGTGAAGGGTTTTCAAGAATTCACTGTTCCAGGGGACTAGGGGCACCAATCTGTCCCGACCGGGGGTTCTCAACACTGGAAGCGCGCGCGGCGAACCGTGGGAGCCGGGTCGAGACACCTTGTCCTCGTTCCCCATGCCGACCCCAATGCTGACCCTGCTGTCTTTCGGCTCCATCCACCGACAACTTTCGCCCAGCACTGACGGGCCGCTCGGGGCCACGCGGATTGCCGCGGCGCTCGGCCTCCTCGGCGCGCTTGTCGCCAGCGCGTGTGGACACGACAAGCCCCTGGCGGCGGCGAGCGGGGGGGATGCGGTGCACGGCGTAGGCCTGGGCGGCGCGATGGCGGGCGCGGCCGGGACCACGCCAGTCGTCTCGGGCGTCTCTGGTGCGGGGGCCGGTGCCGGGGGGGCGACGGCCCTCGACACCTCGTGTGATGCCATCGGGGACGCGCCGACCATTCCTCCGGCCTGTGCGACCGTGCGCGCGACTAGATCCACGCTGCCCACCGGAGGTCCGTCGGACGAGACGAGCCTCGACACGGCGGCGATCCAGGCCGCGATCGACGGCTGTCCCGCTGGTCAGTCGGTGCGGCTCGCGTCCGACGAGAGCGGCGCCTTCACGGCGTTCGTCTCGGCGCCGCTCGCCCTGCGCGACGGGGTGGCGCTGTGGATCGACGCGGGGGTCACCCTGTTCGCCTCCCGCGATCCGCGGGACTTCGACTTCCGCCCCGGCTCGGGGCTGTGCGGCGGCAACGGCACCGGCAACGCCAGTTGCCGCGCGCTCATCAACGCGTCCACCACCGCCGGGTCCGCGGTGGTGGGGGCAGGGACCATCGATGGACGCGGTGGCGAGCCCCTGGTCGGAGGGAGCTCCACCTGGTGGCAGCTCGAGTCGATGTACGGCGGAGAGCTGGCGGCGCCCCGACTGGTCCAGACCAACGGCGGGACGGACTTCACGCTGTTCGGGGTGACCTTGCGCAACTCGCCCAAGTTCCATGTGGTCCTGCAGGGAACCGTCGGCTTCAAGGTCTGGGGGATCACCATCTCCACCCCGCCGTCCGCGCCGAACACCGACGGCGTCGATCCCTCCGCCACCCGCAACGGCGTGATTGCGTACTGCACGATCAGCACGGGGGACGACAACGTCGCCGTCAAGGGCGCGGGCCCGGTCGACGGCCTCATCATCGCGCACAACCACTTCGGGCGCGGGCATGGGATGTCGATCGGCAGCGAGACCAACGGCGGCGTGCGAAACGTGCGGGTCTGCGACCTGTCGCTCGATGGAACCGACAACGGGATTCGCATCAAGTCCGACCTCGGGCGCGGTGGCCTCGTGCGGGGAATCAGCTACACCGACGTCTGCATGCGGGGGGTGAAGCGACCCCTGGTGTTCGACCCGTTCTACAGTTCGGCCGCCGGAAACCTGGTCCCCGACTTCGCGGATATCCTGGTGCGCAACCTCCACGTCCTCGGCGGGGGCGTCTTGACACTGCGGGGCCGGGACGCGGCCCATCCGCTCGGGCTCACGCTCGACAACGTGGTGTTCGATCAGCCACCGGGTGGGACCTGCACCGACGCCGACATCACCCTCGGTCCCGGCCCGGTCAGCTTCGTTCCGAGCGGCGTGGACATCCAGATCGACCGGCTCTCCGCCCCCGGTTCTCCCGATTCTCCCGATCTTGCCGATTCTGCGCCAGCGGCGCCGGTCGCCCCGCGCGACTGCAGCAATTCGTGGGTCACATTTTGATCGGCGGGTGAGCGACCGAGGCGGGACAGGACGTCACCTTCTCGGATCATTTCACGCCGCTCGCTCTGGTCCGCGTCTTCCAATCGCCCGCGGCCGGGCGCCGGATCTGGTGAATCCGCATTGACTGCACGGCAACTCGTGTCAGGTTGACCCCTGCGGCGGCCAATCTTGTCCCAGATCACCAACATTGCGGTCGCCGTCCCGGAATATCCGGCGACCCAATCCGAGATTCGGGACGCCTTCTCGCGCCGCTTTCCGCTCGAGGGGCGGCGGCTGGCGGCCGCCATGGCGTACTTCGATGCGTCCGGGATCGAGACCCGTTACGGCGTGCTTCCGCTCGCGGCGCTCACCACCCCACGCACCCTCACGGAGACCATGCGCCTGTACGCCGAGCGGGCGCTGGCGCTCGGCGTGGAGGTGGCGCGGGCGTGCCTGGCGGGAGCGGGGACCGCGCCCGAACAGATCGATCTGGTGGTCGTCACCTCGTGCACGGGCATCATGTTGCCGTCGCTCGATGCCTTCTTGATCGACGCGCTCGGGCTGCGGCGCGACGTGCGGCGCTTGCCCATCACACAGCTCGGGTGCGTCGCGGGCGCGGCGGCCCTGGCGCGTGCCCACGACCATCTGCTCGGTCATCCCCGGGGCCGCGTGCTGGTCGTTGCGGTCGAGCTTCCCAGCCTGAACTTCCAGCCGCTCGACGTCTCGGTGGACAACCTGATCTCCTCGGCGCTGTTCGGGGACGGAGCCGCTGCCGTCTTGATGACGGGGGCCGAGCTCGAGGGCTCGGCCGTGGGGCCGGTCGTCCGGACCTCCGGCCACGCGATCGGCGGTCATGCGCATGCGCATGCGCAGCCGCAGCCGCGGCCGATCACGGTGGTCGGCACGCGCTGCCACACCATCCCGAACAGCACGTACGCGCTGGGATTCGACCTGAGGGACGACGGCTTTCACTCGGTACTGTCCAAGGACATCCCGGGGCTGCTCGGGGGCGTGGTGGGCGAGCTCTTCTCGCAGCTGGCTCGCCAGGGGGAGGCGACCCTGCGCGATCTGCGCGCCTTCGTCCTTCACCCGGGGGGCAAGCGTATCCTGCTGGCGCTGCAGCAGGCGCTCGGTCTGACCACCGAGGATCTCGGCCCGAGCTGGGACGTCCTGCGCCGCTTCGGGAACCAGTCGAGCGCCTCGGTGCTCTTCGTCCTTCACGAGTGGATGAACGCCCGGCGCCCGCCCCCGGGTGTGCTGGGGGCGCTGGCGGCGTTTGGCCCGGGACTGACCGCGGAATCCGTGTTAATCAGGTGGACGTGAGGGTGGTGGGGTGACGCGGGCAGGGACTGGCGGCTGGGCCACGCCTGGTGCGGCGGCGAGGGTCGGGGCGGCGCTCCCGTGAACACCTCTCCTGGCTCCCCGGTCGATCTCGGCGTCGCGGCGTTCATTGCCCTGCTCGTCGCCGTGGGAGTGGCCCGGCTCGCCGAGATGCGGCTCTCGCGTCGCCACCAGCGGACGCTGGCCGGGGAGGGCGCGCGGCTGTTGCCAGAGCCGGGCTTCCCCTTCATGGTCGCGCTCCACACCGCCGTGCTGGTGGGGGCCGGGGTCGAGGTGCTGGTGGGCCGGCGTCCCTTCGTCCCCGCCATCGGAATTCCGGCGGCGCTGGTCTTTGTCCTGGCCAACGCGCTTCGCATCTGGGTCATTCGCAGCCTGGCCGGCCACTGGAACGTGCGGGTGGTGGACTCGGCGTCGCTCGGGGTGGTGTCGACCGGGCCGTTCCGGTGGATCCGTCACCCGAACTACCTGGCCGTGTTCCTCGAGTTGCTGGCGCTCCCGCTCATCCACGGCGCCTACCTGACGGCCGTGCTCGGCGCGCTCGCTCACCTCGCGGTGCTGGCGAGGCGCATCCGGCTCGAGGAGCGGGTGCTCGAGGCGAGCCCGACGTATCGGGCGGCCATGTCTCACAAGCCGCGCTTCTTGCCGCGTCTTCCCGGTCGCCCGATGGGGCAGTCCGAGCCGATGCGATGAGGGCCGTGGATCTCGTGGTGGTGGGCGGTGGCCCGGCCGGAGCGTCCCTTGCCATCGCCGCCGGTCGGGCCGGACTGACGGTGGATCTGCTCGAGGCACGGCACCACCCGCGGGACAAGGCCTGCGGCGAGGGAATCATGCCGTCGGGGGTCCGGGCGCTCGCGCGGCTCGGCTTCTCGGATGGATGCGGCGGCCAGCCCTACTGGGGCGTGCGTTACCGCGGCTTCGGCGTCGACGTGGTCGCCAACTTTCCGCCCGACGCCGGTGAGCAACCGCCCGCGGCGGTCGCGACCACGCCCGCGGCGACGACATCGGCCGCCGCCACGACGACCTCCGCCACGACGGCAGCGACGACCGCACCCTTCGGGCTCGGACAGCGGCGAACGGTCCTCGATCGCGCGCTCGTCGACGTGGCCCGCGCCACACCGGGGGTCCGGGTGTTCGAGGACTGCCCGGTCGACGCGCTCGAGCTCGGCTGGGGCCGCGTGGTGGGGGTGCGGGCGGGGGATCGCCGCTTTCGAGGGCGCCTGACGGTCGGAGCCGACGGGGTGCAATCCACCGTGCGCCGGTTGCTCGGGCTCGAGCTCGAGCCCGGCTCCGCCAGGCCCCCCAACCCCGATCCGGGGCCGGGGCGCGAGGCCCGAGCCCAAGGCCATGCCCGCACCCCAGCGCGGATCGGGTGGCGGATGCACTTTCGTCTGGCCCCGGGACGGGAGCCGAGCCCGCACGTCGAAGTCCACATCGGGAGCGGTCACGAGATCTACGTGACCCCCCTGCCGGAGGGCCGGGTGCTGGTGGCGGCTCTGGCGGGGCAGGGCGCCGTGCAGGGTGGCGACGCCGAGGCGACGCTGCGGCGCTGGATCGCCCTGCACCCCGCCCTCTGCGATCGCCTGTCCGGGGCCGAGGCGCTCTCTCCGGCCCGCGGACGTTTTCCCCTGGTCCGTGGGGCGCGTGCGGGCGTGGCTCCCGGAGCGGTCCTGCTCGGAGATGCGGCGGGGAACTCCGATCCCATCACCGGGGGTGGGATCTCGCAGGCCCTGCTCTCGGCCGAGCTGCTGGCGAACCGGCTGCCGGCGGCGCTGCGCGGCCCCGACAGTCACTACGACGGCGAATGGTTGCTGGAGTTCGATCGACGCCGGCGGGCCCTCTTGCGCGACTACCGGTGGCTCACCGCCGGTCTGGTCGAGGTGGCGCGGGTCCCGGTCCTTGCGCGCGCCATGCTGCACGCCATGCGGGCGCGCCCGGCCTTCATGCGCCACATGGTGGGGGTTGCCGCAGGGCTGCGGCCACTTGCAGGTCTACGCCAGCCGGCAGGCCTCTCGCGCTCCGCCGCCTCATGAGCGGCGTGCGTGGAGCTCCGATCCTCCCGGGAGCATGACGAGCGCGGCGACTGCCACCACGGCACACCCGGTCGTCAGGACGAGCAGGGTCACCGCGCGGAGGCACAGGCTCCCCCAGCGATCGGGACGCGCCCAGTCCCCCCGCCCGATTCGCCAGATCTGCCAGGCCGCGGCCGGCGCGGTGGCGGCCATCGCGATCGCGACGGGGGCCGGGAGTCGCCACCAGGTCAGGACCGGCAAGAGCCCGTACGCAGCCCCCAGGATCACCTGACTGGCGCGGGCGGCGCGCCAGGCGCCGAACCGCACGACCAGGGTTCGCTTGTCGACCTCGGCGTCGCCGGCCGCGTCGGGAAGCTCGATGGTCAGCAGCATGTTGAGCTGCAGGAGGGCGAGCGGCAGGAGCGCCGCCAGGAGCGGCCCGGTCCACACGACGCGCCCGAGCGCGCCCATCTGCCTCATCGCGCCCGCCAGCTCCCCGAGCGCCGGCCCGGGCGCCGGGCGCAGCGTGGCGGATTGCAAAACGTAACCCGCAAACGGGGTCAGGCCGGTCACCACCACCGCCGTGGTCAGCTCACCCCAGCCGCGGGAATGAAGCACGAAGGGAGGCGCGCTGTAGGCCCAGGCCAGGGCTCCGGCCAGCAACAACACGGCCCCCGCGGCCCATGCCGGTCCGGCCCCGCCGCCTCCGCCCGCCCCGGCCACCAAGGTCGAGGCGACCGTCACCCCGACCCCGCCGACCCCGACGGCGCCGAGGACCAGCGCAGCCGCCAGAGCCACCCCGGGCGGCAGGAGGCCCCCAGGCAGGACCCGACTGCCTCCCGAGAAGCGGGTGGGGGTGGCGTTCGCCAGATCCGCCCCGAGGTCGAAGTAGTCGTTCGCGTAGTGGGTCATGAGCTGGAAGGCGGTGATCGTGGCCTGTCCGAGCCCGTAGGCCGCGGCGTTGAACCTGGCGCCCTGCCAGCGGGCGACGAGCGCGCCGAGCCCGTAGAGCAAGAAGCCGCCCACCAGGAAATGCGGCCGCCCCAGCCGGACCAGGGCGATCGCGCGCGCGACCAGGGACGGTGACCCGGCCGGTCCGGGCCCGGCCGGCAGAGGAGGGTCCGACCTCGCGGCCGTCCCCGTGGCCGAGGTCGTGGCCGCGTCGAGGGCGGTGGACGTCACGGGCGGGTCAGGCTGGCCGAGGCCCATGTCACGAGCCGGGGAAGCGCGGGATCACTTGAGGTTCTGCGCGGCGAAGTCCCAGTTGACCAGGCTCTTCAAGAAGGCATCGACGTAGCTCGGCCGGGCGTTGCGGTGGTCGATGTAGTACGCGTGCTCCCAGACGTCCAGCGTGAGGAGGGCGTTCTGTCCATGCTTGAGGGGCAGATCGGCGTTCGAGGTGGCGGTGACCTTGAGCTTGCCGCCGTCCTGGACCAGCCAGGCCCAGCCCGACCCGAACTGGGTCTTGGCCGCCTCCCCGAGTTGCTGGAGCAGGGTGTCCACCGAGCCAAAGTCCCGGTTGACGAGCTCGAGCAAGTGGCCGGTGGGCTTTCCGCCGCCGTTCGGCTTGATCGAGCTCCAGTAGAAGGTGTGGTTCCAGATCTGCGCGGCGTTGTTGAACACGCCGCCCGAGGAGGATTGGATGATCGACTCGAGGGAGTGGCTCGCCTCGGGCTTTCCATCCAGCAGCTTGTTGAGGTTGGTCACGTAGGCCTGATGGTGCTTGCCGTAGTGATAGTCGATGGTCTCGGCGCTGATCACCGGGGCCAGCGCGTCCTTGGACCAGGGCAGTGGCGGGAGTGTGAAAGGCATGATGTCTAACCTCCTTGGCGGATGTGTGCGGACGTGTTCGAGGATGATGCTTCCGAACGCCGTGAAGTTAGCAGACTTCGCCCGTGAGGCTCCCCCTCACCGCGAGATCAGGGCTCTTGCGCGCGGCAGGCCCAGAGCTGACGGAGGATGGTCTCCTCGTCGAGCCCGTCGCCGATCAGCACGAGCCGGGTCATCCTCTTCTCGTCGGGACGCCAGGCCTCCTCGAAGCGCAGCTCGGTGTCGAGCCCGGCCACCTCGAGAAAGCCGCGGCGGCTCTCGCCGGCGACGTGAACCCATCCCTTGGCCCGGACCAGCCGCGCGCCGAGGCCTCGACACGCGAGCAGCAGGGCCTCGGCGACCAGCGGAGCCTCGTCGACGTAGCTCGCCGCCGCCAGCTGTCGCCCGTGGTCATGCGGTCGGCCCGGCTCTCTCGCCACCTGCGCGTCCGGCGCGGAGCGCACCTGCTCGGTCAGGCGAAACAGCCATGGAGCGAGGAGCGCCGTCCCCTCCGCGCCCGCGGGGAAGGCGCTGCGCTCGGCGCGCGGGTTCAGGCCGGCCAGCCGCCCGTGCAGCTCTCCCAGCGCGGCCGCGGGGACGAGCTCGGTCTTCGACAGGACGATCTGGTCGGCCGCGAGCACCTGGGCCCGCGCCTCGCCATGTCGCTCGATCTGCGCGCCTCCGGCCTGCGCGTCCACCACGGTCACCACCGCCGCCAGGGTCAGGTGTCGGAGTCCTTCGCCGACCGGCTCCTCCTCGGGCCAGCCGTCGTCCGCTTCACCGCCGTCGCCGTCCTTGGCGTTGGCCCCGGCAGCCCGATCCGCTCGCCGCTGCGCACGGAGCGCTTCGGCCTTCCAGGTCCCGAGGCCGCGCACGATCTCGGCCGGCTCGGCGACCCCCGAGGTCTCGAGGATGACGGCGTCGGGGCGCGCCCGCAAGATGATCTCGTCGAGGGCGGACCACAGCTCCCGCTGCACGCCGATCTGGTGGCACACGCACCCGCCGCTCAGCTCCATGACGTCGCTCGAGCGCGCCCGGATCAGCCTCGCATCGATGTCGATCCTCCCGAGCTCGTTGACGATGACCGCGATCTTGCGGTGATGCTCGGCGCCGAGCACCCGGTTGAGCAGCGTGGTCTTTCCGGCCCCGAGGAACCCGCTCAGGATCACGAAGGGCACGGGCGCGGTCAGCGACTCGGGCGAGGGCGGGGGGGGCGACGGCGACGGCGACATCGGCGCGCGCCACTATAGTTCAGGGGGAACCGTGCGCCACCGCCGAGGCGCCCACCCCCGAAACCGCGCCCGCCGCCAGCGGCAGCCAGATGGTGAACCGCGTCCCGCCCGGGCTCGACGACTCGACCGAGATCTCGCCGTGGTGCCGGTGGACGATGTCGCGGCTGGTGGACAGACCGAGCCCGGTCCCGATGCCGGCGCTCTTGGTCGTGAAGAAGGGCTCGAAGATGCGCGGCAGGTGCTCGGGCGCGATGGCCGGCCCGTTGTTGAAGATCTCCGCCACCGCGCGCTCACCCACCCGCCGCGTGGTCACCCGGATCTCGCCCGGTCCGCTGGCTCTCTCGGTGTTCTCGGCCTTCTCGGCCACGGCCTGAGCGGCGTTGACCAGCAGGTTCAAGAAGACCTGGGACAGCCGGCCGGTGCTGCCGACGACGAAGAGCTCCCCGCCGAGCTCCAGGGAGACCGGCTTGCCGCGCAGCTCGTGCGCCGCCACCCGCAAGGCCGACCGGATCGCGTCGTTGAGGTCCACCCGCGTGGGTGAGTCCTCGGTCCGCGAGAGCCCCCGCAGGTCGAACACGATGTCGCGGATGCGCCGGACGCCATCCGCCAGATCGTCGGTGGCCTGCAACAGATCGGCGTACGTGGCCGCCCCCCCGAGCTTGCGCCAGGCCCTGCCCGCCGGTGAAGACTCCGGCTCGGCGGACAGCACGTCGGCCAGGTCCGCCATGTGCCGCAGCCGCTTGTGCAGAAAATCGTGGCTCATCAGCACGAACGAGGCCGGGTTGTTGATCTCGTGCGCCACCGAGGCCGCCAGCTGCCCGAGGGTCGCCAGCCGCTCCGAGGCCACCATCTGCCGCAGGAGGCGCGAGTTCTCCAGCACCAGCAGGGCCTGGGAGGCGAGGAGCGCGGCCCGCTCCACGTCCTGCCGCCGGAAGGGCAGGGCGGGATCGGCGCGGTTGAGGTTGAGCACCCCGACCAGCCGCCCGCCCGTCATGAGCGGGTAGACGATGCTGGACGACACGCGCTTGTAGTCCTCGATGTCCGAGAAGCGCGGATCGGAGGCCAGCCCGTTGGTGATGAGCACCGGCTCCCGGCCGCGGGCGATGCGCGAGGCCACGCGCTCGCCGAAGGCCGCGCCCCGCACCGCCGGGACCACGCTCGACGAGTAGGCCACGTACAGGCGCCCGGAGGGATCGGGCAGCATGAGCGAGGCGTCGTCGGCGCGCATCACCCGGCGGGCGACCTCGACGATCACCTCGGGCAGCCGCTCCAGCTCCTGGGCCGCCAGGACCGCCTGGCTGGCCTCGTACAGATCGCCGGTCCGGGCCAGCCGGCGCCGCTCGACCGCCCGTCCGACCGCCGACAGCAGCTCCGAGGCCTGCATCGGCTTGCGCAGGAAGTCGAACGCTCCGGCCCGCAGGCACTCGATCGCCATCTCGATCGAGGGCCCCTCGGCGGTGATCACGACCTTGGTGCCCGGGGAGGCGACCTGTGCCAGCTGCAAGACCTCGGGGCCGGTCGCTCCTGGCGTGTGTGCGTCTGCCACCAGCACGTCGAAGTCGGCCGCGGTCAGACAGCCGACGACGCTCGGACCATCCCCGGTCTCCGAGACCCGGTAGCCCTCGGCGGCCAGCCACTCGGCCATCTGGTGGCGCAGGGCTGGCGCCCGCTCCACCACCAGGACGGCCGCCGGTGCGCCATCGGCGAGCGTCGCGCGGGTCGGAGGCTGGGCGGAGGGGGCGTCGTCGGGCATGTCGAGGACCGCGCTGGCCGGCGAGCCGAGGACGGCGCGATCCGACTCACGACATCGGTGGAAGCGCCCAACTCTTGAGGCTTGCAAAACGACCTCCGGGTGGACAGGGTCTCGCCATGACCTGGCATCAAATCGACCTCGTCCTTCGGCCCCGGAGCCGGGGGATTCACCTGGTCACCGAGGAGATCACCGCCGGGCTTCCCCAGCTCCGCCACCTGCGGGTCGGGATGCTGAGCCTGTTCCTCCAGCACACCTCGGCCGCGCTCGCCGTCAACGAGAACGCGGATCCCGAGGTGCGCAGCGATCTCGCCCGCTGGCTCGACCGGGCGGTGCCGGATGGGGCGCCCTACTTCGAGCACACCGCCGAGGGGGACGACGACATGCCCGCCCACGTGAAGGCGGCCCTGCTCGGATCGGCGCTGACCATCCCGGTGCGGGACGGCCGCCTCTTGCTCGGGACCTGGCAGGGCATCTACCTCGCCGAGTACCGCCACGCCGGAGGCGCTCGCCGCCTGGTCGCGACCCTCTGGGGCGAACGACGGGCCGGCTGGCCCGCTGGCTCCCGGACGCGCCCGGCCCCTCGCCTCAGACCTCTGCGCCCGCCTGCTTGAGCGCCTCGGCCTGGAAGTGCGCGCGCAGGCTGTCGAAGACGTCCTGGACGTCGCCGTCCATGATCCCGGGCAGGTTGTGCTTGGTGAGCCCGATGCGATGGTCGGTCAGGCGGTCCTGGGGGAAGTTGTAGGTGCGAATCTTCTCCGACCGGTCGCCGGTGCCGATCTGGCCGCGCCGGGCGTCCCGCTCGGCGCTCTGACGCTTCTCCTCCTCGATGGCGTACAGCTTCGAGCGGAGGAGGTTCATCGCCATCGCCTTGTTCTTGTGCTGGGACTTCTCCTGCTGGCAATGGACGATGAGCCCCGAGGGGAGGTGGTGAATGCGCACCGCCGAGTCGGTGGTGTTCACGGACTGGCCCCCCGGCCCCCCCGAGCGCATCACGTCGATCTTGAGATCCTTGGGATCGATGTGGATCTCCACGTCCTCCACCTCGGGCATGATGGCCACGGTCGCGGTCGAGGTGTGGATGCGCCCCTGCGCTTCGGTGGCGGGCACCCGCTGCACCCGGTGTACCCCCGACTCGTACTTGAGCTGGCTGTATGCGGCGTTGCCCTGGACCAGGGCAACGATCTCCTTGATCCCGCCCGCCTGGGCCGGGGACATGGACATGATCTCCACGCTCCATCGGCGCCGCTCGGCGAACCGGGTGTACATGCGGAACAGCTCGGCCGCGAAGAGGGCCGCCTCCTCACCGCCGGCGCCAGCCCGGATCTCGAGCAGGATGTTCTTGTCGTCGTTGGGATCCTTCGGCAGCAAGAGGAGCTTGATGCGCTCCTCGAGGCCGCCCTGCTCGGACAGGATCTGCGACTCCTCCTCGTGCGCCAGATCGCGCATCTCGGGATCGCGCTGCATCTCCCGCGCGTCGTCGGCCCGCCGCTCGAGGGCCTGGTGCGCCCGGTAAGCCTCCACCAGCTCCCGGAGATCCGAGTGCTCCTTGGACATCTTCTGGAATACCTGCCGGTTCCCGAGCACGCCCGGATCGGCCAGCTTGCCCGAGACCTCCTCGAAGCGTTGCTCGACGGCGGCCAACTTCCTCAGCAGGGACTCATCGAGCACGCGTGTCTCCCCGGTTCAGGCGCCAGGCCTGGTGGCGCCCGGACCCATGTTCGAGCTCAGGATCCCGTCTTCAGGGGGTCGCCGGCTCGGCGGTGGCCGCCGCATCGGCGGCCGCCTTGTCCGCCGCGGCGGCCTTGCCGGCGGCGGACTTGGCGTACTTCTTCTGGAAGCGCTCGATTCGTCCGGCCGCGTCGACGAACTTCTGCTTGCCGGTGTAGAAGGGGTGACAGTTCGAACAGATGTCCACCATGAAGTCCCCGCGGGTGCTGAAGGTCTCCACGCGGTTCCCGCATGCACAGGAAATGACGGACGCCTTGTAGACTGGATGAATGCCTTTTTGAGCCATGGGTTCCTCGAAGGGTGGGGTTTATACGGCGTGGGTGGCGCCAGCGCAACCCAGAAATGACACAGGCCTCGGGTCCCCACCGCTGGTGACACCGGCCGGGCCGAGGGCCGGGGCCCTCACTGGACAGGCGGAAGCTGGAACGATTGCCAGGCCGGCGTGGTGTTGACGGTGGTGTTCGGCTGGTTCCACAGGTAGATGGCCGGGTACGAGGTGATCCCGAGCTCGCCCACCACGATGGGCGCCACGTAGAGCTGGCTGATGTTGATCGAGCGCTTGCTGCCGTACTTCGAGGTGACGGGCGGGATATCGGCACGGTTCGACGAGAAGACCAGCCAGTAGTAGGTGCCGTCCGGGCCGCCCTTCACGTCGGGCGACCACTTGGCCCAGTGGTTGTTGACCCCGGGGCTGGTCTTTCCCGTGCAAGCCGGGGGCTTGTTGGCGCGCAGCACCGTCGCCGTGCCGCCGGTCGAGGAGATGACCGCGATCTCGGAGCTCGGGTTGGCGTACATGGGCTGCGAGGCCGGAACCCGGTTGAAGGCCACGAAGCGGTCGTCGGGCGAGAACGTCGGGAAGTACTCCTCGTAGTCCGTCGTGTCCGCTCCCTTGAGCGGGGTGGCGGCCCCGCCGGCCTTGTTGTTGTAGGGGACCATCCACAGGTCGGCGTGACCCATGTTGTGGGTCTCGTTGTTGGGGTTGGGATTCGGCGCCGGCTGGTTGTCGAGCCGCCCGTCGAGCGCCGCGTCCGTGGACGTGTACACGATCACGTCCATCGCGGCGGTGTTGCTCCAGTTGGGCGTCGTCCCACCGCGCGGGTCGCCGGTGCGGGCGATGAACCCCATGTTGGTGCCGATCACGGGAAAGATCTGGCTCGGATTGGCCATGTTGCCGTTGAAGTTCCCGTTCACGAGCGGGACCGGCGCCGAGGCGAGATCGAACCAGGCCAGGTTGGGGCGCGGCGACTTCGGGGCGTTGTACCAGTCCCCCTGGTTCGGGCTGCTGAGGCTGTACGAGGTGATGGCCACCCGATCGGTGTCCGACCAGTGGTTCTTGGTGAAGGTGATCACGCCAAGGGCCGGTTGCCAGAGATCCTCGAGGCCCCCCTGGGACAGGTAGGCCGGGCTCGTGCCCACGTTGGTCGGGGTGACCCCGGCCATCACCCCCCGCCACGGCCAGGCATCGTTGAAGGCCACGAAGTCGCCGTCGGGCGTTCCGACGTGACACCCGATGCAACGCACGTGCGACGTGTTGTTGTTGTTGTCCTTGCTGGTCTGGGCGATCTGCCCGATGGTGAGCACCGGGATGGTGGTCTCGTCCCCGACCTTGAAACCGCGCAGCTGCGAGTCCATGTCGTAGCAGGACTGCATCGGCTGGCCGGTGGCATCCTTCTGACAGTCGGAGTCCAGGTTCTTGTCGGCGGCCATGGGGTTCGCGGCCCAGAACACCAGGCTGCCTCCCGCTCCGACGGGGGCGGTGCGGAAGCTGGAGGCGGCCGCGCCTCCCCCCTGCAGCCAGACCGTGATCTGCACCTCATCGGTGGTCTGGTGCGAGCGCAGGTTGCCCCAGATCTCGGGCGGCATCACCCAGGTGTCGCTCTTGGTGTAGACGACCAGATCGCTGGCCTGGTTGGCGGCGTGCATGCGAATCTGGGCCAGCTTGTTGCCGCTGTTGGTGAACTTGACCCGGGGCCGCAGCCAGTTGTTCGGGAACAGCGTGCCGAGCTCCGGCTCGGTGATGCAAGGATCGTTGCCGGGCGCCGGAGGTGAGCCAGAGAACGAGCCGGACGGATCGCCCGAGATGCCCATGTCCACGATCGGGGTGGCCGGGAAGTCGGTGCACGGTCCGGAGCACAGCGAGACAGGGGTGGACCCGATGCCGCTGATCAGCTTCCCGCCCGTCCCACCGCCTCCGGAGCCGAACCCGGTCCCGCCCGTCCCCGTGGTTCCGTCGCTGGTCTGAACCTTCGCACAGCCGAGGTCGGCGCCAAGGCCGGTGGCGACGCTCGCGCCGAGGAGCACGGCGGCGGCCATGGTCAAGGAATTGCCGGGGGTGATGCGGGTACTCACGGGCGAACCTCCTCCTGGCTGGCTCGGGGCTCGGGGGAGACCGCAAGGCCAGCGCAATCTGTCACGTCGATATTGCTTCGAGCTCGGCTTCGAACTTGCTGCGAATGCCCCGGGGCCGAGCCGAGGGACCGGCCCGGGCGATTCCTCGGCAGTCTACGCCAAGTTTTCGGATCCGGCCGGGGAAAACCGCGACGATCCGCGGCGGCTTGGAGTAACATCCGCGGCCGTTTTCCCGCCCGACTCCGACACCCTTTGGGAGGATTGAAGAGATGCAATTTGGCTTTTTCGACGATGAGAAGCGCGAGTATGTGATCACCACTCCCAAGACCCCGTATCCCTGGATCAACTACCTCGGGTCGGAGAAGTTCTTCGGCCTCATCTCCCACCAGGCGGGCGGGTACTGCTTCTACCGGGACGCGCGGCTGCGGCGCCTCCTGCGCTACCGCTACAACAATGCCCCGACCGACGTCGGCGGGCGGTACTTCTACCTGCGCGAGGCGGACGGCAGCTTCTGGTCGCCCTCGTACATGCCGGTCAAGACCGAGCTCGACGCCTACGAGTGCCGTCACGGGCTCGGCTACACCAAGATCAAGGGCCAGCGCCAGGGCCTCTCGGCCGAGGTCACGTTCCTGGTCCCGCTCGGGCACAACGCCGAGGTGCACCGGGTGAAGCTCAAGAACGAGAGCGGCGCGCCGCGCAGCGTCCAGCTCTACTCGTACCTCGAGTTCTGCCTGTGGAACGCCTACGACGACATGACCAACTACCAGCGGAACTACAGCACGGGCGAGGTCGAGATCGAGCAGACCAGCACCGGCAACACCATCTACCACAAGACCGAGTACCGCGAGCGGCGCGACCACTACGCGTTCTATCACGTCAACGCCCCGGTGGCCGGCTTCGACACCGATCGCGAGACCTTCATGGGCCTCTACAACGGGATGGGCGAGCCGCAGGTGGTCGCCCGGGGCGAGTCGGGCAACTCGGTGGCGAGCGGCTGGGCTCCGGTCGGGTCGCACGGCCTCGCCGTGACGCTGGCCCCAGGCGAGGAGAAGGTGTTCGTCTTCCAGCTCGGCTATGTCGAGGTCCCGCGCGACGAGAAGTGGGAGAAGCCCGGCGTCATCAACAAGAAGCCGGCCCATCAGCAGATCCGTGCCTTCGCGACCGACGCCCAGGTCGATGCCGCGCTGCAGGCGCTCGCCGACCACTGGACCAAGCTGCTCGGCTACTACCACGTCACCTCGGGGGACCCGAAGCTCGACCGCATGGTCAACATCTGGAACCCCTATCAGTGCATGGTCACCTTCAACATGTCGCGCAGCGCCTCGTACTTCGAGACCGGGATCGGCCGCGGCATGGGGTTCCGCGACTCGAACCAGGACCTCCTCGGGTTCGTGCACCTGCTGCCCGAGCGGGCCCGCGAGCGCATCATCGACATCGCGTCGACCCAGTTCCCGGACGGCAGCGCCTACCACCAGTACCAGCCGCTCACCAAGCGCGGCAACAACGACGTCGGCAGCGGGTTCAACGACGATCCGCTGTGGCTGATCTTCGGGGTGGCGGCCTACATCCGGGAGACCGGCGACTTCGCCATCCTGAAGGAGCAGGTGCCCTTCGACAACGACCCGAAGAACAGCGCGTCGCTGTACGAACATCTGAAGCGATCCTTCAACCATGTCTTGAACAATCTCGGGCCCCACGGCCTGCCCCTCATCGGGCGCGCCGACTGGAACGATTGCCTCAACCTCAACTGCTTCTCGGAGACGCCCGACGAGTCCTTCCAGACCACCGGGAACCGGACCGGGCGCACCGCCGAGTCGGTGTTCATCGCCGGGATGTTCGTCGGCGTGGCGCCGGACTACGCCTACCTCGCGGCCAAGGTGGGCGAGGCGCCCGAGGCCGCGCGCGCCGCCGCCGAGGCCAGCAAGATGACCGAGGTGGTCCTCAAGCACGGGTGGGACGGGCAGTGGTTCCTGCGCGCCTACGACTTCTTCGGGAACAAGGTGGGCAGCAAGGAGAACAAGGAGGCGCAGATCTTCATCGAGCCGCAGGGCTTCTGCGTGATGGCCGGGATCGGCGCCAAGACCGGCGAGGCCAGGAAGGCCCTCGACTCGGTCAAGGAGCGGCTCGACACCCGGTACGGGATCGTGCTCAACAACCCGCCGTACAGCACCTACCACGTCGAGCTCGGGGAGATCAGCTCGTACCCGCCCGGGTACAAGGAGAACGCCGGGATCTTCTGCCACAACAACCCGTGGATCATGATCGCCGAGACCGTGCTCGGCCGGGGCGATCGGGCCTTCGAGTACTACAAGAAGATCACCCCCGCATACCTCGAGGAGGTGAGCGAGATTCACCGTCTCGAGCCCTACGTCTACGCCCAGATGATCGCCGGCAAGGACGCTCCGCGGCACGGCGAGGCCAAGAACTCGTGGCTGACCGGCACGGCGGCCTGGAACTACGTGGCCATCGCCCACTACATGCTCGGCGTCCGCCCCGATTACGAGGGCCTTCGGGTGCAGCCCTGCATCGGCAAGGAGATTGCGGCATTCACCGTCACCCGCAGGTGCCGCGGCGCCGAGTACCAGATCCGGGTCAAGAACGGGGGAGGTGGCGGCGAGGCCAAGCTCACCGTCGACGGCAAGCCCATCGCCGGCAACCTCGTTCCCTACGCCGCGGCCGGAACCACGGTCGTCGTCGACTGCGAGGTGTAGGCGGCCAAATCCGTGACCGTGGACGTGGACGTTGACGTCCACGGGTCTCGAGGGTGCCCGAGGACCTTCTCAGGGCATGCCGGCGTCGCCGGCGGGGGGGGGGCCGCCGTCCTCGTCGGGGGGCGGGGCCTCCTTGTATCCGAAGATGGTGTTCTTCTTGTCGAGGGGGGTGACCTTCACGGCGAGCACGCTGTCGGTGAAGGTGTAGACCCGCGAGTGCACCGGCAAGCAGCCCTCGGCGTGGACGACCACGTCGAGGGGCCCGCTGTCGCGCGGGCGCTCGATCACGAGGGGGGCCTTGGGCTTGACGATGCCGAGGCGCTTCTTGCCCCAGTTCACGGTGGCCTGGGTCGGGGGCACGGTCTTGAACACCACCCGCACCTTGCTCGAGGTCGCGCTCCCGGTCGAGCCGGACGCGCCACCCACCGCGCCCGCCGCCGGGACCGCGCCGGTGGTCTCGCCCCCCGGGGTGGTCGCCGCCGGGGTGGGCGTCGGGCCAGCCGCCCGCGGCGCCTCCGCGCGCGCCCCCGCCAGCCAGACGAGCCCGAGCAGGCCGAGCCCGCCCGCCCCGACGGCGAGCTTCCTGCCGGGCAATCGCCGACGCATGCGCGCCCACAGCCGATCGGGTGCGTCGGGAGCGTCCGGCACATCTGGCAGCTTGCTCATGGGCTCTCCTCCCCGGCGTTGGTGCTCGCCGGCCCCACGCCGCCCCCGCGCGCCTCGGGCGAATCCGGGGCGGGCGGCGGCGGTCCGGGGTACTTCACGCCCGGCTTGGGGACATAGCCGATGATGGGCTTCTTGGCGGTGCCCTTGATCTCCCCCTCGAGCACGTTGACCGGCAGCGGGGGATCCAGGGTGAAGACGTAGCCGCGCGAGGGGATGCGCATCTCGTAGACGCTCTCCTTCCACAGGAACTGCCGCCAGAAGCTCATGGGGGAATCGCCCTCGAGCCGCACGTTGCGGTGCTGCAGCACGAAGTCGTACATCCGGATGGCCAGGTGATTGGGCAAGCGATGGCACCCGTGCGAGTAGCCGTTGGCGCTGTAGATCGACAGGTAGTCCGAGGACCCGTGGGCGCGGATCCCGTTGTCGAAGTCGGGGCGCCCGTTTTGCCCCGGGATCACGAAGTATCCGGCCACCACGCCGTACGCCGAGAGGTATCCCGGCCCGAGCTCGTCGTAGTTCACCACCTGCTCCCAGCGCTTGTTGATGATCTTGCCCTTCACCAGCGAGCGGATCGGGGTCGAAGGGGGCGCGATCCACACCGGGCCAGAGACCACGTGCCGGATCACGCGCGGCCCGATGTCCGAGCCCTTGTAGCGGTAGTACTCGTAGCCATTCGAGGCCTGCTCCGCGCGCCAGCCCCCGATGGTCGTCCTCCAGCGTGCAAGCGGGATCTGCTGCCCGCGGTACTTGAGGAGCAAGGTCAAGGAGGGGAAGTGCTTGCGCGGCTGCACCTTCCAGTGATCGCTCTCGTCGAACGGCGGGTCGTACCAGACGTCGCCCCGGTCCACCACCAGCGACAGATCCATGTTTGGCCCGTAGTACTCGGGGCGGGGAGGGAGCTTGACCGCCGCGCGCAGGTGCTGGAGCTCGGCGTCGGGATGCCGCTTGAAGAAGGCGAGCGCCTTGTCCGGGGTGTCGAGGCCGAGGGCGCTGACCGCCTCCTTGGTATACTCCTCGGCCAGGTTGCGCATCGGGATCCGCTTGCCGCTCGCCGACACGAAGGTGGGCGGCCCGCTCCGGGTGTCGGTCGAGCCGTCCTCCACCACGCTGGCGGCGGCCACCACCCGCTCGCGCAGGACCCGCACCAGACTGTCATGGTCGTTTTGCAAGGTGGGGCGGGCCAGGGCGTCCATGGTCTTGCGACGCAGGTAGTTCGCCTCGTAGATCATGTGCTTTTGCTGGAATCGCCGGACCGCCAGCCGCATGGCATCGTCGTAGACCCCGGTCTGGTGCTTGGGGCGGCCCTTGCCGCCGAGCAGCTGCTCGCAGTTCAGGCGCTTCTCCACCTCGGCCATGGCCTCCTTCTCGGCGGCCCGGTGGGCGAGGAGCTTGACCTTGGCGTCGTTCTCCGGGTGCAGCTTGACCAGGGCCTCCAGGGTCTTCACGTGGGCCTTGTGGCGGGCGTCCTCCAGCTCCTTGCGCACCCGCGCGAGGCGACGCTCCTCCTTGCGCATGGCCTCGGGCGAGACGTACGAGATGGTCTCCACCGCCTCGAGGGCGGGCTGCCCCGCGGGATCGAGGCAGCTGCGGGTCTCGTCGGTGAGGAAGCGGGCGCGCAGCACCGAGAGCGACGGGAAGATCCCGTAGAGCTCGAGGTAGTTCTTCTCGCCCGGCTCGAGCGGCTCGCCGTCGCTGTCCAGCCGATCGTTGGCGAGCCCGATGAACACCCGCCGGTAGCGGTTCGGCATGGGCTGCCCTTCGGCGTCGTGCTGCTCCGCGAAGATGTAGGGCGTGAAGTCGTCGCCGAGATCCACGATGGTGTAGCCGTCCGCGGCGGCCTTCTGAGCATCGATCCAGTGCTCCTCGCCGCCCTCGACCAGCAGCACGCGCCCGGCTTCCACCGGCGGTCGGGCGCTCTCGGTCGCGCCGGGGGTCGAGGCGCCCGGGCGCTCGGCGCTCTTTTCCCCGGCGCCGGCGCCGGCAGGGGCGGTGGCGGTCGGGGCGGTGGGTGGCGGGCGGCGCCCGGGCTCCTCCCCCTTTTCCGAGGGGATCTCCGAACGAACCGAGGGGGGGCCGGCCGCGCCCGTGCACGCAGCCCCGAGGCCGAGGAGCGCGGCCGCCAGGATGAGCGAGGCAGAGGCCATTGTCGGCGGCGGCGGCGGTGGCGACCGCCAGCCGGTGGTCGACGGCGAGAGTGGTTCGGCTTTTCGGACGGCGCGAAGGGCAGGGGGGCGGTTCACGGGGTTAGCCAACCATAGCAACGACGCCACGTGGTGCGAAAATGTCGTCCAGCAGATCGCCGCGTCGGCGCGCGCGGCTGCGGCATCCACCCCCAGGCCTGGGTCTGACTCAGGCGGCGCGCCGGCGCGGGTCCTGCTTGCCGGCACCCGTGGAAGAGGCGTTGGCGGCGTCCGACTCCATCGCCCGCTGACGGCGGACCGCCTCGACGTGCAGGCGATCGAGGAGCGCCGACATGGCGACGACGCGGTCGGTTGAGACGGCGCCCCGGCTGATGGCGGGCAGGTTCTCCTTCGCGGTTCGAATCCAGGCCAAGATGTTTTGCATGCGAATCCGGTGGGTCAGGGGGGCTTCGAGATGGTCGGGCATGGGAGTATCCGGTTTCGGAGGAATTACAACCAAGCTTGAATCCTGAAACACGCCCGCAACATAGTGCTGCTTGGCGCGTTTGTCCCGTTTTTCGAGCATTTTTCCAGCGCTTTCCGGACGCAATTTTGGCGCAGGTCGGCGCGCCTCTGCGCTCCTCGGATTGGGCCGGTACTAGTTGAGGGTTCGGTCGGGCTCGGAATCGCCCCAGACCGCGTCCCAGCCCCGGCGATAAGCCTCGGTGGCCACCTGCGCGGGTCCATCGGATGTGGGACGGCCCTCGGGCGGCGTCCATTCGGTCTTCACGTCGAACAGCAGCGGAAACTCGGGCCTCTGCTGCAAGCTCACGACCTCTCCGTCGATGGGCTTGCCCTCGGTCAAGGGCTGCAAGATGCCCTGCTCGACGGCCCCACCGTTCCCCCGCCGACGGAGAATATGGGTGCCGCGTCCATCCCGGGCAAGGACCAAGGCCACATCCCCGACCGGAGGGGGGCCCGCGGTGCGCGCCGTGGAAGACCGCCGTCGCTGGACGGCGCCCCTCCCGACACCGCCACCCGCGCCGCTGCCGCCCGCGCCGACGCCTGGCTTGACGGTGGCCGGAATTCTGGAGGGCGTCTTGGGTTTCTGCTTGGCCACGCTCGTGGTTCCCGGGCTCGAGTATGCCACGGATGCGCGACAACCGTTCTTGCCCGTTCTTGCCGCGCCATTCCGCCGGCTTGGCGTTATAGTGCGCCCCGACCCCCATGGCAGAGCGCAGCGCGACCGACCTCCTGAACCTGCGGCTTCCCCTTTATGCCTACACCGCTCCCCTGTGGACCGGGCGCCGGGTGCTGGAAATCGGCTGCGACGACGGCGATTCCGCCAGGTACCTCGCGACCCAGGGCGCGGACCGGGTGGTGGTCATCGACAGCGATCTCGCACAGATCGAGCGCGCCCGGACCCGGTTCTCGCACCCGAAGGTGGACTACCGGCCGGCGACGGATCTGCGGCAGATGGGGGTCCTCGACGAGCTCTTCGACTTCATCATCGTCCCGGACGGTCGGTCGCTGGTCGGAAACCGCAACCTCCTGCTGGTGCTGCGGCGGATCCTGTCGGCGGGCGGCCACATCATGATCAGCGTGGTCGCCGCCGAGCGCCGGACGCCAGCCCCCGCCGAGGGGATCGGCTACTACGAGCTCGTCGATGCCCTCGAAGGGCAGTTCCCGGTGGTCCGGATGCTCGGGCGTACCCCCTTCCTCGGCTTCGGGCTCGTGGAGTTCGACAGCGCGGCGGACGCGCTGCGGGTGGACGCGACCTTGCTCGACGGCAAGGCCGAGCCCCCCACCCACTACGTCGCCATCGCCGGCAAGACCGCGCCGGCGGCGCTCGGGTACGCCCTCGTCCAGGTGCCGTTCGAGCCGATCGAGCGCCTGCTGCACGCGGCGCCCGGCGCCGGGGGGCGCCCCGCGATCCCCGATGAGGTCGCGCGCCGGCTGCAGGCCGGGGAGCAGGCGGCCGAGGAGGCGCGCACCCGCCTCGCCAACCAGAACGCCGAGATCGCGCGGCTCCTCGCCAAGGTCTCGCAGCTGACGGTCGAGCTCGAGACCGCCGAGACCAACCTGCGGGCCCTCACCGACCGGACCACCCTCGCGGGGGCGAGCAAGCCCGCCGGACCGGCGGCGACTCCGGTGGCGGCGGTCCTCACGGGTGGGCTCGACGCGGTGGCCGCCGCCACCCGCGCGGAGCTGGCCGAGCGCCGGCTCGAGGAGAGCGAGCACCGGGGTCGGGCGCGGGTGGAGGAGCTCGAGAACCGGGTCGCCGAGCTGCGCCGCAAGCTGGACGAGGCGCTCGTGCAGGCGGAGTCGGCCATGCGGGTGGCGCGCGTGCAGGGCGACGAGATGGACGAGCTGCGGGCGCGCTTGCGGCGGGCCACCGAGGACCGGGTCGCGACCGACGGCGAGATGACCCGGCTGCGGCGGGCGCTCCTCGAGGCGGACGAGGCGGTGCTGTCCCTCACGCGCAAGACCGCTGAGCAGATGGCGGCGGTCGCGCACCAGATCGCGACGGGCCTGCGGGCGTCCGTCGCCACGGCCCCGGGCGGCGACGCCACCGGCGCCGAGCAGCTCGCGGCCGTTCGCGAGGAGCTCGCCCAGCTGCGGGTGAACCTCGCCGAGGCCGTCCGGCGGGCCAGCTCGGCGGAGCGCGAGCGCGAGCAGGTGACCCGCGGCTCCGGCCAAGGAGGCGTCGAGCCCGGAGCGTCGATGGCGGTGGCCCTCGCGGACGCCGAGGAGCGCGTGCGGGTCGCCGAGCGGGCGGTCGCCCACGAGCGCGCCGAGGCCGTCGAGCTCGGTCGGCGCCTGCAGGGGGCCGAGGAGCAGATTCGCGGGCTCTCGCAGCGCGCGGCCCTGGTGAGCGAGCGGGACGCGCGGATCGCTCGGCTCGAGGGTGACAAGCAGGATCTGGTGTGGCGGGTGGCCGAGCTCGAGGAGAAGCACCGACACGCCGTGGAAGAGGCCAGCGTGCAGCGTCCCGTCACCGAGGATATTCAGGTGGCGCGCGCGGGCCGGGACCGCGCGATCGCGGAGCTCCACCGGGCGGCAGCCGCGCACGCCAGCGAGGTCAGCCGCCTGCGCGCGTCGGTCGACGAGCAGGCTGCCCTGGTGGTCGAGCTCGAGGATTCCCTGCGCGCCGCGGAGGCGCGAGCGGCGGCGGCCGACAAGGAAGCGTCGACGTTGCGGCGGAACGCCAAGGCGCTGGAGGAGGCCGACCGGACCCGACGGGGTCGCCTGGCCGAGCTCGAAGGCAAGCTGCTGCGGCTCGAGCGAGAGAAGAGCCTGGCCGCGGCGGCCGGGGCCGGCCCCGGCCGGGTCGGGCCCGCGGGCCCGGGAGCCGGTGAGGAGGCCGAGCGGCGGCTCGGGGCGATGGAGCAGCGGGCCCTGGCGGCGGAGCAGCGGGCGGTCGGCCTCGACGAGCGGCTGGCGGCCGCCGAGCGGCAGGCCGAGGCTGCGGCCGAGGCGCGCCGGACCGTGACCGCCGAGGGCCCTCCCGCGGTGCCCGAGCTGGAATCGCCACTGGAATCCGGTGTCGGCGCGCGGGTCCAGAACGGCACGCACGGGCTGCCGGACGCGGCGGAGATTCAGGCCGCCATCGAGGACGTGGAGGAGCAGCTGCGCCAGGAGCTGCGCATGCTGACGGCGATCGAGGACACCCTGACCCGCGCCCGGGATCAGGTGGCGCGCTCCGTGTCGGCGTCGCTGGCCACGTCGACGGGGACGACGGCGACCACCACCTCGACGCCGCCGGCACCCGGCGAGCGGACCGACTTCGAGCGCGCGATCGCCTCCAAGGACGCGCAGCTCATCGAGACCCGCCTCGAGCTGTCACGGCTGCGCCGCGAGTCCGAGGAGAGGCAAGCCGGCCTCGAGCGCGAGATCAATGACCTGCGGACCCGGCTCGCCCCGCAAAGTGGCGGTGGCGCGGGCGCGGGCACCGACTCTGCCCTCGGCGCGACGGGCCAGGGCCAGAGCACCCAGCTCATCCTGATGCACACGACCCTCGCCAACATTCGCCGGCGCGCCGCGCGCCTGCGGGACGAGCTCGAGGGGTTCCGCCGGCGACTCGATTCGCTGCCTCCCGGAGCACTTTCTTCCCTTCTGGAGGAGATCGGCGAGGATCTGGGCGAGTTCGCAAAGTAGACATCGCCGAAATTCGCCGGCGCCCGCGGGGTGGCCAGGGTCCTCGTGCCGATCCCTGACCCCGTGCGCGGACGGCCAAGCACGAGGAGAGGCCGCATGACGCGTGTGACGTTGGTCGGACTGGGGGCGATTGGACGCGAGGTCCTGAAGGCGCTGGTGGCCAAGCGCAGCGTCCGCGTCGTCGCGGTGGCGGATCCGGCCTTCGCGGGACAGGACGCGGGCGTGGCCGCGGGGCTCGGGCCGGTCGGCGTGGTGGTGGTGCGCGAGGTGGACGAGGCCTTCGCGGTGCCGAGCGACGTGGCGCTGGTGCTGACGACCTCGGGGACCGCCGAGATGGTTCCCATCGTCGCGCGCGCCGCCGAGCGGCACCTGCACGTGGTGTCGAGCTGCGAGGATCTGGCCTTCGCCGAGCTCGCCACCCCCGAGGAGGCGCGGCGGATCGATGCGCTGGCGCGGGGGGGCGGCATCGTGGTCCTCGGCACCGGGGTGAACCCGGGGTTCGTGATGGATCGCCTGCCACTGGCGCTGGCCGGCGGCTGCGTGGCCGTGCGGGCCGCGCGGGTCGAGCGGGTGGTGGACGCGGCCAAGCGGCGCGGTCCGCTGCGCGCCAAGGTGGGGGCCGATCTGACCGTCGCCGAGTTCGAGGCGGGCGTGGCCGCGCGGCGCCTCGGCCACCGCGGTCTGCCGGAGTCGTGCCAGCTCCTCGCGCGCGGCCTCGGGCTGCGGCTCGAGGAGCTGCGCTCGACCATCGCACCCGTCGTGACCAGCGCCGAGAGCCCGCGCGCCGGCATCGCGCCGGGCCGGGTGGCGGGGCTGCGCCAGAGCGCGGTGGGGATGGGCGAGGGCCGCGAGCTCGTGCGGCTCGACCTCGAGATGTCGGTCGGGGCTCCGGAGCCCCACGATCGCATCGTCCTCGATTCCGACCCGCCGCTCGATGTCCTGCTCCAGGGTGGGACCCACGGGGATCGCGGAACCGTGGGTACGGTGGTGAACGCCATCGCCGCCGTGCTCGTGGGGAGACCCGGATTGCGCCACGTGGACGAGCTACCGCTGTTCGGTCTCGTCACCTGACTCTCGTGGCTTGACTCTCGTCACTTGGCCTGGCCCGCGGAGGTCAGGGCGGCAGGAGGCCGCCCGCCGCGCCGAGGCTGGCTGTGATCGAGGTGGCGGCGTTGGCGCTCACGTTCACCCGCATCACGGCGTCGCTGGCCCCGTTGATGGCCTCGGTCACGCAGGCCAGGGCCGTGTGGCCCACCTGGCGCGCGGTGTCCACCTGCCCCTGCAGCGCGATGGCGTATTCGGCCGCTGCGCCGCCGACCAGGGTGCTGGCGCGGAAGCCGAGCCTGGCGAGCGGCGCATAGCTGGTTCTCAGCGCGACCACCAGGCGATCGAGGTCGGCTCTCTGCAGCCGGGTGGCCGCGGTCCCGTAGGCGATCGCGACCGACGGGTCGGCGCACAGGGCGGTGAAGCGGGTGCGCGCGTCGCAGTTGATCCGGCACTCGGGGGAGGTGGTCAGGGTCTCGGCCTCGGAGCACATCGGCCCGGGCTGCCAGGCCGGGCAGGAGCCTTCGCAGGTGCCCGCGCAGCTGGTGGTGCAGGTGCCGTCGCAGGTGCCCCCGGCGCAGGTCCCCGTACAGTGTCCATCGCAAACGCCCGTGCAGGTGCCGGTGCACCCGCCGTAGCAGGTGCCGTCGGGGTTCTTGGCGGTGCAGGTGCCGTCGCAGGTGCCGTTGCAGTTCCCCGTGCAGGCGCCCGTGCAGGTGCCGGCGCAGGTGCCCGCGCATCCGCCCGTACAGCTGCCGGCGCAGGTGCCTGTGCAGGTGGCGCCGCAGTCGCCGAAGGTCTTGCCGGGCGCGCAGGCCGGGTGAACGACGGAGGCCACGGCGGCGTCGCACCCCTGCTCGCAGGCCAGGCGGGCGTCGACGTCGACGGCGCACTTGACGGAGGTGGCGATCACCGCCAGGTGGGCATTGGCGAGGAGATCGGCCTTGACGATCCGGTCGATCTCCCGCTTGACGGCGGCGCAGGCAGCCTGTGTTTCGACCCCCGGGGCCGTGAGATCGGCGGTGGCCGCCGGCGCGAGCTGGGTTGCCGGAATCCCGAGATCACCGGCCAGGGCGCGACACCGGTTCAGCATGTCGTGATCGATGTCGCGCGCGGCCTGCACCAGGGAGCCCCAGGTGTAGATGAAGCTCTCGACCTTCAGGGCCACATCGCTGGTTCCGAGCGGCGTGCTCGAACACACGACCTCTGTGGTGTCGCCGTTGCAGCGGAGGCAGAGGAGGGCAAGCGCCAAGGTGACGACGGTGATCAGCCGCGAGCCCCCGGGGGCGCTGGAAACACGATGGTGGTCCATGGACACGGACGGGTATCGTCGAGAAGGCGCGCCAGATTGAGCCGGGGCGCTCGGCCCCAGCCCGGGACCACCGCAAATCTTTCGTGTTTCCCAGGGCTCGGCCGAATGGCGACCGGGCGGCGGGCGCTGGTCTGTCCAGCGGCGTCCAGGCGATGAAATATTTCCCCGGGGGCGGGCGTCCCTTCGAGACTGGCCGACATCCAGCCCGTGCAGACTGTGCACCCCCCACCATCCATGACACAAAGGTGCCGCAGTCCGGATCCAGCGACGATTGGGCGCGCGCACCCGTTGGTTCTGCGTTATTCATCGGGCAGCACTTTCCATCACCAAAGGAGAAGCTCATGCAGGGTTCGAAACGAATCGTCACCGTTGCGGGACTGGGATTGGCACTGGCAGGTCTGTTTCTGGCTGGATGTGATCAGTCGAAGGCCGAGCTCGACTCGACCAAGGCCCAGCTCCAGACGGTGACCGCGGAGCGCGACGGCTTGAAGACCCAGCTCGACGCCGCCAAGGCGCAGGCAGCGACGCTCCAGCAGCAGCTGGCGGCCCTGCAGGCCAAGGCCGCCGCCGACGCCGCCGCGGCCGCCGCGGCCGCCGCGGCTCCCGCCGAGCCCGCCAAGAAGGAAGAGCACGCCGCCAAGAAGCCCAAGTCCGCCACCAAGCCCGCGGTCGCCGCCGAGGCCGCCAAACCCGCTCCCGCCGTGGCCCCGTCCACCGGCCCTGCCGTTCAACCGCGAAAGGGTCGCGGACAGTTCTGACAGACGCTGGAACCTTCTTACTTATGCTCGAGGGAGAATCGAAAATGAAGCGACAGAGACTAGTCCTTGGTTTGGTGTTCCTGGGAGGGACCGTGTTCGCCGCTGGGTGCAGCAGCGATTCGAGCGGCTGTGCCGACGGCGGCGACGCCGCCTGCACGTCCGGGAAGGACGGAGCCACCACCGAAGTGGCCACCACGGATTCCGCGGCTGAAGGCCCCGCGCTTTACGGGTTGACCGGAGGCGACAGCTGCTTCGAGGTCATCGCGGTCGATCCCAGCAGCGTGAGCGACGGCTGCATGAAGGGATCGATTCTGGATGCCGCCACCCCCGGGGATCCGCTGGTGCTCCCGTTCAACTACGACTCCACGACGAAGATCATCACCCTGGGAACATCGGGCTCGCTCGGAGCTGGGACCGTTGCCAGCAACGTTGGAACGCTCAACCGGGTCGGCGATCCGACGGATTCCGCGAATGCCGCGTGCATGTGGCATCAAACGGACGTGTCTCAGCTCGTGCTCACGGCAGACAACCAGTTCACCATCAGCGTCACCGAGATGCAGTCCATGTTCGCGGCCGCATGCACGATGACTCCCGCGGCCGGGAGCTGCACTTCGACCTGGACCTGGACCATGGCGAAGTCCGTCAAGACGCCGCCCTGTATGTAGGCGGGTCATCAAGCCGAGCGCCTCGGCGAGGGCGACTTGAAGTCCTTCCATTCCCTCTCTCGCCTGTGGGAGAGGGCCAGGGAGAGGGCAGTCGAATACCAGTTCCTCGCGGCGCGCCCCGGAATGGAATGGGGCCCCTCTCCCTGACCCTCTCCCGCTTCGCGGGGCGAGGGGATAGGAGGAGGGTAGGGCTCGGCTTTCATTTGTCTGCAAGTCAATTCGATCACATGCCCAAGCTCGGGCGGTTTGAAATCCTTCCTCTCGCCTCGTCAGGTGACCTCGCATGAAGAACAGCGCACGGTTCGGGTTTCGTAGGCTTGGTTGGCTCCTCTTGCTCTCGTCGTGCGCCACGTCGGCGACCCGGCAGGTCGAGACCACCCTGGCGGAGAATCTGGTCTCCGCCGATCAGGAGAATCAGATCGGGCTGCAGCTCAAGACCGACCTCGAGCAGAACCAGAAGGTCGTCTACATGACCGATCCCATCGTGGTGAACTACGTGCGCGGGGTCGCCGACAAGGTCATCACCTTCGGGAAGAAGGATCGGCCAGACGTGAGCTGGCAGGTGTTCGTCATCGATGGGACCACCGTGAACGCCTTCGCGACCCCGGGGGGGTACCTCTACGTCTACCGGGGCCTGCTCGATCTCGCCGCGAACGAGGCCGAGCTGGCCGGGGTGATGGCCCACGAGACCGGGCACGTGGTGGGTCGCCACGCCGCCCGGTCGATGGTGGATGCCTATGGCCTCGACGCGGTGGTGAAGCTGGCGGTCGGGGGCAACCCCGGGCTCGTCACCCAGCTCACCACCGGGATCGCGACCAAGGGCGTCCTCTTGCACCACACCCGCGCGGACGAGACCGAGGCCGACGAGTATGGCGCGCGCTACGCCTCCGCCGCCGGGTACGACCCGCACGCCCTCATGACGCTCTTCGAGAGCCTCAAGCGCACCGAGGGTAACACGCCGGCCCTCATGACCTACCTGTCCGATCACCCGGCCACCCAGGATCGCATCGACCACCTCAACGCCTTCATCACCGCCCAGGGCCTCGGAGGCACCAACCTCGGCGCCGACGCCTACCACCAGATGCGCGCGCACCTCGCGACCTTGCCGCCCTCACCGTCAGCCACCGGTGCGCCGGCCGCCGGTGCGGCGCCTCCCGCGGCGCCCGCCAAGCCCGCTGCCAACGCCCCTCCGGTGCTCTGATTGGGGCCCGCCGCGAAATGAGGTGCCCGGGCCAGCCGGGTGGCTCATTTTGCGGGGGGCCTGCCTCAGCGCGGGATCAATCCATCCACCGGCAGGGCCCACAGGCCCGAGACCGGGCCGTAGGGCACCGCGATCCGGCCGAACGAGCCGCCGTCGAAGAAGACCGTCCCCTGCAGCTGAAAGGGAATGTTGAAGGTCGGCGTGCGACCGGCCTTCAGATCGTCCACCGACTGGACCGCGAGCTGCCGCATCACCTGCAGCAGCTGATCGGGACCGAAGGAGAACCGCACGGTCACCTCGAGCTCGGAGGCCGAGGAGACCCGCGGGGCCGTGAAGGTGGGCTTCTGCCCGAGCGCGAGCGCGATGCCGTCGGCGACGATCAGGTTGGCGGTGGCGCTCCCGAAGTCGCTGAGCGAGCGCACGTCGTGGGTCGAGGCCTCGCAGGCGGCGGGATTGGTCCCCCCGACGCAGGTGGTGTCGCCCTCGGGGCAGAGCTGCGTGCACACGGCGCCGAGGCTCTGGTTGGTGGCGGCGGGAAAGACCGTGGCGGCCGTGAGGACGCTGGCGAGCGGGATCGGGATCTGGTTGGGGTTGCTCACCTTGAAGCGCACCGCGAAGGCCACCGCGATCTCGGGCGGGGTGGGGCGCGGCCCGAAGAAGCCCCGGCAAGCCACCGGTGCGGCGCCGAACGGCAGGCTCACCACCTCGGGGCAATAGTAGGCCGCCAGCTGGCGGTGGGCGGGTGATTGAACCAGGTCCGCGCCCTCGTAGGCGATCCCCGGGGGGACGAGGTGCAGCGCGCTCTTCGCCGCGGTGTCGAGCTGCAGGTTGGCGAGGTACCCGCAGCCGGACAGCCCGCAGGCGCCGCCCACCGCCCCGACCAGAAGCACGCCCGCAATGCCCGCTGCACCGACCGACGACCGTCTCCGTGTGGTGTTCACCCGGCGACTTTGCCAGCCCGCCGGCGGCCGCGTCCACGGGTCAAAGCGAGATCTTGCCGAGGACGCGCGGCCCGGCCGCGCCGGTGGCGGCCGGGATGTTCCCGGGGTGGCCGAACAAGGTCTCGTTGGCGAGCACGGCGAACGCCACGGCCTCCTTGGCCTTGGGGTCGATCCCGATCGCGGCGGTGGTCCGGGTCGGGATGGGGGCCAGGGCCTCGCCGAGGTCGCGCATCAGGGTCGGGTTCAGCGCCCCGCCCCCCGACACGTACACCTCGTCCGGGAGCGCCGGCAGGAGCTCGCGGTAGCTGCGGGCGATGGCCTCGGCCGAGAAGCGGGTGAGGGTCGCCAGCAGATCGTCGAGCCGACCTGCGAACCGCGCCACCAGCGGCAGCGCGAACTCCCGCCCGAAGAGCTCGCGTCCGGTGGATTTCGGCGGCGGCAGCGCGAGGTACGGATGGAGATGCAGCTCCCGCAAGAGCGCGACGTCGATCCGGCCGCGCGCCGCCCGCGCACCGTGGGCGTCGTACGCGTCGAGGCCGCCCGACGCCGCCTGCGCGACCGCGTCGAGCGCCATGTTCCCCGGGCCGTTGTCGAAGGCCACGGTGTCCTCCAGCCGCTCGCCGACCAGCGTGACGTTGGCGATTCCACCGATGTTCTGGAGCGCGCGCCGTACCCCGGTCTGGCGGCACAGCAGAAAGTCGACCAGGGGCACGAGCGGGGCTCCCTGGCCCCCGGCCGCCATGTCGCGCACGCGAAAATCCGAGACCACCGGCAGGCCCGTGCGCTCCGCCACCACCGCCGCCTCGCCGATCTGCAAGGTGGCCCCGAGCCGTCCCGGGGCGGCGGGGCGATGCACCGCGGTCTGCCCGTGCGATCCGACCAGGTGGACGTCCGCCAGCGACAACCCGGCGGCGTGCACCGCCGCGGCGGCCGCCTCGCCGAAGGCGGCCCCGAGCAGCATGTCCATGTCGCACAGCTCGAGCGCGTCCATGCGGGACAGGGTCAGGATGCGCTCACGCAGCTCGCGCGCGAAGGGCGTGGTGACGAAGCTCAGCGTGCGGACCCGGGTGGAGAGCCCGGACCCCTGGATCTCGCACAGGGCGGCGTCGGTTCCATCCGCGCTGGTCCCCGACAGCAGGCCGATGACCAGGCGCGACGGTCGCGCGCGGAGCTCGAGCAGGCGCGCCAGCGGGTCCCGGTCGCCGGGCGGCGGCCCTCCCGGCGGTCGGTCGCTCACGGCAAGGCCACCCCGGCCGGGGACACGTCGCCGATGATGGCGCGCAAGGATCCCTTGTGCTCGATCAGGAGATCGCGCGCGCGCGCGGCCGCCACCCGCCGGTGGTGCATCACGATGGCGACCTTGGCGCGGCCACCGGCCTTCTCGATCAGGCCGCGGGCGTCGTCGTCGGCCAGGCCGGTGAGCTCGTGCACGATGCGGATGGCGCGGGCCCACAGCTTGGCGTTGGTCGGGCGGACGTCAACCATCAGCCCGGCGTAGGTCTTGCCGAGCAGGACGAACGCGGTGGTCGAGATGGCGTTCAGGACCACCTTGGTGGCGGTGCCGGCCTTGAGGCGGGTCGAGCCGGCGATGACCTCTGGTCCGGTCTGAATGTCGATGACCACGTCGGCCAGCCCGGCCACGTCCCGCGGAGCGCCGCAGGTCACGAACACGGTGGCGGCGCGGCGGAAGCGCGCGTAGTCCAGCGCCGAGCGCGCGAAGGCGGTGGTGCCGGAGGCGGCGATGCAGCAGACCGCGTCGGTGGGGCCGACGGCGATGCGGCGCAGGCGCGCCTCGGCGTCGCGGGCGTTGTCCTCGGCGCCCTCGACCGACCGGGTCAGCGCCTGCGGGCCACCGGCGGTGACGTACGCCACCCGGGACGGAGGCACGCCGAAGGTCGGGACGCACTCGACCGCGTCGAGCGCCCCGAGCCGCCCGGAGGTGCCGGCGCCGACGTAGACCAGACGCCCACCTGCCGCGAGGCGCGCCGCGACCAGCTTGGCGGCCTCGCCGATCTCGCTGGCTCGTGCCCGGGCCGCCCGGACGCCGAGGATCTCCTCGTCGAGCATGAGCTTGACCACGTTCTCGGCTGGCCACGTATCGAGATCACCCACGCCGGGGTGACGGGCCTCGGTGGGCAGCGCCGCGAAGCCGGCGGTCGCCTTGATCGCGGCACCCGTACGGTCCGCGGCGGAGGACGTGGTCGGGGGTGAACGCTTGGAGGAGACCTTGGACAGGGTGCGCGCCATGACAGTTCAGCCGGCGCGCAACATAACATGCCAGCACGCCCGCCCGCCGTGTGGAGCGGCACGGTGGGCCGAGGTGGCCATGCCACCAATGAGAGCCGAGCCCCGCACCCTTCAACTCATCCCCTCGTCATCCCCTCGCCCCGCGAAGCGGGGAGAGGGTGGGGGGGAGGCGCCCCCCATTCACTCCGGCCGCAGCGGGCGGGAGCCTCGGCGCTGCTAAGCGAGCCCGAGGACGTTGCGCATGTCGTAGAGGCCGGGCGGGCGTCCGGCCGTCCACAGTGCGGCGCGCACCGCCCCGCGCGCGAAGGTCTCGCGCGAGGAGGCCTTGTGCGTGAGCTCGATCCGCTCCCCGAGGCCGAGGAAGAACACCGTGTGATCTCCGACCACGTCCCCGCCGCGCAGGGTCTGGATCCCGATCTCGCTCGCGGTGCGCGGGCCGACGTCGCCGTGCCGGGCATAGCGCGCGTCGCGCCCGAGGTCGCGCCCCGTGGCCTCGGCCAGCGCCTCGGCCAGCCGCAGCGCCGTCCCGGAAGGGGCGTCCCGCTTGAGCCGGTGGTGGGTCTCGACGATCTCGAGATCGTAACCCGGACCGAGGAGGCGGGCGGCATCCGCCACCAGCTGCAAGAGCACGTTGACCCCGACCGACATGTTGGGGGCGAACACCACCGGCACGCGCCGGGCCGCAGCCGCCAGCGCCGCCTTGCCGTCGGCGCCGACCCCGGTCGTGCCGACCACCAGCGCGGCGCCACGCTCGGCCGCCGCCGCGGCCACGGCCGCCGTCGCCGTCGCCACCGAAAAATCGATCCAGACGTCGGCGGCACCCGCCGCGGGAAACCCCGCCGCGATGGCCACGGCGTTCGCCGCCACGCCCGCCAGCACCCCGGCATCCTTGCCGAGGGCTGCGCTGCCGCCGTGCTCGACCGCCGCCGTCAGGCGCGCGCCCTCGGTCTCACCGATCACCCGCGTGAGGGCCGCGCCCATCCTCCCGGCCGCGCCGAGGATTGCCAGTGAGCGCACCGCTACAACAGTCCGACTTCGGACAGGTTGGCCCGCACCTTCTCGCGCCCCGCACCCGTCATCGGATAGAGGGGGGCCCGCAGCTCGTCGGCGATGCGCCCCATCATGGCCAGCCCAGCCTTCACCGGGATCGGGTTCGATTCGATGAACAGGCCCTCCGAGAGCGGCAGGAGCTTGAAGTGCAGCGCCCGCGCGCGGGCCCAGTCGCCGGCCGCCGCCGCGTCCCACATCTCGGCCATCAGGGCCGGCGCCACGTTGCTGACCACCGAGATCACCCCCCTGCCACCGAGGGCAAAGAGCGGAAAGGCCGTGGCGTCGTCTCCCGACAGCACCACGAAGCGGCTCGGGACACGCGCGAGGATCTGCGAGGCCCGGGTGGCCGAGCCGGTGGCCTCCTTGATGCCCACGATCAGCGGGAGCTCGGCCAGCCTGGCCACCGTCTCGGGCAACAGATCGCACCCGGTGCGCCCGGGCACGTTGTAGACGAGCGTCGGCAGCGGACACTCGTCGACGATGGCCTTGAAGTGCCGATACATCCCGTCCTGCGACGGCTTGTTGTAGTACGGCGTCACCTGCAGCAGGCCATCGACGCCCAGCTTCTTGGCCGCCACCGACAGCTCGATGGCCTCGCGCGTGGCGTTCGAGCCGGTCCCCGCGATGACCGGGATGCGCTTGGCGACGGTCTCGGTCACGACCTGGATGACCCGCAGGTGCTCCTCGAAGCTGAGGGTGGGGGACTCGCCGGTGGTCCCGACCGGCACCAGGCCGTCGATGCCGTTGGCGATCTGATCCTCGACCAGCTTGCGCAGAGCGTCCTCGTCGACGGCGCCGCGGCGAAAAGGGGTCACGATGGCGGTGATGACTCCGGTGAACATGGTGCCGAGAACGGTAACATAGACTTTGCGAGAAATTCGATCGGCCGCGTGCGCCGCATCAGGTGGATCGGCCGACGATGGTGCGGGTCTGGGCCACGTCGGCGCCGATCTGCGCGACCAGGGCCTCGACGGATTCGAAGCGTCGCTCGTCACGCAGACGCTGGACGAGCTCGAGCCGCAGCCTTCGACCGTAGAGATCGCCGGAGAAGTCCAGCAGGTGAGCCTCGATGGTCACCGAGCCATCGCTGGCGAAGGTCGGGTTGGTGCCGACGCTGAGCGCCGCGGTCCAGCCCGTCCCCGGCGCGAGCGCGCCGGGGGTCGACCCGGGCTCCACTGCCCCCTCCGCCGGCGCGAGCGTCGGCGCTGGCGCCGTGTCACCTTCGTCGGCCAGCAGCCGTGCGCGGGCCGCATAGATCCCGGGCTTGGGACGCAGGTCGGTGTCGACGCTGAGGTTGGCGGTCGGGTACCCGATGGCCCGGCCTCGGGCGGCGCCGCGCACCACCACGCCCGACAGCTCGTAGGGCCGTCCGAGCAGGACCTCGGCGCCCTCGACCTGACCCTCGAGCACGAACTCGCGAATCCGGGTGGACGAACAGGTGATGCCGTGCACGGCGACCCGACGCACCACGGTCGACCCGATGCCGAGCTCGCGGGCCAGGCTCTCCATCGTCTCGGTGTTCCCGCGCCGGCCCTTGCCGAAGCTGAAGTCGTATCCCACCACCACGTGGGTCGCGCACAGATCGCGGAAGAGCACCTCGCGAACGAACGGCTCGGCCTCCATGGCCGCGAACGCCGGAGTGAAGGGCTCGACCACCACGATGTCGGCGCCCGACGCGCCGAGCAACTCGATCCGGCGCGGGAGGGAGACGATGAGGGGCGGGGTCAACGCGGGCGCGAACAGGCGGGCCGGGTGGGGATCGAACGTGAACGCAATGACCTCGCCCTCCGGCCCCGCCGCGTGGCGGGCGGCCGCCAGCAAGGCCTGGTGTCCCCGATGCACGCCGTCGAAGTTTCCGATCGCCACCGCGGCGCGAACCGGCCGCCGGCCGCCGAGTGCCGCCTCGAGGCCGAGTCGTCCACGAACCACGTTCATCGCGGCGAGTCTACACGCGGCCGCGGCCGCCGCACACGGCCGCAAAGGATCGCCTGAACGGCGGTCCCGTGGCATGCTCGGCGAGCGGCCCGCGCGCCCGCTCGGTTCCACCATGCTCAGCCCGACCCACTCGCCGTCTCCGCCGCCAGGCCCCGACGTGGCCGGCGCGATCTCGGCCGGTCCGGTCATCCTGTACGACGGCCAGTGCGGGCTCTGCGACCGATCGATCCAGCTCGTCATCAGGCGGGATTCATCCGCCGTCTTTCGCTTTGCCGCCCTCGACGGGGCGTTTGCCGCCGGCGTGTTCCGCCGCCAGGGCCTGGGTTCCTCGCCAGCTTCCTCGAGCGCCCCGGACGCAGTGGCTCTGGTGGAATGGCCCAACACCTCCCGCGAGCGCGTCCACTTTCGCACCGACGCCGTGCTGCGGATCCTCGCCCGCCTCCCGCTCCCCACGCGACTCGGAGCCTGGCTGCTGCGTGCAATCCCGCGCACCATCCGCGACGCCGCCTACGATCGCATCGCGCGCGTCCGCCATCGAATCTTCGGCCGCGTCCTGTCCTGCGCCATTCCCCCGCCCGAGGTGCGCCGCCGCTTCCTCGACTGAGCTCAGGGCCCAGGCGACGGCTGCCCGACCATCGAGGCCACCGCGGCCAGAAGGGCCTCGAGATCGAACGGCTTCTCGAGCACGAGCCCGTGGTGCACGCCGAGCTGCAGGCGTCGGTTGGGCGGCACGCCGGTCATCAGCGTCACCGGGACGCCCGGGAAGATCCGCCCCAGCTGGCTCGCCACCTCCGCCGGTGGTCCGACGCCCTCGACGACCAGATCGCTTATCACCGCCGCGGGTCGTAGCGCGTGGACCTCGGGCGAGCGCGCGGCGTTCGCGTCGGGCAGGAGGTGCGTGCGGTACCCAGCTTCACGCAGAACCTCGGACACGAGGCCGCCGATGTGGGAATCGTCTTCGATGATGAGAATCAGCGGAGCGGGCATTGACTTCGAGGGGGGTGCAGCCAAGAATAGCGGCCCGAGTTGAACACGAAGAGCGGTATTTCTCGGTTTTCTCGGATGGCGCGCCGGCCTTCGCGACCGTGGTCCCCAACCCCGCGAGGTTCGCAATGAACGTGAGAGCGCGTGCCAGCAAGCAGACGAAGTTCATCTTCGTGACGGGCGGAGTCGTCTCGTCCCTCGGCAAGGGGTTGGCATCGGCGTCCATCGCCAGCCTCCTCGAATCCCGGGGGCTGAAAGTGACCATCCAGAAGCTCGATCCCTACCTGAACGTCGACCCCGGGACCATGAACCCCATGCAGCACGGCGAGGTCTTCGTCACCGACGACGGCGCCGAGACCGACCTCGACCTCGG